>JAVBTT010000031.1:0-20557 GCA_031556035.1 Oscillospiraceae bacterium
GTGCAGTTGGGCAGCGTCTCAAACAGCAGCTTGAGATACTCAAACGGCTTGAGGCCGTTCTCCTTAGCCGTCTCTATGACAGAGTAAATGACCGAGCTTGCCCTCGCGCCTTTCTGCGTGTTTGAAAACAGCCAGTTCTTGCGGCCGATGACAAACGGCTTGATGCTGCGCTCGGCCCGGTTGTTGGAGAGCTCAAGCCGCCCGTCCAGGAAGAGATTTTTCAGGTAAGGCCACTGGCCGACAAGATAGTTCGCCGCCGTTTTCAGAGCGCATTTCGGCTGGTTGTCAAGCGTTTTTGCCCACGCATAGAACTCCTCCGCAATCGGAAGGCTGTGCTCGAGACGTTTTGTTCGGATTTCTTCCGGCGGCAAGCCCGAAAACTCTCTCTCCAGCTCAAACAACCGGTTGCAATAGCGCAGTCCGCGCTCGGCGGATGACCCCGCCCGCTGCTCGGCGGGCAGGATTTTGAGTGCTTCGTCAAACTTCCGCCGCACATGCGCCCAGCATCCGATATAGTCATTGCCACTAGGCAGAAATCCATCAAACCCGCCGTTAAACAGACACGGTTCAATTGATCGAGCCACACAAGTCGGATTTTGTAGGTCATTGTCCAGCAAGCCAAAGCAGTGAGATACCTCGTACTGATTCCTTCTGACGTTCCACAAATATGAACCATCACCTGTACTGTAATAATGCCCCGCAGCCGGATAAGGCGGGTCCGCATAATTTGTGTCTCTAAGCCATACAACCGAGTGCTCGCCGCCCGTATATGCTTCGCCTTACTCGGCAGGGCTTTCCTCAGATACATTCACCACTTCTAGATCAAAGAAGGTTTCCTCGGGATAGAGCTCGAGGAGCCAGGGGGGGACTATCATCTCCATAGCGTATCCGTCCTCCACCCAATAATACCAATTACCCCTATATTCATGGTTTCCTCAGATACATTCACCACTTCTATGTCAAAGAAGGTTTCCTCGGGATAGAGGTCGAGGAGCCAAGAGGGGGCGCGCAAAAATACACGGTATCCGTTTTCCAGCCAATCATAATTATTATGGGTATGGAAGCCATCCCTGTAGATCTCTTTCTTTAGCACTCTCTTCCCGCTTATTGAGACTTCACGAGCGCCGCTGTTGCTTTTAAGCATATCAAGATACTCTGTCTCGGTCTCGTTTCTGGTCTCCAAAAGATTTTCCCATCTGAACGTTTGAATTACGATAGATGGGCTATCTTCTTCTATATTCCAGTACTCCAAAGCGACATAGGTTTTCCTAACGCCTATTTCACCCAACTCGACCTCCTCCACAGGGTTTGCGAAATCAAAATACCATACGATTTCCTCTAGTTTATCGGGTGTACTTACATTGTTAGTCGTCTGCGAATCTCCTATGTTTTGCGATGCCTTAGCGTCAATCACCGCGTTATGGAACTCTTCCCTTGTTTCATATCTCGTGGGTTCGGTAAACGTTTCAGCGGCAGTTACGGGGGATGGCGTGCTAGACACCGGGCTTGCAGATGGAATCTGTACCCCCTGTGGACTCGCGCAAGAAGTCAGCGCTAATATGCTGAGCAGCGCGACTACTATAAAACGTAAAGCTTTCATTATAATATTCCTTATAATATTCCTTTCCGGGCATAGCGCCTGCCGGATTTGGCATTTTAGTTCAAGGCGGTAAGAAATTTTACTAAAGCTTATCGCTTAACCAAATTTTGTATCATCAAAGTCATTTTTGCAGTTGTTGCACCAGCTATCAGGCCGGTTAAAATTGTAGTTAGTATCAAGCAGGCCATTGTATATGCATGGCTCTCCCGAGCAGAGAGTTGGCGGTTCATTATGTGTCCCGCCAAAGTTGTGGCCTATCTCATGTTGTAGCCTTAAGACATTCCACAAATATGATAATCTTTTAAACACGCCCTAGTGTTATCAGTTAGCGGGCAATCTTACGATAGCCCTCGACCAGCTTCAAAAACTCGCTCCTGTAACCCCCTTTGTCGCGCCCCAGGCTGTCCCACGCTAGCGCGATGACGGAATCCGCGTCGGCGCTGCCCCTGTACTCGGAGGTTCGCAGCAGCAGACCGAAGCCGGCAACCGCGCAGGCGAAGCTGAAGTCCGTGCCCGGGGAGGAGGTGACGCTGCCAAAGGATACCGGGCGCACAAGCTCCCTGCTTTTCGACTGCCCCGGGTTTTTATAACGTATACGCACCTCGAACAGCTCGTCTGGATACTCGGAATCCACAGAGGGCGACTGGTTCCCGCCGTATTTCAGACCCTGATCAGAAGTCAGCTCAAGCTCAAACATGACAACAACATCGGTGCCGACACCTATTTCGCCCGCGTCCTTGGCGTCGTCCGTGAAATCCCGGTTGTCGAGCATCCTGTTTTCGTAGCCGATGAGCCTGTAGCTGCTTACATTGGCGGGGTTGAACTCCACCTGAGCCTTGACGTCGTTGGCCACGGTGAAGAAGTTGGCGCCCATCTCGTCAACCAGCACCTTTTCGGCGGTGGCGGACGTGTTGATGTAGGAATAGTTGCCGTTTCCGTTCTTGGCGAGGGTCTCCATTATGTCGTCCCTGATGTTGCCGGTGCCGAAGCCGAGCACGCTCAGGTACACCCCACCGTCGCGCTTCTCAGATATGAACCTCTCCAGCTCGGAGACATTAGAGATGCCCACGTTGAAATCCCCGTCGGTCGCCAGTATCACGCGGTTGTTGCCTCCGGACATAAAGTTCGCGGCGGCCAGCTCGTAGGCGGTTCTTATGCCGTCCGCCCCGGCTGTCGAGCCTCCGGCGGACAGGTTCTCGATCGCGTCCAGGATCGCCCGCTTGTCGCCGCCGTCCGCGCCGTCCAGCACAATGTCCGAGCTCCCGGCGTACGTGACTATGGACACCCTGTCGTCCTCGTCCAGCGTCTCTACGAGAAGGGAAAAAGCGGTTTTGAGCAACGGCAGCTTGTTGTGGGAGTCCATAGAGCCGGACGTGTCGATCAGGAAGGTGAGGTTCGAGCTGGGCAGGCTCTCCCTGTCGATCTCCTCGGTCTTGACGCGGATAAACGCCATATACTTGCCGCTGTTAAACGGGGACGGGGCGACCTCGGTGTAGATCGAAAACGGGGAGTCCCCCTCGAAGCTCATGTCCGCGTCGTAGCTGAAGTAGTTGATAAGCTCCTCGATACGCACCGCGTCCGAGGGCGGCAGCGAGCCGGACTCGATATAGCGCGCGACGTTGGTGTAGGACGCGGTGTCGACCTTGAGGGAAAAGGTCAGCATGGAGCTCTCGCTTGTCTGAGTGCGCTCGTTTTCGGTGATGGACAGGTACTGCTCGGAGTTGTTATAAGCTGATGGATACGCCGACGCTGCGGTTTCTCCGGGCGCTGACGGCTGAGGATTTGGTGTGGACGATGTCGCTGATGATAGTGATGCCTTTGATGATGTTGTCGGCGCTGGCGCCGAGCAGGACGCAAGCACTAAGAGGGCCAGAACAAGACATATTATGCTGACGGGTCTGAGATTTTTCATCTTTACCAATCCTTTCTGAGGCAACATTGCCAAGCTTCGCACCACGCTTGCGCTCTTCGATAATGTAAACCTCAGACAAAAGAAAAATATTACAGAAATATTAAAAAAGTTTTAACAAGCTCATATACTCCCCCCCAGCTCAAGCAGGGAGCCCATGCCGCGTCCGCAGGTCATCGTGTAGAGTATTCCGCCGTCCTGAATCAGCAGTATGCCGTAATCCTCCGTTTCCAGCCCGTACGCCTGCTTTCCTCCAAGCTGTATAGCGTCAAGCCCCTCATGCGGGACCGGCCCCTCGGCTTTTTCCAGCGTCATGACGACGCCCTCGCTTTTCGGGTCATTGAGGTAATAGACAGTTCTCTCTATATCCTGCTCGACCTTTGTCACCGAAAAACCCTCGGGCAGTTCAAAGCCAAGCGGCATAACCTCGTATAGCGGATGATCGCCGGATGAGGCGTCCGGGTTCGGAGCTTTTCGAGTCAGGTCAAGCATCACCGGCAGCAGCGCAAGCAAGAGCACGCAGGCCGCGGCCAGCGAAATCCAGACGGCGGTTCGCCTTTTGCGGGCGCGCAGGCTCTTGCGGATCCCCTCGTCAAATGCCCCGGAGGAGAGTTCGGCGCCGCTTGCCTCAAGCTCACCGAGCTCCCGTTTCAGCAGCGCGCCATAGCTCTCGGCGTAGCTTCCGGCCATTTCCCGGTAGAGCCTCTCCCTGTCCATCTCATTCACGGCCGTATCCCTCCTTCGAAAGCAGGCCAGAAAGCTTTTTCCTTGCCCTGTGCAGCCGCACCGTCACATTGTTCTCGCTGATTCCCAGCAGCTTTGCTATCTCCCTGTGGGGCATGTCGTACGCGTACCTCAGCATGAACACGCCGCGAAGCTCCTCGCCCAGCCTCTCCACAAGCCTGTATATTGTCTCGGCTGACAGGTCAGAAAGCACCCGCTCCTCCAGGTCAGACGGGTCGCGCACATCCTCAGGCTCATCCGAGCCGTCCAGGACATAGCGGTTCTCCTTTTTCAGGATGGTGAGGGCGGCGTTTTTGACTATCGTAATTATAAAGGCCAGCGATTTGTTCGAGGATGGGTCGTCAATCTTGTCCAGATTTTTATATATACGGATAAACGCCTCGCTGACCGCGTCCTCGGCGAGCATACTGTCGCGCAGAATCTCGCGCGCCTTGAAAAGCATCAGGTTCATGTAGCGGGAATGTATGTACTCAAGCTTATCCCTTCCGGGCCCGGCCTCAAGCGCCATAAGCGAAAACAACGGCGTCCACCTCGTCTCATACTCATCCCATTAGTATAACTCGCGGGGAGAGGTTTTTGTTACAGTTTTTTTACAGAACCATTTTATAGCCGCAGCCCCAAATCGTGACAATATATTTGTCGCAGGGCCGGATTTTTTCCCGCAGGCTTTTAATATGCGTGTCAACGGTGCGGTCCATGCCCTCATATTGATGGCCCCAGACCATGTTGAGCAGGCTTTCACGGGAATAAGCCTTGTTCGGGTTCTGCGATAAGAATAAAAGAAGGCTGTACTCCCTGGGGGTAAGGCGTATCAGCCGATCCTCTATGTACACGTCCTGAGAGTTCATATCTATCCGGAGGTCTCCGGCCTGAAGGACGGACTGGTCGGCGGTTTTATGCCCGGTAAGCCTAAGAAAGCTCCTTATCCGCGCGACCAGCTCGCGCGGGTAAAAGGGTTTGGGCAAAAAATCGTTGCCCCCGGACTGGAAGGCGTCCAGCCTGTCCCTCTCCGACGTTCTTCGGCTCAGGAAGATCACGGGCACGGAGGCGCCGAACTGCTCGCAGACAATCAGCCCGTCTATCACGGGCAGCTCCAGCTCAAGTATGAGTATACCGTATCTGTGGCGCCTGAGAAGCTTTATCGCCTCTATGCCGTCGCGGGCCTCGTCTGCGAGCCAGCCCTCCTCGCGGGAGCTGTACAGTATGATGTCTCGCACCGACGAGTCGGAATCCGCTATCAGAAGCCTTGGAACTCCGGAGTCCATATTCATCCCTCCGTCAGGGCATAATTACCAGACAATAATAACTCCTGGGAGCGGGGAAATCAAGTGCAAACAGCTTTCCCCGCAAGCAGCGAGGCAGGCGGCGGATTTGACCCGCCGCCTGCCTCGCTACTTTGTATTACTGATCGCCCTTAAACAGAGCCGTGAACCGATCCCAGAAGGTCTCGTTTTTTGCTGTCTCGGTTTTACCGCTTTCCCGCTCCTCCAGTTTTTCAATGCCTTCGCACTTTAAGACAAACTGAACAAGAGAGGTGTCCGTATTTTTTGCGGAGGTAAACGAAACGGGGGCGAAATCGGTGCCGATATATTCATCCATCAGCTTGTCGATTTCCCGCTGCATGGCGTCCGGCATCCCGGACGTTTCCTCATGGAGCCTTGTCGTGCCTGCGTTTAGCTCATCCGCGCCTTTTTTCAGCTCCCCGATGCCACCGGCGAAGGAGGAAAGCCCGGAATTGAAATCCGCGTATCCCGCCGCAATCAGACTCACCCCGCCGGCATATTCGGTCAGCCCGTCGTGAAAGGCGGAGTAATTATCGGCAAGCTCCGACAGGCCGGACTGAAGCTGAGAAAGCGAATCCATTCCCGCCAGGGCCCCGCCGATTTGACGCGCCATGTCGTCAAGCGTCCCGGCAATCGTGTCAAGGGAGCCGGTCATCGTGTCGATTGTGGAGCCGACAGCGTCAAACGAGGCCCTTACCTGGCTGTAAACGCCCTTTGCGTACTGCCCGGCTTTGTATGAATCGACCAGCGTATCAAGCAGAGCGTGTTGAGAGGCGTCTGTTTTCGCGTATAGCGCGGCAATCTCCGCCTCGGTGACCACCGCTTCGGGTATAGCGCCCATGGCTGTGTCAAGCGCCGCATACCCCTGAGAAAATCCGGTTTTCAGTTCGGCTAGTCCGCCGGAAACCTGCTTCAGCCCGCCGGAAAGCTCCGTCAAGCCCTGCGGAAGCTGCCCGAGGGCGCTCAAATCCGTTCCTCCGGGCGCGCCGCCGCTCAGCGAGGCCGAAATGCTTTCCAGAGCGCCATTGATTTGAGATGACGCTCCGATAAGCCGCTCGGAATTTCCGCTCAGCTCAGAAAGTCCCTTGTACAGCTCCCCGGAACCGCTTTTCAGCCTTGCCGCTCCGGTTTTCAGTTCGGAAGCCCCTTCCGCAAGCTTCCCGACGCCTCCGTTTAAATCGGATATGGCGTCCACGAGCGGCTGAAGCCCGGCTGTGAACTCGCTTGCCGAGGGAAGACTTACGCTCATGGAGTAAGGCATCGCGGAGATCTCAACGCCAGGCATTTTGAAATCGGCGACGTCCGCGGATACGGTGATGTCGGCGTCCTTGCCTGGCATGACGGTGTAAGCGATCATCCTGTTTTTTCCCGCCTCCGCGACCGTGGCGCCGGGCGCCTTTATGTCGGCGCAGCGCTGTGTATCCAGAGTCAGGGAGATTTGAAGCAGGTAATTTTCGTAAAACACAGGATTTGCGCCGTTGTTTCGGGCGCTTTTAATGTGTATCTCAAGTCTGCCGGACTTGCCTCCGAGCTCATTTGGAGACATCCGCGCCCCATCAAGCAAATAGGCGAGCTCAAAGCTCCATGGAAGCTCCGCCGAGACCATATTTCCCTGATAATAGAAGTTGCTCTCTGCGGTGTCGAATGTCACCGTATCTCCGTCCCGCGCAAGAGGGCTTGTGTCGGTCAAATTCAGGACGGAGGCGTAATCGCCGTGATCGGTTGCACTGCCGCCGCCCTCCAGCTCAAAGTGGTTGACAGCGTACACGGCGCTGACGCCGCCTTCCGCGTCGAGGGTGGCGTAGATGACCTCGTTTTTATCCCTGACTGTCGCCGCGCCCTGTTCGCTTGCGGCGGCGCTCCGGGTCTGAGTTCCCGGCGACGCCGACAATACTCCCGCGGACGCGCAGAGCAGGACAGCGGACAGGAACACGGCAGAAATTGATTTGAAAGTTTTGAGCTTCATTGGAATCCTCCTGTTTTTTGGGGTAATCTATCAAAAAATCCTGAATTAAAGGTGGTCTTGCCGATTGCCCTGTCGAGAAGGGTAAGCATCGCCGGAAGGAAGCAGGTTACCATCAGCATTGAGAGAATGGTTCCCCTGCCGAGCAGCAGGCCTATGTCTCCGATCGCGGGGTTGGAGGTTGTGGCTGAGAGTATGAAGCCCGCCGCCGCCAGGGTCGCGCCTGAGACCAGAATGGATTTAAACGAGCCGCCCAGCGCCGTGCGTACAGCCTCCTTTTTCCCCATCGTTTTCCGGTGCCTCATGTACGTCGTGGTCAGCAGAATGGCGTAGTCGACGGTGGCGCCGAGCTGCACAGTGGACAGCACCAGGTAGCCGATAAAGTTGATGGGGGTACCCATAAAGTAGGGAATAGAGAGATTGATCCAGATGCCGGCCTCAATAGTAATCAGAAGCAAAAACGGTAGGACGGCCGAGCGGAAGGTAGCCAGCAGGACAAGGAAAATCGCGATGACCGCGACAAGGTTGACCATGACGTTGTCGATCTCGACGAGATTTTTCATATCGTAGAGGTTGGCGCTCTGCCCCAGCGACCAGGAGTCCTCGCTATAATAGCCCATCGTAGCGCTCTGGATATTTTCAACCGTGCTGAAGGCCGCGTCGCCCTCCGAGGCCGTGTTTGTATAGACGATGATGCGCGCATAGTTATCGGAGTAAAACTGGGAGGTTATCTCCCTGCCCAGATATTCCGGAGGTATGGCCGAGTCCACGGTCGAGGCGTAGGACATCACCCCCGTCACATGCTCAAGCCGCCTGAGATCGTCGCAAAGAGCCTGCTCCCTCGCCACGTCTCCGCGCGGCACCAGCAGCGCCATAACGGTGCTTTGCCCGAATATTTCCTTGATTCTTACGCTGTCCTGCGAGGAGCGGCTGCTCACGTCCAGGTTCTCGTTTCCGTATACGAATTGGGTCTGCCTCTGCCCCAGGAAGGCGGGTACAAGCAGCAGCGCAACAATCAGGACAACGGGCACCGCGAGCTTGGACAGCACCCTGTGAATGTTCTGAAAGCCGGGCATCAGCTCGCGGTGCCTGAATCTGTCTATAAGCCTGTAGGTGCAGAGAGTGACGGCGGGCAGGAACACGACGGCCGTTACAAAGCTGAACACGATGCCCTTCGCGAGTGTGAGCCCCAGGTCAGCGCCGATCCGGAAGTTCATGAACATAAGCGCCAGGAAGCCAAACAGGGTGGTGACGGCGCTGGCCGCGATGGTCGACATGGATTCCTTTATAGAATGCTTCATGGCCTCATCCGCGTCGGCGTATTTTTTGCGGTTATCCCCGAAGCTGTGGAGCAAAAAGACGGCGTAGTCAAGCGAAACGGCGAGCTGGAGTATGGGGCTTACCGAGAACGACATAAAGGAGATTTCGCCCAGCAGCAGGTTTGTGCCCATGTTAATGAGAATTGCCACCCCGATGTTAAGCAAAAACAGAACGGGCTCCATCCATGAGCTCGTTGACAGCGCGAGTATCAGTATAATTATGGGCACCAGCAGAAGCATCGCGCCTCCGGCCTCGCGGCTTGTAGCTCGCTGCACCGTGGCCATGTCAGGAGCTTCGCCCGCGACGGCGTTGCCCTCGCCGATCAGCTCCTGGATCGCGGCGGTTGTATCCTGTTCCGTCCCCTTGGCTATGGTTACGGAAAACAGGGCGCTGCCATCCTTGTAGAAACCCTCCACCGTTTCCCTGTCGCTCATCTCGAGCGGCTGCTTTATGTCGATCATGTCGTCCAGCCACATCACCTGAGTGACGCCGGGGAGAGCGGCAAGCTTCTTCTTGTACTCCACCGCCTCCATAACCGAGACATCTTTGACCATCACGCTTGCGTTGGGCATGGCCTCGGTGAATTCCGAGCTCATTATGTCGAGCGCTGTGGTAGACTGAGCGCCCGGAGGCAGATAGTCCACCATGTTGTAATTGACCTTCACAAAAAACGAAAGCACCGCGCAGATCGCGGTGGCAGTCAGAAATATGACAATGACCTTTTTCTTTTGCCTCACGATTAAGTCCGCGATTTTATCCATAAAGCCCTCTCCTAAGCAACAGACAGTTGCAATTCGGTCTGAACTGTATTATAATCGACACACAGTTGGGTAACAACCATCAGATTGCCCGCGTATGTTTTTATTACGACACAATTTTTATTATGTGTTGGATAGTCACTAAAAGTTTAAAATTGGAGGCCAGCCATGCAAACTGACAG
Source organism: Oscillospiraceae bacterium (assembly GCA_031556035.1). Classification (GTDB taxonomy): domain Bacteria; phylum Bacillota; class Clostridia; order Oscillospirales; family UBA929; genus JAVBTT01. The sequence goes on from JAVBTT010000031.1 coordinate 9,760, forward strand.
GGTGGACCGGCGCGTTAGATATACGAAGGCTCTGCTCAGGGACGCGCTGGTGGAGCTTATGCAGACGCAGCACATCTCTGCGATATCCGTAAAGGCGCTCTGCGATATTGCCGACGTCAACCGCAGCACGTTTTACGCGCATTATTCCGATCCGTACGACCTGCTCAACCAGATTGAGCGTGAGGTGCTGGCGAATCTGAAACGATACCTGGACAGGCAGGATTTCAACAGCAGCGAGCCTCTGTCCGTGCAGATACTGACCAGTATTCTCGATTATATTAAGGAAAACGCGGCGCTTTCAAAGGCGCTTCTCAGCGAAAACTGCGATTTCGCGATCCAGAAGGATATTATGGAGCTGGCTCAGATCATATCTGAGCAGATATATCCCAAGCTTGACATACGCACAATGGAGTATATCAAGGAGTTTGGCATAAACGGATGCGTCAGCGTGCTTCAAAAATGGCTGAGGGAAGGTACGCCGGAGCCTCCCGCGCTCTTGGCGGAGCTTATGATTCAGCTGATGTACTTCGGCATGAAGAGCTTTCAGTGATTCTGCGCCTGATCCGCAAAACGCCGTCTGTAGATTTATATTGCAAAACAGAGCTGACGGGCATAATATTAGACAATGAGAGCTGGCATGACCGTCGTATGGACAGAGCGCAGTCCTGAAAGACCGCGTCATGCACTCCCTATCATAAAACAGAATGGAGCATGCCATATGAAATTTAGGCCGTATTTAACCTATAATGGCGAGTGCAATGAGGCGATCGAGCTTTATAAGCGCGCGTTCAGAACCGATGTAATGCAGATATTGCGGTTTTCAGACATGCCGGCGGGCCCCGGGTTTTCAATTCCGGAGGATTATAAGAGCCGGGTCGTTCAGGCGACGCTTAGGCTTGGCGAGGATTTTATACGCATGTCGGACTGCGGGCCGGGGCAGCCGCTCAACGATCCCGAATCGGAGCGCGTTTCAATAGCCGTGGAGGCTTCGGTTGAGGATGTGAAATACGCCTTTGGAGTGCTGGCCGAGGAAGGACGGGTGGGAATTGAGCTCGCCGAAACCTTTTACAGCCCATGCGCCGGAGTGGTGTTTGACAAGTTCGGGGTGATGTGGAACTTTGTCGCGCAGAAATAATCGGAGACCTTCGGTAAAATTCTGGAGGAGGCAGGGCGGATGAAGGATAAAAAGTACGAGTTTGACGCGACAATACAAAAGGTGCCCGATTTGGACGGCGCTTATGTGGAAATTCCCTTTGATGTGAAGGCGGAATTTGGCAGGGGAAGGGTCTCCGTACACGCCTCCTTTGACGGAGAGCCCTACGACGGCCAGCTTGTCAAGATGGGCACCCCGTGCCATATAATAGGGATACGCAAGGACATCAGGGCCAAGCTCGGAAAGCAGCCGGGCGATGTCGTGCGGGTGGAGTTTTGGGAACGGGAGCCTGCCCCCAAGGGGTTTGAGACGGTGGATGAGTACATTGCCCAGTTTCCGCCCGAGCGCCAGGATATCATGCGTAAAATTCGGCGGGTTATCCGTGAGGCGGCGCCAGACGCCGAGGAGCGGTCAAGCTGGGGAATGCCCACCTTCTGGCAGGGTGAAAATCTTGTCCACTTCTCAAACGCCAAGAATCATGTGGGGTTTCACCCGGGCTCCGAGGCCATGCTGTTTTTCGCGGACAAGCTCGCGGGCTATAACACCAGCAAGGGCACTGCCCAGTTTCCATATTCAGAGCCCATCCCGTACGACCTGATAAGCGAAATAACCCGCTGGCGGGTGGCCCACGTTCGGGGGGAGAAATCATAGACACCGGAGAGCTGATAGTCATACGCGGCGGGGGTGACCTGGCCACCGGAGTAGTTCAGAAGTTTTACCGTGCCGGATTCCAGGTTCTGATCCTGGAGACCCCGGAACCGACCGCGATACGGCGGAGCGTCGCGCTGTGTGAGGCCGTGTACACAGGGCTCGTGCGCGTGGAGGACATCGTCTGTCGCCTCGCCTCCGGTACGGAGAGCCTTGAGGCGATTTGGCGAAGCGGCGAGGTCGCGCTGCTGATAGACCCGGATGCCCGCCTCATCCCGGCTCTGTCGCCCGCCGCCGTTGTCGACGCGATAATCGCCAAACGCAATTTGGGGACTCATCGAGGCATGGCCCCGGTCACCATCGCGCTCGGTCCCGGCTTCCGCGCGGGCGAGGATGTGGACGCGGTGATCGAAACCTCGCGGGGGCACGACCTCGGCCGTTTGATACTCAAGGGCAAGGCGCTGGAAAACACAGGTGTCCCGGGCGAGTTGGGCGGACAGGGCGCGCGGCGAGTGCTGCACGCTCCCGTCGGCGGGTTTGTGCGCCATGTGCGCGAGATTGGCGACATCGTCCGGACAGGAGAAGCCTTGCTCACCGTCGGCGGGATTACGATGAGCGCACCGTTTGACGGTCTGCTGCGCGGTCTTATCCGTGAGGGCATGAACGTCCCCAAGGGCATGAAGCTTGCGGATGTCGACCCGCGTGAGGAAACCGACTGGCGCACGATCTCCGATAAGGCTCGCTGCCTTGGTGGAGCGGCGCTTGAAGCGTTTTTTGTTGTGCGGAAGCGCAACAACTGAAGCGTCACGACAAAATCTTGACAAAACATATATGTCTGCAAAACCTTAAGTTGGCAAACGACAGGGGGCAGTTTTGTGCGGCCGATACGCCCGCTACTGCGCATAACTCTTGCGAAGGACGAGAAATTTTTCGGTCCCGGCGCTCGCCAGCTTCTTTCACTGATAGAGAGCACGGGTTCCGTGAGCCTTGCCTGTCAGGAGATGGGGATGTCCTACAGCAAGGGCTGGAAAATACTTGACAGAATGGAGCGGGAAATGGAACGCCCCGTCATACACAGGAGGCACGGCGGAAAAAATGGCGGCGCGGCGGCGCTGACTGAACTCGGCAGGGAGCTGCTGGAAAGATATTGCTCATATGAGATGGAGTGCGAAAGGGCGGCAAGCGAGCTTTTTGATAAGCACTTCGGCGATTTTTAGCGCTCAAATTACCGCTTTGAGCCTTAGAACCTGTTTATAATCTTTACAACACCCTCAAGGGTATGTAATATAAGCCAAAGAGGGTGAAGATATGAGGCTATCATACCCGAGCGATATAACTAGAGATGTCCCCCTGAAAATATCCAAATGATTTTGACAGTGTAATAATAATTTGGTATACTGGAAGAAAGCATAAGACAGTCGGCGGGTTCCGCGAAGGGCAAAGCGCGGACCGCGCACGGCGAAGGATGGAAACATATGAAGCTTTTAGCCTTTGACTACGGCGCGTCGTCTGGACGTGGAATCCTGGGGGAATTCGACGGCGATCAGCTTCTCCTGAAGGAGATACACCGCTTTACAAACGATCCAGTCACACTCGGAGGACATCTGTACTGGGATTTCCCCAGGCTGTTCGCCGAGATGAAGGCGGGGATGGCGGCTGCGTCCAAGGCAGCCGGGAGAGAGGTTGTGTCCATGGCCGTCAACACCTGGGGAGTGGATTTCGGCCTTGTCGACAAGTACGGTCTGCTGATCGGGAATCCGTTTCACTACCGCGACGTCCTGACGGAGGACGCTATGGAATCGCTATTCTCCTTGCTTCCCAAGCGCCAGCTGTACGACCGCACTGGCATACAGTTCTTGCGCTTTAACACCATATTCCAGCTGTTTGCGATAAAGCAGCGCTATCCCGAGGTTTTGGAGCGTACCCGTTCAATTATATTGATGCCGTCGCTCTTTAATTATTATCTGTCCGGGACGCCTTCGTCCGAGTTTTCGATGGCGTCGACAACCCAGCTTATGGACGTGCGCCGCCGGACGTGGGACAGCGATTTGCTGCGCCTGATCGGGGTAGAGAGCTCTCTGTTGCCGCCCATATCGCAGCCTGGCACAGTGCTGGGTCAGCTTTTGCCGCAAGTACGCGACGAGACGGGCATATCCCCGAAGGTCGTATCGGTATGCGGACATGACACTGCAAGCGCCGTGCTCGCGGTTCCGATGCGCAAGGGCGAGATTGCCGCGTACTTGAGCTGCGGCACATGGTCTCTGCTTGGAGTTGAGCTGGACGCCCCGCTGACTCACAATGCCGCGTATGACGCTCAGTACACCAACGAGGGCGGATACAACGGCACGGTCAGGTTCCTAAAAAACATTATGGGACAATGGATCAGCCAGGAGCTAAAGCGCGATTACGAGCGCGAGCACGGGGTGGTCGGCTTTGCCGAGCTTGATGAATGGGAGGCGCAGTCTCCCGCCTTTGGCAGCCTGATAGACCCTGATCACGAGGACTTTCTGACCCCGGGGCATATGGCGGATAAGATAAGAAGCTTTTGCGTCCGCACCGGGCAGGCGCCACCGGATACAATAGGGGCGCTTATGCGCTGCGTCACCGAAAGCCTGGCTCTGACATACCGCCACGCCGTGGAAGCGCTGGAGGAGGTTCTGGGCTACAGACTGCCTGTACTGCATGTGGTCGGGGGCGGCTGCCGCAACCTTCAGCTCATGCGCTCCGCCGCTTCCGCGTTGGGAAGACCGGTGTGCGCCGGTCCGGTAGAGGCGTCAGCGCTGGGCAACATATGTTGCCAGTTGCTCGCTCTCGGCGAGCTTTCGGATATGTCGCAGGCCAGGGCGCTGATAGCGGATTCCTTTAATGTTCAGACTTACGCACCTTCGGATACACAGAGCTGGGACGAGGCGTACGACCGCTTCCTTAAAATCAGGGGATAACAGTCGATCTGGCGGGACGAAATACAATATGACTGAGGGAGTGGAACGCGTGAGCGACAAAAATAAAGCTAGTCCCGAGTTGCCTGACGACGACCGCCCTATTACAAGGCTGCACATACCCTACGATATGATCATAGATCCCGACCGCCCCAAAAAACCCGAGAGGGAAAAACTTCCATTGACAATGGCCATCCGGTGGTGGTGCGCCGGCGTGGCCTGGTTGCTGTTGTTCTCCGGAGTTCTGTTTATGCTCAGGGCAAGACCAGCGGGCTTCAGCATATTTGTCTATATGAAGGGCTTTACACAAAACCCCAGTTGGGACAGCGGTTTTATGTTTTTGGGGCGGCTTTTGCTCGGCGCCGGAGCGGCTGTCTGTGTCGCGGAATCAATTTTTTTGTATGTCAGGCAGAGACGAATCTATCTGTCTCTGCTGGTTCCGCTGGCCGTATTCATTATTCTGTTGGTGGTGTCATTGTATAGTTGAAAAAGCTTTTTATTAGAAAATCAATTGCGTTGTGCCTGTGCCTGTGCCTATGTTTTAACGGTTGTAGTCCGGCGCTCAAGAAGTATGGAGGCGCCTTTCTCGGTACCTTCGATACCACCGTTCAGATTTCCGGCTATGAAAGGAGTCAAGCCGACTTCGATACATCTGTCGGCCTTGCTCGCAGCGTGATGGAGGAACTGCACAGGCTTTTTGACATATATCACAACTATGACGGGATAAACAACCTCAAAACGGTCAACGACATGGCCGGGATAACCCCGGTCGAAGTCGACACGCGCATACTGGACTTGGTTGAGCTGGCGGTTGACATGTATCCACGGACGGGCGGTGCGGTCAACATCGCCCTTGGCCCGGTGCTGCGGATATGGCACGATTACCGAAACGAGGGAGTTTCACTGCCGCCCGAGGATATGCTCCGAGAAGCGTATGAGCTGTGCGATATTAACGGCGTCATCATTGACAGGGATGCCGGCACTCTTTTCCTGAAGGAGCCGGGGATGAGCCTTGACGTGGGCGCCTGCGCGAAGGGCTTTGCCTCCGGTCTCGCGGTGGACGCTTTGCCGGACGGCTATATACTGAGTGCGGGGGGCAACGTGGTGGTCGCCGGACTGCCCGGCGACGGGCGCGAGGCGTGGAGCGTCGGCATCCTGGATCCCCGCAAGGATTCGGATAAGCCCATTGTCACTCTGAGCGTCTCGGATGGTGCCGTGGTGACCAGCGGGGATTATCAGCGTGAGTATACGGTGGACGGGGTCAGCTACAACCACATAATCGATCCGGCAACCCTAATGCCGGCGCTCCGATACCGCTCTGTGAGCGTTATCGGGATGGATTCAGGGCTTAGCGACGCACTTTCGACCTCGCTGTTCATACTCCCGATGGACAGGGGCAGGGAACTCGCCGCAGAATTTGGCTGCGATGTGATTTGGATTTTGCCGGACATGAGCGTCGAGATGACGGAAGGCGCGAGGGCCATGGCCAAGCTTAGCAACTCGCCATAAAGAGGAGAGAGAGTATTGCCGGACAACCTGCACCCATGGCGGCGCCTGCTTGCGTTTTACTTTGACGTAATGTTGTTTATGCTGCCGTTCGAGGCGGCGTGGATATTGATAAGCCTTGACAGCTACTCATATTTTTTCTCGCTTTATTCGGGCTTGCCTATGGCTCTGCTGAAAATTGTCACCGTTTTGCCGCTGATAGCGTTAATGACCTACAGAACAAAGACCACTCCTGGAAAATGGTTGATGGGCATAAGAGTTTCATTCCCTCCAGAGACAAATTTCACGAGGCTTTACAAGCGCACAGTGTATTCCTTTGTGCTCGGGGCAGGAATGTGGCTTGCGACCATTTGCCTGTTCCCGCTTTTTTTCTCCTACCGCACTCTAAAGCTTACGGGCAGCACCTCATGGGATCGCGCGTTTTCAACCGGCGTGCGGCACTCAAGGCTGCACGGAGGCAAAATCTCCGTGTTTATCGTAGTTTTGCTGGCCGGTTCTCTCTTGGAGACACTGCCGATGAACATGGGCTATATACAGCGTCTCGGCGCCTATAGCTATAGCCCCACATACTGCGCCGTTTCTGTGAGAAGCGGTTCTCTTGTGGCCGAGGAGAGGCAGCTTGATATCTCAGCGAAGGCAACAGACGGCGAGGTACGCGTCGTGTTTTCCGGAGGGGCGTATTCCATCAGCAGGCGATTAAAGGATATAGACAGCGTTACAATAAGGCTGGCCGGGGACTTTCATCCAGGGTTCCCGGACGGGCTGGAGATTGAGCTTCATACGGCGGATATTCCAAATGCTATGCTGGCGCTTGCGGTGGATGTCTCGATAATGCAGCGGCAGGGCTCCAGTGAGATGGATGTTACGGTCGGCGTTGATATAAGCGACAGGCTGGCGCAAAGGGTAATATACAGCGGAAGCTTTGAGCGCCAGGTTGATCCAGCCTCTCCACGCGTTGAGGTGATCATTTGGTAACCAGAGCATTTTACAGTCTTTGTCGTGACATTTATTTAAATAAATATTGACATGGCAAAGAATTATGGTACAATATATGAGCGTTGGATGTATAGTCGTTTCTTACAATTGAGCAGTCAGATCCTTTGACTTGGAGAAGTACTCAAGTAGGTCGAAGAGGCGCCCCTGCTAAGGGCGTAGGCCGGGAAACCGGTGCAGGAGTTCGAATCTCCTCTTCTCCGCCATCGCACAATGAACCTTACGGGTTCAATCGGGAAGCTGGAACCTTCCCGAAAATGCATTGCTCGAGCATAGTCTGAGAAATCAGGCTATGCTCGATTCCTTTTTGCGCTTAGTTGAATGCGCGAATCTGTACCTAATTGTGATGTCCTGTTTCGCTGCGCCGTCCTGCTCGTAAACCTCAGACACGGTGATGCACTCGATCAGCGCGACGACGGTCTCGCGGTCGAGCCCGTCGCGGTCTATGTACCGCCTGATCTTGTCCACCCACTCGGACACATCCCGCTGTTCGGTCTCCATTGAAGCGATAGCACGGTGTAGCTCCGGCAGTTTCAGCTCAAGCGCCGTCTGCTCCCTTTCGTAGTCAGAAAGCAGCGTCTTGAACAGACTTTCCGGCACATTCCCGGCGAGCTTCTCCTCAAAGAGCTTCTTTACGGCCGCGCTGATTGACGTTATACGTCTCTCGGTGTCCCGGAACTTCTGGCGGTGCGCCTGCGATTCCTTGGCGTACCCGGCGTTGACATCCAGGAGCAGCTTGTTTATGAGCGCCTTCTCGTCGGCTGCCGCGAGAGCGGCGTTTCTCCGAAGATCCTCTTTCACGACCTCGATCAAACGGTCTTCGGTGATGTAGTGCGCCGAGCAGATCCCTTTGCCGTGGTTAGCGTACCGGCTGCACTTGTAGATGTTTTTCTCGCCGCCGGTCATCCGCTTGACGTTAAACGCCAGCGACCCGCCGCAGTCGGCACACCGGAGAATCCCGGCGAACAGGCTGATCTCATCGTTGCTGTTGGTCATGATGTGCTTGCGCTCAAGAAGCCTCTGCTGAGCGATGTCCCACGTTTCCCGGTCGATGATGGCTTCGTGCGTGCCCTCGACGATGATCCAGTCGTCCTGACGGACAAAACGGCGCTTTTTCGTCTTGAAGGACACCACGCTGCGTTTCCCTTGCGCCATGTTGCCGATGTACGCCGGGTTTTTGAGCAGCTGAACGACCGTGTTGCTGCACCATGTCGTGCTCTCGCCCGGCTTCGGGTTGGGTCTGCCGAGCCTCTCGTAGTAGAAACCCCTCGGCGACAGCACGCCGGCGGAGTTGAGCTTGGTCGCGATGAACCGGGCGCTGTCTCCCGCGGCGTACTGGCGGAAGATCGACCTGACGATCTCCGCCGGATCCTCGTCCACAATCAGCTTGTGCTTGTCCAGCGGCGACTTCACCAGACCGTAGGGTGGCTTGCTGTTCATGAACTTCCCCTGCTGCGCGCCTTTCTGCTTGACCTGCCGCACCGCCTTTGACACCGCTCTGGGGTAGTACTCGTTCAGAATATTCTGAAACGGCGCGATGTCGTTGTTGTCTCTCGCGGTGTCGATCGAGTCGTTGATGGCGATGTAGCGCACATTGCGCGTCGGGAAATAGTCCTCGGTGTAATACCCGGTCTGGACATAGTTCCTGCCGAGGCGGGAGAGATCCTTTGTCACGACGCAGTTGATTCGCCCGGCTTCGATGTCGTTAAGCATCCGCTTGAAATCGGGGCGCTCGTAGTTGGTTCCGGTGTATCCGTCGTCAATGTAGGTCCCGGCGAGATTCCAGCCCTTTTCCTTCACATAGTCGGACAGTATCTGCCGCTGGTTTAAGATGCTCATGCTCTCAAGGCTTCCGTTATTGTCGTCGCGGGACAGCCGGCAGTAAATGCCGGCATTATAGGTGTTTTGTAACTCCATGCTAACCTCCTTCAAGTTACAAAACAGCGGTTCCGCAAACGACTTCCGTTCAAGGCTAATTATAGCGCGGAAGCGGCGCGGCGTCTACCGGAACCTGCTGTTTGGCGGGGAATGACGGATGCTGGATTTTTCCCAGGATCAATCGGTACAGCAGCTCGCGGAGATCCTTGTCCCCGAACTCACTGCGGACGTTGAACGAGATATGATCTATCTGAACCGCCGATGATCTGGCATTGTCTTTCACTGTCTTCATGTTCTCTCTCCTTAATAAACATAAAAATGACCGGCTATATCGCACAGCCGGTCATACTTTTTCATTCAGTTCCGGAAAATACAGCTTTTTGAATTTACCGAAATTGATTTCCTGTATTTGAATATTTGAATCGCAGCAGCGCCGAAGCGTTTCCGCCTGATAATCAAAGCAGATCAGCGTGCCCTGTACCCCATGGAGAGACACGCCGCCGCTGAACCGTGCAATCCGCGGCATATCGCAGTCATAGCCGAACAAGACGGGATTGCCGTCCGCGTCGATCGCATCGTTCTCCACAGGAAGGCCGGGCTGCCGTTCATACAGGTCTTCGGACAGCATCTCACAGAGCTCGGCGGTCTTTTCGGGGTCGCACAGCAGCCGCAGCAGCACCGCGCCTTTGTCGTCGTTGGTGACATAATAAAAATTGTCGTGATTTCCGTCGAGATGGAAAAATCGCTTCTTCGGCCCGCCCTTGCTCGTCATCAGCCTGTACATCGTTTCCATGCTGTCCCCGAGCATCAACGCGCGCACGTCGTCCGGCCTGTAATACCTGTGAAGGCGTTCGATGCAGACGACTGACTTCAGCAGCGCCCGGGTCCGAACCTCGGAAACGCTGTTCCATCGCATCAGGGCGTTTCCCGTGTTGTAGACTGCATAGACGCACGACGGCGCAAGCAGTGCGCCGACCGGACGCGCACCGCTGATTTTCACCGCGTCGGCTCCAAGCTCCTTGATCTCCCTCGAACCGTAAAACGCCGGGCTTGACATGGTGATGTCGCGGCATTCCTCGCCGTCCGGATAAAACACATCCGGTTTTTCGTCGCGGAAGATTATAGCGCCGGCTTGATGCATGGTCAGATAAGCCTCGGCGATCCGATGCAGGCGCAGCCGCCGCGTGATCTCGGATTTCAGCCGGTTTGTCTCCGCCTGCCCTGATAAAAAGAGCCCGAAGCGTTCGGGGTTTCGCTCCATCAGCAGCTCCTTTGTTTTCGCCGTCAGCCTGTATCCCCGCAGACGGTCGGCGTGGTAGGTGCGGATCATCTCATCCTTTTTCAGCCTTGTGATCAGCGCTTCCTTGTAACTGCTCCCGCCTGCCAACCGGCTGAGTGCGGCTGCAGGGAACTCTCCCGATATAGCGATCAGCTCCAGCAGCTTGTACGCCTGTGTGTCGTTGTTCATCGTGTTTGCACCTCTCATCAGTTTGATTGTTTACTGTTTCGTCGCAGTTGCAGTTAAATATATCGTCGTTTCATTGTGTTCATTTTCCGGCTGATGGGGCGGGGGGGGGGGGGGGGGGGGAGCAAGCCCCCCCCCCCCCACCCGCACAGAGAGAAGTTGAGATAAAAAGGAAAAAAATAAATCATATGTCACACCACAACCACACAAACAACA
>JAVBTT010000018.1:0-49761 GCA_031556035.1 Oscillospiraceae bacterium
GTCAAGACCGCTATTACCGCCTCCGACGAGTACCGGATAATGTTCAAAACCGCCCCGGACGGCAATGTAAAAATCTCGGGCGTCAAGTATCCCGAGCTGTTCCCGAGCTACAGCTTTACGTTTACTGTCATGATCGGCTGACCGGCAAAGCAAATAATCTGGCAGAAGGGGGCCGCCGTTTTGAAAACGGCGGCCCCCTTCATGCACCCCTGTAGGGCGCGGCATCCCTGACGCGCCGTTTTCAACGCCTCAAGAGAATGCGGCGGGCGACCGGGGACGGTCGCCCCTACAATGGGGGGCAATGTGGGTTGGAAACGGCATAATTCCCCTCCGTTGGAGGGGTGAACGCGAAGCGGACGGGGTGGTGTCGTTCCTTCTTTATCTGAATAACGTTTGCAATCGCTCCTAGGATTTTTCAAGACCCGCGCCGGCTTCGCTCACCCGCGCCGGCTTCGCTCTTCGAGCCTTTTCCCCATCGTCGCCGCCCGCGCCAGGAAGAACACGCCGCGCCCGGCCCAGTCCACGATCATGGACAGCCAAATTCCAAAAAGATTCATCCCGAGGAACACCCCGAAGAACCACGCGCCCGCGACGCGCAGCACCACCATCGAGACGATAGACACCCACATTGTGTACGTGACGTCGCCGGTGGCGCGCAGCGCCTGAGGAGTCAGGAAGCTGGGCGACCAGAACAGCGGGGTGCAGGCCAGCCCCAGCGCCATGACGGCCCAGGCGGCGGTGTAGGTCTCCGGAGACGGGTTGTATATGCCTATCAGCGGGTTTACCAGCGCGAATATCAGCGCGCAAACGGCCAGCTCGGCGGCGCAGCAGAGCCCCGTCAGGCGGAAGGTCTGCCTCCTGACCTCGCCGTATTCCCTAGCGCCGTATTTCTGCCCGATAATGGTGACCGAGATGAGCTGGAGGGTGACCCCGGGCAGGTTTACAAAGTTGAACAGGTTGTTTACAATCGCGTTCGCCGCCAGCACAGGGGTTCCCATACCGGACATAAACACGCTCACCAGGAGCTTCCCCCCGTTGAATATGATGCTGTCTATCCCGGAGGGTATCGCGATGCGCAGCACCGGGCGCAGGGTCGCCATATCCGGCTTCGGGGTAAGTCGTGGCAGGTACACCCCGCCCCGGCCCTTGTACAGCCACAGCGACAGGAACAGCGCGGGCACGAGGCGGGACGCCATCAGCGCGAGGCCTGCGCCGTGCACCCCCATTCCGGCGGCGTAAATTCCCACCGCCCCGACAGCGGCGTAAAAGACATTGGACAGTATCGAGCCCAGCATCGGAACCCTGGTGTTGCCGGTGGCCCGCATTATACCGGCTATGGTGGAAAACACCGCCAGCAGGGGCAGCGAGAGGTTTGACCACAGGAAGAATATCCCGGCGGCGTCAAGCACGTCCGCCTCCGCGCCGGAGAAAAGGAACATAAGTATATGGGAGTTGAAAACGGTCATCAAAGCGCCCATTGCCACCGATATGTAGAAGACCAGCACCAGGGAGTGCGCCGAGGCCCTGCCCGCGCCCTTGTAGTCCTGAGCGCCGATCCTCTGGCTGACGACGACCGTGACGCCCGAGGCGACGGCGGAGAAAGCGTTCATCAGCAGCGCGTTGAGTATGGTGAGCAGGCCGACTCCCGCCATTGCCGCGTCCGAGACCGAGCGGATCATGACTGTGGCGAGCACGTTTATTGTCACGGCGAAAAGCTGCTCGACAAAAACCGGCCAGAACAGCCGGAAGGTCCACGAGCGAAGCGAGCCGGAAAGCCTGCTCTTAAAAGAGGACAAGCGCAACACCTTCTGTAGTGGTATTTTAAATTATCAAGGGGGAGTCGCCTCCCCCTTGCAGTAACATATAGTATTCTACAACCTATCGCGCCGGGTGTCAACCTTCGGGAATGGAAAACGGAGGCGCGTCAGGGGCATCGCCCGGCTCCGCTCTTCCGTGATGTCAAGCTCCCGCCGGGCTGCCGCTCCGGCTTCGGCTGCGTCCGCTTCGCGGACTTCGCCAAACGCCTGCGCTTTGTCTCAAAAAATGCTTCCTCGTGCGCTTCGCTGCTCGTTGCATTTTTTGAGACCCGCCCGGCTCCGCTCTTCTATTTTATCAGCGCTATGATGACCCCTCCCGCGATGACGGAGGCGATTTGTCCGGCGACGTTTGCGCCGGTGGCGTGCATGAGCAGGAAATTGTGCGGATCCTCCTTCAGGCCCATCTTGTGTATGACCCGCGCGGACATCGGGAACGCGGAAATGCCGGTCGCCCCGACCATCGGGTTGATTTTCTTCTTCAAAAACAGGTTCAGGAATTTCACGAAAAACACGCCGCCCACCGTGTCCATCACGAAGGCAAGCAGCCCAAGGGCGAGTATCATCAGCGTCTGCACGTTGACGAAGGCTTCCGCCTGCATCCTCGCCGCGACCGTGATACCCAGTATTATCGTGATCAGGTTGGCCAGCACCTTCTGAGCCGTTTCGGACAGAGAGCTCAGCACCCCGCACTCCCTGATCAGGTTGCCGAACATCAGGAAGCCCACAAGCGCCACCGACTCGGGCGCGGCGATTCCCGCGACCACCGTTACCAGTATCGGGAACAGGATGCGCGTCTTGCGCGATATGTCGCCGGGCGTGTACTCCATGCGCATCAGGCGCTCCTTGCGGGTGGTGATCAGCCTTATCACCGGCGGCTGGACAATGGGCACCAGGGCCATGTACGAGTAGGCCGCCACGATGATCGCGCCGATGTACTGCGTCTGGAAGTGGTTTGCCACGAATATCGAGGTCGGGCCGTCCGCCGCGCCGATAATCGCTATCGACGCCGCGTCCGTGATGGAGAAGCCCATCAGCGAGGCCACGGCCAGCGTGAAAAATATGCCGAACTGCGCCGCCGCCCCCAGCAGGAACATCCGTGGGTTGGAGAGCAGCGGGCCGAAATCTATCATCGCGCCGATGCCGATAAAAAGCAGCAGCGGGAACAGCTCGTTGGATATGCCCGCGCTGAACAGCGTCTCAACGACCGCAACAGCGCCGGAAAACGGCAGGTTGACCAAAATCGCGCCGAAGCCCATCGGCAGCAGCAGCGCCGGCTCCATATCCTTGGCAATCGCGAGGTAAATCAGCACCGCGCCGATGGCCCACATAAGCAGCATCTGCCAGGTAATGGCGGTTACGTTTCCCAATATGAACATCTTTTCCTCCTGGTCTGTCTTTGGAATATTGAGTTATTTTTCTCGAACAGGGGCGGTTTTACTCGCGCGGGGCAACGACCTTCTTATTACCGCCCATACACAGCGTATCTCACCAGCCACAGTATGAGCATGTGCGCCGGATAAAACACATAGAATATATATTGCAGGGCCTTGCCTCCGGGCCCCTTTTTGCCGTTGTACAGCAGAATCGGCGCCAGGGAGACCAGCTCGAACAGCGAGCGCGTCGAGCCCAGCGTCAGCCGCCAGCCGCTGCGCGCGATATTGTAGCAGGTATAGGCCAGCACGCCGGTCGTAAAGCCCGCGGCCTTGCCCGCCCTGCTGTCCCTGAAAACATAGAACACAAAGACGAAGAACACCCCGAATATGCCGTAGTCGGTGCTCAAAAGCTCCGCCGCCGCCCCCGCCGCCAGTATCGAGACCAGCGACATCCACTTCATGTTTTTCGCCGCGAACATGTCGTAAAACCAGATGCCGAGCAGCCCCAGCAGCAGGGTGAAGTACACGTTCTGAGCCCCAAAGTTCCAAAACTTGCCTCTTTCAAGCATGTCCAGCGTGACCCGCCCCAGCATCAGGTCAAACGGCAGCTCGCTTATCGCCGCGAAGACAAGCAGCCGGAACGCGTATTTCCTCACGTTCCTGGTGTGATAGAACCCCTCGGCGATCATGAAGCAGAACAGCGGCATGGCGACCCGCCCCACGCAGCGCATGATCTCCGGCAGCGGCTGCGGCAGGTACGACCAGAACACAATGGCGGCGTGGTCGATCAGCATCGTTATGATGGCGATCAGCTTTAATACGAACGAGGACAAGCGGCTCAGCCCCTTTCGAGCGAAAAGTGTGGACGCGGGCGGCGGTGTGGGGTATAATTCCAGTGTCCTCCGCGCCTAAGGCGGAGTATTATATAAATGATACGGCACAGGGGGTAGCATATGAACGAGACCTTCTCTGCCCTTGCCACGTCGGGGATGATTTTCTCCGCCGTCCTGGGCTTCGGCCTGCCCATCGCCGCCGCGGTGTTCCTCAGGGTCAAATACGGAGCGAAATGGCTGGCTCTGTTCGTGGGGGCCCTTGCCTTCATATTGTTCGTGTACTTTATCGAGGGCGGGCTGCACTACATGGCGCTTCCCGCGCTTATGAGCGCGCTCGGCGGGGACTCGGACGGGTACCGCGCCGCGTATGTCGTGTACGGCTGCCTGGCGGCCGGCCTTGTCGAGGAGACGGCGCGGCTTTTCTGCCTGCGCTTCGTGCTCAAGGAGCCGGCGCTGCCGGATGCCCTTATGTACGGCGCGGGGCACGGCGGCGCGGAGGCTGTGCTGCTCGCGGGAATGAACAGCTTCGGGCTCTGGAGCCTGGCCGCGTCTGTCAACGCCTACGGCGTCGCGGAGACCGTGGGCCTGCTGTCGGCGGACAGCCCCGAAAGCGCCGGGGTCATAACCGGGCAGATAAACGCTATGCTCTCGATGAACGGACTCGACTTTTTCGCGTCCGGGCTAGAGCGGGCAATCGCGATGGCGCTGCACATGGCGCTGTCGATCCTGATCTTTGCCGGCGTCCGAAGCGGCTCGGCGGCGAGGTTCTGGATAATCGCGGCCGGACTTCACGCCCTGGGCAACGTCCCCGCAGCGCTGTACCAGGTCGGCTGGCTTCCCAGCCTGTGGCTCACCGAGGCGCTGACCGCGGCGCTCGTCGCGGGAGTCGCGCTGCTGGTTCGGTCGATGTACAAAAGCACCGGCCTTGCGGGTTTGTCAGGCAGACCCGCAAGGGATTTCGCGCCGAGGCTGAGGGGGTAGAATCCGAAGAGGCAGCCGGGCGGGAGCTTGACATCACCGAAGAGCGGCAGCCCCGCGGGTTCCGAAATAAGCCGCATCTCTGCAGGGGCAAACCTTGTGTTTGCCCAACCACGGCGAGCGGATTCGAGATCCGCCCCTACTCTAAAAAATGCGACTATTTGTGCAGGAATAATAATATCATCTCATCCGTCAAAACACAATACACAACCCAAAGGAGGCCTCGAATGCATCCGGTAGCCTTGGCCGCGCTGGGCGGCCTGTACACCTGGGGCATGACCGCCCTCGGCTCCGCCACCGTGTTCTTCTTCAAGTCTATCAACCGCAAGCTCCTGTCGGGAATGCTGGGCTTCGCCTCCGGCGTTATGCTGGCGGCCTCGTTCTGGTCGCTGCTCGCCCCCGCGGTTGAGCTGGGAGGAGCATGGGCCGCCGTCGGCGGCTTCCTGCTGGGGGGCGGCTTCCTCTACCTGGCCGACCGGCTGCTGCCCCACCTTCACAGCATTCCGGGCGCGCAGCCCGAGGGCATACATTCTGGCTGGCGGCGCAGCGTGCTGCTCGTGCTGGCCATAACGCTGCACAATATCCCGGAGGGCCTCGCGTTCGGAGTGGCGTTCGGCTCTGCGGCGGCGGATCCTTCCGTCGGCGCGGCGGCGCTGGCCCTGACCGCCGGAATAGGCGTGCAGAACTTCCCGGAGGGGGCCGCGGTGTCCATCCCGCTCAGGCGCGAGGGGTTGGGGCGCTTTAAAAGCTTCATGTACGGTCAGCTCTCCGGCGTCGTGGAGCCCATCGCCGCAGTGCTGGGGGCGCTGCTCGCGGTGTCCATGACCTCGATTTTGCCGTGGGCGCTGGCCTTCGCCGCGGGCGCGATGGTGTTCGTTGTCGCCGAGGAGCTGATCCCGGAGGCGAGCGCGTCGTCCGAGGGCGGGCATCACGCCACAATCGGCGTGCTGCTGGGCTTCGTGGTGATGATGGCTCTCGACACGCTGTTGGGCTAGCTTTCCCCGCCTTGGTGATGCCTGGACAGACCGGCGCGGCGCCCCGTATCAGGGACGCCGCGCCGGTTTTTGGATGTCTCGTCTCGTATTATTTCCCCAGTATCGCCGCCATGTCGTTCTCCGGGGTCGTGATGGGGTGCAGGTCGAATTTTTCCACCAGCGTGCTCACGACGGCGCTTGAGAAAAACGCGGGGACACTGGGCCCTATATAGATGTTTTTGATGCCCAGGGACAGCAGCGTCAGCAGGATGCAGACCGCCTTCTGCTCGTACCAGCTCAGCACCAGCGTCAGCGGCAGGTCGTTGACGCCGCATTCAAACGCACCGGCCAGAGCCACCGCTACCTGTATCGCCCCGTACGCGTCGTTGCACTGGCCCATGTCCAGGATGCGCGGGAAGGGGCCGATGCTGCCCGCCTCAAGGTCGTTAAAGCGGTATTTGCCGCAGGCCAGCGTCAGGACGACCGTGTCCTTTGGGGTCTGCTTGACAAAGTCGGTGTAGTAATTGCGGCCCGGCTTCGCGCCGTCGCAGCCGCCGACCAGGAAGAAATGTTTGATCGCCCCGGCCTTGACCGCGTCGATGATGGCGGGCGCGTTGTCGAGCACAGTGCGTCGCCCGAAGCCGGTCGTCACGGTCGCGCCGCCGTTTATGCCCGTGCGCTCCTGATCCTCCGCGTAGCCGCCCAGTTTTACCGCGTGATCTATAAGCATAGAAAAGTCCTTGCCGCCGTCGATGTCCGCGGCTATGTGCCGCATCTCCGGGTAGGCGACGACCGAGGTGGTGTACACCCTGTCGGCGTAGCCGGGCTTGGGGACCATAAGGCAGTTGGTGGTAAACAGCACTGGAGCCGGCAGCTCGTCAAACTCCTTCTGCTGGTTCTGCCAGGCAGTGCCGAAGTTGCCCTTGAGCTGCGGGTGCTTTTTGAGCTCCGGATAGCCGTGCGCGGGCAGCATCTCGCTGTGGGTGTACACGTTGACGCCCTTGCCGTCCGTCTGCTCAAGCAGCATTTTCAGGTCGTGGAGATCGTGCCCGGTCACAACGATAAACGGGCCCTTTTCAATTTTCAGCGGCACCTCGGTCGGGACAGGGTCGCCATAAGCCCCGGTGTTGGCCTCGTCGAGCAGCGCCATGCACTTGAGGTTTACCTGGCCGAATTCCATCAGCAGGGAGAGCCACTCGTCGACCGAATGCTCCGCCGCCAGCGCGGCCATACCCTTGATGAACCACTCGTCAACCTCGGGGTCGCGCTTGCCCAGCACCCGCGCGTGGTGCGCGTAGGCCGCCATGCCGCGCAGCCCGAACAGCAGGGTCGAGCGCAGGGACACCAGGTTTTCATCGCCGTGGAACAGCTCGCCCGGCTGTATCGCCTCCGCGCCGCCGCAGGATTCCCACTGCTCCCGAGCCTGAGAGGCCAGCCTCGAAATTTTCCCGGCGTCAAAGCTTACGTTGGTTATCGTGGTGAACAGGCCGTCCACAATCCGGTCGACCGAGTCGGCGAGCCCGCAGCCCGCCTGCTCCGAGGTTTGGGCGAGCGAGATCAGCTCGCAGGTCAGGACATCCTGCTCATGGGCGGTCGGCGGCGTTTTCCCGCACACGCCGGACACCGTGCAGCCGGTTCCCTTCGCGGTCTGCTCGCACTGAAAGCAAAACATGTTTTCCATTTTTACAACCTCCTAGTTTTCTAAAATTCTACCGTCGGTAGATATTGTTACCACCTGCCACGGAATCATCCGACCGCAGTTTTTCAGCGCGGTTACAGCGGCATTGGCGATTCCAGCGCAGCAGGGCACCTCCATGCGGACTACGGTGACGCTCTTTATATTGTTGTTGGCGAGTATGGCGGTCAGCTTCTCGCCGTAGTCGCCCTCGTCCAGCTTGGGGCAGCCTATCAGGGTTATCCGGCCCCTGATGAACTGCTCGTGAAAGCCGGCGCAGGCGTAGGCGGAGCAGTCGGCGGCGATCAGAAGATTCGCGCCGTCAAAATAGGGGGCGTTTACCGGCACAAGCTTGATCTGAACCGGCCACTGCCGCAGCTGGGATTCCGGGGCGCACGCCCGCGTTTCGGCGGCCCTGTCCACCGGCGACGCCTCCCGCTCCCGAACAATGGCCCTGGCGTTTGTGCCCGGGCAGCCGCAGGCCAGCTTCTCAGGCTGCCTGGCTTTGTTTTCCATGTTCCTTTTCACCTCAGCCTCGTTGTATTCCAGCGCCTCCCGCTCCACAAAGGAGATAGCCCCGGTTGGGCAGGCGGGCAGGCAGTTTCCCAGTCCGTCGCAGTAGTCGTCGCGCAGCAGCTCCGCCCTGCCGTCCACCAGGCCGATGGCCCCCTCATGGCAGGCTGTGACGCACAGTCCGCAGCCGTTGCACTTTTCCCTGTCGATCTCAATTATTTTACGCACCATGTTGTTTACCTCCCTTGACTTTGCGTACTCAGAATACTATACTGAACACACAAAGTATGTTGCTTGTGCAACGAAAGAAGATTTTTTATGAAAGAATTTTATCCTCTTTTAATGAACTCTCCGCTGCTCGCCTCGATTGAGGAGCGGGATATCCCGTCGCTGCTCTCCTGCCTCGGCGCGACCGAGGTTTCGGTGCCCCGGGACGGCTTCGCGATGATGGCGGGGGACGAGCCCGACCACATAGGAATCGTGCTGGAGGGCCGGCTCCAGGTGATCCGCGAGGACGACTCTGGCAGCCGCGCGCTGCTGTCGCTGCTGTCCCCGGGGGATTTTTACGGCGAGACGCTGGCCTGCGCCGGGGTCGTCCAGAGCCCGGTGAGCGTGGTCGCCGGCCAGCCGTCCAGGGTGCTCAAGCTCGGCTTCCGCCGCATTCTCTCGACCTGCCCCAACTCGTGCGCGTTTCACTCGGCGCTGGTGGGCAACATGGTGGCGGTGATCGCCCGCAAAAACCTGATGCTGCAAAGCCGGATGGAGATACTGGACAAAAAGACGATACGGGAGCGGCTCCTGCTCTACCTCACAAATCAAAAAAAACAGCGCGGCGAAAAATTCGCCGTGCCGTTCGACCGCTCCGAGCTCGCGGAGTATCTTGCTGTGGACAGGAGCGCGCTTTCCCGCGAGATGGGTCGCATGCGCGACGAGGGAGTCATCAGGTTTCACAAAAATCAGTTTGAGGTCGTTGACGGCGTGAAACAGGTTTTTAAAAACTAGGGCGTGTTTTTTTTACGCTGAGCGCTCCGGGCCTGTCCGGCATGTCGTCCTCAAGCGCGTAGCGGGCCGCGTCCACAAGGTGGTCGGGGCCCGCCGCGATTTTAGGGATCGTATCGCCCGCCCGCCCGCTCTGATAGTGCAGCTCCGAGAACTCCCGCGCGGCGCTGACGCACCCCGGGTCGATAATTATCGCGGAAAGCCCCTGGAGGCGCTTTATGCCGCTCTCGACGCTTCCCGGGCCCTTTTTCGCCCCCCTTATGCGCAGCCCCAGGGCCCGCATCTCGGCGATGCTGCGCGGCTCCGAGCTGTCCGCGATGATGACGGCGCCTCGGGTTCTGGCCCGTATCTCCCGCGCGGCCTCGACCCCGAGCAGCCCTCGGGAATATATCTCGTCGCAGATATAGAGAACGCGCTTCCTCTTGTCGTAGTGGCAGGCGATCCAGGCCAGGGGGTCTGTAGAGAAGCCCCAATCCAGCCCCTCGCGCCAGTTGTCAAAGCCCTTCTGCGAAAAGCTCCCTATTTTCAGGTTGTTGAAGACCAGCTCGCCGGACACTCCCCATTCGCCCAGCCCCTCGACCAGGTAGCGCTCAGGCTGCTCGGCGCGAATCCTGTCAAAGAGCGCCCTGTCCTGTTCATCCAGGAATTCGTTTTGCAAATATGTGGAGGTCATCGCGAACACCTCCGGATCCTCGCGGTTGAAAAACTCAAAGAGCCAATGCCCGCGCAGCCACGGGTTAAAGGTCAGGGTGAACTGCTTGAAGGCCCCGTCCGGGGCCGGGCCGCGCAGCAGCAGCTCAAGCTTTTCAAAATCCCTGACGCTCTTCAGCTCGAATGCCTCCTCCAGCCATACAAAGCACAGACTCCCCGAGGATACCGTCAGCGAGCTCAGCTTGAGCGGATCATCCAGCCCCCGGAACAGCACCTCGTTGCCGTTTGACTTGAAGCGCATTCTGGGCTCGCCTCTCAGCATCTCCCACTCGCCCGCGGCCCCGAGGCGGTTCACCGCCCAGCACAGGTCGGCGTATACGCTGTCCCTGAGAGTAGCCGCCGTGTTGCGCAGGCAAAGCAGATTGACCCCCGGCATGGTCATCAGCCTGACAATGAAGTTCAGCGCCGCTGTCTTGCTCTTCTTGCTGGCCCTGCTCCCCTTGACGAGCCGGTAGCGGTGCCGGCTGCGCCAGAAATCCGCGTAGCCGCCGCCGACAATTTCCGACAGGCTGAGCACTCCCCCCTCACAGGTCATCTCTTATCACCCACACCGTCCGCGCCGCGCCCCCCCGCTCCCCGGCTCCGGATCTGCGGCTGATCAGCTCGATCAGCTCAATGGCCTTCAGGCGCTCCCTGAAGCCCGCCGCAAGCTCGAGAGTCTCCCCGTTTTTGCCGATCACCCTTTCGGTTGTCTCTCCTCTCGCTATTCCGGTGAGAAGGCGCAGCGCCTCCGCTCCGAAATCCGGGGCCGTTCCCGCCTTCCCCAGTCTCTCCAGCACGTCGTTGCGGAGCAGCAGCGCGCGCCCCTGCTCCGCCGCGGTTTTTGCCGGGTATCCGGCGCGTATCGCCGCGCCCCTGGCGTCCCCGTCCTTCTCATATTCCGAGCAAAATCTTTCCTGACGTTCCGTCATAACCCTTCCCTCCATGTGGCGTATGTATGCTTAATACATAGCACACAGGCGGCATGAACAGCAATGTCCAAAACAAAGAGGCTATGTCAGGCCGACACCTCGTAGCCCGCCTCGGACACCGAGGCGGCCATCTCGCCGACCGTCACCCCGTCCTTGTGCTCGACCACGGCGGTCGCGCTCTCCAGGTCGACGGCGGCCTTTTTTACGCCCCTGACGCTCTCAAGCGCCTTTTTTACATGCATCGCGCAGTGTCCGCAGGTCATCCCCGATATTTTCAGCGTCGTCTGCATAATGATTAACCTCCCGTTTACTCAAACAGCTTTATGTTATCATACCCTATATCGCGGTATTTTACCTCTACCCATATGGCGGAGAGCTCATCCTTCAGCGCCTGCGAAAAATCCCCGGAATCCAGCCGAAGCGAGAGGTACAGCCCTGCCGGGGCAAATTCGGCGCTAATCTCGCCGGAATGCCCGCGCAGCGCCGCCCGGTCGTCCTCCGAGAGCTCCGCCACGTCCGTGCTTGACAGCATCAGCTCCGCAAATGCCGCTCTGTAGTCCCAGCCGTCCCTGAACAGCAGCTCCATCCCGCCCGCCGCGCCTGTCCGCGTGTCTATCACCAGCGTGTCGGTCACATTCTCGTTCCGCACCACGTTTTCGCCGTAAAAGAAGCAATACTCGGTGCGGGTGACCATGTAAAACCTCCCGCACTTCCGCCCGCCGGCGTACAGGTTGTACTCAATGAACAGCTTTTCCCTTTTGGCTCGCGCCCTGAGCTCCGAAACAAGGCTGTCCCTGTCCGGAACGGAGATGAACTCCCCTATTGCCCCGGCGTATTTCGCCTCCGTCCAGTCCTCAAGGGCGTATCCGTTTATCTGCGCGTCGATATATCTGTCCACCGCGCCGTAATAATCCACCGTTTTCAAGATATTGTCAAAAAGCAGATACCGCCCCGGCTCGTCCTCATATATGTCCGCGCGCGGGTCAATATCGCTCCAAAGCGCGTTTCTGCCCCCGGCCTGCGGAAGGCTCATGTGCAGCGTCGCGGGATAGCTCGGATTCCACGGGCTGTAGACACGGCCCGCCTCCGGGGGGAAAAGCAGATATACGCCCGTTTCGCTTATATAGAAATCCGGGAGCCTCTCCAGACCGCTGAAGGGGCCGTAAAAATCCAGGGGATTGCTGTCGTCGTACTCAAGCTCCTGCTCGAGCCTTCTGGCGTACATCGCGGAAAGCGCCGCGTTTATCTCGCGCATTGGGTCGGTTCCGGCGGGGAACACGTCCTCAAGGGTCAGCTCCTCGCCGTCAATCAGGTTGAAATTCAGGCTCAGCACGTCGTAATAATAGTCGGTGTAGGCGCTGGCGGACCGGAATGTGAGCGTCTTGGTTATCGTGAAGGACAGAATATTCCCGGCGCAGAAGCCGAGCGAGCCGCTGTACTTGGTCTCAAGCAGCTCCCCCTCGCGGTAAGTCGTTGCCGAGCCGGGATACCCGGGCGGCTCCTTCAGCTCGAACGCCGCCAGCTTTTCACCTATAGCGGCGTTGATCGCGGCCTCGACGTCTTTGTCCCTCAGCCCCGCCACCAGGTAAGGGTTTTCCATGGGCTCGTTCAGATAGAAGCCCGGCACTATTTTTTCGGTGTCCGGATACACAGCCCAGGCCTGCGCCTTAACAGAGACCGGCCGCGCGGACGGCGCGGCGGGGGACGGCGAAACGTCCGGAGACGGGCTGCCCTCGGGAGAGGGCTCGGGGGACGCGCTCCAGGAGGCGGAGGGGCTCTGGCGCGGCAGGGTGGACGGGGACGGGTTCCAGCTGATTGAGCAGGAGCTCAGTGTCAAGGCAAGAGCTGAGCACAGCGCGAGAGCCGCAAGCCTACTTGAGCGCGACATAGCCCGCCTCCTCCGCGACAGCCTGCCCCTCGGGGCCCAGCAGCCAGCTCAGCAGCCTGCGCTCCGGGGAATCCTCGGGCGAGGCCTTGCGCAGCACGGCGTAGTAATAGCTGATGTACGGATAGCTGCCGTCCTTCAGCGTCTCCCTGGACGGGAGCACTCCGTCCACCCCCAGCAGGCGCGTCTCCTCCCTGAGGTACATATCGTTTGCGTAGTAGAATACGGAATAGCCTATCGCGCCCTCGGCGTTGTCGTAATCCGAGATCACGTCCACCAGCCCCTCCATCTCGGCGGGGCGCAGCTCCTTCGGGGCCTCCATGATGCTTTTCTCCGGCACGACGTACTTGTACATCAGGGTCTGGCTTCCGGAGTTGTTGGGGCGCTGGAAGGCGGTTATTTCCCGGTCCTCCCCGCCCACACTCTTCCAGTTTGTGAGTTTCCCGGTGTAGATGTCCTTCAGCTGCTTCTGCGTCAGGCTCTTTACCGGATTCGCGGAGTTGGCCAGAAACACGAACGCGTCCTTGACAACCTCGACCACCTCCAGCTCGACGCCCGCGTCCTTTGCCGACTGGAGCTCGTCCTCGGACGGATAGGTAACAAATATAATGTCCTTCTCCCCGTCTATCAGGTTCATATAGGCGCTGTGGGTCTTGTTGTGCAGTATATAGGTCACCGCCTCCTCCGGGCCGACGCCAAGGAGCTTCCCCGCGATCGCCTCGGACAGAGGGATGGTCGCGGTGGAGCCGTCTATCCTGTCAAAAAAGCTCCAGGACGCGTCCGGCCCGAGAACCTCAAGCAGCCTGTCCGGCTCCGGCTCAAGCCCGCTTACCTCCGGGGACGGGGAGGCTTCCGTGGAGGGGGAGGACTGCGGGGAGGACTGCGGCGTGGGCGTCGGCTCAACGGAGGGCGAGGCGGTCGGGGACACGCTCGCCTCCGGCGCGGACGGGCTTGTTCCGCCGCACGCCGCCAGCAGCAGACATACCGCCAGGGACATACATATCAGAGCTTTCATAAATATCCTCCTCTTACTCATCTCATGTTACCATTGTCTGTCGAAAAACACCAGGTTGTCATAGCCTATATCCGCGTAATTCACGGGGACAGTCAGAGGCTCTTCGCCCAGCGCCGGGTCTGACGGATACCAGCAAGCCCAGAAGCTGGTCGCCCCAAGCTCGAACGCGAGGCCGCCCGGCTCCAGCCGTATAGCGCTCTTTTGCTCGTCGGTGAGCTCCCGGCCGTATTCGCCGTCAAGCATAAAGTCAAAAATGAACCCCTCCCAGCCGAAGCCTTTCCGGAACAATGCGCCTGTGGGGAGAAGCTCTCCGGTGGCGGCGTCAATGACGCTGTACGCGCTTGCGTATTCGTCCCAGTATTTGTCCCTGTCATAGTACTCTATTGTCTGTCTCAGGTGAACGCATATCAGCTCCCCGGAAAATTTCGCGCCTGTGTCAATATGTTTATCGACATTAATATCTCCCGCGTCTTTCCATTGCGCTTTCAGGGCCTCAAATTCACCCGCGTGGTCTGTTTCAGCCATAAGCTCCCCAAGGCTTTTCCGCGCGGGAGCCGACAGAAAGTCCGCGGGCTCATATTCAACAAACCTCAGGCTTACCGAGCCGGTTTCCCTCTCCTCATCGCTGAAAAACCAGTCCGCCACCGGTTTCAGCGCGTTTCGCAGCAGCAGGGTTTTCCCCGGCTCGCTCTCGTATATATCAGCGTCCGACGCGCAGCGCCGCCACAGGGCGAAGCGCGGATCCCCATCCAGGATTATTATCGCCTGGGCGGTTCTGCCAAAATTGTCGCCGTATATCCCGGCCTCGGGCGGGAAAAGGAGGGTCAGCTCACACGCGTCGTAGCCGTACGCGGTGACGGCAAACCCGGGCGGGTCGGACAGCCCCGAAAATGCCTCGGGGAAAACCAGATAGCCGTTCGGGTAGTCGACCGGCTCGTAATACCCGCCGTAATAACCCGGGTCCCTGCCCTCGTTTTTTTGGCATATCGCGGCAATATCCCGGTTTATCTCCGCCAGCGGGTCAAGCCCGTCCGCGAACACCTGGGCCAGGGTAATGTCCTCGCCGTCCAGAAGGTTGACGTTCACGGCGCTCATCTCAAATATATTTTCGTCCTCTCCCCCGGGCAGCTTGAATTGAATTATACGCGTCAGCTCCACCGAAAACACGTTTCCCACGCAGCAGCGCACATAGCCCTGAACGCTCTCCGACGAGGATATGGCCCGCCGGTATACCGACGCGCTGCCCGGATAGAGCGGATAGGGCCGCTCAAGTAGCTCCCGCTCTGCGGCCCGCAGCCTCGCGTTTATTTTCTCCTGCACGGCCTTGTCCTTCAGCCCGGTAACGGTTATTTCGCCGTCCTCGCTGACGAACAGGCTGTCCCTGTCCGGGTGAGTGAGCCAGTGCGCGTCCGGCGCGGGATAGGGAACCCCTGGCAGCTCGTACGGCTCAATTTCGGGCAGCTCCGCCGGAGACGGGCTCGGAGAAGGGGATGGCGACGGAGAGGGCGCAACCGAGGGCGATACGGACGGCGATACGGACGGCGACGGAGTTGTCGCCGGGGATATGTGCGGTTCGGAGGCGGACGGAGAATCCGGCGCAACGGACAGCGCCGGCGGCGCGGAACTGACTCCTCCGCAGGAGGAAAGCACAAACAAGAGCGCGACCGGGACGGCAAGACGTTTCATGGCGGCGCCTCCTGATATTGATGATCCGAACAGAATTATACCTCGTATGACCACCCGGAATAAAGCCCTAAAGGTTACATTAGTATGAAAAAGTGTAACATTCCGCTCAATCTGTTTCACTGCTTGAGGCCGGGAGCAAAAGCGGGAGAGGCCAAATGGCGGAATCATTGATTGATTTTTTGCCGCGGGGTCGCCCGTCATGTCCCGGCGGCATTAATGTCTTGACATGTCAGCATTTCCGTGTTAAGCTATGTAAGCTTATTTTTATGAGTCCTTGACTTTTGGTGGGTATAGCTCAGTTGGTTAGAGCACCAGATTGTGGCTCTGGGGGCCGACGGTTCAAATCCGTTTATCCACCCCAACTACGTCGGAAGAAGGCGGCGTGTCCGCCTTCTTCTTGCGCCGGTTTATTTTGGGCTGTAGCCAAGCCGGTTAAGGCACCAGACTTTGACTCTGGCATTTCGCAGGTTCGAGTCCTGCCAGCCCAGCCAAGGGCAATTGACAATTGACAGTTGACAGTTGACAATTAAGGCATGCGCTCGCCGCGCCATTATTGTCCATTCTCAATTGCCCGTTGTCAATTGGTATGACCCGCTAGCTCAGTCGGCAGAGCACCTGCCTTTTAAGCAGGGTGTCCGCGGTTCGAATCCGCGGCGGGTCACCAGAGAAAATCCCTGCAATCCGTTTAATATCAACGGATTGCGGGGATTGTTTCTGTAAGTTATTGGTTGTGGCTTGAGGGGCAAAGACGTCGATATGCTCAAGTGGCATCATTAAAACAATGCCACTTTAATGCCACTATAGTTAGTTCTCGGATTTTCTTGTTCGGCTCCACGGGTGGCATCTCCTTTCCAGCCGTCCACCTCACGCGGGCGGCTTTGTTATGCGGTTGCGCAATCGCTAACAAGGTGGTATTATGCGGTTCATATTGAAAGGATGTTTTGCGGTGAAAAGGTTTGTCGAGTTGGGTCTTGTGCTGGTGCTGGTCGTGGGTTTGGCGGGGTGCTCTGCAAAGCCCCCTGAACTCTTCCAAAAAGAGAAGGCAATAGAGGTGGGGAGCGAGTACAATCTTTTGGATATGGTTGCGCTTGGCGCAGGAAGTACAGCAACTCTCGAAGTCAAGGATGATGGTGTCAAGATTGCCATCCCGGGAGACTACTCAGTCGTTTATGCCGTGACTGACGAAAAGGGGAGATTGTTTGATGTTCCCATCGCTTTTACGGTTGCCGATACTACGCCCCCACAGATTGTGGCCCCGGAATCAATTAGCATTAGTCACGGCGAGAGTTTTGACGCACTTAAACACGTAAGCGCAGACGACAAATGTGACGGGGATTTGAGCAAGAGCATTTCTGTAGAAGGAAACGTAGATACTCAGATTCCGGGAGAGTATACAATTGAATACAGCGTGAGCGATTCAAGCGGGAATAGGGCCACAGCTACTACAATCGTGATTGTTTCGGAGACTTTCTCGGAAGATGAGCAAAAGGCGATAACGGTAATCTCGGACTACATAGGCCGACTTAAAAACCCGGAAAGCCTTCAATTGCACAACGTTGAAATTCAGGATTGGTCAACAGACGCTTACGACTGTACAGTAAAATTTGACTGCTCTGCCCAGAATGGTTTTGGCGGCATGACTCGCAAGACATATTACATAAATGTCAAAAACGATGGTTCTCTTGACACAAGTGCTTATTTGCTGGATGAGCTCAACAGCCTTAGCGCGCTTGGTTGGTTGGATTTCCTCGCCAGGACGCTTGACGCCGGCAAAATACTTGAGGCCGCTCTTTCTGTGGAGTAAGTGCCTTGTTTTCCAGCCGCCCACCTCACGCGGGCGGCTTCAGACCGATGACAAACTACAGTTTGTCATCGAAAACGAGGGCAAGCTGTCGCCGCCAAGGCGGCTCGCAGAGAAAAGCTTTCCCGGAGTGAATCCGTGAAAGCCTTGAATTTCAAACTTTTTCACTCTTGCGGTCAAGCAAGAACCTGCTGCCTTCGGCGTCAGGCTCGACGCGCAAAAGTGAAAAAGGACGGCGGTCGCGGACTTTGTATTCACTCTGAATCCCTGTAGTCGCAATGACTACAGGGATTTTTATGTCTTTGCGCAACTGTAAAAAGCTCTCCCGGTTAAAGTCGACCTTTACTATTGCAGCGAAATAACATATAATATTTTAGTTATACTGAGAGTGCCTCTTACCCCTGCCGTCGGCGGGGGAAACACAGCCTCTAGTTCTATTCACTGATGGAGCGGCAAATTATGATAAAACGTGAAAATATAAGAAATTTCTGCATCATCGCCCATATAGACCACGGCAAGTCCACCCTGGCGGACAGGCTGATTGAGGCCACCCGCTCGGTGGAGAAGCGGGTCATGAGCGATCAGATTCTGGACAACATGGATCTGGAGAAGGAGCGCGGCATCACGATAAAGGCCCGCGCGGTACGGCTCGCCTACTCGTCCCGAGACGGCGAGGAGTACGCGCTGAACCTGATCGACACCCCGGGGCATGTCGACTTCAACTACGAGGTGTCCCGCTCACTGGCGGCCTGCGAGGGCGCGCTGCTGGTGGTGGACGCGGCGCAGGGCATTGAGGCGCAGACGCTGGCCAACACCTACCTGGCGCTGGAGCACGACCTGGAGGTGCTGCCGGTGGTCAACAAGATCGACCTGCCCGCCGCCGACCCGGAGCGGGCCATACGCGAGATTGAGGACATTATCGGCCTGCCGGCGCAGGACGCTCCACGCGTCTCGGCCAAGCAGGGCATCAACATCGACGCGGTGCTGGAGACTGTGGTAAAGGGCATTCCCGCCCCCAAGGGCGATCCGGGAACCCCGCTGCGCGCCCTGATATTTGACAGCCAGTACGACTCCTACCGGGGGGTCATCATCTTCCTGCGCGTCATGGAGGGTATCCTGAGGCCGGACATGACGGTCAGGCTCATGGCGACCGGGGCGGAATACCTTGTCGTCGAGACCGGATACATGCGCCCGCTGGGGCTGGAGCCCTGCGGTGAGCTGACGGCGGGCGAGGTGGGTTATTTTACCGCCTCCATCAAGACGGTGCGGGACACCAAGGTGGGCGACACTGTTACCGACGCGGAAAACCCGGCCACGGAGCCGCTGCCGGGCTACCGCAGAGTGCAGCCCATGGTCTTCTCAGGCGTGTATCCCACCGAGGGGGACAAATACCCCGATCTGCGCGACGCGCTGGAAAAGCTGTACCTCAACGACGCATCGCTGACATTCGAGCCGGAGACCTCGGTCGCTCTGGGCTACGGCTTCCGCTGCGGCTTCCTGGGCCTTCTGCATATGGAGGTAATCCAGGAGAGGCTGGAGCGCGAATACAATCTGGATTTGATAACGACGGCGCCGAGCGTCATCTACCGCATCACCTGCACTGACGGAAGCGTCCTGATGATCGACAACCCGCTGAACTACCCCGACCCGGCCCGCATAGAGAGCGCGGAGGAGCCGTTTGTCAAGGCCAACGTAATCACCCCGCAGGAGTATGTGGGCAGCCTTATGGAGCTGTGCCAGGAGCGGCGCGGGGTGTTCAAGGACATGAAATACCTGGACGGGAGCACGCAGGGCCGCGTCGAGCTGCACTACGAGCTGCCGCTGGGCGAGATAATCTACGACTTTTTTGACGCGCTCAAGTCCCGCACCAGGGGCTACGCGTCCCTCGACTATGAGCTGATGGACTACCGCAAAAGCGACCTTGTCAAGCTGGACGTGCTGCTGGCCGGGGACGTGGTGGACGCGCTGAGCTTCATTGTCCACACGGACAAGGCGTATCCGCGCGCCCGCAGAATCGCGGAGAAGCTGAAGGACAACATCCCCAGGCAGATGTTTGAGGTGGCGGTGCAGGTCGCGATCGGCGGCAAGATCATCGCCCGCGAGACGGTGAAGGCAATGCGCAAGGACGTGCTCGCCAAGTGCTACGGCGGCGACATCACCCGCAAGAAGAAGCTGCTGGAGAAGCAGAAGGAGGGCAAAAAGCGCATGCGCAACCTGGGCACCGTCGAGGTGCCGCAGGAGGCGTTCATGGCGGTGCTGAAGCTGGATGAATGAATATATTTTAAAAATTTCCAGGGAGATGAAGAGCAATGAAAAAAAGCACTATCGGTCATATAGCCGTTGTTCTTGGGATGCTGTTATTCGCATTGGAATTGTATGGGTTGGAGTTCATATATCATATGGGCCTGACCTCGCCGCTTGCCCCTAGGCATCAATCTGCACTGGAATATTTGCAGGAAGCGCCGGTAACGCTTGCAGTTATACTAACTATGGGCGTAATTGTTTACGGCGTTACCTTAATTATTATAGAAAAAAAAAGAAGGTCTAACCGATAAAAGTTAGGCCTTCTTAATGTGCTTTTGAAGCGCTATGTTATTTTAGAATCAACTCATAGGTTCCGTCAGCAAATCCGCTTGACAATTTCTTTGGGCAAGCTCCCCAGCATTCCCCCATATCAGTAGTTGACTGCAATGCGCCGTTAAAATAAAATTTCTCATATAAATGTCCTTTTGTTACATCTAGACGCGGCTTAAACTGTATGTAGCCGGTCTTCCCTGCGGGAACATTATAAGATACTCCGAATGACGTATTTGTTGACAGGCTGATATTCCAGTTAAAGGAGGCCCCCGCGCTTATTTTCTTCTTAAGATTTACGGTAAGGTTGAGTCCGCCCCCAAATGATTCAGAAACAGTGATTGTATTTCCATAAGATACTGTCGCCGGGCCTACAACATCCGGAGTTACCTTTTCTGCGTTACCAACGCCAACATAGGATGATGTTTGAGTATATACATACTCATATTCTGCAGTTGTATGTGGAGTTATGATAATAGGATTATTGATGGCTAAAGCTGTAAAGCTATCACTGCCAGTTGAAGTCTCGGCAGTATCGATTATGACAGCGTTGTTCAGCTCGTTTATGTACTCAAGTAGGTCCAGCTCAATCGTATTCCCAAAGGCATCAATACAAAAAGCCTCAAGCATTTTTTCCCCGTTTTGAGTATTTTCGAGATATATGCTCCCGTTTTCGTCTGTCCGGTCAATCCATATCCTTGTATCTGATGCTTGGGCATTAGCAAACACGGAAAGATTGAGCAGCAGAGCAATGAAGCAAATCAAGGAAATAGTTCGTTTTTCATTTTATGCCTCCTGTGCTTTATTTAATTGCATAAATGGAAAATCTTAGATTTCGAAATCTGACAATACACTATCATATTGAACAGATATTGTCAAGCAGTATTTTGTAATATTATTGTAAAATCCCCACATGAAAGCGGATTGAACATCTTCATTGAATCGCCCTCATTGTATGTCTAGGCTGAGACCCCGGGGTCAACCTTGGGGCGACAGGCCGAAACGCAACTTGACATCACCGAAGCGCACGACGGGGGGAACCCCACTCCTACATATAAAACCTCTACAACCACTACACGGAGGACAAATCAATGCGCCGCGTAAGAATAATTTCATTAATCCTCAGCGCCTTCATGCTGCTGGCGCTTTTCCCGTCCGCGAGGGCGGACGGGGCCGCAGCGTTCGACGACGTCCCCGCGTCCCACTGGGCGTCGGGCTTTATAACGCGCCTGAGGGGGCTTGGCATCACGGACGGGGTCGGCGGCAACCGCTTCGGCCTTGGGCAGACTGTTTCCCGCGCGGAGTTCGCGACATTTATGTGCAAGGTCATGGGCTGGGAGCGGGCAAGACCGGCGTCCGGCAGCTTCGATGACAATCAAAACGCCTCAAGCTGGTATTACGGCTATGTCGAGGCGTCCGCCGCAAACGGCGCCGTCCCCAGGGGCGGGGCGTTCAGGCCGCTCGAGCCGATCACCCGCGAGGAAATGGCGGTCATGCTGGTGCGCGCGCTGGGATACGACGGCCTCGCCGTCCGGCTTGAGGAGCAGAGCACACCGTTCGCGGACGTGATAGCTAACAAGGGCTACATAACAATCGCGCGGGATCTGGGCATAATCTCCGGAATGACTCCGGAAAGCTTCGCCCCGTCCGGAACCGCCCTGCGCGAGCACGCGGCGGCGATGCTTGTCAAGCTGGTGGACATACTCTCGAACAAGCCCGGGTGGTTAAATGCTTTTTACGCGGTCAGCTCCGCCTCGCAGATGGATGCCGTCGGCAATTTTGACTGCCTGTCCTTCGGCTGGAGCAGGCTTGTTCTTGAGGGCGACGCCCTCACCCTGGATTCGGCCCGCTCGCAGCAAAACGAGTACGGCGTCCCGCAGGGCTGGGAGGAGCCGTACGGCAGAGCCGGAGACGGGACAAGGCTGCTGATGGTGGCAGTGAGCGCATCGGACGCTCCGCTGATAATAGGCTGCCCGGTGCTGTGCAAAAGAGCTGCGGAGCTTATGGCGGACGCCGCGCTGGGCATCCCCGGCCCGGACGGGAAAACGGTGGCGTTTGACGGGGTTGTTGTCGACTTTGAAGGCCTGAACGGGGATTCTGTACGGGCCTCTTACGTGGAATTTCTAAAGCTGCTGCGCGCGGGGCTGGACGAGAACAAAAAGCTGATGGCGGTGGCGGTGCAGCCGCAGCGCCGTGAGGGGCTTTTCTCATACTCGGGCTACGACTACAGGGCCATAGGCGAGCTCGCCGACAGGGTCATCCTGATGGCGCACGACTACAACGCAAAGCTGCTCACTGAGGACGAGATGGCCAGGGGCGTCGTGATGACACCGCTTGCCCCG
This sequence comes from Oscillospiraceae bacterium, assembly GCA_031556035.1. Classification (GTDB taxonomy): domain Bacteria; phylum Bacillota; class Clostridia; order Oscillospirales; family UBA929; genus JAVBTT01. The sequence goes on from JAVBTT010000018.1 coordinate 22,088, forward strand.
ATAGAGGAGGTCTACTGGGCGCTGCGCTCGATCACAAACGAAAAGACCGGGGTGGCGGACAGGAGCAAAATCGCCCTCCAGTTCTCGTTCGGAACGGCGCAGTGGAAAATGCTGGACGGAGCGGTGGTAAACAGCGTGCCGTATACCCCGGCGTTTGCCTCGGTGTACGAGCGCATCCGCTCGGGCGCCGAGCCGCAGTACAGCGAGAAACACGAGAGCCCGTACATAACATTTGACAATACCGAGGACAATACGAAAAACATCGTCTGGTACGAGGACGCGCGCAGCATTGAGGCGAAAATGAAGCTGGCGCTGCTGTTCGGCGTCACCGGATTTTCATGCTGGCGCCTTGGGGAGATCCCGGACGGGCCGGAGGGGCAGTATCTGAATGTGCTGGATTTATTCGGCAAATGATTTTTATGTAGGGGCGCGCATTGCGCGTCCGCCAGAAATTACAGCAACCCGAAAGGAGGACATACAATGTCCAGACACTCCGAACGCGCCGTCGAGCTGCACGCGGACGGCTATAACTGCGCACAGGCGGTGTTTGCCGCGTTCAGCGAGAAGCACGGGCTAGACGCGGGTATGGCCGCCAGGCTCGCCGCCGGAATGGGCTCGGGCATGCGGGTGGGGGAGGTGTGCGGCGCGGCCGCCGGGGCGGCGCTCGTGATAGGCCTGCGTGACGGCAGCCCGGATACGTCCGACAGGAGCACGGCGAAGATGAGCGAGGAGAACACCTCCCGCTTCATGAAGGCGTTCCGGGAAAGGCAGGGCTCGCTGCGCTGCCAGGAGCTTCTTCCCCTCAAGCCTGAGGTTCTGGCCGCAATGGATCCTGATGAACGAAGAAGACTTTTGAGGAGAAAGTGCTCCGGCCTTGTCAAAAACGCCGCCGAGATACTGGAGGAGATGGGCTACTGATGAGGGACAGGCTCGAAAAGCAGCTGGCGTTCATAGTCGAGGCCGACAAAATGAAGAGCGTCCTGCGCCGCACCCTGCTCACCGACAAATCCAGGAGGGAAAACGACGCGGAGCACTCCTGGCATCTGGCTCTGGCCGCGATGCTGCTTGCGGAGCACGCCGGGAACCCCTTGGAGATCGACCTGCTCAGGGTGCTCAAAATGGCGCTTGTCCACGACATGGTCGAAATATACGCAGGGGATACGTTCGCCTACGATGTCACGGGCAACGCGGACAAGGCGGAGCGTGAGCGCACCTCGGCGGACAGGCTGTTCGCCCTGCTCCCGGAGGAGCAGGGACGCGAGCTGCGCGGGCTCTGGGAGGAGTTCGACGCGATGGAAACCCCGGACTCGCGCTACGCGGCAGCGATAGACAGGCTTCAGCCGTTTATAAGCAACTCGGTGACGGATGGGTACACGTGGCGCGAGGGCCATGTCAGGCGCTCTCAGGTTATGGCGCGCATGGAAATGGTGCGGGAGGCGCTGCCCGGACTGTGGGAGTTTGTCACGGGCGTCATTGAGGACGCGGTCGGAAAAGGGTACATTCTGGAGGATTAAGAAGAGCGGAGCCGGGCGGGTTCCCGAAAATCCAAGGAGCAACGAAGTGCACGACGCGGGATTTTCGGGGACAAAGCGCAGGCGTTTGCTGAAGGCGGCTGCAAGCCGCCGCAGGCAAAGCCGGAGCGACAGCCCGAGCGCAGCTTGACATCACCCGATTTAGAAAGGAACGATCACCACAAAAATGCGCCTTCAACATATATTGGGCCTGGTTCGCCGCTGCGTGGAGGACTACGGCATGATCCAGCCCGGCGACAGGATCGCGGTCGGGGTATCCGGCGGCAAGGACAGCCTGCTTGTTCTTACCGCGCTCGCGCACCTCAGACGGTTTTTCCCCGCGCCGTTTGAGCTTGAGGCGATAACCCTGGACATGGGCTTCGGCGGCGCGGATTTTTCCCCGTTAGCCGATTACTGCGCCATGCTGGACGTGCCGTTTACGCTGGTGCCGACAAATATCGGGGAGATTGTCTTCAACATACGACGGGAACCCCACCCCTGCTCGCTGTGCGCGAACCTGCGGCGCGGAATACTTTGCAACTCGGCGCTTGAGCGGGGCTGCAAAAAAATCGCACTCGGCCACCATATGGACGACGCGTCCGAGACCTTCCTGATGTCCCTGCTGTACGAGGGCAGGATATCCTGCTTCAAGCCGGTGACATGGCTTGACCGCAAGGAGGTCACGCTGATAAGGCCGCTGCTCTACGTGGCGGAGGAGGAGGCGGTCAGGATGGCAAAGCACATGCCGGTTGTGCACAACCCCTGCCCCGCCAACGGCTACACGAAGCGCCAGGAGGCCAAGGAACTGCTGCGCTCGCTCGGGCACGAGGGGGACAACCTGCCAAAGCTCCTGTTTCAGGCGATGCAGCGCTATCCGCTTGAAGGCTGGGGCGTAGAATGATCATCAAAGGAGAGCCTGTGAAAATAACCGTCACTGAATACGACCCCGCGTGGCCTCAAAGATTCGAGGAGGAGGCCCGGCTTATTCGGGGCATCCTGGGGGATGAGCTCGCCGGCCTGTTCCACATAGGCAGCACGGCTGTGGAGGGCCTCGCCGCCAAGCCCGTTATCGATATCCTGCCGGTCGTTTTGGATATCGGGCGCGTCGACCTGCACAACGCGGAGTTTGAGTCGCTCGGCTACGAGTGCATGGGCGAGTTTGGCATCCCCGGCAGGAGGTACTTCCGCAAGGGGGGCAACGACCGCACGCACAATATCCACGCCTTCCAGTATGACGACGCCTCCAACATACTGCGGCATCTCGCGTTCCGGGACTATCTGCGGACACACCCGGAGGTTCGCGCGGCCTACGGCGCGTTGAAGGCGGAGCTAGCCCTGCGCTTTCCGGACGATATCGACGGATACTGCGACGGCAAGGACGAGTTTGTAAAGACGCACGAGCGAAACGCACTGCTCTGGTATTGGGGGCGTTGGCAGGAAGACGGGACTCTATAAAGAGGCAAGGGGGGGGGCGATGCCCCCCTTGCCTCTTTAAATTTGTTTTCCGGCGCGCTTGTACTCGTACATCAGCCTGTCAGCCTGTTCGATTATCCCGTCCAAATCCTGCTCATGGGCTGATTTGACGCATGCCCCCAGCGACAGGGACGCTCCCGCCCCGGCGAGCTGTGCGCGTATATCTTCAATCAGCTCAAGCGCCTGTTCTCTTGAGAAGTTCGGAATAAGGGCGAGAAACTCGTCGCCTCCCATCCTGGCAATGCTCGCCCCGGGCGGACAGCAGGACACCAGCGCCTCGGCGGTCTCCCGCAGGGCGACGTCGCCCTGCCGATGCCCCTGAGTGTCGTTTATCCGCTTGAGATCGTTGAGGTCGGCGGTTATTACCGCCAACGGCAGGTTTTCAGGGCGGTCGAGAGCCTCCCGCCTCTGCCCCAGGGTTCTTCTGTTCAGAAGTCCCGTCAGCGCGTCCAGCCCGGCGTTGGCCTCCAGCCTGCGTATTGCGGCGAATGTGCCGGATACGTCCGCGCAGACGCCCATCATGCCAATGCGTCGACCGCGCTTGTCGTGTATTCCTATTTTTCGCAGATTGTAAACCGTTTCACCGGCCTCGGAGACAAAGTGATAATTAACCCCGCTTCGCTCCTCGTCGTCAGTGGGGCGGCGGATCGCCCCCTTAAAAAACGCCTCCTCAACCTTGTCGTGAGAGCGCTCGTCAAGAGGAACACCGGCTCTGAAAAGCAGATATTTGGCCGCCAGGTTTATTGTGATAACGTCCCCGTTGTCGTCGGATATCACTACCGCCTCGTCCAGCTCGTTGAATACCTCTGTTCTGGCCTGGTTGAGAAAGTCCAGGCCCTGGTTGCTGTGCGAGGAGAAATAGAGCAATATCGTGCAGAAGGACGCCCCCACCAGGGATATATCCAGCCGTACAGGAAGCGCGTTTGAGAGCACAAGCACGTTGCAGGCGATGGAGAATGCCATTCCCCCGAGGAGGAGATTCGACGCCGCGCGGTAGCTGCGGGGCACCTTTCGGTACTGCGTCAGCGCCAGGGTGAGCGCCACAAATATAAGCGCGTAGCAATACCCCGCGTGTATCCAGAACCAGAACTCCCAGGAGCTGACGACAATATGATTCGGAGACAGGCTGATTATGGCCTTTTTTGTCAGGAAATCGTGCCACCATGGCGTGAGGGCCAGCAAGGTCGTTATTGCTGGCACAACGCTCAGCAGAATGACGGTCAGGCGGTTGCAGTAAGCGTCGAAGCCATAGAAGCGAAGGGTCAGGAGCAGAATGGCAAGGGATGATAAGGCGACGAACGGGAACTTTATGTCATACAGGAAAAAGGCCGCGCCCTCGCTCCGGGAAAGGTTAAAAAATATTTCGGAAAGCTGCCAGCCCAGCATCATGGAGGACAGAAAAACGATGTTTTTAGCCAGGGGCTTTTGCCGTTCCCTCAGACAGAAGAGCAGCAGGATACACGCCGACATGAGCGCCAGCGGGAAATAGCACACCAGCAGAGCGGTATCGCTCACACCCTCGCCTCCCCCGGGGACGCGCCCTTGTTTTCGTACATTCTGACGTCCGCCTCGTTTATCAACAGGCTGATGTTTTCGAAGATCCCGGTCTTTGTCGCGCATCCCAGCGCTATTGAGGGGCGCGTCGGGGAATCCGGCATCCGGGCGAGGGCGCCGTTTATCCGGTCAATAACGGCCTTGGCCTCATCCTCCCCGTGGAGCGGCAACAGAAGAACAAACTCGTCCCCGCCGATCCGCGAGACGTACCCCTCCGGAGGGCAGCAGTCATGGAGCACTGCCGCGACCGCCTTGAGGAGGGCATCCCCCTCGTAGTGCCCGTAGATATCATTTGTCCTTTTCAGCCCGTTTACATCGCCCACGATTACGCTGAGCGGCAGGTTTTCGGCGGAGTCCAGGTCTCGCAGAAGCTCATGATAGCGGTATCTGTTGGGAAGGCCGGTGAGCGGATCTATGCCCGCCACCTCCCTGAGGCGCTCCATAAAAAGCCGGTCGTTCGTCACGTCGGTAAGTATGACGCATTTACCGTCCGGGACACGGCCGCGGCCGTATACCGGCTGCCTCCTCATATGGTAAAACACAGGGAAAGCTCCTCCCCAAAAACACAGATCCTCGCCGGACTCCCCCTCGGGCTGCCTGCGGGTCAGGATTCTCCGTTCACTCAGGGTGTCCAGAAGGTCATTGAACGAGATGAGCTCCCGCTGCTTGTCCGGAAGCATAAAAAGCTTTTGGGCGGACTGGTTTGCCTCTATCAGCCTGCCCTCGCCGTCCAGTATGACGACTCCCTCGTCCAGGTACTGAAAGATTTCGCGGCGCTCGATGTTGAGATAATTAAAGCCCCAGTTCACCAATATATAGAAGTAAAACATAAAGCCGCACAGCCCGCTGCCTATGAGGGTTAAATCCAGGGCGCTGTTGTCCAGGTTAAGGGTCTCCATGGAAGAAAGCGCAAAGTACGAGAGCAGGCCCAGAAGCATGAAGGACGACCCCCTGCGGCATGAGGCGGGGAGATTTTTGTAGTTTACAAGAATAACAGCCGCCGCGCAGCCCGCAAGCGCCTGGGAGTGTACAAGATGGACGTAGTACCATATGGCCCGGACACTGACGGCAGTCGTCAGCGGATAGAGCGACAAAACCTCAAACCTCTCCCGCAGAAGGGAGTGGAGAGGGCTCGCAACCGCGAGGACGGCGGTCACGGCGGGAATCGCGAACAGAAGCGGGCTGAGGCGTCTTGGAAAACGTCTGTCCAGCTTGTAAAAGCTGATAATAAGCAGAAAGATAAATGGCGCCATGAACGCGATAAAGGCAAGCTTCAGGTCAGACACGTATCTGATCCACCAGGGGTCGGTAATTATAAAGTACAGAATCTCGCAGACAAACCAGCAGGAGAGGCTCGCGTAAAAGCACACGCAATATGTGCTCGCCGGGCTTTCGTCTTTCCTCCGTATTGAGGACGCGAGCAATATGAGCGTGATCAGAAAAAGCGGCGAATATATAAGGATGCTGGAAACGTTGGTCATCGCCGAGTCCCCCTTCAGATGCGCTCAGGTCAGGAACCTGCGCTCGTATTCCTCGTAAGGCATGGGCCTTGCCAGGAAAAACCCCTGCACCATATCGCACCCTCCGCCTCGCAGAAAGTCGAGCTGCATGCCGCTCTCTACCCCCTCGCAGACAGTTTCTATGCTCAGTTCACGCGACATGTTGATGACGCTTTGTATTATTTTGCGGCCCCTTTGCGACGTGTCGGACTCGCGCAAAAATTCCTTGTCTATTTTCAGTACGTCAACCGGTATTTCCCTGAGCGTGTTCAGGGATGAGTAGCCGGTGCCGAAATCGTCCATGGCGACGGTGAAGCCCATCTCCTTAAGCTTGCCCACGAGATTTACCACAGAGTCATAATTCTCAGTCAATATACTCTCGGTAATTTCGATCTCTATGAGGCGCGGCGGCAGCGGGTAGCGTCCGACAAGCCCGGTAAGCCGCTCAAGGTAGTTTGGAAAGGATATTGTGACCCCGGACTGGTTTACGGATATTGGAAGAACCTTCCTCCCGAGTTGAAGATAGCGCTGCTGATGTTGCATTATTTTTTCCATCATATACAGGTCGGTCTCCGCGATGAAGCCGTTATTTTCAAACATAGGGATAAACTGGAAGGGCGCGAGAAAGCCCATCTGCCCGGACTGCCATCGTATAAGCGCCTCGCCGCCGCAGCAGCTTGAGTCGGACGCCCGGAACTTGGGCTGCATATACAGCAGAAATTCCCCTCCCCGGAGGGCGCTGTGCATGTTCACCTCAATGAATTTGTTCATTTTATCCTCTTTAAGCATGGCCAGATCATAGACGACCTCCCTTTTTTTAGGGGATGCCTTTGCGCTCTTCAGCGCCAGAAGCGAGCCGTCGTAAGCCTCGCGGAAGGCCAGCCTGTCCTGGAGCAAAGGATATATCCCGAACTTGAGGCTGAACATCTGGGTATAGTGTTCCCCGAGCTCCCCGGCAATTGCCCGAAGGATGGTCTCCTCAATTTTCTGGGCCAGATGTCCGGAGTTTTTGACGACGAAAAGGAACAAATCGCTGTTAAGCCTGGCGCCGCAGCGATAATTCGCGTTTATGCAGTTCCCTACCGCCTTGAGCAGAGTGTCCCCGGTCTCATGCCCGTACATGACGTTGAACCTGCGGAAGGCGCGGATGTCCATGCTCACGAGGCAGTGCTCATTAAGCGCCGCCTGTCTGAAATATGAGGTCATGGCGTCCTCCATGGCCGATACGGACAAAAGCCCGGTGAGCGGATCGGCCTGCTTGCTGAAGTCACTAGGGCTATGCCTGCGCCTCACGAGGCCGAGGGATGGAACCGCCACGATCAGAAGCCATACGGCCGCCGACGACGTAAGAAGGGCGCTCCACCGGTCCGGGTTTATCAGAAGCCCCCCGCCGCTTTTCTCCGATATAAGATAGACAGCGCCCGCAAAGCCTCCCCATATGAAAAGGGAGGCCAGAGTAATCAATATATTCAAACGCAGCTTTTGCCCTGACATTAAAACACCAGCTCAGTCGTTTATTGATGCCATCCGCAATGGTATCGCTTTCGCTGCTTTGCGGTCACATGCAATATTATTGCATTTTTTTGTTCACTTTTCAACATGTCTCGCTGTAATATCCATATTTTTCACTGCTTCTGCTTTTATTGCCTGTTAAGATGAGCCGACCGCCTAACGATATATAAATATCAGCTGTCTTACAATTATGTTTTGGAGGAGTTTCCGTTGAAATTGAGGAATCTGAAAATCGGGCCCCGCGTGGTTATAAGTTTTATTATCGTGCTGCTTCTCGCTCTGGGTATGATATCGTCATATTTTGTCGGAAACTCAATAGCCGCCAAAAATCTTGACGTTGAAATGGATTATTCCGCCCTTGACGACATTTTGTCCGAGCTGCAGACCAGCTTTTTAGCGGCCGTTGCACCGGCTGAAGTTTATTTCGCCACCGGAGACCGGGCCTCGCATGAGAGCGCCGTAAAAGGCGCCTCGGAATGCCTGGACCTCTTTGATGAGGCTGTCTCTCTCGCGGGCGACAGGGACAGCCTGAAATACGCCGTTTCCCCGCTCGAGCAAGCCCGCGCGGAGCTCGTTGGCTGGATATCCTCCCTGGACGGCCCCTCCGACGCCTCACAGGCAGCTGAAGCCCGCGCTATGGCCTCCATCTCCGCCCTGGCAGACGATATAAATAAAAAGACGCGGGCCGAGCTGGACGAGATTTCGGCAATATTCAACACCACTTTGAAGGTCGCGATCTGCTTAACCGTATTCGCCGCCGCCTTCGGTTACATTATGGCGCGTATGGTAAGGCGCAGCATAACTCTCCCGCTGGAGGAGATTTCGGCGGCGGCGGAAAAAATCGCGGCCGGGGACCTCGGTGTGAGCCTGAACACCTCGGGAAGGGACGAGATAAGCCATCTGTCCAGGATATTCAACAATATGACCGAGAGAATCAGGGAGCAGGAAAACGTGCTTTCGGCCGTTGCGGGCGGAAACCTCGCCGTAGACTATACCCCCAGATCCGACGCGGACGTGATGGGCATCTCCCTGACCAGGCTCATAGCTCAGCTTACGGACATAGTCTCTCAGATAATGGATTCCGCGGACAACGTCACTACGGGCTCGGGGCAGGTGGCCGGAGGAGCCCAGAGCCTCGCGCAGGGCACCACGGAGCAGGCGGCCGCGATCGAGCAGCTCTCCTCGTCCGTAACTCAAATAGCGGGGAAGTCTCAGGAGAACGCCGAGAAGGCCGGCGAGGCCCACCGCGTGACGGTCGAGATCAAAGAGAAGACCGAGCAGGGGCGCAGACAGATGGAGGCCATGGTCGCCGCGGTGTCGGAAATCAATCAGGCCAGCCATAACATATCAAACGTAATAAAGGTCATTGACAGCATCGCCTTCCAGACAAATATACTGGCGCTAAACGCCGCGGTGGAGGCCGCGCGCGCGGGCCAGCACGGGAAGGGCTTCGCGGTAGTGGCGGAGGAGGTCAGAAGCCTTGCGTCCAAAAGCGCGCAGGCGGCAAGGGAAACGACCGGAATTATTGAAAGCTCGGTGCGCAAGGCGGAGGAGGGCGCCAGGATCGCGCAGGACACCTCCAGCTCGCTTGAAAGCATAATGGAGGGCATTGGGAAGACGACGGCATTGGTGTCTGAAATCGCCAGGGCCGCCCATGAGAGCTCCCTCGCGATTGCCCAGATCAACTCCGGGATTGAGCAGGTCGGGCAGGTCGTGCAATCCAACTCGGCCACCTCGGAGGAGAGCGCCGCCTCAGCGGAGGAGCTGTCCCGGCAGGCGGGGGTGCTGTCCTCGCTGATCTCCCATTTCCGCCTGGATGCGCCGCGCGCCATAGACTCGGGCTCGGCGGAGAGGGCCGCCCTTCAACAGGGCCCGCTCGGGAGGTTTTGAGCCTTACAGGCATTCAAATTGAAAACAATGTCAGGCATGCTTGCAATAATATCTCATTAATGATAATATTCGATATGTGTTACGGCGTGGATTTTTAGGCGCGGCGGGAGCGTGATGAGATGGACGAATCGAGACAGCTTGAAATCGACCTGCTTTGCGGTGTGATCGACGCCCTCCCGTGCCCGGCGGCATTGCTCAACAGAAACGGGCAGCCGGCCTATGTTGGCTCCAGGCCATGCCCGGTGGATTTGGATTCGCTCCCCCTGGAGGACAGGGAGGACGTGATCGGGGTTCTCGTGACCGGGGAGCCGTCGGTCTCCAGAACGCTGCTTGAGGACTCAACCGGTTCTGCCTGGGGACTTTTGGAGCTTTATCCTGTGAAAACCGACGGGCAGATCGTCGGTGCGCTCCTGATGTTCCATCCGGAGGAGCGGGCGCCGGACGGTCGTTCAGACGCGCTTCCGGCGCAAAGCGAGGCGATCTCTGCGCTGTGGATCCGTATCCGCAGCTTGAGCGTGCTGTCCTCGCCGGTGCTGTTTTTGGGCGAGGACGGGGTCGGGAAATACGGCTTCGCCCGCGCTATGCACGACCTTTCCGCGGCAAAAAATCTGCCGTTTGTCGAAATCGGCCCGCAATCCCCACCCGGCGAGCTGAGGGAACGGGCTGTTTCGCCGTGCGCGCTGTTTGCCCGCAGAATAGACAGATGGCCGGCGGAGCTGCTGGACGCGCTGGCCGATATACTCGGCGTTGAGGGCAGGAGAGGGAACGCCTCGGCGGACTGCCGGATACTGGCCTCCTCTGGCCCTGAGCTGGCAAAGCAGGCGATGGACGGAAGGTTTCCCGGGGCCTTATACAAAAGGCTCAGCCATCTGACGGTCTATATACCCGCTCTGCGCGAGCGCCCCGGGGATATACTTTCCGCCGCCGGCGCCATGCTTGAGGCTGAGAGGCTGCGCACCGGGAAAACTATATCCGGCTTTTCGGAGCCGGCGGCGGAGGTTCTCGCGGGCCTCCCGCTACCCGGGAATCTGCGGGAGCTGGCAGGGATAATCGCCGCAGCCGCCGATGTTTGCCCCGGAGGGTCTGTGCTGCCCTCCCATCTGCCGGTGCACTCCCAGGCGCCGACAGAGAGCCTGCGCCAGCTGCGCCAGGACTATACTGTCGAGCAGATCCTCAACCTGCTTGAAATCTACGGGGATTCCGTGGACGCCAAGCGCCGGGCGGCGGACGAGCTCGGCATCGGCTTGTCCACTCTATACAGGATAGTCTCCAGGGGAAGAAAAAAACCCCCCGGGCAATAGCCGGAGGATTTCAGAATATTCGGAAACTTTGCTAAGCCTCGCTCTTATACGCCAAACAGAAATAATTTTTTGTCTCGGTGTCGCTGTCCTCAAGCGGTCTTCCTCTGTGATCCAGAAAACACACCGTCGAAAAGCCGACTGCAATCAGTATGTCGGTCAGTCTTGAAAAGCTGAGATGCCTTTCAAAATTGTGCTGCACCACGACCTCGCGAGTTTCAAGGTTGAGGGTCCACTCCTCGTATTCCCAGCGGTCGATCTCCTCGTTGTACTCGTGCCTTGTAAGCAGAAAGCTGCGGTCATCGTTTTCGGTCCAGTCCCTCCTGTTGACGAGCAGAGGTCCCCGGGCATGAGGGTAAAGCGGGTTTTGGACCTGAAACACAAAATGGCCTCCCTGCTTCAGCGCCCTGAACGCGCCTGACGGAACATGGTCATCGACGACCGGGGTGTCTATCAGTGTGACGAGGTCGTACTTGTCCGCCTCGTCCAGATCGTCGTAGTTCTCAACCCTGTACGCGGCGTTCGGATTTGTGACCGTTGCCATCGTGATGAACGTCTCGGACAGATCCGTGCCGGTTACCGTGTGGCCGGCTTCGAGCCATACCCTGTGGTAGTTGCCCAGCCCGCAGGCCAGATCCAATATGTTGAGTTGCCTGCGCCCGATGATGCGCAGAACCCCTTCGGCGTCCCGCATCTGCTCGTCAAGGCTTTGGAAGCCCCAGCCGATGTAGCCCTCGTCAAACTCCTTGTCTCCGAAGCGTATCATGGGGATATATATTTTTTTCACAACGGCTCCTCCTTTCGCGGTGGGCGCGCAGGCCATTTGTACGGCGGTACCACAATATTATAACAAAGTTTTATGCTGTTGTGAAGTGGTATTTCAGCGATATAGGCGGCCTTGGCAGGCGCTGCCGCAGCTTGTCGTCAGCCTGAATATGTTAGAGAAACCGGGGATTTTGCCGTGTATTCTTACTTTGCGAGACAACCTATATTGGACAGGAGAAGCGTTATCGCCGGGTATGAGCTTCTGTACCGCAAGGACGCCGAGAGCCAGAGCTTTGATCCGTCGGTAGACGCGAATCACGCTACAGCCAGCGTGCTTGACGGCTTTCTCAGCACCGGGATCGCGAAGCTTACCGGCAACAAGAAGGGCTTTGTCAACCTCACTGAACAGCTGCTCCTCGACGGGATCGCCACCCTGTTTGACAACAGGTATCTCGTGATCGAGGTGCTGGAGTCAGTTCCGCCGTCAGACGCGGTGCTGGCGGCGGTGCGCCGTCTTCGCGAGAAGGGATATATGGTCGCGCTGGATGATTTTGTGTTTGAGGAAAAATTCCTGCCCCTACTTCCGCTGGCCAATATCATTAAAATCGAGACAAAATCTATAGTCAGGGATCATATGCACTCTGTTCTCAGGCATATAGACCTCGCCAAGGTAAGGCTGCTCGCCGAAAAGGTGGAGAACCAGGAGCAGCTCCAGAGGGCCCTGTCGTTCGGCTTCTCGCTGTTCCAGGGCTATTATTTCAGCAGACCCGTCACGATCGGCAAGCCTGTTATGAACCCGTCCAAATTGAATTATATCCAGATGATGGCTCTGGTTTTCGAGCCGGTTGTCGACTTTTTCGCGGTTTCGCGGGTTGTGCGCCGCGACCTCGCGCTGTCCTTCCGCATACTGCGCCTCGTGAACTCCCCCTATTTCGGCGTTTGCAGCAAGATAAGCGACATACATCAGGCCGTCACTTTTTTAGGTGAAAGAGAGCTGAAGAAATGGGTTTCGCTGGTAGCGCTCTCCGGGCTGGGGGGGGATAAGCCGGACGAGCTCGTCACAATGAGCATAGTCCGCGCCAGTGTTTTCGAGGGGCTGGCGATGCATCTGGGGAAGCGGGTTGAACGCGAGACATATTTTCTTATGGGTCTGTTCAGCATGATCGACTCCATTATGGACTCCCCGATGGAGGACATACTCAGGCAGCTCCCGCTTCCGGAGGAGGTGGCGGACGCGCTTGTCCGCAAAAATGGACTGGGCCACAGGTTTGTGGAGCTCGTGGAGGCCAACGAGAAAGGCGAGTGGGAGAAAGTCAGAAAGATATCCGTGGCTCTGGGGCTGTCTCCCGAGGTGGTCGCGGATGTGTTTTATCAGAGCGTCGAGTGGAGCGGCACGCTGCGGTAATGCCAATAATGCAAAAAAAAACCGGCCCCTGAGGGCAGGCTCATAGTTCGCATGTTGCGCAACGGCGGTCAGGCACACTCTTGGTTCACCGGACATGCTTATCCAGGATGAACGAGACGGAGATGGGGATCAGCGCCGCCGCGACCCCGGCGAGCACCAGCGGGACTAGCGGCCCGCCGTCTGACGGGGCCGGATCCAGCGGGATTTCACCGGGCACCGGGGATATGACTATATCACCCGGGCCAACGGGCTGTGTTCTATCCGGCAATAAAACCGACAGGGAAAACGATGCGGCAAGCGCAGCAAAGAGCAGAACGACAATGACCACCGAAGAAATCTGTCTTTGGAGTCTTCTCACTCTTCTTCACCCACCTTCCATCTGAACACCGCGCTTCCACAGGCATAGAATAGCACCCGGAACTGGAAGCGTCTACTACCTTTACGGGTAGTCATAATGCCAAAACCTCCTTCGGGAGGATAGTTTTTGCCTGTTTTCCCCAATGCTTACGGGTAGGGGGCGGCTGATTGCAGAGTTTCCAGGGCCGGCGCGGGCAGCCGGACACCGGGCGCGGGTCATTTCAGCCCTCCGCGGAGGGCTCGGGGGAGGAGTAAAACTCCTCAGGGGGAATTCCGTCGATGTCGATCAGCTCAGCCCGGAGTATAAGCCTCTCTCTCGCGCTGCCCACAGGATGGCAGGTCACCAGGGTCAGGCAGTACGGGATTTCCTCAACCTTGCCCATAACCCAGTTCTCAGTGTTCTTGACGATGAACCACTCCACGGTGGAGTAGGTGTATGTGTGCGAGTCGTTTTTCAGTATGACCGTATCCCCGGCCTCCATCTTGTCCAGATGGCGGAACGGGTGCATCGACCTGGTGACGCGGTGTCCCGCGACGACAGCGTTTCCCTTGCTCCCCATCTCCGGGGTGGAGGAGACGTGCCCCGCGCCCACCAGAAGATCCCTGGTGCCGGTGCCCTCAACGAGGTTGACCGATACGTCCAGCTTGGGTATTTTGACGGCGCCGATAAGCACCGCCGGCGGGTATGATACCTTGGGCTTGCTCTCGGCCTTGTCGAAATTCAGATAATTGTCCCCCTGACCTGGGAGCTCGCCGGAGGGCGTGTCCGGGGAGGGGGGCTGTTCGATTGAGGGCGCAACGGAGGCGGAGGGTTCCGGCTCGTTGTCATATGGGTCCTCCCAGCTTTCGAGCAGGGCGTCGATGTAGTCCACATCGGGAGGGGTGGGGTCAGGCAGCCTGTCTATGTTGAGCTCGCTGGAATCCGTGAACAGAATTCTCCACGGATATCCAACAGCCTCGTATCCGGCGGCGAACAAAATAAACGCCGCGCCTACTATTATCAGGACGCGCGAAATAATGATGCGCGCAGATCTGCGTTTCGGCACGGCGTATGCTCCTTAGACAACTGATAATTTAATCGTCTTATTACAGGGGCGCATATTATGCGCCCGCCCAAACTCCTTGCTCCGGCTCCGCCCCGCGTCCCTCTCCGGCGCTTCGCGCCACCTCTCCCAAGGGGAGAGGCGAGGTTCTTGGCTCTCCCTCCGGGAGAGCTGGCCCCGCAGGGCCTGAGAGGGTGTCGCGACCTTCGCTGCTCCTTGGATTTTTAGAAACCCGCCCGGCTCCGCTCTTCGCGCGCATTATATCATAACGCGCCGTATATTACAACGACAAATATCTCTCCCCGTAACGGGGAAAATGGCCGCGGCCAGCGCGAGCATGGGTGTATTCCAAATCAGCTCCGTAACAACCTTGAAAACCGGTATCACAGAATCTCCAAAAGGTCTTTTTTTACAGCTGCGAAGCAGTCCTCGAGCCTCTCGTTCCCGTAGCGCCCCAGAAGCCCGCACCGCCCAAGCTTTTCCTCGGCAAAATCCTCCTCGTCTGCCAGATACCGCCTGCAAACCTCGGCGTATGAGGGCCGGGGCTGCTTTTCCTCGCGGGCTATGGCGCGCCGGAGGCGCTCCGCGTCGTCAACAGTCAGATAAACGGGCAGGACGTTTTCCCTGCCAAAAGCCGCGAAATAGCCCTGCATAGCCGCGGGCACGGTTACGCATATCCTGTTTCCGCGGTGCGCCTGCCCGTCATCCAGGGTGCAGTATGTCCACGGGCCGAGCGCCGTATTGTAAACCCGGCGCTCAATAACTCCGTATTCCCGCTCAAGCTCGGCAAGCCTCTCCTCGGTGACAAACCGGTATTCGCGCCCGTCCTCCTCGCCCTCGCGCACCGGGCGGGTTGTGTACAGTATCAGCGGGCAGAGGTTTAAATCCCTGTCCGCGAGCAGCATTTTGTAGATCGTGTCCTTGCCGGTGCTCGACTTGCCCATCAGACAGACCAGCTTACCCATTGCCGGCGCCGCTCTCAAGCAGCATGTTGATCTTGGAAACGGTCGCCGACAGAGCCCGCTTCAGCTCCTCCGGCTCCCCGGAGAGGGGCAGGCCGTCTTTCATCGCTTTTTCAATGGCCTGCGCCGCTTCCGCAAGCAGGGGCAGGGCCAGGTTGGAGGCCGCGCCCTTGAGCTTGTGCGCCTCCGCGGCGGCCTCGTCCGTTTTGCCGGACAAAAGGCATTCCGCTATCCTGTCGGCCATTTCCTTCGGATTGAATTTTTTGAGCAGGGAAAAATAGAGCGTCCTGTTGTTGTTCAGCCTGTGCATTGCCTCTTCGTAGCGCAGCTCCGGCAAAAAATTATCCATGTGCGAAATCTCCTTTAGAAGGGCGCGGGTCGGCCCCGCGCGTAGATACTGGCTATTTTATCAGATTGGGAGCCCCAATTTCAATAATATTAAGAAAAATTATTGATGTGCCAGTTAAACCTTGCCGCAATGGCGCAAGGAATGCCGCCGCCATATTGTTCCAAATCCGCTCAACCGCATCTATCCTTGTAAACAGGAGAATCCTGTAGTATAATCATTGTCGGTATACTATATGCTGTATTTTTGGGGAGGGGGCCCGGGCATGCCGGAGTATGACGTAAAAACTGCCGGTCTTTTGAGGGAGCGCGAGGAGCTGCTGAGGGCGGTGCTGGAGCTGACGAAAAAGCAGCCCGGACTGCTTTCCGACGAGGACGCGACGGACGGGCTCATGACCAATCTCTCGCGCCGCCAGCAGCTTATAGACCATATCGAGGCTCTGGGAGAGCTTCCTCCGCCGTCAAAGGAGGAGCAGCGCCTGCTCGCGGAGATAGCCGAGCAGGACATCACAAACGAAAAGCTTGCGGAGAGCCGCATGGAGGAGCTGCGCGAAAAACTGCGCCGCAACAAGAAGGGCCTGACCTCGCTGCGCGGCTACGACAGCGCCGGCAGCGTCGGGGCCGTGTATTTCGACAGGCAGAAATGAAAATAGGCGATTTAAACTCAATAAACCAGCTCATACGCTCCGGGACGGGTGCGGAGCGCCGCGCGCCCGCTGGGCAGCCGTCGTCGTTCCGCGAGACCCTGACGGGCCTCACACAGGCAAACGCCATGGACAAGCTGGCGCAGATGAGCGAGGAACTGGCCAGACAGGGGGCCATACTCGGCCGGCGCTGCGACATACTTGAGCTCAAGCGCTACAAGGAGAGGCTGGGCGAGTATCTGCACGAGGCCGTGCGCTTCATGTATGAGTTCAAGAAGCAGAGCACGCTGGACGCGCGGGGCAGGCACAAGATGTACGCGATTATCAAGAGGATAAACTCTAAGCTTGAGGAGATGACCGAGGAGCTCCTTAAAAGCGAGGCCAGCAACCTCACGGTCATGGCCGCGATAGACGAGATACGCGGAATGCTGGTGGATCTCATGCTATAGCGATGTATTCCCCCGCCGGAGGCGGGGGAATACATAATAACACTAAACATTATTTTACTTAGAATGGCGGTGGGCCTGATTGGAAAGCTGGCAGGACCTCTACGTAATACTCCAGGTGCACCCCGACGCCGAGCAGGACATGATACAGAACGCCTATAAACGGCTGTGCAAGAAGTATCATCCGGACGTCAACCCCATGCCGCAGGCCGCCGAGAGAATCAAGAGCATAAACGGCGCCTACGAGGTGCTCGGGAACGAGGCCCGCCGCCGCGCCTACCATCTGGAGTGGCAGAGGCGCAGCTTGTCCAGGGGAGCCGCCGCGCCGCGCGTCGAGGTGCGCGAGCGGGTGGTGTATGTAAACCGCGAGCCCCCGCCGTCCCACGGAGGAACGCAGGCCGCCTACCAGGTTATCAGGGACTACTTCACATACCTGTCCGAGCGCCGCTTTAAGGAGGCGTTCGCGCTGGTCAGCGAGGCGGACAGGACGCGCATCTCCTACGGCGATTTCGTGGAGTGGCAGGAGTCGGTGACCGCCCTGTACGAGATCGGGAGCTTCGACTTAAAGCTGTTCAAGCGCCATGACGCGACAAAGCTCAATCCGGAGCTGAACCACAGGGCGGAGGAATACACGGTCTCGGTGTCCGAGAAGAACAAGTCCACCGGCAGAGTCAGGCGCTACTCCCTGAACAAGTACGCGATACTGGAGGGCTTCCGCTGGAGGGTGTATCTGGGCTACAGGAGCCTCGCGCCGCTGATGATGCAGTTCCGGATGATGGCCACCACCCCGGAGGAGGCGCAGATCGCCGGATTCTGGGAGAAGTATAGGGACGACCACGACATTTTCATGGGGCTTCCCAATATGAAGGGCTTTGAAAAGGCCTTCGAGACTCTGGCCTACACCAACAGGCGCTATGGGCGCGATTTTTCGGTCGCGGTGCTCCAGGCGTCCGTGCCCGAGCTCTCCGGTGCCGGGGGCAGACGGGAGCTGATGGTCAAGTACGTGGGATACATTCTGAGCAACGGAGTGCGCTGCGTAGACACGGCCGCGTACATCGGGGACGGCCGCTTCGGGCTGCTTCTCGCCGAGACGGACAGGCCGCAGGCCGCTCTGGCGGCGCGGCGGCTGCTCAAATCGGTTCGGCATGATATCGCCGCCTGCTTTGACTTCGAGCTGCAAATACGCGCCGGGATATCCGCCTACAGCGGGCAGAGCCCGCGGGAGACAATAGACGGCTGCCTCCGCACTATAACTGCGGCCGGCACAGAGACATCACCCGAAGAGCGGAGCCGGGCGGGTTTCTAAAAATCCAAGGAGCCGGGCACATTTCGCCCTCTCAGGCCCTGCGGGGCCAGCTCTCCCGGAGGGAGAGCTAAGCTAGACTCGCCTCTCCCTTTGGGAGAGGTGGCGCGAAGCGCCGGAGAGGGAGCCTCAGCCGTCATTGGCCCCCCATGAGGAGGCCGCCACCGGGCACATCTCGCCTGTCAGCGGGCATCTCCAGCTTGGCGGGGTGATTGCCGCCCCCGGGTTGGCGGCGCCCGTGAGCCTTGCCGTGCTTACACCGTCGGCCGCCGCGGCGGGACAGCCCGGAGCGCCCGCAGCTATGCCTGCCGCGAGCTCCTCGCAGGTGGCGGTGTCCGGCTCCTCAGCCGGGCAGCCCATGCAGCTGAGCAGACGCTCAAACTGTCGGCTGGTCACACCGCAAAAGCCGCGTTCCGGGATGTTTTCCCTGTGCACATTCATGGGCGCGTTCACAAAGCGCTCTCTGAGCGTGCGCCCTCTGGCCTCCCCCGGCTCGCCGGACAGGATGTCACCGGTATCAAATTCGTCCCGTGTCCTCATCAAAAGCCCTCCCAACTCGATATGCAATTCCTATCCAAGCCGTAAAAAACGGGTTTTTCTCGGCAAAATGGTTAAAAAAGAGCATTCTACTTACTCATACTATATGCGCGAACGGAGCTGAGGGTGCGTATGAGGCTGCTGCTGGTCTCTGATACGGAGAGCAAGTATATATGGGACTACTTCGACCCCGCGGCCTTCTCCGGGGTAAAGGCGGTCATATCCTGCGGGGACCTCAAGCGCCAGTACCTGGAATTTTTAGCCTGCATGATTCCCGCGCCGCTCTTTTATGTCCCGGGGAATCACGACAAGCGCTTCTCCTACGACCCCCCGTGCGGCTGCATCCCGCTTGACGGCAGGCTGGAGGAGTATATGGGATTGAAGATATGCGGTCTCGGGGGCTGCAAGAGCGGGGCCCCGGGCCGAAAATATGAGTACAGCGAGAACGAGATGGACAGGATGACCTCCCGCCTATCCAGGCAGATCAAGAAACGCGGAGGGGCGGACATTTTCGTCACGCATGCCCCGGCGCTGGGGATGGGAGACGGGGACGACATCTTCCACCAGGGCTTTCAGTCGTTTTACAGGATACTGGACAGCTACAAGCCCAGGCTCTACGTCTTCGGGCATCAGCACCGCAACTACAAGCACGACCTGGTGACGCCTGAGTTTTACGGCCCGACCCACGTCGTGAACGCTTACGGCTACAAGATAATAGACATATAAACGCGCGACACGGCCGGCGCGGCCATCAGCGGCAACCGGCGGAGCATGCCGCGCATGTCCTTGACGCGGAGAGAAATACGGTTGCAGTGTACGTCTGTGGCAGGAAAAACCGGTACTCTACAGAAAAAATTGTCAAGATCTCCCTTTCCGGCATAGCATGTGACGAATACCTTTTGAAAGGGAAGCAGCCACATGCTAATTTTTTTGTTCGGTGCGCTGACACGGGTTGCGGCCGTACCGATTTACGTGATCGTCATCGCCTCGGCCGCGCTGGCCGCGCTCCTGGTTGCCTTTATACTCAGCAGGCTGACCCCCGCCGCCGTGGTGCGTGCCGCCGGGTTTGCCTGGGATCCGGAGCAGGACATCTTTTACTCTGTTATGAACCCTTGGCAGCGAAGGTTCGGCTACTGCGACCTCTACGACGAGGCCGCTCCCCCGGCTAGCCTGATTTTTGACCGTGAGCCGATACGCTTCGAGTTTGAGGGAAAGCGCTGGCTCGTTGAGCTCTGGAAGGGACAGTACGGCATCACCACCGGCGCCGAGATCGGCGTCTACACGACAGCAAAGCGCGACATAAACATCCCCGGCGTCTTCAGCGGTCCGTTCTACGGAGACACCCGCGACAGCGACCATCTTGTGATGTCTATAGCCCTTATAAAGGACGGCAGGGTGCTGTTCTGCCGCAGCGCGAGGCACTGGTGGCTTACCGGGTTTGCGCTGGGCGAGTTCTCATGGCCGGGCGAGCTGACGCTTTGCGCCCGGATCAGGCTGAAAAACATTGAGATGTTCCGGGTGTTTGTCGAGGCGCTTAAGCAGGCTGGATATGAGGGCGGCGAATACTTCACCTGCGAGGAGGAGTGCTATGTCGACCTCTGGTTCAGCAGGCCGCACTCCCCGCAGCCCCGCTCCCGCGAGGTGTGGGAGCAATCCGCGCAGGAGCGCAACCGGCTGCTGTGCGAGGCGTTTAATGCCCTGGCGGACGGCGCGGAGGGCTCTGTGAACAAGCTAGCCGCAGTCAAAAAACAGGATCGCCGGCTCTACAGGGAGATCACGCGGGACGGAATGTTCAAGAGCAGGTACCGCAGTTATAGAATACCTGGAAACGGGAAGTGACCGCCTTGTCCTCTTTAAAACGAATCCAAAAGGCGTTTGACGGCGCCCTCCGTCTGCCCTTTGACGGCTCCTCCAGGGTTGTTCTGATGAGCGACTGCCACCGGGGCGACGGAGACGGGGCCGACAACTTCGCGAAAAACCACAATCTGTACTCTGTGGCTCTGGATCGCTACGACCGCGAGGGCTTTACGTACATAGAGATGGGGGACGGAGACGAGCTCTGGGAAAGCAGAAACTTCGCCCCGATCGCGGACAGTAACGGCCAGGTGTTCAAAAGGTTGATGAAGCTCTATTCTGAGCGTCGGCTATACTTTCTGTACGGCAACCACGACATCGTCAAAAAAAGCGAGAGGTGGGTCGAAGAGAACCTGCACTTTTACCGGGACTCCCGGCAGGGCCGGCTGCTGCCGCTGTTCCCGGGCCTGAGGGTGCACGAGAGCATCGTGCTCAGTGTGCCGGGCGGGGGGGACATCCTCCTGCTGCACGGGCATCAGGCGGACTTCTTCAACTGCGAGCTGTGGCGGCTCAGCCGCTTTCTGGTGCGCTGGCTGTGGAGACCGCTTCAGATGGTGGGCTTGAGTGACCCGACCAGCCCGGCCCTGAACGCGGGAAAAAAGCGCTCGGTCGAGCAGAGCCTGATAAAGTGGTGCGAAAAGAACAAAACGATACTGATCGCCGGACACACGCACCGCTCCATGTTCCCTGAGCCGGGCGAGGTCCCGTATTTCAACGATGGCTGCTGCGTCCACGCGCGGCATATAACCGCCATAGAGCTGGAGAACGGGATGATAACACTGGTCAAGTGGAGCGTCGAGGCGGACGAGAACGGCGGGCTGTTTGTGCGGCGCGGCGTGGTGGTCGGGCCCAGGCCGCTCATTGAATATTTTCCTGTGCGTGATAAGCAATCAGTGCATTTTGCGGGCGATCAATGATCACCCCTGCAATAAAACCCCCCGGCATAAACCGCCCCCTGTCCGCATACTCTGTGGACAGGGGGTGTTGTCCTTGCCGCTGTTGATCTTGCTTATTGGGGTGGGAGCGTACTTTACTCTCGGAACGGGGTTTTGGCAGCTGCGGAACCTGGGGCGGATGTTTGCCATGACCTTCGGCAGGATGTTCGGCAAAAAAACGGGCGGCGGCATCACCCCCTTTCAGGCAATGGCGACCGCCCTGGCCTCCACGGTGGGGGTCGGCAACATAGCGGGGGTGGCTTCCGCCATCACCGCGGGAGGCCCGGGGGCGATATTCTGGATGTGGGTGTCGTCCCTGCTGGGCATGATGACAAAGTATGCCGAGGTGCTGCTGTCGGTCAGGTACCGCCACCGCGAGAGGGACGGTATGCTGGTCGGCGGGCCGATGTACGTCATTGAGCGGGGTATGGGGAAACGCTGGCGCTGGCTGGCGGTGCTGTTCTGCGTGTTCGGAACCCTTGCGTCGCTGGGAGTTGGCAACATCACTCAGGTCAACACGATGGCCGACGCGCTGCGCGGGGACTTCTCGGTGCCGCCGGTCGCGACCGGTATCGTGGTGGTGGCGCTCGCGGGCTTCGTGATGCTCGGGGGCATCAAGTCAATCGCGAAGGTTGCGGAGTTCCTTGTTCCGTTTATGGCGGGGATGTACACCCTGCTCTGCGTCATGGTGCTGGTGATCTGCCGGGAGAACATAATTCCCGCGCTTCAGAGCATTGTCTCCGAGGCGTTTCATCCGTCGGCGGCCATAGGCGGCGCGGCTGGCTTCGGGGTTGCCCAGGCGATACGCATGGGGGTCAGCCGGGGGGTTTTCTCCAATGAGGCCGGCCTTGGCAGCTCGCCGATAGCGCACGCGTCCGCCGAGTGCGATTCCCCGGTAGAGCAGGGCATGTGGGGGGCGGTCGAGGTCTTTATCGACACGATCGTCATGTGCACCCTGACCGCCCTGGCGATACTCTGCTCAGGCGCCTACCGGCCCGGCTCCGCCGTCACACTGGATGGGGCCCCGCTCACCTCGGAAGCGTTCGCGCGCGCTCTCGGGCCATGGGGAGGCGCAGCCGTCAGCGTCTGCACCACGCTGTTCGCGCTGGCGACGATACTGGGCTGGTCGTTTTACGGCGAGCGGTGCTGCGCGTATCTGTTCAGAGGCAAATGGGTCACGAAGGCGTACCGCTGCGTATATATATTTTTGCTGCTGCCGGGGGCTGTGCTGCGGGTCGATCTGGTCTGGAGACTGTCCGACTTCTTGAACTCGCTTATGACCGCGCCGAACCTGGTGTCCCTGATCGCGCTGTCCGGTGTGGTGTTCAGGGCCACGAGGGATTACGACCGGGGGCGGCTTGCGCCTCGCGGCGCGAGGGGGCTGAAAATCTGGCAGATATAAGGCCGGGAAATGCGGGAAAAATCTCGGTTATCTTGCCTGTTTTATCCAGTTATACACATTTGCCTTGCTCATGTGCAAATCTCTGCCCACACAGCGGCCGCTCCGCCCCGAGTAGTACATTCTGATCGCCAGCTTCCTTGTCTCCTCGGAATATTCGCGCTGCTTAGGGTTTGCTGTGTATGTAACGCCGCACGCCTTACATATGCAGCGCTGCGTCCCTGAGCGGTTGAATCCCTTTTTCATCTGTCCTTTTTCGCTTCCGCAGTTCGAACAGCGGAGCGCGATATCTGTTATTTTCCTCTCCATGCTCTTGCTTTCCTTTCTCGTCGCTTGATTTTATCCCAACCGGCGTTTATTGTCCACCCCGTTTTTCGCGGAATTTCAATTCACGCTTACACCAGTTTAATGCTGACATCTGCTTGGGGAGCAATAAAATAATTTGTGAATTATAGGGCAAGCCCTTTGCATGTGCGCACCCGATGTGATATAATTCCCTTCAATCTGGGTTATGTCTACCTTTTATGGGGGTGAGCTCATGTCCGACGTATTTATCGAGCATATGGTCAGGCGTAAATCCGACAGCAGGCTTGTCGCCGTCAAGCTGCTCATCGCTGTCGCCGCCTTTACCGCGATTCTGGCGCTGTTTGCGCTGCTCATGCTGGTGCCCTCCCTGCTGACCTTTATTCCCCTGCTGATAGCCGGGGTCATCTGGGGCGCCTGGATACTGATCCGCCGCAGGAACCTGGAGTTCGAGTACATCCTGACAAACGGTGAACTGGACGTGGACAAGATAATCGCCCGGCGCACCCGCAAGCGCGTGCTGAGCGTGGACTGCCGCGGCTTCGATATTCTGGCGCCGATGACCAAGGAATATCTAAGGGAATATGACTCCGCCTCCATCGCGAAGAGAGTCGACGCCTCCTCCTCCCCCGAGAGCGACAGGCGCTGGTTCGCTGTCTTCAACGGCAAGGACAGCGCCCGCACCCTGCTGATTTTTGAGCCCAGCGAAAAAATGCTGGAGGTTTTCCGCAGGCTGATCCCGCGCAAGATGCCGAGGGTATGAGGATAGGGCTGGACATGCTGGAGGAGGCAAGAATGGCGCGCCTCATATCCAGGGAGCACTTTATGGAGCGCGTTTTCACTCCCGGGGAGCGGGATTATATTTTCTCCAAGGGGCAGGGCGCCGCGCAGACGGCCGCGGGGCTTTTTTGCGCGAAGGAGGCATACGCCAAGGCCTGCGGGCGCGGCATAGAGGTTGTTCTCGGGGAGATGCCCGAGATAAGGCACGACGAGAACGGTCAGCCGTACTTCGACATAGACGGCTCGTCCGTTTCGATAACGCACACGGGCGGCATAGCCGCCGCCGTTGTGATATTGCCCGAAGAGCGGAGCCCCCGCGCGTGAGCAAATATGCGAGGAACAACGGAGTGCATGACGAAGCATATTTGCGAACTGCGCACAGGCGTTTGGCACAGTGGCCCGCAGGCCGCGAAGCCAAAGCCGAAGCGCAAGCGGGGGCGGGAGCTTGACATCACCCGAAGAGCGCAAGCCGGGCGGGTTCCCTCTCAGGCCCTGCGGGGCCAGCTCTCCCTAAGGGAGAGCCATGGTAAGCTCGACCTCTCGCTGTGAACAGGCGCGGAGTGCCGTAGAGAAGGATCAGGGGGGCCAGGAATCCCCCTGTCGCCGACGGGCGACATCCCCCTTTAACAAGGGGGATGAAGTTATTTTTCTCCCAATGGCCGCCGTCTCCCATTCCCCTCCCTGGAGGGGTGCCGTCCGGAGGACGGCGGGGTGGTCTCCCTGGCTGCCGCAGCCTCTTTGGAAAGGAAAGCCTATGCCATGATCGAGCTTGACCGGGAGTTTGTAAGGGCCCTGCTGCCCCCGCGGAAAAAGAGCTCCCACAAGGGGGACTACGGCAGGGTGCTGATAATAGCGGGGAGCGCAGGGTTCACTGGGGCCGCAAGGCTTTGCGCCCTTGGAGCTGTCAGGATGGGCGCTGGCCTTGTTTATGTGGGAACGCCTCGCTCCTGCTGGCCGATAGTGGCCTGTGGCGAACCCGAGCCCATGGTTTTTCCCCTGCCCGAGGATGGGGACGGGAGGCTGTCCGCTGAAGCGTTTCCCTATATGGAGGACAGGCTGAGCTCCTGCGACGTGTGCGTTGCGGGCCCCGGGCTCGGTCGATCGGACGGGGTCTCCAAGCTTGTCAGGCTGATTATTTCAGCCGGGAAGCCGCTGATTATCGACGCGGACGGCATAAACCCCGCGATTGGACATATAAATGGTTGTACAACAGTGCTCACGCCGCACGAGGGGGAATTTCTGCGGGCCGGCGGAGATCTCTCGGGCGGCAGGGAGGCGGGCGCGACGGCATTCGCGGATAAGCACGGATGCGTACTCGTCCTGAAGGGCCCCGGTACGCTCATCGCCTCGCCGGACGGTCGGCTTGCCCGCAACACGACCGGCAATCCGGGGCTGGCCAAAGGGGGCAGCGGTGATTTGCTGGCCGGCATGACGGGCGCGCTCGCTGGCCAGGGCATACCCGCGTTTGAGGCTGCGGCTGCGGCGGCTTGGCTGCACGGACGCGCGGCGGACATATGCGCGGAAAGGCTGGGCGAGATATCCATGACGCCCTCCGACGTCGCGCGGGCAATCCCGGAGGCTTTATTGGAGGCAACGGGGTAACAGAGAACAGGGGGAATACCATGAGAAAGCTGGCCCCTGTACTAATGATCTTGCTCCTGCTCTGCTCCTGCGCGAGGGAGTCAAAAAGCGGGGCTGACGCGATACGCGACCACTACCGCGCCCTTGAGTCGGCGAGCTACGCGGTCACCCAGCGCACCGACTTTGGCGATCGGGTGATGGACTTCAAGCTCATCTACAAATATTCCGCCTCCTCCGGGGACGCGTTTGAGCTGCTGGAGCCGGAAGCCCTCAGGGGCATAAAGGCAACCCTCGGCGGCGAGGGCGCCAAGATAGAGTTCGAGGGGATGCTGCTTGAGCTCGGCAAGCTTCCCGGCACGGGACTCTCTCCCCTTGAGGCGCTGCCGTTTATGGTGGGCCAGTGGCGGGAGGGATATGTGACCTCCGAGGGCAAGGAAAAGCTGGACGATATCCCCTGCAAAAGGCTCACCTACAAAACCGCCCAGGGCGGCGTCTCGGTTGAGCACCACGCCTGGTTTCGGGAGAGCGACTGTTCGCCGGCGCGGGCAGAGCTGTTTTTCGACGGGACGCTGACCGTCTCATGCGAGTTTGAGCCATCCGAGGCGAGCGCGGGGTGAAAATCCAAGAATCTGAGTTTAAAAGTGTATAATCCCCCCTCTCCGGTGGGACAATGTTAACAGATACCCTAAACATTGTACACCGGGGAGTGTGACATATGGATTCCAGCGTAAGCATAAAGCTTGGCTCGGAGGCCTTGCAGTATCAGCAGCAGGAGGCGGTGCGCCGCGGCGACATATACTACGCCGACCTCAGTCCGGTCATCGGAAGCGAGCAGGGCGGGATGCGCCCGGTGCTCATAGTGCAGAACAACGTCGGAAACAAGCACAGCCCCACCGTTATCGCGGCCGCGATAACCTCCCAGATAGGCAAGGCCCGCCTCCCGACACATATTGAGCTGAATGCGCGGACATACGGCCTGTCCCGGGACTCGGTTGTGCTGCTAGAGCAGGTCAGGACGATAGACAAGAAGCGCCTGAAGGAGCGAATGGGCCGCCTGGACGAGTCCCTGATGCAGCAGGTTGACAACGCTCTGGCGGTGAGCTTCGGGCTGAGCATGTAGAAGAGCGGAGCCCCCGCGTGTGAGAAAAAATCCAAGGAGCAGCGGAGCGCACGACGACGGATTTTTGCGAACTGCGCGAAGGCGTTTGCTGGAGGTGGAGCAGCCGCCGCAGGCAAAGCCGGAGCGCAAGCGGGGGCGGGAGCTTGACATCACCCGAAGAGCGAAGCCGGGCGGGGCCAGGAATCCCCCTGTCGCCGACGGGCGACATCCCCCTTTGATAAGGGGGATGGGGATGCGCCTTGCTTTACCTCCCTTGTCACGATTGGCGGCAGACGTCTGCCGCCAATCGCAGGGATGGGAACCGTCCGCAGACGGTGGAGGGACTCAGACGGAATCCCCCTGTCGCCCCCGCTCAGATATGAGAACACGCAAATACAAAATTCACACATAAGAAACAACGCAAAGGAGAGGCTACATATGGCACAAAAGAAGGCAATCATAGGCACGCTCGCGTTTTTACTTGTGTCCATGCTGATGGTCGGCTATTTCGCGCTAGCCAGCGAGCTGGGCGGCAAGGACGACCCGCTCGTCACGGTCGGATACTTAAAGGCGTTGGAGCCGGAGCTCAAGGCGACCGTCAAGGATCTGGTCGATCAGGAGGTTAAAACTCAGTCCGCAAAGCTTGACAGCGATTACAAGGCGGCGAAAACAGACCTCCAGAACATGATAGCCCAGCTGGGCGGAGGGGAAAACCTGGCCGAGAACGCGGACTTCGTCAGCAAGGTCGCGGACGCGGTGGTCGCCAAAATGGGCACCTCGGCGGGAACGACCGGCGCGGTGCCGGACACCTTCACAAAGGTTGAGATACCCGCCGGCAAGACGGTGACGGTCAAAATGGGCGGAATGCTCTTCCTGCGCGTCGGAAGCGCCACCTGCTACGCCACAGGCGATCCCGGTCTGATAGACCTCTCCACGGCCGGCAATCTGGCAAACGGCGCGGCGCTTGAAAAAAACCACCTTTACACCGTTACGTTTGACAGCGGACGCGGCTTCAAGGTCGGCGCGGGCGGCGCGGCTACGGTGTTTATACTTGGGTCATACACGATAGAGTAGTCAACAAGGCGGCGCCCATAACCCCCCCCCGGCGGGGGGCATAAGCCCCCGAAGGGCCCCCCAAAAAAACATGGGAGGGGGGGTCGGAAATATGAAAAACAAGGC
>JAVBTT010000032.1:0-44582 GCA_031556035.1 Oscillospiraceae bacterium
TCAAAGTACAAGCACGACGGCTTCATCCTGACCGACCTCGGCGAAGTGGTAAACGCGGGGTTCACGTTTGCCAACAGCGCCGAGGGGTTCAGACGGCTTCAAAACGAGCTGGAGCACTGCGGACAAGCTGGCGTCCGGATCGGTTTTGAAGCTACCGGCAACTATGGGATTAACCTGAAACTGTTTCTTGAGCGTATCGGTTACGACTACATGGAAATCAATCCGCTGCTTATCAAGGAACATATCAGATCGGGTACCCTGCGCCGGACAAAAACAGACAGGCTGGACGCCAGAGCCATCGCCGGCTATCTGTTCGAAAAGGAGTACCGGCCTCATCCGGTTTCGTTTTACAGTCTCTTCGCGTTAAAGCAGCTGACCCGGCTGCGCAGCAGTCTGGTTACGGGTCGAAGCCGTTATCTGGTTCAGATCACCAATGTGCTTGACTGCGTTTTCCCGGAGTTCAAGCCGCTTTTCGGCAGTAAATTCACCGAGACGGCATTGTATATCCTGGCCAATTATCCGTCTCCCGAAGCCATTGCCAACATGAACGCACGCTCCTATGATGTTCTCCGCCGCAAATCCCGCGGCAAGTTTTCGATGGACAAGTTCATCAAACTGAAAACGCTGGCTAAAAGCACGGTCGGCGTTTTTGACGCGTGCTACCGCACGCAGCTTGAAACATTGATTGACCTGCATTCACAGATCGACAGTAAAATCAATGAGGTGGAATCCGAAATTCTGCAAATCATCGAAAAACTGAACCCTCCAACGCTGTCCATCAAAGGAATCGGACCCATGTCGGCCGCCGTGATTGTGTCAGAGTTCGGCGACTTTTCACGCTTTCCAAGCGCGGATAAGATGCTCTCCTTTGCCGGTCTGGAGCCCGGTTATTTTCAGTCCGGCACCACTGAGCATCACGGCCACATGGTTAAGCGTGGTTCAGCACCCTTGCGCTGTGTTCTCATGAATTGCGCCCGCGCTATCCGGCTGCACAATGAGGTCTTTGCCACCTATTACCGCAAGAAAATGGACGAGGGTAAGCCCCATTGCGTCGCCATTAACCATGTTGCTAAAAAATTGGTTCGGCTCATTTTCGCTCTTGAAACCAAGGGCGAGATGTTTGACCCCGAAAAATCCCGTTAACCGCTTGTTTCTGTGAAATGCGAAGCCGCGCAGCGGCAAGCTTGAACAGAAACAAGCGGTTGTCCGTTCAAATCAGCTCTCTCCGAGGGCTTGCTTTGCTATACTCTTTTTCCGTGGCTAAATATTTTTCAAAAAACGCTTGACTCCTAATAGTTAGTCACCCCATTTGCAATCTAATAAAGCTACATTGGATTTTGACCGTTTCTCCGCCTAGTTATTTTCCAATAGATGTTCTTTAGAGGTCTGGGTATAAAATACTTCAGCAGAAGGGCAAAGGATCTGAAATAATAGGTCATCGGAAGCTTAAGCATATGGACACATTCCAACGTAACTCTTGTATAAGCCACACGGGCTTTAAATTTTCGGATGGCGTTGTTATTCCTGTCAAACCTATATCTGTATAGGTTCTTTTGTATATTATAGCCAATAAACCCGGCGGCGTAAATCCTGCAAAATAATTCCTGATCCTCTCCATAGAAATAATGCTTCCCAGTCTTATATAGCCCGACTTTCTCCAAGATATGAGCACGCATCATAACGCTTGCGCAAATATACTGGGCGCGTATCGCAGAGGCTTCCGCCGTAGGTATCTCCGGACATCTCACCTCGTCCCATTCTCCATTCTTATCAAAAAGGACTCCCAATGTTCCCACCATAGCGTATTCCGGATGTCCGTCAAGAAAGTTAACCTGCTCCTGTAGACGTTCCGGCATTGAAATATCGTCACTATCCAAAAGCGCAATATATTCGCCTTTTGCAAGATTTATACAATTATTTCTGGCAACACAACGGCCCTCATTGCGCTCATTTTGTATCAATACTATATTTTTATGATCTTCAGCATAACTCTTGCACATACTATAGGTCGAATCAGCTGACCCGTCGTCACATACAATCAGCTCCCAGTCTGTAAGGGTCTGATTTATTATGCTCTCAATGCTCTCAGAGATATATTTTTCACTGTTATATGCGGGCATTATAACGGAAACTCTCGGCATAGGTCTCCTCCAAAATATCGGCAGACATGCTCAGACCAAATCTCTTGCGATCTGATTCTGTTATGTACACTCTTATGAATTTGATAATTTTACACGTATTTTAAGCTTAATTTTTGCGGGAATAAACGCTCCAACAATAATCTTAATTATTCTTAGATAGTGCCAAGCCGGAAGTTTTAGAAGTCTTATGCAACGTAGACTTCTCCCAACCCAAAGGAGGCGGTCGTTAAAAGTTAGGCGTCCCATTCTGACTCTATCATATCTGTATAGATATAAAGTCTCTTGTATATTATATCCAATATGACCTGCACCATATATTCTTGCGTAAAGCTCCTGATCCTCCCCGACATCATAGCGCCTGTCCTCACTATAAAACCCTACGTTAGCAAGTACAGTATTTCTCAAGACTACACTGGCGCATACAAACTGAGCTCCAAGGAACATATTTTTCCTTAATGGGATTTTAGGGTAACGCATCGTCATATATATACCGTTTGCATCAAACAAGTCCGCAAAAGATCCAACCATAGAATACTCTGTATTTTGCTCCAAGAATCTCACTTGATTTTCCAGCCGTTCAGGCAGCGAAATGTCATCACAGTCCATAAGAGCGATAAACTCACCTTTGGCATGACGGATACAGAGATTCCGTGTCGCTCCGGCACCGGAGTTTTTATTGTTGCGGAGCAAAATAATATTTTTATACTTTTGCGCATATTCGGCGGCGATGCCGTATGTTCCATCTGTAGAGCAATCGTCACATATGATTAGCTCCCAGTCGGTATATGTTTGCGATAATATTGACTCAATGCTCTCCTCAATTGTCTTCTCTCCGTTGTATGCTGGCATTATCACAGATACCCTCGGCATTAAGTCACCCCCTGATTTGAAAATATTTATTCAAATTATTTAGTTAAATTATTTATCAAGAACATGTACTTTCCGCTTGCGGCCTTAGGGATATCATCTACATACTTAAAGGACAGATTAATTCCACTGCCCATTAACTCTTTAAACTCGCGTCTGAAATCCTCCTCATATGCATGGCTAAACTCGCCGTCCGTGATCATAAGCAGTTCAATCTCCTTGTGTGAATGCTGAATAAACTGTGTCTTAATAACTCCTTTCTGATAATGCTTTATAAGTACAGATAATGCCGCTTCACTGACTTTTGCACCGCTTTCAGAAAGCAGAAAGTTCGATCCTCTTCCAATAATCTCCTTTACAATGGGCATTCTGCTGCCACAGGTGCACACAAACTCTTTTTTTGATTGACCCATATCCAAACTGTCGCCTATTTGGTACCTTACAAGAGGAGTACCATAGGTGTGGAAACAGGTCACAAGTACTTCGTTGCTGTCAGGAATCTGTTCGAAAATTCCTGTTGACGTCTCATAGTGCAATACGCCATCAGGGCACTCTGTCACAAGCGGAGCCCCCTCGGAAGAAGCGTATTGATTGTATACCTTGCAACCAAATCCCTTTTCCATTGTTTCACGCATAAGCGGAGTAATTGTTTCCGCAGTAGGAAACAGTGCAATCGGAGTAAAAAGCAACTTTTGCCCTGTCCTCAGTATAAAGTCAGCAAGATCGGTAATCGCCGAAGCATATCCTTCCAGCATTTGCGGCTTAAAGCGGTTCAGATCGTCAATATATTTCTGTTTGTTAGCTTCACTTAAATAAAACGCAGAATAGACTCTCTGCTTTAAAGCATAATTTGACCGTGAAAAAACCTTTGTCTCCTTGGAATCTGTGACACCTCTAGCGTTAAACGCAGCTTTTCTCATCTTCATATTTATAAAGCCTGCCTTAGCTCGGAAATAATCCACGCAAGCCATCCTGTGTTGGGTGTCAATTCTCCTGTAACGCATTTTTAACGGACTCCCGGTTGTCCCCCCCGTAGCGCTTATCACAGCTCCTCTTTGAGGTATACAATACATGTTTTTGTAATTCGCCTTTACAAGGTCTTTGGTCAAAACAGGAAGACGTTTTAAATCATCAAGCGATTTGATATCGTCAGGATCAATTGATTTATAAAACTCTGCATAAAATGAACAATTTTCTTTTGCATGTTTAACTAATTTCCTTAGCTCATTTAATTGATAGTTATTTTGTTCTTCTTGGGTAGATTTATCATATGCTTCTAGGAATGTAAAATATTTATAGTACTCCTTGCCATAACGCACCCGTTTCAAATTGAACCCATAAAGAGAGATCATAATATTTTGTATAAACAATGGCATTTTATAATATAACGCCTGTAACTTACCCACTATACAAGCCTCCCCCGGTTATCACAATGCGTCTTGAACATAAAGCGCCTTTTGAAAATTGCCCGTTGCAAAAATGCGGGAATAAGACCCATGATCAGGGGTTTTATCAAATAAATATACTCATACCAATGGAAATTCAACAGATGAAAAACTTTATATTTAACTGATACCATACCAAGTCTTGTTCTAAATGTGCGTTTTCTGTAATCAGCATCTTCAACTCTATAATCAAAAAGAACGCTTTGTAGATTATAGCCTTTATAGCCGGCGGAGTAAATACGGGCAAAAAACTCATAGTCCTCAGCGCGATAAACCTCGTCCCTTCCCTTGTATAATCCGACTTTATCAAGAATTGAGCGCCGAATCATAATCACAGGATGTACAAAAAATGCCCCAAGGCGAAAGTCTTTGATCTGCGGCATTTGAGGATAACTAATTGTGGCGTATCGCCCATCTTTGTTAAATACATTCGCACTAGCGCCAACAAAAGCAAATTCAGGGTGCTCATCAAGAAACTGTATTTGCTCAATTAGCCTGTTTGGAAGTGAAATGTCATCGCCGTCCATCCTGGCGATATACTCGCCCGCTGAGTTCGCTATACAATTGTTGCAAGTAATTCCACAGCCCTGATTAATATCGTTGCGAATAGCCACAATTCTGCCGTCGCTTCGCGAGTATTGTTCAATTATTTCATATGTATTATCTTTTGAACAGTCATCGCATATAATAAACTCCCAATCCGTGTAGGTCTGAGATATAATGGATTCAATGGCGGATCCAACAGTTTGTGCACAGTTATATACAGGCATTATAATCGATACCTTGGGCAAACATATCGCTCCTTTCCCACCCCTTGTTTTTATGAGAATTCTTTTGAGTTTAATTTACATGTGTATGCCCCATGATCCGGCTTTGGAGACTTATCATATATTTCGCATATCTTGTCTTCCTCATGAAGATTAAGGTAATATATCGAGAGCAAATAAACATAGACAACAGGCATTCTTAGCTGAACACGCGTCATGGAAAACACAATAAACGCTATAAAAATTGCCAAATCATAAAACTTCCTCTTTTTTATCGCGGGTTTTAACAAAACTGCAAACCATGCCACAGTGGCTATAAATCCGACTGTCCCAACTCTCACAAGCATATCGAGCGGGTAATTATGCGCGTCATAATTCATAAACGGAACATCGTATCCCGCGTGAGCCATCAAGCCGTTTCCAAAAAGCGGCGAGTTAAGGAAAGCCTGAAACGCCCCTCGCCAGAGAGAATACCGCACTGTGTCCTGATTCTCATAAGTCAGGCGTTTAAAATAATCCAGAAACCATAACTGAATATCAGGAACAAAAAACAAAACAGTTGCCAATGCTCCGCATATGACAATCCATATAAACGCCTTCCTGTAATTCTTAAT
This sequence comes from Oscillospiraceae bacterium, assembly GCA_031556035.1. GTDB lineage: Bacteria > Bacillota > Clostridia > Oscillospirales > UBA929 > JAVBTT01. The sequence continues at coordinate 5,835 of JAVBTT010000032.1, forward strand.
TGTGAAAACAATAACCATTAGAATTGACATGGCATATAAAGCCATTTTGTATCCGTCACTATCTGTGGCAAATCCCACAACAATACTAAAATATAGTGTAACAAGATACATAATTCTCCACAGAGATTTTGTATTTATAAAAAAAACAACAGACCATGCAGACACAAAAAAACAATATAGCGCTGCCTGATTGGGGTTATCTGACCATATCACCAATCTGTATTTAGTAACCGGATGTGTCAAATAGTATATATAAAAAACAATGCTCGTCAATATGCAAAAAATCTTCAGTGTTACCTCAGTATATCTCTTATCGGCCACTAAGGTATACGCCACACACATAAAAAAGATCAGTAAAGTACCAACAACCTCTTCAAACGCAAACGGAAGCTTATCCAGCTTGGAATACACGGAAACAAAGGACCATACACTTCCTATAATTGAGGAACCAATAAAAACAACAAACATAAGCACAGTTTTTCTGACAATCGGAGTGACGCCCGCCCTGTTTATTACTGCGGCTATAAAAGTTATCAAAATCCAAACCGCCAGCATTGCCTCCCCCGGACCGACCTTAATCCCCGGAATTCTGAGCTTGGTAAAGGCAATAAACATCAATGCCACGGGAAGCAGCGTCAAATAAATGGGATTCTGCCGAAGTTTTTCCATAAGTCAGCTCCAGTTGTCGTTATACCACTCCAGCGCGGCCCTGAATCCGCTTTCAAAATCATAGGAAGGGTCATAGCCGAGAAGAGTCCTCGCCCTTGATATGTCCGCCAGGGAGTGCTTTACATCTCCGGGACGCTCCGGCATAAAGCGCGGTTCACGCTCTAATCCCAGCAGACTGCACATAAGACCGTACATCTCCAGAAGGGTAAAGCGCTGGCCAAAGGCAATGTTAAACGCCTTGCCGTCCGCTTCCTTTCCAGCCAGGCAAGCCTTCAGGTTGGCCTCTATTACATTGTCTATATATGTGAAATCCCTGCTCTGAGTGCCATCTCCGTAAAATTCCACACGCTCCCCCCGCTTTAAAGCTGCGATGAACTTAGGGATTACGGCCGAATACTGCGAATTGGGATCCTGCCGGCGTCCGAACACGTTAAAGTACCTTAGACCAATGCAGGGAAGTCCAAAAACGCGAGTATAGAGACTTGCGTATTCTTCGTTAATCTTTTTTGTCAGCGCATACGGCGACAGTTCAGCCCCCTCCCGCCCTTCAATCTTTGGAAGCTCAGCGCTGTCTCCGTATACCGAGGAGGAAGACGCGTAAACAAACCTTTTTACACCCTGTCTTAGCGCCGCATCCATCATATTTGCCGTGCCGGCGATATTGTTGCTCTCATATATCAGCGGGAATTCCATTGAGCGTGGGACACTACCCAACGCTGCCTGATGCAAGACATAAGTTACACCTCTGCACGCATGCAAACAGACCTCGGACTCTGTTATATCACCCTCAACAAATTCAAACAACGCGCTGGATAGAAGTGTCTTTATATTTCCGAGACGTCCTGTGCTGAGATTGTCCAGCGCTCGAACGCGGCATCCCATATCAATAAGCGCTTCACAGATATTTGAGCCTATAAAGCCCGCCGCGCCAGTCACAAGGAAAACTGAGCCACTGGGAAAAACAACGTCACGCATACCCATACTTAAAGTCTCCAATATACATAGGACTTACTCTCGAGCTCATCTCTACTAAAAATGCCCTTGACATCGAGTATAATCTTTTTCTGTGCCCGCTCGGAATATAACTTTCTTATATGATGCTCATCCATTCTCTTAAACTCGTCATGCGCCACCGCCACAATCACTGCATCGGCATCGCAAATATCTTGAATCGGATGCAGCTTAACGGAATACTCTTTCCACGCTTCTTGAGCATCGGCCACAGGATCACATACCACAGGATCAATGCCATACTCTCTGAGTTCATCAAGTATGTCTACGACGCGAGTATTGCGAATATCCGGACAGTTTTCCTTAAACGCCAGGCCCAAGACGGCAACCTTTGCCGAACACACAGCAATACCCGCACGAATCATGCTTTTTACGGCGTTTTCTGCAACATATCTGCCCATATCATCATTTATGCGCCGTCCCGCAAGTATTACCTGACTGTGATATCCTGTCTGCTCGGCCTTATGTGTAAGGTAGTATGGATCTACCCCTATGCAATGACCTCCTACAAGCCCGGGAGAGAAATTCAGAAAGTTCCATTTTGTTCTGGCTGCCTTTAAAACAGCCTGCGTATCTATACCCAGTTTATGGAATATAATGGAAAGCTCGTTCATAAAGGCAATATTAATATCCCTTTGGCTGTTTTCTATTACCTTAGCTGCCTCGGCCACCCTGATGCTCTCCGCTTTGTATACCCCTGCCGTCACCACCAGCGAATAGATGCGTGCAACGCAGTCAAGGCTGTCTTCATCCATTGCCGAGACGATTTTAACGATATTTTCAAGCCTGTGCACTTTATCTCCAGGGTTAATTCTCTCCGGAGAATAACCTATTTTAAAGTCAACTCCACAGGTCATACCAGACACACTTTCGAGGATGGGAAGGCATACCTCCTCTGTCAGTCCTGGATATACGGTGGATTCATAGACAACAATAGAGCCTTGAACAAGGTTTTGCGCTAAAATACGGCTAGCCGACTCAAGCGGGCCGAGATCAGGCGTATGGTCACTTTTAATAGGTGTTGGGACTGCTACAATATGAAATCTGCATTCACGGAGCCTTTCAGGATTATCGGTAAAGTCCACTCCGCTGGATGCGACCGCGGCGTCCCCCACCTCACCCGTTGGATCAATTCCCTTCCTATAAAGATCAATTTTGTTTGCGCTAACATCAAAGCCCACCACGTTAAGCTTACGGCTGAAGCCAACAGCTATAGGCAGACCCACATAACCCAAGCCTATTAACGAGAGCTTCTCATCACCCCGCATAAGCCGATCAAACAAAGTGTTCATACAAGCCCCTCCACTGCCGCACAGAATAATTACTCAACGATGTCAACAGGCTTATACTTTACCTTTCTTTTCTTTTTGTAATCGTAAAACCCCATGAACCTCTTGTATTCACCGCGCGGAGCTTTGTTGAGTATGGTGCCCAGAATGCGCACATCCATATCGGTAAGCCTCGCAATTTCCTTCTGAAGCCTTACCGTTGAGTCTCCCATCTGCGCGACAAAAAAGGATCCGTCGGTCTTGCAGCTTATGACAGAGGCGTCCGCGTTGGCGCACAGGGCTGAGGTGTCAAATATGATAAAATCAAAATCGCTCTTGAGCCTTTCCATAAGCTCATCAAAACGCGGAGAATAGAGCAGCCCTATCGGGTTTTTATTCGATATGTCTCCGCAGGGCAAGTAGACAAACTTCTCAAAATTGGTGGAGGTCAGGATATCCTCATATTCAGCCACCTCCGCCAGATAATCGGTGACTCCCTTGAGCTTGTCCGAGGCAAGGCGCTTTGACGTGCTCATTTTCCTTAGATCACCGTCAACAAAGGCAACCTTCCAGCCGGCCATCACCATAGCGATTGAAAAATTAATTGCGATCGTGGTCTTGCCCACTCCGGGCTCACTGCCGGTTATGCAAATGGATTTTGGCATGTCTTCCTTATAGTTGTTAAAAAGGTTGGCGATCAGCGAATCATAGGAATCCTGCACGATTTGATTAGGATGCGGGTAAAGTTTTGTTTCAAGCTTCTGCATGTTTGTCTCCCCGCCTGTCAGTATTTAATGCCGTGATTGGGAATCAGCATAAGATTGTTCACTGCCTTAAGGTTAGCTAAATCCTCGACCATTTTTATTTTTCTCGTAAACAGCACTATAAGAAAAACTATTGCGGCCCCGATAACGCCTCCGGCGAGCAAACCCGCCATCATGTACAGCATCTTATTGACGCCGGACACGGTTGTAACCGATTCAGCTCTGTCCAAAAAGTCGAAATATGAAACGCCTGTAATGGTACCGAGCGACTCTATAAAGCTGCTGCCGACCTCATTAGCAACATCCATAACGATATTCCTGTTGTTTGACGAGGCGCGTATCACGACAAGATTCGAGGACACCTTGGCCGTAACCATCCCCTGTATTTGAGAGGCCCTCAGGTTGTAACCATAATTCGACAGCTCAGTGGCCGCCCTTGATGCCACCATCCCGCTGGTTGCCAACGGGAGAAATTCCGTCGCAAGTTTTTTTGAAACGCTTATCTCGTCAAGCGAAACAGAGCCATACGATATTATTTTGTCAAAGTTTACGCCGATAAGTGTGGCCTCCGAATAATAGGTTGGAATAATGGTCTTGGTATAATAAAAAGCGCTCCCAAGACCTATCAGGGCGCACAGCGCGATTATCCACCATTTGGGCAGAGCTTTTTTCAAAAATACCCCTATTGTCATATCCATATACGCAAGCCTCCGTTTCCCGGTTGTTTATTCGACCGCTACGACGTCGCCCAAGGACAGTCCGTCTGTTATCTCAATCATGTCGCCGTTTATAATCCCCGTAGTGACGACCCGCTGCACATACGCCCCGTCCTGATACAGGCTTACGGTCTGCACTCCATTGATGTTCCTTATGCATTTCTTATTTACCCCGAGCACACCGCTCTTGCTTATCGATATCGTGACAGGTGACGCGGAGTTCATTGTCATAAGCGGCACTTCACCATAAAAGGCAAAGTAAACAGAGTTTTCTATGTTCGCGGCAGATTCCGCCTTCCACACCGCGTCCCCTGGCACCGGCGAATACACATACGCCGAGTACGTGTTTCCCTCGTAGCTCACGTTTATTTGCTTCTGGCCCTTCAAATTAATAGTGCTTGAGCTGGGAGTCTTGAGAACCATGCCGTCATAAGGGACAAAGCGCGCGATATGTGTCCCGGCCGTCACCCGCTCTTCCACCGTGATATCCGCGACATATGTCACTATTCCCGCGCCCGGAGAGAGAAGGGTGCAGTGGTCCAGCTTCTCTTTAAGCAGTTCGAAGGACTTTTTGAAGTCCTCATGCTCCTTGGCGAATATCTGTTTATTGACCTTAAAAATGTCCAGATTGAGCTCCGCCTGATCAATTGCGCGTTTGCTGCGGTCCCTGTACTCCTTGTTCGCGGCCGACGGATCTCCCTTGTAGAGCTCCAGCGCATAATTATACGTATCCTTCGCCTGCTCAATCGCGATTTGATGGCTCTTCTCCGAGTATGACTGGCTCCTTTCCCTCAGCTCCCAAAGCTGGCGCTGAAGCTCCTGCCTGTCTATGGATTCCTGAACCTCGGATGTATCTATCTCGGCAATGACCTTCCCCTCGGAGATCTTGTCATAAACACTTACCGCAAGCGATTTAAGCGGGCCGTTGACATCCTTGTAAAACAGATTAACCGTTGTAACCGGCACAAGCGTAGCCTGAAGTATGGTCTCATAGTTTACATCGATTTTCTCCACTGTCGAAGTCTTGCCGTTTGGCTTTATCGACTGCGGCGGCTGAGAGGTTCCGTCCAGGGACGGTTCTGGCGACACAGTGCATGACGATGTCAGCACACAGGCGCCGGCCAAGAGGCAGAGCGCGGCTGACTTAATTTTGCGAAGCATTTTTATAAACCACCTCATAATCTACGGCAATAGAAAGCCGTCAAAAACAGTCGGACAATCGTACAGTAACTCATATATTGTATCATGGGGGGATATAAAAGTCAAAACGTATTTGGTTTGCTGCTGTACTCTGTCACAAACTGCCCTCCCGCTGTAACACAGGCGTCAGTTTTACATAATTAGTGGTTGAAAACACCTTGATTCACGTGTATAATAAATGCGCCATAAATTTATACTTCCTAGATGGAATTTTAGCGTCCCGCCGCTTCCCGGCGAAGAGCAGCGCGGGGTATGCTTTCAAAATCATGTTTAATCGCCGGAGAAACGGTGGCAAATGTCTGTGTTCAATCGTGATATCGGGCTGGATTTGGGAACCGCCTCCATCCTTGTTTTTGTCAAGGGCAAGGGTGTTGTTCTTCGTGAGCCAAGCGTGGTGGCCATTGACAAAAACACAGGAAAGCTCCTCAAGGCGGGCACCGACGCGCAGAAGATGCTCGGGCGCACCCCCGGCAATATTGTGGCGATGCGCCCTCTCAGGGAGGGAGTCATTTCCGATTATGAGATGACCGAGCGCATGATCAAGGAGTTCCTTCGCAAGGTTTCCGGCTTCAGGCTTTTTAAGCCCAGAATAGTGATATGTGTCCCCTCGGGCATCACCGAAGTGGAGGAACGCGCTGTCATTGACGCCGGCATGCAGGCCGGCGCCAGGCGGGTTTACCTGATCGAGGAGCCCGTCGCGGCCGCTATCGGCGCGGGCATTGATATAGCCAAGCCCTGCGGCCATATGGTGGTCGATATTGGCGGTGGCACCTCCGATGTGGCCATAATCTCCCTGAGCGGAATTGTTGAGTCGACCTCGATTAAAATCGCGGGCGATCAGTTTGACGAGTCGATAGTTAAGTATATCAGGCGCAAGCACAATGTCCTGATAGGAGAGCGCACCGCCGAAGAACTGAAGATCAATATCGGCTGCGTGTTCCCGCGGCCGGATGAGAAAACAGTCGAGGCCAAGGGCCGTTGCCTTATGACGGGACTGCCGCGTGTATTCTCAGTAACATCCTCTGAGATGATTGAGGCTTTTGAGGAGGTTTCCACACGCATTGTCGAGGCGATTCACAGCGTTCTTGAGCGCACCCCGCCCGAGCTTGTGGCTGATATATCCACCAACGGCATTGTGATGACGGGCGGCGGCAGCCTTGTGTGGGGCTTTGACAAGCTCATTGAGCAAAAGACCGGAATCGCGACGCACGTGGCCGATGAGGCTGTCTCATGTGTGGCTTATGGCACCGGCAAGAGCCTGGACATGATAAACGATATGCAGGACGGGACTATAAACCTGTCCCGCCGCAAACAGATGCAGTCGTAATACTGTTATGACAGCCCCTCCCGGCAAAGCCGGGAGGGGCTGTCTGTCTCGTTGCGGCTATCTTCTCGCCGTAAAGGTAAACGAATAGCTCGGGAACAGCGATGGCATCTTAACTCCATTGACCACTATGACATCGCCCTCCTTAAGAGAGTCGTACATGATGTCATCAAGAACAAGCATGCTGGTATTCTCGCTGTGCGTCAGAGTCGTTCGTGTCACCTTGGAGCCGTTCAGCGTGACGTAGTTGTTGAAGCTGGCGGCGGTCTTGTGCCTGATGTCAGGTACAAAGAAGGTCAGTGCCGCCCTGCCGCCCTCGTCTGTGCCGAGGGTGATGTCCCAGATGGTCATGCTGTATTCGACTATCGTGAGCGCCGTGCTCGCGGCGGCGGCCCTGCCGTCTACTCTGGCCGTTATCAGGTACTCGCCCTTCACAGGCATAGTGCCCGCCTTGTAGATGAACTCAAAGCTGTCCGCAGGGGCGACGACCTTGCCGCTCGAATAAATTGCGCCGTCCTTTTCAATTGTAATAAGGACTTCCCTGCCAGCGATCTGTTCGCCCGTGATTCTAAGCTTCAGATTTGCCTGGAGCGTCTCCAGAATGTTGGACGAAGTGATGTTTTCGACGGCTTTGACATGCGGCATGGCTGTTTCATCATAGACGGCGAAGTCGTCGATCATCAGGAAATTGGAGTGCAGCGACCCGGGGGCGCTTGAACAGCCAATCGTCAGATAGCAATCCTCGTCGTCGGCGGGAGTGGTGAAGGTAATGGATGCCACTCCAGGCTCAGGATTGGTTCTGGGAGCGCCCACGAACGCCAGGCGCTGCTGGATAATCTGAGTGCCGCTGCCGCTAAACGCCCTGACAAAGTAGACATTGTTAGTGGCGGTCGTGTAGTTGAATTGCACGGTGTAGGTTGTGTTCGGCTTAAACTTCAGCGTGTTTGGAGTCGTGCGAAGTATCGCTGAAATGGCCTTATCCTCATACGTCTTGAGGGACCAGGAGCCGCTGATTACATAGTTCTCGTACTGGTTCGTGGCGTAACCGTTGATGGATACCGGGGCCTTCTCCGAGAGGTGGGTGTTGTTGCCTCCGCCAGCGTTATAGTACACAAACGGGCCGTATCCCTCGGAGATGTTCTCAAAGTCCTCGTAATAGTACGCCGCGGCCGGAGCGACGGTCTTGCCCTGGTTCTCCCAGATGCGCGCGTCGTCAAAGACGACCGCTGGGCTGCCTGCCGCGACCTCAAGCGCAAACACGGCCTCGCCGTCAGCGTTCGCGGTGAACCTGACCTCAATACGGGTCATGCGCGGGTAGGGCTGCCCGGAGACGGTGGCCTTCCACTTTCCGGGTTCGTCGTAGTTATTTATCGCGGTCTTGACGGCTGTTTTTGAGACATCCAGCCCGTATGTGTCAGTGACTCTCAGCGTCACCTGCCGGGCGGAAGATGCGGAGGAGCCTATCTGGAGCCAGACGGATGCGGTGTAGGTCTTGCCCGGCGTCAGGTTTACGATTTTGTTTGTGACGGTCGCGGCCTCTGAGCCGACCTCCATGACGCCGTTGGCGCGGCTGTCCAGCTTCATGCCGACGTTGGCCTGGTTTCCGGTTCGCCAGTGGTCAAAGCTATGCGTGTCGAAGCCAGGATCGGCGAGGTGGCCGCCCGCCTCCACGGCGCCAAAATCGGCGGCAGGAGCCTTCGGGACGGCGCCATTTTTGTAGATGATATAAGGGGTTGAGGAGCTCAGCGAGCTTAGATCAAGGGAGCGGCCCGCGCCAACCGGGAACGCGCCGTTGATGAGTGTCTTGCCGGTGTCGGAGAGCCGGTATATCTGGACGGTTGTCTGGTCAGCCCAGCTTGTCGGCAGTGTCCACGCCGTGGTGCGCGCCGAGCCGGTCTTGGCGTTCCAGTAATAGATCTTGTCCTCGGTTATCGGGCTCCAGGGGATGAAGACCTGGCTGGCGTTGCCGTTGTTGACAACCGCGCCGCCGCTCAGCGCGTAGTCCATAATGGCGACCAGTGTGCCGTCCGGGGCGTATATCTTTGTAGTGCTGCCGTCAAGGACGGATTTGGCTCCCGCCATAGACTGGACATAGTTGCCGTTGTCGTCTCGGGGGGCGCCGAACGTGATCTCGCTGTCCTCCCAACGGGCTACCGGGAAGTACTGCATGTACTTGGAGGGCAGGTTCTGGTTGTAGAACACGCGCACGCCCTCAGCCATGCTGGTTCTGTTCTGCCAGGTGGAGAGGCCGGGCTGCACTGAGCCGCGCAGCATGCTGCTGACGTAGGGGCTGGTGGTCGGGAAGGCGTCCTTTGTGTCGTTGTAGAGATAGCGGAACACCTTGCTGCCGTCGCCGCTCGTCGGATAGTAGAGGTCGGTGCCCCAGTGGGTCCAGACCACGTTTTGCTCCATTGGCCCGGAGAACTCGGTGGCGTTCATCCAGTCGAACTCTCGCAGCACGCTGGAAACCTGCTTGGCCCTCCAGTCAGCGCCGCTGTAAATATCCACATAGATCCAGTCGAGGCCGGGCGCGTTCTCCTTGAGCATCTGGAAGCGCTTCCTCAGCTCGCCGGACAGCAGATCCTTGGTCTGGTCGAAGTAGAACGCCTGGTCAACCCAGCCCCAGCCGTTGGAGTTCGGATAACCGTTCGCGTCGCGGTAGAAGTAATTGAGCTTGGTGTTGAAGAAGGAGTCTAGGATGTACTCTCCCACGTTGACATGGACGCCGATCTTCATCTTGTATTTTTTGCCCTCGTTGATCAGCGTGTTGAAATCCTTGACGCCGCCCTGACGAATGCCGATGTGGTTGCCCACGTCCGGATGCGAGTCGTCATGGCCCTCCGCCTGATACCCCTTCTCAAGGATCATCTGGCCAAAGCCGTCCGTGTAGTTGTACAGCTTTTTGCCGTCATCCAGGCCCCTGAGGAACGGGTTCTCGGCGAGACTGTTGAAGTTGAAGGATACGTATGAGAAATAGTCGCGGATATCCTCGCCGCCCTTGGGGATTGGCGCGTACAGGCGGTAGAGGTTCGCGGCGTCCTGCCAGTCGGCCCTGCCGCTTGCGTTTCCGTCCAGCGCGACGAGCACCCTGAAGTTCATGGATCCAGGGGCGGGGAAGTCCGCTTCGGCGTTGGGGAATTCCGCGTTGTTGACAGCCCCGCGGTAGGCCCAGGGGCCGTTGTTTATCGACAGCGTCTTGGGGATGATGTTGGCAGAATCGGTGTCGTCATCCGCGACAAGGGTCACGAGACTGCGGGTCGGGGTTTCGGTGCTGTCGTTGATGAGGCCAACGGACACGTTGGCCGACGTGTTGAGGTTGGTGATAAAGCCGGCCGAGTAAGGCACTGTGCCGGGCGTCCTGGTAGCGATGTTGAAGTTGACGTCGGACATGTTGTTCCAGGTGCCCGGATTGACATAACCGTCGCCTCGGATATTGTCGTTTACAGCGTTAGTGCCGGCCGCGCCGACGAATTTTGCCAGCGTTATTCCTGCCATCTCAAAGTTATACAGCCTGGTTTTGGATTCGCCGGTCACCTTGATCTCACAGGGGAGGGTGGTTCCCTCCACACGGTAGGTGAAGCGGAAAGTGACGTAATTGTCCGGGTCGGACGCCTTGTCCTCATACGCCTTTACGTTGTATACCGCCGAGTTTCCGTCCGCAGTGAAATCGACTACCTCGGCCAGCCACTCCTCGCCGTTGATGTCCAGCGTATAAGCCAGCTCCCGCTGCGCGAGCACGGTCTTTCCGCCCAGCGTGTAGGAACGCGGAACCGGGAAGCGGTTGTCCATCTCCACCGTCATGTCGGGGGAGCTGATGGTTACCGGCTCAAACGCGGGCTCGGGATCGGGCTTTGCCACGCCCAGATACTCAATGCAGCTTATAGAGTCGATATACAGCTCCTTCGCGTCGCCTATGGAGCCGACGCCGATCAGGCCCGCCACCGATGGGTAGCTGACGTTCGTGGCGATATAAGAGCCGACGAGAACCTCGCCGTCTCCGGGGTTTACGTAAAGCTTAAGCGTCTTGTCGCTGTAACGAAGGCGAATGTCGTACCAGGTGTCCGGCAGCATGATGGGGCCCTTGCCGATCTCCCCGCGCACGATCTTGATGTTGTTGGCGTCTCGAATGTCCCAGGTTGACGTCGCCGCGTTATAGTATACAACGGCGTAGGTGGTCAGAGAGTCGTAGCGTATTACGAGGGCGATATTTCCCGCCGTGTCGACATATTCGCCGGGCTCGTTTATCGGGTCGAATTCATGCTTGATCGGGCTGGCGGGTTTGGACTTCAGGCGGATTTTGTATGTGGCGTCCTTAGTGTAGGAGGAGGCCGTGTCGACCAGCATGATGTTGGAGGCGGGCAGATCAAGCTTCAGCGCCTTGCCGTCCGCGGCGGTTTCATCGTCGACGATCTGAGACGAATGGGGAACATAGCTCATCGCGTTGATCCAGTTGCCTGTCACGCCGTCCGAATAAGTCTGTGCGTAGTCAAAGGCGGGCTCGCGCGGGGTTACAACCTTGAATTCCTCGGGCAGCTCGCTGTCCGAGCGGATGGGGCCGACGTAGAGATTGTCAATGTATACTGACTGGGCCGTATAGAAGGAGCGCAGTCCAAGCGCGCCGGCCACAGTGCTGTACGTGCTGTAGTTGTAGTTGTCCACAACCTTGACTCCGTCAAAGTACAGTGTTATCCTGCTGCCGGCGAAAATGGCGCGCATGGTGTGCCACTGTCCCGGGGAGAACACTCCCTCGGCGTTTAAGTTGCCGGAATACGCGCTGGGGCCGTACTGGGCAAACCATCCGGAGCCGGAGCGGGTTATCTCGTTCCAGGCGGAGGTGGAGGAGCGGCGGAAAATCATGCCCAGACGCACTTCCTGCGTGGTGGTATCGACAGACGGGCGGGTGGCCTTGACACGTATCGCGTACTCGCCGTCCACAATGTTGCTCGGGAGGTCGGTCGAATATATGTAGTTCGCCGTGCCCGCGAAATCGATTCTGAGGGCCTTGCCGTTCATGGCGCTCGGATCGTCAACGATAACCGGCGTCAGCGGTCTGTTGTCGGGGGATATCGCCGTTGTGAACTGGTAAGCGTAATTGGTTTCGGCAGTGACGGACTTCCAGTTCAGAAGCCGCGCCTCGCCCTCCCCAAATGTGGTATACACCGGCTCCGTGTCGGCGGGCCACTCAGCGGCGACCCTGAGCCTGGCGGAGTTGGTGACGGTTGTCTGGCCGCCGCATGAAACCTGGCAGCGGTACAGGTAACCGTTATAGGCAGATGTCAGAACCGGGGTTGTATAGGTTATCTCGTTCCTGGTTCCAGCCGCGTTGGACCAGTTGGTGCCGTTGGACGACTGCTGCCAGTTGTAGGTCAGCGCGTTGCCGCTCTGGTTGTTAGCTTCCACGCTGAAGCTTGTGGTCTGACCTATGTACACCGTCTTGTCTGTGGGGTGAGCCAATATAATTGGTGTATCAGTCGACGGATTAACTGTAAGCACGGCGGCCTCGGAATACACTGTCCTTGTTCTGTCTCCGAGGGTGTTGGTGATTTGGCACCGGTACATTGCCCCATTGTTTGCAAGGGCGAGGGAGGCAGTCGTGTAGCTGGCGGTGGCGGCGCCCGAGCCTCCGGTCGCGTTTGTCCAGGAGGTGCCGTTGGCCGATGTCTGCCACTGATATGTCAGCGTTCCGTCTGCGGCTGTCGCCTCAACACTGAAGGTGGCGGTCTTGCCGGCCTCGCAGGTTGTGTTTTGGGGCTGGGAGATTATAGAAGGGGTAGAGGGCCGGGGCTGCTCAGTCTCCTTGACCTCGATGTAGTCGACCACATAGGTCTGCGTGGTGCCCCAGCTGAACAGGCCCACATAGCCCTCGCCGACATTCCAGCTGGACCAGCTCGTGTCGTTGTCGAGCAGCTTTACACCGTCGACGGTGAGACTGATCTTTCTGGCGACAAACTCAAGCTTGATCTCATACCAGCGATTCATTTCAAGCGTCTGGGTTGCCGAAGTATAGGGATCCTTCCAGGTGGCGTTTGTCTGAGCCAGAATTGTATTCTTTGTTCCGCCCTGGTTGCCCATAAGGTTGAGCAGATTATAGGTGGCTCCGCTGGCCGAGGCGCGGAAAGTGAGGCCGAGCGTTGCGTTTCCGGAGGTTGACGCGGTGCTCTTCATCCTGACGGTAATAGACCCATCGTCCAGAAGCGGCCAGGCTGTGTTGTAGATGGGATTCGACTGATAGAGGCTAGTGAGCCTCAGAGCCTTACCGTCCGACGCGGTTGCGTCGTCGATTATAGAGGCGTTCGAATAAGCCGCTCCGCTTCCGGCGGTTTTCCAAACCCCGATATCGCCTTCCGATGAGAAATCAGCTCGGAAAGAAACCGGCGTGTAATCCTCGGCGTGCGCAACCGGCGCCGAAAATCCACCCGGCAGTATTCCGAATAACTGAGCCGCAAGAAAAGCGAAGACGAGGAGCTGGGATACTATTCTAATACTTTTCCTCATGTTTTGCCTCCTGATTTTCCTTATCTGATGTTGTGGCTGCCGCTCCGGTACTCATACTAATACCTGCGGATCTCATGTCTCAACGCAACCTTGCGCTACCACCTCCCGGTCATAAACCTTTCAGCAAGCCTTAATGCGTTGCTTTATCGTGATAATTGTAACAAGTGTAGCCAATCATACAATATCAGCAATAATATTTTAGCACATTTCTACAAGCTTGTATTTATCATATCCTCTTTTATACTTATACTTTTTCATTGTTATTTGGCGTTAAGATAATATTTATCCTTCCTGGAGAAACGCGAAATACCGCTTGGCAGCTTGTAGTTTGTTTCTTGGCATTATATTTTTAAGCCGGAGCACAGAGATTGATTTTTGTTGTTGTTGGTCCAACGATTAAACCTTGCCGCAATAGCTCCTGAAAATGCTCTGCCCGCTGTGTGGGCGGCGCATTTTCCCCGCCACTGGCGGCAAGGTTTATCTGGTACTTCAATACTGTTAGGCGGCGGAATAATAGCTTCGTGAATTTTCTGTGAAGTATGTACATTTCGCAGCGCCTTGTGCTATAATAGGCCGAAGAAAGGGGAAAAGAATCTCCGCAAGCAAATATATACAAAGGAAAGGCATGATAGAATTTGAAAAGGTTTGCACCTGTTTTTTTAGCGCTTATCCTGGTAGCTTCTCTCGCCGCCTGCGACAGCAAGACGACGCCATCCGGTTCCGTTTCGCCGTCCGGATCGCTATCTCCGTCTGCTTCAGCGTCACCCTCAGTCTCGCAGTCACCGGACTCTTCGGTGCCGTCTCCACAGGTCAGCATTGGATTTGACGATGAAGAATCCACATGGGGAGACGCAAGCTTCGAAAAGCTGATACGCGTTGCTATGAGCATTCCCGACGGGGATATTGATCCCCAGTTGACTATGGCGGTTAAAAAGCTCTCCATTATGCCGAAGGACGACAAGGTGGAGGTTAAGATAGACGACAACGCGCCCGTGTCAGTTGAGATGGACAAGCCGATCAAGACGCTTGAGGATTTGGCGAGATTCGGCGGGCTTACCGATCTCGCGGTCGGATATGCCGAGTTGCAGACCATAGACCATATAACCTTTCTTGCCCAGATGTTCGGGATGAGCTATGAGTCCATAACAGTCACAAACGCCGGAATAAGCGATATATCCTCGTTCGCGATGCTGACCACACTCAAATCGCTCGACCTCAGCGGCAACGAGATTTCCGATATCTCCCCGCTGACGGCCCTGCCGGGCTTGGAGACACTCAATGTTTCCGGGAATCCGCTGTCCGACCCGACTCAGGTTGGTCTGTTTGAGGGCGTGGACGTTACCTATTGACAGAAGACTTAAGCGCCTGCCCGTTGAAACGGGCAGGCGCTTTTATGCGGACGGATATTAGCGAATAATCAGGCCTTGCCGTTGCAGCCCAGGACATTTACCAGCTTGCGCTTCACCATATCCTTGATGGCGGCGCGGGCGGGGGTCAGGTACTGGCGCGGGTCGAAATGATCCGGATGGAGCGCGAAGTGCTCGCGGATTGAGGCAGTCATGGCCAGGCGCAGATCGGAGTCAATGTTGATCTTGCAAACCGCGCTCTTGGCGGCCTGGCGCAGCATTTCCTCGGGAATGCCGATCGCGTCCGGCATTTTGCCGCCGTACTGGTTGACCTTCTGGACAAACTCCGGGATGACGGAGGACGCGCCGTGCAGCACTATCGGGAAGCCCGGCAGACGGGTCTGTATCTTTTCCAGTATATCAAAGCGCAGCTGCGGCTTCTGGCCGGGCTTGAACTTGTACGCGCCGTGGCTGGTTCCTATGGCAATCGCCAGCGAGTCAACGCCCGTTTTCTCAACGAATTCCTCGACCTCGGCGGGGTTGGTGTACTGCGCGTCCTCGTCAGAGACGTTGACGTCGTCCTCAACGCCGGCCAGCTTGCCAAGTTCTCCCTCGACGACAACACCCTTGCTGTGCGCGTAGTCGACGACCTGTCTGGTCAGGGCGATGTTGTCCTCAAACGAGTGCTTGGAGCCATCGATCATAACTGAGGTAAAGCCGCCGTCAATGCAGCTTTTGCATATCTCAAAGTCGTCGCCGTGGTCGAGATGCACGGCGATGGGAAGACCTGTGTCGGCGATCGCGGCCTCGATCAGCTTCATAAGGTAGACGTGCTTGGCGTACTTGCGCGCACCGGAGGAGACCTGGAGAATCAGCGGCGCCTTTTCCTCCATAGCTGCCTCGGTGATGCCCTGGATGATCTCCATGTTGTTCACATTGAAGGCACCTATGGCGTATCCGCCCGCGTAGGCGTCCTTGAACATTTGGGTGGTTGTTACCATTGGCATTATAAAAACCCCTTCGCTTTAAAATCCGCTAAATTATATCAGATGACCGGTTTATAGTCAACGCTGCGGGAGCTGGTTGAACGATTTTCTTGTTTTCCGGTCAAATTTCAAAAAAATTAATGCAACGGGCTCGAAAATATGTTAGAATATCAAACGGTATATTTATCCGCGCACAACGCCCAATGTTTGTATATATAGAGCGTTGCGTGAATAATAATTCATCGGATAGCAATGTTTAAAGGAGAAAAGCGTATGAGCGAGACGCGTTATCTTGTGCTGGAAAACGGCGCTGTGTTCAAAGGGAACGCTTTTGGCGCGCATGGGGAGATCACCGGCGAGGTCGTGTTTACAACGGGTATGACCGGTTATCTTGAAACCTTGACCGACCCCAGCTACCACGGGCAGATAGTATTGCAGACCTTCCCGCTTATCGGCAATTACGGCGTGATCCCGCCGGATTTCGAGAGCGGCTTCCCGCGCCCCGCGGGTTATATAGTCAAGCAGTGGTGCCCCACTCCCTCAAACTTCCGATGTGGGGGCAATATAGACGCGCTCCTTAAGGAGCATGGTGTGGTCGGTCTCTGCGGCATTGACACCCGCGCTCTGACCAGGATAATCCGGGAGGCCGGAACCATGAACGGGACAATCGCCTCCGATCCAAGGCGCGCCGATCCGGACGCCCTCAAGGGCTTTCGCGTCAAGCGCCCGGTGGACGCGGTTACGCCGCGCGAGCGCACCAGCTTCGGGGACGGGAACGGCCCGTTGGTGGCGCTTTGGGATTTTGGCTGCAAGGAGAGCATACGCAGGGAGCTTCTGGCCAGGGGCTGCCGGATCGTCAATCTGCCCGGCACCACAAAGGCGG
This sequence comes from Oscillospiraceae bacterium, assembly GCA_031556035.1. Classification (GTDB taxonomy): domain Bacteria; phylum Bacillota; class Clostridia; order Oscillospirales; family UBA929; genus JAVBTT01. Next base: position 22,497 of record JAVBTT010000032.1, read on the forward strand.
AGGAGATACTGGCGCTCAGTCCGGACGGCCTTATGCTTTCAAACGGCCCCGGGGATCCGACCGTGAATACCGAGATTATTGACGAGCTTAGAAAGCTCATCCCGCGCAAAATACCCACCTTTGGGATATGCCTGGGGCACCAGCTTCTGGCGCTGGCGGCGGGAGCCAGGTCGGAAAAGCTGCGCTTCGGGCACAGGGGCTCAAATCATCCGGTACGCTACACGGATTCAGGACGGGTCTACATCACAAGCCAGAATCACGGCTACGCGCTTGTGGACGGCTCGCTCGGCAAGGGCGTCGCGGTCATGAGCTGCTCCAGCGCGAATGACGGCACCTGCGAGGGGCTGGATTACGTCTCTATGCCGGCCTTCACCGTGCAGTTCCACCCTGAGGCCTCAGCCGGTCCAAGGGACACGGCTTTCCTGTTTGAGAAGTTTATGGCTATGATGGAGGAGAACGGCCATGCCGCTGTGTAAGGATATCAGGAAGGTGCTTGTAATCGGCTCCGGGCCGATTGTCATAGGTCAGGCCGCCGAGTTTGACTATTCCGGCACCCAGGCGTGCCGCGCCCTGCGCGAGGCCGGGCTTGAGATTGTGCTTGTCAACTCAAACCCGGCAACCATCATGACCGATTCCGCGATGGCGGACAAAATATATATCGAGCCGCTGACCCTTGCGACGCTTCGGCGCATCATAAGGGCCGAGCTGCCGGATAGCATTCTGCCCACATTGGGAGGGCAGACCGGCCTGACGCTGGCCATGCAGCTCTCCAAGGAGGGCTTCCTCAACAGGCACGGCGTGCGTCTGCTCGGGGCCAGGCCGGACACGATAAACAGGGCCGAGGACCGCCAGCTCTTCAAGGATACAATGATCTCCATAAATCAGCCTGTCATTCCCTCCAAGGTGGTCACCACTCCGGAGGACGCGGTGGAGTTCGCTGCGGAGACCGGCTATCCCATGATAGTCCGCCCGGCCTTTACGCTCGGCGGCGCGGGCGGCGGCATGGCTCTGGATGAGTCCGAGCTGTTCAGGATAGCTACCGACGGCCTGCGTCTGTCGCCGATAACGCAGGTGCTCATCGAGAAGAGCGTTGCGGGCTGGAAGGAGATCGAGTTCGAGGTAATACGGGACGCCGCAGGAAACTCCATAACCGTCTGCGGCATGGAGAACATCGACCCGGTAGGCGTGCATACAGGCGACTCAATCGTCATAGCGCCCACAATGACGCTGGCGGACAAGGAGTACCAGATGCTGCGCTCGGCGTCGCTGGACATAGTGAACGCGCTGGAGGTGGAGGGAGGCTGCAACGTCCAGTTCGCGCTCCATCCGGACAGCTTCGAGTACGCTGTTATAGAGGTGAACCCGCGCGTGTCCCGCTCGTCGGCGCTGGCCTCAAAGGCAACCGGATATCCGATAGCCAAGGTGGCGGCAAAAATCGCCATCGGCTACACCCTGGACGAAATACCCAACGCGGTAACCGGCAAGACCTGCGCCTGCTTTGAGCCCGCGATAGACTACGTGGCGGTCAAGTTTCCCAAGTGGCCGTTTGACAAGTTTATATACACCTCGCGCACCCTAGGCACGCAGATGAAGGCCACCGGCGAGGTGATGAGCCTGGCGCCAACCTTTGAGATGGCTCTTATGAAGGCAGTGCGCGGAGCGGAGATCGGTCTGGACGGCATGAGGCTGCCCAGACTCGCGAGTCTCAGCGACCAGCGCCTGCTCACTGCGCTGGAAACCCCGACAGACGAGCGTATCTTCCAGTGCTACGAGGCGATATGCAGGGGGGTATCCTGCGAGGAGCTCAACCGTATAACCAAAATCGACAGCTGGTTTTTATACCGCCTGAAGGCCATCGCGGACATGGAGAGGGCCCTCTGCTCCGGCTCGGGGCTGGACGGCGACGCCTACATGGACGCAAAGCGCATGGGCTTTCCTGACAGCCTGATCGAGCGCCTGTCCGGGCGAAAGATAAAGAGCCCCGCCCGCCGCGCCTACAAGATGGTGGACACCTGCGCGGGCGAGTTTGAGGCGGCTACGCCATACTTCTACTCCACCTTTGACGACGAGAACGAAGCGGAGCTTGTCCAGAAGAGCGGCAAGAGGACGGTGGTTGTCCTGGGCTCCGGGCCGATCCGCATCGGCCAGGGGATAGAGTTTGACTATTCCAGCGTCCATTGCGTCTGGGCTCTTAAAAAGCTTGGCTGCGACGTCGTGATCATAAACAACAACCCGGAGACGGTCTCCACCGACTTTGACACGGCGGACAGGCTTTATTTCGAGCCGCTGACCCCAGAGGATGTCCGGGGAGTCATAGAGCTAGAAAAGCCGGTCGGCGTCGTGGTTGCCTACGGCGGACAGACCGCGATCAAGCTGACCCGCTTCTTGAAACAGAACAATATCCCGATACTCGGAACCCCCGCCGAGTCCATCGACGCAGCCGAGGACAGGGAGAGCTTTGACGCGCTTTTAGAGCGGTTAAATATCAAGCGCCCCGCCGGAGCCGCCGTGTTCACTGTGTCCGACGCGCTGGAGACGGCCAGCCGCCTGGGTTATCCGGTGCTGGTGCGCCCCTCCTATGTGCTGGGCGGGCAGAACATGACGATCGCTTTCAACGACGACGACATCCGGGAGTACATGGGCATCATACTGTCCGACGCCATCGAGAACCCGGTGCTGATCGACAAATATCTGCGCGGCATCGAGCTGGAGGTAGACGCGATCTGCGACGGGGAGGACATCCTGGTCCCGGGCATCATGGAGCACATTGAGCGCGCGGGCATCCACTCGGGGGACTCGATAGCGGTCTATCCCGCCATGCACATCGACGACTATCTGGCCGACAGGGTGCTGGAATGCACGAAAAAACTGGCGCTGGCGCTCAACACGAGCGGGCTTGTCAACATTCAGTACATCCTGTGCGACAACGAGGTGTACGTCATAGAGGTCAACCCGCGCGCGTCTCGCACCGTGCCGTATATGAGCAAGGTGACTGGCGTGCCGATGGTGGAGCTCGCCACCCGCGCGATGCTGGGCGAAAAGCTGGGGAATATGGGCTATGGAGTCGGCCTATACGCGCAGTCGCCGTACGTGGCGGTAAAGGTTCCGGTGTTTTCGTTTGAAAAGCTGCACGGTGTGGATACACATCTGGGGCCAGAGATGAAGTCCACGGGAGAAGTGCTCGGTCTGGGGAAGACGCTTGAGGAGGCCTTGTACAAAGGTCTGACTGCCGCCGGATACCGGATGGAGAAGGGCGGAGGAGTTCTTATCACCGTTCGCGACAGCGACAAGGACGAGATGGTGGAGGCAGCGAAAAAATACGCCAGGCTGGGCTTCGAACTGTACGCGACCCAGGGAACGGCGTCGGCGCTTACCGCATATGGGCTCAATGTCGAGACGGTGCGCAAGATACATGAGCACGACGTCAACGTCGCGACCCTGTTGGACAGCGGAAAGATACGTTATATAATCTCAACCTCCGCCAAGGGCCGCAATCCCGCGCGCGACAGTGTCAAAATACGCTCGCAGGCCACCAGGCTCGGCATACCCTGCCTGACGTCCATCGACACGGCGAACGCTGTCGCGGACAGCCTGCAAAGCCGCTACAGCGAGATCAACACCGAGCTGGTGGATATAAACCACATGCGAAGCGCGAAGATGATCCTGAATTTTACCAAAATGCAGTCCTGTGGAAATGACTATATATATTTTGACTGCTTCCGTCAGAGCATAACCTCGCCGGAGTCCCTCTCCATCGCGCTTGCGGACAGACATTATGGCATAGGCGGGGACGGGGTGGTGCTGATCTGCCCGTCCGAGGTCGCGGACGCTCAGATGCGTATGTTCAATTTGGACGGCAGCGAGGGAATGATGTGTGGCAACGCGATCCGCTGCGTGGCGAAGTACCTGTACGACAACGGTCTGGTGGACGGCACAACCGTCACGATCGAGACCAGGAGCGGGATAAAGACTCTAAAGCTCTATCTGAAGAACGGCAGGGCTGCGTCGGCCAGGGTCGTTATGGGCAGGGCGGAATTTGCCCCGGAAAAGATTCCGGTTTTGCTGGACGGAGACTCGGCAATCGGCAGGGAGGTCGGGATAGCCGGAGAAAAACACACCATCACCTGTCTTTCCATGGGAAACCCGCATTGCGTCGTGTTCCGCCAGGATCTGGACTCGCTGGATATCGAGATGATCGGCCCAGCGTTTGAGAATTCTCCGCTGTTTCCGGAGCGCGCCAACGTCGAATTCGTGCGCGTCATCGACGAGCGGACGATCAGGATACGCGTCTGGGAGCGTGGAAGCGGGGAGACGATGTCCTGTGGAACCTGCGCCTGCGCTGCTGCGGTGGCGGCTGTGGAGAACGGCTACTGCCGGAAAAACGAGGATATTCGCGTTATTCTGAATGGCGGCGAGCTCACCATACGCTACACCGATGAGACAGTGTACATGACCGGCAATGCGGTCATGGTCTACAACGGGGTTGTGGAGATATAGAAGATCGGAGCCGACCGGATCCCCGAATAAACAATAGTACATGCCCTCTCTCCGTTCCGGAGAGAGGGCATGTACTTGATAAATTCAAATTACTCGGCGGCGTCATCGCCGGCGCCCCATGCGGGGAACTTGCCAATGACGTTGTTGACTCCGACAAGGGCTGTCTCACGGGTGAGGACTCTCTGTGGGGCGAACATGTTGTTGCCGATACCGGCCATGAAGCCCTTGTCCGCGCAGTAAGCCACGTGGAAGACGGCCCAGGAGGCTATCTCAGCGTTATCGGTAAAAGCGGTCACTTTGACATCCTCAGGAATTTCCACACCCTCAACGGCCTTGACGAGGTTGTTGATGATGATGGCCATCTCCTGGCGGTTGAGCTCTCCGGCGGGGTCAAAGCCCTCGCCGCGGCCTGCAATGATGCTCACCGAGCTGGCCTTGAGTATCTGATCCTTGTACTTGCTGTCGGCTATGTCGTTGAATTTGGTTTCCGCGGGAACCTCGATGTCGCCCTTGGCGTAAACATAGACATTCCACATAAGGGCGGTGAACTCGTCGCGGCGGATGCCGGAGGTGTACGCGCTGAGGAGCTCGGCGGGAATAACGCCGGTGGCCTTTAGGCTGTCAACGCCTTCCTTCGCCCAGGCGGTGGGCTCCTCCACCGGTTCGGGGTCGGCGGCGGTGATCTCCGCCTCGGCGGAAAAATCCTTGTCCTTGAATTTGCCTGACAGGGCATATGTACCCACTTCAGCGAAGGGCTCGGTAAAGAGCAGACTGAAATGCGTCTCTTCCAGAACCGCGCCGTCCTCTCCCTTGGGAGCCGCGTCCTTCTCAATATCGGCCTGAAGTGTAACCTCAATCTCAACGGCATTTTGGAATTTTACGGACAACCCGGTGATATCGCCGGCCGCGATATCCTCCTGCACGCCCTTGAACTTAAGGGTAAATCCGACCAGGCCTGCATTGTCTTCATCCCACAAAAACGCTGCGCCCAAAAAGTCGTCGGCGTTGGCAGCCAGGGCCGCCGCAGGAATAAGCGAGACGGCCATAACCAGGGTCAGCGCGATTGCCAGGGAACGCTTCTTTAGTGCTTTCACTCAAAATACTCCTCTCATATCAGCGCGATTACACGCATTATTGACAAGATTATATACTGAGCGGGATGCCCTGTCAATGAAATTTGCCAAATTTGTGGATAATGGCAATTTCCAGCGCGTCTTCCAACGGGAAAACAGAGCGGGGCTACTCATTTTGCGCTCCTTTTATCAAGTCCCAATAGGCCTTTGCGGCTTGCTCCGTTTTATTGTCTCCGTATTTGTAATATACTTTATTCTCGATTTCATCCGGCAGAAACTGCTGCTTTACATAGTGGTTGGGAAAATCGTGGGAGTATTGGTAGGTGAGTCCCCGTCCTATTTTCGCGGCGCCCTTATAGTGGCTGTCCTTGAGGTGAGCGGGGATATCCCCCGATACGCCGTTCTGTATGTCCCCCATCGCGGCGCCTATGGCTGATACGCCTGAGTTGGATTTGGGAGCGGTCGCGCACAGGATCACCGCTTCCGCCATTGGGATCATGGCTTCGGGCAGACCGATCTGCAGCGCTGCGTCCACGCAGCTTTTGACAATCGGCATCGCCATGGGGTATGCGAGCCCTATGTCCTCGGCCGCCGTCACAAGGAGTCTGCGGCACGCGGACAGCAGGTCCCCGCCGGACAGCAGCCTTGCCAGATAGTGCACCGCCGCGTCCGGGTCGGAGCCCCGGATAGACTTCTGGAAGGCGGAGAGTATGTCGTAGTGGCTGTCCCCGTCCCGGTCGTAGCGCATGGCCGAGCGCTGTGTTGCGGCCTTCGCGTCCTCCAGGGTGAACAGCACTTTCTCCCCGACCGGTGCAGAGTCAATCAACAGTTCTATGGCGCTCACCGCCTTGCGCGCGTCGCCGCCGCATGCCGCCGCGATGTGTTCCACAACCCCGTCATCGCAGGTTATTTCAACCTGCTCCAGCTCGCCCGCCAGGCGCACCGCGCGGCGCACCGCCGGGATTATCTCCTGCGCCGTAAGAGGCTTGAACTCGAACACAGTCGAGCGGGAAAGAATCGCGTTGAAGATCGCGAAATAGGGGTTCTCGGTCGTGGAGGCTATGACGGTTATCTTGCCGTTCTCCATGAACTCAAGCAGGCTCTGCTGCTGCTTCTTGTTGAAATACTGGATCTCATCCAGATAGATCAGCGCGCCGTTGGGCGTCAGCATCGTGTCGAGCTGCTCTATGATGTCCTTGATGTCCGAGATGCCAGCCTGAGTGGCGTTGAGCTTGTAAAGCGTACGGCTTGTGGAGGCCGCGATAATGCTCGCCACCGTGGTCTTGCCGGTGCCGGAGGGGCCGTAGAAAATCATGTTGGGTGCCTTGCCGTTTTCGATAAGCCTTCGCAGCAGCCCGTTTTTGCCGAGTATATGGCTTTGCCCCACGACCTCGTCGAGCGTCGTGGGGCGTATAAGGTCGGGCAGGGGCCTACGCATACATCGGGTACTTGGCGCATATCTCCGCAATAGCGCCGCGTATGGTGTCCGCGCTGCCGTCAAAGTCTGTGGCGGCCAGATACATCTGCTGCGCGATGATCTCCATGTCGGATTCCACAAGCCCGCGCGTAGTCGCGGCCGGGGTGCCGACGCGGACGCCGGAGGTGATGAACGGGCTCTGCGGGTCGTTGGGGATGGCGTTCTTGTTGACCGTGATGTGCACTGCGTCCAGGCGCTTCTCAAACTCTTTGCCAGTGAGGTTGAACGGGCGCAGGTCGACAAGCATCAGATGGTTGTCGGTGCCGCCGGAGACAAGATTGAAGCCCTTATCGAGCAGGGCCTTGGCCAGCGCCTGCGCGTTTTTCAGTATCTGAGCCTGATAGGTCTTGAACTCCGGCTTGAGAGCCTCTCCGAACGCGACCGCCTTGGCGGCGATTATGTGCATCAGCGGGCCTCCCTGGGTGCCGGGGAATATGCTCTTGTCGATTGCCTTGGCTTGATCCGCGCCGCAGAGAATGAAGCCTCCGCGCGGGCCGCGCAGGGTCTTGTGCGTTGTGGAGGTGACGACGTCCGCGATGCCGACGGGTGTGGGGTGCAACCCGGCCGCGACAAGCCCGGCGATGTGCGCCATGTCGACAAACAGCACAGCGCCCACCTCTTTTGCGATGGCGGAGAACGCGTCGAAATCCAGCACGCGCGGATACGCCGACGCGCCCGCGATTATCATCTTGGGCTTGTGCTCTTTCGCGAGCGCCCGGAGCTGGTCGAAATCAATACGGTGGTTGTCCTCCCGGACGCCGTATGGTACAATATTGTAGGTCAGGCCCGAGATGTTCACAGGGCTTCCGTGCGTCAGGTGCCCGCCGCAGGCGAGGCTCATGCCCAGCACGGTGTCGCCCGGCTTGCAGTAGGTCAGATAGACGGCGTTGTTGGCGTTCGCGCCCGAGTGCGGCTGGACGTTGGCGTGCTCCGCGCCGAACAGCTCCTTGAGCCTGTCCCGCGCGATATTTTCCGCGATGTCCACAAACTCGCAGCCGCCGTAGTAGCGCTTGCCCGGGTAGCCCTCGGCGTATTTGTTGGTGAGCACGCTGCCCGCCGCAGCCATCACTGCCGGGGACACGAAGTTTTCGGAGGCGATGAGCTCAATGTTCCTGCTCTGCCTGCCGAACTCCAGCTCTATCGCTTTGCCGACCTCCGGATCGGCCTGGGACACGAGGTTCATCATCTGCTTTATCATAAAATCCTCCAAAACACAAAATCATTTATATCGATAAACCGGACTGTTAATAATTATCCTTATAACATGAACAAATTTACCAATCCAAAACACTGCCCTGTGTTTCAAATCTATCACCCCCAATGTGATAAATGATCGAGTATATGTTTCCCCATTGATAGAGGGGAGAAACATCAAGCACATTACGAAAGGAACCCGCCCTCATGAACATACAGCCCATCATCGACGAGCTCAAACGCCTCTACCCCGACGCGATGTGCACCCTCGATGTCGGCAAAGACTACGAGCTGCTGGTCTCCGTCAGGCTCGCGGCGCAGTGCACCGACGCGCGGGTGAACATCGTAACCCAGACGCTGTTCAGGGATTATCCGACGCTTGAGAGCTTCGCTGAGGCCGACCTTGAGGAGCTTGAGGCCGCCGTGCGTCCCTGTGGATTTTACCACACAAAGGCGCAGGATATCAAGCTCTGCGCGCAAATAATACTGGAAAAGCATGGCGGCAGGGTTCCGGACACAATGGAGGAGCTGCTCGCCCTGCCAGGGGTCGGGCGCAAGAGCGCGAACCTGCTGCTAGGCGAGCTGTACCGCAAGCCGGCGGTCGTGGTGGATACGCACTGCATCAGGCTGTCGAACAGGCTCGGGCTTGTGAGTACAAAGGATCCGTACAAGGCTGAGTTGCGGCTTCTCGAATTGCTTCCGCCGGAGGAACAGCTTTTTTTCTGCCACAGGCTTGTCCATCACGGCCGCGCCGTCTGCAACGCCCGATCGCCCCGCTGCGGGGAGTGCACGCTTGGGGATTGGTGCAAATACGCAAAAACGTCCGGAATAAAACAAGTAGGGACGGCTATCGGTCGTCCGCCGAAACCTCTTTCGGAAAAATAAGTGCCGAACGCTCTTACAATCTAGCGCTCGCGTGTCTTGTCACATGACAGCCGACGTTTACCGCCACCGGCAGCCCGGCTATATGGGTCGGAAGCGCGTTTATATGCACAGCCAGCGCGGTGGTTCTGCCGCCAAAGCCTTGCGGGCCGATTCCGAGGGCGTTTACCTCGGCCAGCATCCGCGCCTCAAGCTCGGCATAGATTTTGTCCGGGTGTGCGCTTCCGACCTCGCGGAGCAGGGCTTTCTTTGCCGCAAGCATACAGCTCTCCGCCGTGCCGCCTATGCCGACCCCCAGTATCACGGGAGGGCAGGGATTTGCACCCGCCAGGCGCGCCGTCTCCACAACGGCCCGGACTATTCCGTCAACCCCCTCGGACGGAGTCAGCATCCACAGCCGGCTCATGTTCTCGCTGCCGAAGCCCTTGGGGGCGACTGTAATTTCAAGTCCGTCCCCCGGCACTATATCGAAATGTATGACCGCCGGGGTGTTGTCCCCGGTGTTTTCTCTTTTTATGGGATCGGAAACGACCGAACGCCTGAGATATCCCTCGCGGTATCCCCGGCGCACCCCCTCGTCTATCGCGTCCCGCAGTCCGCCCTCCACGTGCGTATTCTGGCCGATCTCGACGAAAACGACCGCCACGCCGGTGTCCTGGCAGACGGCCACGGCCTCGCTCTCCGCGACCCGGATGTTTTCCCGGCAGGTCTCAAGGCTCCATCTCGCGGCCTGAGAATCCTCGGACTCAAGAGCCTTGGCAAGGGCTCTGTCGATATCGGGCGCAAGAACCGTGTTTGCCCTTATGCACAGCTGAGCCACCGCGTCCTCTATTTTCCCCGCGTCAATAGTCCTCAAGCTCATTCCCCCTGAATAAACCTAAACGCGGCCATGGCGGCCACGGCTCCGTCCGAGGTGGCGGTCACTATCTGATAAAGAGGCTTCTTTCTCAGGTCTCCGGCCGCGAATACCCCTGGTATGGGGGTGGCGCTGTCCTCCCCGGCCTCTATACGGCCCTGGGGATCAAGCGGGATAAGCCCTTTGAGCAGTCCGGTCTCCGCCTCGGTGCCGACGGCGACAAACACCGCAGACACCGGAAGAGAGGTCTCGTCTGCGGTCACCACGTCCTTTACCGTCAGGGACTCTACCTTCATGCCACCCTCAATTTTTAGTGGTACGCTGTTCAGGACAAGCGCAATGTTGGGGGTGTTGTTCACTGAATTTTCCAGCATTTTACCCCCTCTGAATTCCTCACGACGGTGCACCAGATAGACCTTTCCGCAAATACCGGCGAGATACAGCGCGTCCTCAAGAGCGGTGTTGCCGCCTCCAACAACGGCTACGTCCTTGCCCATGAAGAAATTCCCGTCGCAGGTGGCACAGTAGCTGACGCCCCTGCCGGAGAAACTCTCCTCGCCCTCAATTCCGAGCTTTCGGCGCTGCGCACCCATGGCGAGCACTATCGCCCGGCAGTCCATCCTGCCGGACTTAGTCAGAACGGCAAGCTCCCCGGGGGTGAAGTCAAAGCCGGTAACCTCCGCCGACATGAGTTCGGCGCCCAGCTCCTTTGCCTGATTCTCAAGCAGCTTGGCAAGCTCAAGCCCGTCCACGTTTGGCAGGCCCGGATAGTTGGCGATATCCGGGGTGGTCGTAACCTGCCCTCCGTAAAACAGCTTTTCCAGTACGGTTACCGAAAGTCCGGCGCGGCGCGCGTATATCGCGGCGGTCAATCCGGCGGGTCCGCCGCCGACGACCAGAAGATCGGTCAAAACTTCCTTCATTTCGACAAATTCTCCCATTTACAAATTTAAGCTAACATGGTAACATATGCATGCAGTCTACAGCAAACTATCTTTATCCCATAACCCTCATTCTGCCGCCCGACAGGGCGGTGATTTTTTATGCCGAAGAGCGGAGCGGGTCAGGATACCGCGCCCTGCAATGGCCCCCTACACCCTTTTCACTTCCAGAGCCTTTTCGTGAACCTTCTTCAGCTCCCCGATGACCGGTATGCCCTGGGGACATATCTCCTCGCACGCCCCGCATTCGATGCAGGCGTCGGCTCGACTGCCTTCATCTATAGATTTGAAATACTCCACGCCGAGCGGCCATGTGTTGTCAAAGCGGACAACTTCGTTAAAGCCGCTGAAAAGGCGCGGTATCGGAATTCCCTGAGGGCACTTGTCGCAATAGTTGCATGAGGTGCAGGGGATTGTCGGAAGCGTTCTGAGCTTTTCAACGGTATTGAGTATTTTTTCGTTATCCTCATTGCTGAGCGGAACGCGGTTCTCAAAAATCCCTATGTTCTCATTCACTTGGCTGAGATCGGACATGCCAGAGAGTACGACGTCAACTCCGGGAAGGTCGGCGACCCAGCGGATCGCGGCGCTTGCCGGAGTTCCAGCCCCGTCAAGACAAGCGAGGGCCTCGGGGTGCATGTTCACAAGTCCGCCTCCGCGCACCGGCTCCATCACTATGACGGCGACGCCGCGCTTTACAGCCTCGTCGTAAAGATATTCGGCATCCCCGGTGTGCCAGTCGTAGTAATTGAGCTGAATCTGGACGAAATCCCAGCTCCCCTCGTCGAGAATTACAGGAAAGTCCTCTTTTTTTCCGTGGAAAGAGAAGCCGGCGTACCCGATTCGCCCCTCCCTTTTCAGCTTGAGCTGGAAATCATGCGAGCCCATATCCACAGCCTTCCTCCAGCCGCCGAGGTTTATACCGTGAAGCAGATAAAAGTCGATTTTGTCAAGCCCGAGCCGGCCGGTCTGTATTCCGAATATGCGCTCATTGTCTTTTTCTTCGTTGACATCCCCCATTGGAAGCTTGGTAGCTATAGTGTAGCTGTCGCGGGGATACCTGCTCGTAAGGGCCATCCTCGTGAAATCCTCGCTCTTTCCGTCATGATAGAAATAAGCCGTGTCGTAATAAGTCACGCCACCGGACATAAGCCTGTCCACCATTTCACAGGCGGGGGTAAAGTCGATTTTTCCGCCCCTCGTGGGCAGACGCATGATCCCCATGCCAAGCCTTGAGGTTTTTTTGCCGATACCGGCCATATCTCTCATTTCCAAAGCGATCTTCCTTCCGCCGCCCTCAATCATCTTGTCGTGCCCTGCGCGAGAGCCCCGTGCGCATCGCGGCACAGAAATTATATACTCAGATTTCTTTCATTTCAAGTCTCAATGCTGATAATGAGCCGGGACTGACGTGCAGCTGACCCGGGCGTTTCTCTCTTGCCTTAAAACTCCGGATGATGTATTATAATAAGCGCGATATTATTCCGGCACGGAGGGATGCCCATTGACACAGGCCGACGCCATCAGAATAGACCCGAGGGACAACGCGGCGGTGGCCCTGCGCCCATTTGCAAGGGGGTACAAGGCGCTGGAAGTTGTCCTGACCAACGATATCCCCGCCGGGCACAAGTTTGCCCTCTCCGATATCCCGGCGGGCAGCGCCGTCGTCAAATACGGTGCGCCTATAGGGTATGCCAGGGCGGACATTGCCGCGGGCTCGCACATCCATACGCACAACCTGAAAACCGGGCTGGAGGGTGCGCTTGAGTATGAATACGGGCCTGAGCCTATTGTAGATACCACAGGCGCGACCGGCTCGTTTATGGGCTACCGCCGCTCGGACGGTCGCGCAGGCGTGCGCAACGAGATATGGATAATCAACACGGTGGGCTGCGTCAACAAAATCGCGGAGCGGTTGGCGGACGAGGCGAACCGGAGGTTTGCCGGACGCACGGACGGAATCTTTTCGTTTTCGCACCCGTTCGGCTGCTCGCAGCTTGGGGACGACCATGAGAACACCCGCAAAATACTGGCGGACATGGCCCTTCACCCGAACGCCGCCGGAGCGCTTGTGCTGGGCCTTGGCTGCGAGAACAACACAATCGAAAACTTCAGACCGCTGTTGGGGAACTTTGACCCTAACAGAATAAGGTTTTTGAAGGCGCAGGACTGTGAGGACGAGCATGCCGAGGGCCTCGGGCTCATTGGTGAGCTTGTCTCGTACGCCGAGGGCTTTAAGCGCGAGCCGTGCCCGCTCGGCGATCTGATAATCGGACTGAAATGCGGAGGCTCGGACGGCTTTTCAGGCATCACCGGCAACCCCCTGGTCGGGCGTGTGTCGGACAGGCTCATCGGGCTGGGCGGCTCGGCGATACTCACCGAGGTGCCGGAGATGTTCGGCGCGGAGACGCTTCTGATGAATCGCTGCGCGTCAAGTGAGTTATTTGAGGATACGGTGGAGATGATAAACGGCTTCAAGACCTACTTCGCACGGCACGGTCAGGTCGTTTACGAGAACCCATCCCCCGGCAACAAGGAGGGCGGTATAACAACTCTGGAGGAGAAGTCGCTGGGCTGTGTGCAGAAGGGCGGAGGGAGCCCGGTGCGCGGCGTGCTCCCATACGGGGGCAGGGTGTCGGAGCGCGGGCTGAACCTGCTCAACGGGCCCGGCAACGACATTGTGGCGATCACGGCGCTGGCGGCGGCGGGCGCTCAGATAATACTGTTCACAACCGGTCGGGGGACCCCGGTGGGGGCTCCTGTTCCGACGCTGAAGATAGCCACGAACTCGGAGCTGGCCCGGCGCAAACCGCACTGGATAGACTACGACGCCGGGGCTCTGCTGGCCGGCAAGGGCATGGATGAGGCGGCGGGCGAGCTGTTTGAGCTTGTACTGTCCGTGGCGGCCGGGGATACAAGGGCGAAAAACGAGCTCAGCGACTATCGTGAAATATCGATTTTCAAGGACGGCGTAACATTGTGAGAAATGTTAAACAACATAAGGAGGAGCAATACATGGACATCCGCTATTCAACAGGACCCAACGACGCGAAATACTATGACACCGGGGAGCTCAGGGCTGAGTTCCTGATCGAGAACCTGTACATGCCGGACGAGGTCGCCGCCGTCTATTCCCACGTCGACCGCATGGTAACGCTGGGCATAATGCCGGTCAGGGAGACCCTGCCGATCGACAAGGGCATCGACATCTGGAAGAACTTCGGCACCGCCTTTTTCCTGGAGCGCCGCGAGGCGGGCTTCTTCAACATCGGCGGCCCGGGGACTTGCACGGTGGACGGCAAAGCGTACAAAATGGGCTACAAGGACTGCATCTATATAACCCGCGGCGCAAAAGAGGTGACGTTCGCGAGCGACGGCGCGGATAAACCCGCCAAGTTCTACGGCGTGTCCGCCCCCGCCCACTGCTCGTACGAGACCCGCTTCATCTCCATCGCGGACGCAGCCAAAAAGCCGCTCGGCGACCCGAAAACCTGCAACAAGCGCGTTATCAACCAGTTCATCCATCCGGACGTGCTCAAGACCTGCCAGCTCTCGATGGGCCTCACCGAGCTCGACGAGGGAAGCGTCTGGAACACGATGCCGTCGCACACGCACGAGCGCCGGATGGAGGTTTACACCTACTTTGAAATCCCCGAGGGCAACGTCGTGTTCCACCTGATGGGCCAGCCGCAGGAGACGCGCCACATTGTCATGCAAAACGAGCAGGCGGTTATCTCCCCGAGCTGGAGCATCCACTCGGGCGTCGCCACCGCGCGCTATTCGTTCATCTGGGCCATGGGCGGCGAGAACCAGGCGTTTGACGACATGGACGGGATAGCGACTACAGACCTAAAGTAAATACGAAGAGCGTAGCCTGGCGCTCCCACCGGCCCTATGGGGCCACCTCCCTCAAGGAGGGAGGCAAAACCCCGTCACCCTCTTTGAGGGGGATGCCGCCCACAGGCGGCATGAGGGAGTCCAGGGAGGCCGCCCGTGTTCGGCTTGACTCTCACACAAGGAGGCCCCATGAAACTCAGTATCACAATAACCGGCGCGGACGGAGGCGTCCGCGCGAGCGCGTCCGGCGAGGGCTCAGCCCGGCTCGTCCACGCCGCCGCGTACCAGCCGGGAGATACCATACGCCTGGAGTCCGACGTCCCCGGCTTTGTCGTCTGCCAGCTCGAGGACAGCATGGCCCCGTCGTACGGGTACCTGAAGGCCGGCTTCGCGCTGGAGGTGCCCTTTGGGGAAAAGCGCGTCAGCTATTCGCCGAAATGCTTCACAGGGGATATCCACCTTCTCTGGGGGCGCGAGGCGGAGTCGGGCGAGATATCGGCGTACCGCAACCTGGCGCTGAATCCGTTGGACAGCCACATAAACGAAGGGCTGTTTCCCCACGCTTTCGCGAACGTCGAGACCCGCGGGGAGTCGGTGTTCGCGGCGCGCAACGCGATAAACGGCAACATAACCAGCGAGGGGCACGGCCCCTGGCCATACGAGAGCTGGGGGATAAACCAAAACCCGGACGCCGAGATGACGGTGGACTTCGGGCGTACGGTCAGTATCGACAGGCTGGTCTTCACCCTCAGGGCGGACTTCCCGCACGACAACTGGTGGAAGCGGGCGACCGTAAGGTTTTCGGACGGCTCTTCCGAAACGATACGCTTTGTCAAAAGCGGGGAGCCGCAGAGCTTCGATATTGCCGCACGCGAGGTCTCGAGCCTCACATTAAGCGAGCTTATCAAGGATGAGGACGACCCCTCGCCCTTCCCCGCGCTGGTGCAGCTTGAGTGCTGGGGGAGAGAAATCTGACCCTGTGGGCGGATATGGAATCCGCCCCTACAGAGAGACACATTTTAACGCAGGGGCCGAATCCATTTCGGCTCAAAGCCCGTGAACCCACAATTTTAATTTAAACGGAGGCATTTAATCATGCAGGAGCTGTTTTCACTTAAAGGCAAGGTCGCGCTGGTCACAGGTGCCAGCTACGGCATCGGCTTTTCCATCGCGTCCGCGCTGGCGGAGGCCGGGGCGACAATCGTGTTCAACGACATTAAGCAGGAGCTTGTGGACAAGGGCACGGCGGCGTACAAAGAGTCAAATATCCCCGCCCACGGCTATGTGTGCGACGTCACGAGCGAGGAGCAGGTTAACGCGCTTGTCGCCCAGGTCGAGAAAGAGGTAGGGGTCATTGACATTCTGGTCAACAACGCCGGCATCATCAAGCGCGTCCCGATGACCGAGATGAGCGCGGCCGACTTCCGGCAGGTCATCGACGTGGATCTCAACGCCCCGTTCATCGTCGCCAAGGCGGTCATCCCGTCCATGATAAGGAAGGGCGGCGGCAAGATCATAAACATCTGCTCGATGATGAGCGAACTCGGCCGCGAAACCGTCAGCGCCTACGCGGCAGCCAAGGGCGGTTTGAAGATGCTCACAAAGAACATCGCCAGCGAGTACGGCGAGCAGAACATCCAGTGCAACGGCATCGGGCCCGGCTACATTGAGACCCCGCAGACCGCCCCGCTGCGCGAGCGCCAAGCCGACGGCTCGAGGCATCCGTTTGACCAGTTCATCATCAGCAAGACACCGGCGGCCCGCTGGGGCACCACCGACGACCTTAGGGGCCCGGCTGTGTTCCTCGCGTCCGCCGCGTCGGACTTCGTAAACGGCCATATCCTCTACGTCGACGGAGGGATTCTGGCCTACATCGGCAAACAGCCGTAAGCTTTAAAGTTGGGTATTCTCCCGCTCCATGCGGGGGAATACCCAATCGATTTATTGTGGGGAGATATTTAAATGAAGATAAGGGCATTTTGTATCACTTTGGCGCTGGTGATGAGCCTGGCGATAACGCCAGCGGGGGCAGCGAATGGGATAACCGCCGCTGTGGGTACATATCAAACCTTTGCCACAGGCAGCTGGCATAATCTCGCGATAAAAACGGACGGCAGCTTGTGGGCCTGGGGAGGTAACGCTTCGGGCCAACTCGGCGACGCTACGACGGTGGACAAGGATGAGCCTGTGGAAATAATGGACGGAGTTGTTTCTGTTGCGGCGGGAGAGCACTTTAGCTGCGCGATAAAAAATGACGGCAGTCTTTGGACCTGGGGGGACAATTCAACGGGGCAGCTTGGCGACGGCACAAGGAAAAACAAGCACACTCCGATAAAAATAATGGATGACGTTAGTTTTGTATCCGCCGGAAGCCAACGCGCTTTCGCGATAAAAACCGACGGCAGCCTTTGGGCCTGGGGATATAACAATGACGGCTGTCTTGGCGACGGCACGACTGAAGCTAAACTAAGCCCAATTAAGCTTATGGACGACGTTTCTTGCGTGGTTACCGCAAAGGAATGGTATATCGAGCCGGAGTTCGACTGCGCTTTCGCGATAAAGACGGACGGCACTCTTTGGGCTTGGGGGGAAAACTCGAACGGGAGGCTTGGCGACGGCACGAGGGAAAACAAGCTTGTCCCGGTAAAAATAACAGACGGCGTCATATCGGTATCCTCCAGATATGATCATACCCTCGCAATAAAAACGGACGGCAGCCTGTGGGCTTGGGGCAGAAACGGAGTCGGTCAACTCGGCGACGGCACGAACGAAGCCAAATATACACCGATAAAAATTATGGCGGAAGTATCCTCCGCTACGGCGGGCGACTGTTCTTCATACGCGATAAAAACAGACGGAACACTTTGGGGCTGGGGCTCGTATTATGTTTCCAGCGGGAGCGTCCTGAAACCGGAAAAACTCTTGGATGATGTTGCGGCTGTATCAACTGGCGCCGAGCACGCGCTCGCGATAAAAACAGACGGAACTCTCTGGGCTTGGGGAGGCAATACATTTCGCGAGCTTGGCGACGGCACGTATCAAAAAAGATACCGGCCTGTGGAGGTTTTTGACGAGGTTGTTTATACAGCAGCCCAGAATTGGGAAAGTATAGCGGTGAAAGAGGACGGCAGCCTTTGGGGGTGGGGTCTTTTTTATGGCCACACTCCGGTGGAAATCCTGGACAGCCTTAAGCTGCCTGAATCCAGGCCGGCTCCCGACCCGGGGCCACCTCCGGAACGGCCCTCTTTCTGGGCAGATGAACAGGTCGCCTCAGCCATCGCCGCCGGACTCGTTCCTCAATCCCTGCAATCGCAGTACACTGAGCACATCACCCGAGCCGAGTTCTGTGCGCTGGCCGTCACTTTCTGTGAAACCGTGACCGGCAAAGAGATAACAAATCGCAAGTCCTTCAGCGATACAGAGGATGTCAACGTAGAAAAAGCCGCCGCTGCCGGGATTGTGAGCGGCATTGGCGGCGGCAAATTTGATCCTGACGGAAAAATAACCCGAGAGCAGGCGGCTGTCATGCTTGCGCAACTCTCCCGCGCAGTTGGCAAGCACCTGAGTGAGATACCACCTGCCTTCTCAGACAATGATAAAATAGCCACTTGGGCTTTTATCCAGGTGGGCCAGATACAGGGCGCGGGCATTATGAGCGGGGTGGGGGGAAACGCTTTCGCGCCTAAGGAACGGTACACAAGGGAGCAGAGCATCGTCACGATATGGAAGCTGTACGGTTCATGCACGACAGCCTGAGCAAGGCTTTCTGCGGGACGGCGTTTGACGGATACCGGTCAGCATACTTTTCCGCAAATACGTGACCACAGTCACTTCATTTGATGCGCGTTCGATACCTTTTCGTCCGGAAGGAAATAAAAAATTCCAGACGAGCCAACGCCTGGACGGGCAAAAGCACGGGGGGCCAATTGCTGTATCAACCAGAAAAAACGCGGGGGCGCCCGCGAAAGACGCCCCCATGTTATAGTTACAGCATACAGCGTTATCTGACTTTCTTACCGAATACGGTTTTGAATTGCAGAACTGCGCCGACGGCGACAAGTACAATTCCGGCCGCGACAAGCAATAGAAAAAGCGCGACGCCGCCCGTGGCGGGGAGCTCCTCGGACTGAATCAGCAGGTATTCCATACCAGAAAGCGGAACATCATCATCTGTAAGCAGATACTCATAATTTTCCGGTACCTCAAGGATTCTCACGGTCATACCGGGCCGGGAGGGAAAGTCAAAGCCGACAATGCCGGTTTCCCCAGTCGTGCCGGATCCAACGAGCTCTCCGTTTTCATAAATCCCGACAACAACGCCGGGTACAGGCTCGCCACCACGGCCTTTTATCTCAATCGTAACAGTTCCGGGGGGGGTGTCAGCGGGGGGCGTTCCGTCCTGTGTCGGCCCTTCGGGAGACGTCCCGGAAGGCGGAGTTGCTTCTGGAGTTGTTTCTGGAGTTGTTGCGGGATTCGTGGGAGACGTGGGAGACGGCCCTGACGGGGCGCCGTCCGTCCTGCCATCTCCGCCGGTCGGGGCGACTGTATTCACAACCTCGGTAACCGCAGCGCCCGTGTCGCTGTTTGTGAGCACGGCCGGACCGGCGGGATCGCTCGGCTGCACCGTAAACTCTATTACAATATCCGATCTCCGGTAACCGGCCGGCGCAGCAATTTCCTTAATCGTATACTGTCCGGGCGCCACTTCGAACCTAACCATACCGTCGGGCTCGCTGTTTTTTGTAGCAACGAGATTGTTATGGTCGTCATACAGCCCAAATACGGCATTCGGCAGCGCAGCTCCGGTGTCGGTTACTTTTTTAAACTGGGCGTAACTGTCAGCTGCGCGTATGTTTGTAATTTCAATCCTCTGGCCGTTATTCGAGACGGCGAGTGCCTGGGACGCAAATGTGTTTTGTGTTTTGCTCACAACCGTGAACTCGTATTTTGTCACATTGTCCGTGACATAGCGCCCTGTAGAGGCGATTTCGCGGATAAAATACGTCTTGCCGATTGTCAGATTGCTGAATATAAGCTCGCCATTCGCGTCTGTCTTGCCGGTCTGCACCTGAAGCTCCGAGCCGTTATCCATAAAATACAGACCGAATTCAACGTTCTGGAGAGCGCCGGACAAATTGTCGCCCGGGATCTTTTTTATTGTGACAAAGCCCTTGAGGCCGCGCGCATTGCCGCTGGCTCCGCTCGCGGCGCTGGCGCTGATGGTGCTTGCCGCTGTCGCGGACGTGGCACCTCCCATCTGTCCAAGCTCAACATGGTTTTTGAGAGCCGATCTGGCCGTGATGTCTGCGGAATACGTCAAAACATACGCCTTGTTTGTCGGCGTGGGCAGCGTTACCGTCAGCCGCTGGAGGGCGGCTGAGTACGACTTAGCAAAGCTCAGAACCTCCGCTCCGGCCGTAACCGCTCCGCCGGCGCTGACATTGCCTTCATAGAGTCTCAAGCTCGTCACGTCGAGCAGCAGTCCATCGTCCAGCGTGTCGGTTATAACTGCGCCAACAAGTGTCGTGCGGTTTGGGTTGACAGTAACGGCGAAGCTCGCCGTACCAAGCGTCGAATCGACGCTGTGCGTCTTTCCGACGAGCTCATTGTTTATGGTTTTATTGGCCACGCTCGTCACGCTATTGTAGGAGGTCATGGCGAGCGTCGCACTGTTTGATATTACGCGCGTTTTGACATTGTTAGTGTTTGCATTCAGCGCGGGCTCGACTGCGTCGGGGCTGAGCTTTGTATGAAACGTAAGCTCGTAGCAATCGTAGATAGACCCCAGCGAGACGCTAAGCGTCCCCGTCGCCATGTCAAACGAGGCTGTATGTGTGATAGGGCTGGTATCCATCGTGCCCGCCACCCTTGAAAGCGAGATGTCGGACGGCGCGAATGCGCTCCCCGCCGTGACAAGCGTCTGATTCACGGGGATTATGTCGGTTACCACCGCGTTCTCAAGTTCCACCTGTGTGTTATTCACCCTGATTTTCCACGTGAATTGCTGCGTGCCGTAGTCGTACCCTTCGCACGTCTTTGTTATAACATTGTTTGGAATGGATTTCGTGGCAGTCGCGGAGGGGGAGATGCAGACGCCGCTCGCCAGTGCGCTCATCGACACTGTGTTGCTGAAACTCTTTGAATCGTTCCCGTGCAGGAAAGCGGAGTCTGTAATCTGCGTTTCAAACGTAAACACGAGGCAGTTCGTGCCAAGTTTTCCCGTTCCCGCTTCGTCGGCAATGGTAAACGTGTGGTTAGAGCCGGACAGAAAATAGACAATCGGATACGCGGCGTTGGCAACGCCGTTCAGTGACACCGATTTCAAATTGCCTGAATAATTCTGGCCCGCTGGAATTTTGTCGGTCAATGTAATGTCGGACAGGTCCGCTCGGTTGGAATTGACCGTCACCCTCCATGTAATTTTGTGCGACACGGGGTCGTACGAGTCGTAATCCTTCTTGATAAGGCTTGTACCCGTCGCGCCGTTCTTCACGATCTCTGGTGCGGTGAACGTCCGTGATCCAGCTCCGTCGCCGGGATCCCAGCTAAATGTCAGCCACGCTTTGTTGGAGAGTGTCACGCTCTCGTTTGAAGCGTTGATGACTTCGTCGCTCACTATTGTTCTGTAGGTTATTGTCACGTCATGCGTCAGTGTGCCGACAAGCGTAAATGATAACACCGGATAATCAGGATCTGCTGTACTGACCACAGATGGAGTCACGCCGGAGCAGTAGCTCGCCGGTGTGGACGCGAGCGTGCCCGACACATAGGTCATGTCCTTTGTCATTTGGTCGTACACCGTTACGTTCGAGGCGTTTGATCCGTTGGCCTTTATCGTGAGCGTCCATGTGGCGGTGTGAGTCGCAGGGTCGTATCCGTCAAACGTTTTTTTCATCCAATTGTTGGAGACCGAAACCGACCCGCTCTTAACCGGCGACGTTTGTGCGCCGGCGTTCCACTCAAGACGGGCTGCGTTTGTAAAGTTGCGGCTCGCCATGTTGACAAGGCTGCCGCCGCTGAAGAAAAGGCTGTCGTCAAGCTTCGAGGTGTATGTAATTGTCACTGCGGCGCTGTCGGCATAAGGCGCTGACGGGGTGTAAGTTATTGTTCGCGTCGTGTCGTCATAAAACACGCCAGACACAACGGGCGCCGGCACAGCTCCGTTGACGCCTTCTTTAAGCGTGCCCTCCACAAAGCTCTGGCCTTCACCGAGCACGTCGACAAACACAGCGTCCGCTTTGGCGGGATTGCCGGCCGAAAACGTCACGGTCCAGTCGATGGTTCTCGTGTTTTCGTTGTAGACACCGGATTTCTCTGTAATGACGGGAG
>JAVBTT010000002.1:0-194371 GCA_031556035.1 Oscillospiraceae bacterium
AGAAGCGGGCAGACGGTTCATGACTTCTACCGCCCGCTGTTTGGCGTTCCCGCGCCGGGAGCGACGCTCCCGGTTGCCGCGTTTCTGCTGCTCGGCATTTACGGCAAGGTGATTTGGCTGATCGTTTCGTCAGTGATACTCGGCATCGGCCACATCGGGATTCATCTGCAGCACATCAGGACGCTTAAAGAAAGGTGTTTATGACAAAACGATAGGATGAGTTATATGACAAACTACGGGCCTGACCCCAACGCCATCTATCCAAATGATACGCTCAGGCGCGTCTGTTTTATCAAGAATACCATCACGCGCCGGGGTATCCAAGTCGGCGACTACACCTACTTCGACGACCCGGACGGAGCCGAGCGGTTTGAGGATCACGTGACGCACCACTATGAGTTTTTGGGCGATAAGCTCATCATCGGCAAATTCTGCGCCATCGCGAAGGGCATTGAATTTGTGATGAACGGCGCGAACCACCGTATGAGCTCTGTGACCACCTATCCGTTCAACATCATGGGGCACGGATGGGAAAAGGCGACGCCCGCGCTGTCCGATCTGCCCTTCAAGGGCGACACCGTTGTTGGAAACGATGTCTGGATCGGGCAGAACGTCACCGTCATGCCCGGAGTGCATATCGGGGATGGAGCGATCATCGCGGCGAACACCGTCGTGACGAAGGATGTGCCCGCCTACCATATCGCGGGCGGCAATCCGTCGCGCGTTATTCGCAAGCGGTTTGAGGACAACCTGATAAACTTTCTGCTCGAGCTCAGGTGGTGGGACTGGCCGGCGGAGAAAATTTTTCTAAATCTTGATGTCCTGTGCAGCGGTGATTTGACGAAAATCAGGGAAATACCGCTGTAAAATTAATTACACAAAAACCGAAAGAACGGTCATCCCTCTTTCCGGTGTAATATACGCGTAAGGAGGGTTGTGTTTTGGGAATATTCCGTCTGAATCGGTAGCGAGCCTGTACCTCTGGGCAATTGCCGGCGGCGCGGTTGAGGGCGTGAGCGACCCTGCCGCAAAGGCGGTGAAGACGAAATGAGGGGGCAAAACACATGCTGGAACGCGGCAGTCACCTGCTTCTGGCTGACAGACGCTGCCTGTTGACCTGAAAGGAACAAGAAAAATATGTGGGCAATACAGCTAGATGATGGCAACCGCAAAATGCTGTTTCTTCGCAACATGCTCCTTGACGGGGATATTCTGGTTTTCGACAAGGAGGAGACCGCACTGCGCTTTATGCAGCTATTAAGCGCAGATATTTCCAAAGCGCTGGGTATCAAGTTGCGAACTGTACGCTTTGAGAACAAAATAAAAAATGAAAAGCCTGCGAAGGTATCAAACGCTAGTTTCACTGCTTTAGCCGAAATCTTGCGTACATATCTAAGGCAACACTGTACAATAGAATGACACACTGTATAATCCGCTTTCGCCAACGACATTGCTTCCGTCTGATAAGCCCCCTAAGTCAAGCTTAGCCCGTTCATCATTGCCCCAAGATTTAGCGAAAATCGTCATATGGAACTCAAAGCTGATTAAAATGTTTTGCTTAAGCGACATTATTCCGAATTGTCTCTTATTGAAACGTAAATTGTAGGGAGCATTGCGGCACTTTTATTTTACTTTGTCAATCGAAAGTAAAATAGCAGGTTCGATACAATTTCCGTCCCTTCTGTCCGTAAGCACACACTCACGCGCTCTTGTATAACCGCGCGAGCTCGGCTTTGCTCATGCTCACCACGCGCACAGTCGGGTCATCTGGAGTGGCTAAATGACGGTGTGGTTCATCTCCACCAGCGTACCCGCATAGGCAGCTAGTGATTGGGTCATCCGAATAGCCGGAGCATGATAGGTTTGTTGGCTGTCATGCTCCGGCGTTTCCATGCCTGTCTTTCCTTCCACATCTATAGGTAAAGGACCCCGAAGGATTTACCACCACTTATGTCTATGACTCGCTTGGAAAGCTTACCAAGGAGTATAACGTGCTTAACCAGCTTGCGGAGAAGACGGGCGGCGGACAGCGGTAATACAGCAATTACGACCTGGCGGGCAACCTGCGGCAGACGTACATGGACAAGGGCCGCTGGACGCGCAACCCCCTGATGGAGCAGTACGACTACGGCGCGACAACCCTGATGGCGGTCAGATAAATGCCGCCGCGCGGGTTTTCGCTGAAGGTCAGGCGGACTTTCGCGCCGGTTTTGATGTCGCACACGCCGAGATAATTGTGCCAGTACTGGGTGACGGCGATGATTTTGCGTCCGTCCTCCAGCGTGTAAAAGCTGCGAAGGCGGCCCTTTTTCGCATAGGCTTTGAGGTCGAGCGTCGCGGTAAATTCACCCGACCTCGGTAGTGTTGAAGCTGATAGTCGCTGGTGATGATTTCAAGCTCGCGCATTTGGTTGACTGTGTAAATATTGTCCTGCATACGGTTCACCTCCTTTCGGCGCAAAATAGAAAGCCGCCGGACTTCGGCGGTTTCGGGCTTGGACGTTGAGTTTTGGACGGGGTTAAGGTATACTGTGGACAAATGGAATTTATATTTTGGACGGTGAACTATGATTGTAGTTAAAGAAGTATTTGATAAAGATGAGAAAACTAATGTGAGTCTTAAGATAATGCATAGTATTCCTAAATGGTTTAGCCCGCCAGAAGATATTGATAGGAAATCTATCATCCATAGAGACTATCCTTTCTTTGTAGCCTATGATGGCAATGTTCCTATTGGTTTTTTAGCTCTAAAAATTCATATCGAATTTACTGCCGATATATGCAATATGGGCATTATAGAAGATTATCATAGGCAAGGCATCGGGACTTCACTTGTTGAAAAAGCAGAAGAATACTGTATAAACAATGGCTTAAAATATCTGACAGTAAAGACTTTAGATAGCTCTGCTGTTTATGAACCATATGAACAGACAAGAAATTTTTACAGAAAAGTTGGATTTATCCCTTTGGAAGTTTTTACGACATTCTGGGACGAGGAAAATCCTTGTTTGTTTTTAGCGAAGCATTTAGACTGCTTTAAATGCACCAAATAAGCATACGTGACAAATTCAGCCCGGCTCAAACGAGCCGGGCTAACTCTTACCTGTACACAAGATCGTGCAGGACGATTTCCTCGGCGCAGGCGATTGTGTTTTGAGGGATTTGCGATATAATTGAAACGTATAGTTTTTATGGAGGAGGATCATTTCATGATTACGCCTTATCTTGTATTTAACGGTGACTGCCAAGAAGCGTTGGATTTCTACCGCTCGGTTTTTCCTTGTGGTGAGCCGAAAGTTATGAATTATGGAGATTATATGCCGGAGGGATCAAATACTCCGCCTGAATTACTGCGAACATGGGTAATGCACGGTGAAATGGAGGTCTGCGGTACAAGCATTTGGTTTGCCGATGAAGCGATGCCGTTTACCAAGGGTGAAAGCATTAGACTGTCTGCTTCTATTCCCACCGGTAAAGAAGCTGCTGCCATTTTTGATAAGCTTTGTGAAGGCGGTAAAGTAACGCTCCCGCCGACGGAAACTTTTTATAGTGTGTTCCATGCCGCTGTAACGGATAAATTTGGTGTGAACTGGAATGTTGTTGCGCTTGAACAGCCGGCGAACAAGGAATAAGGAACATAAATCTGATTTCGCCGACCTCGGTGGTGATGAAGCTGTAGTCGCTCGTGATGATTTCAAACTCGCGTATTTGGTTGACCGTGTAAATCTTGTCCTGCATACGGTTCATCTCCTTTTGGCGCAAAAAACCGCCGGAAATCCGAAGGTTTTGGGATTGGATGTTGAGTTTTGGACGGGTTTGAGGTATGATGTGGACGAAAGTGCTGATAGGCTGTGAGGATGATACATGAAGACTTTAATCATCAATGGATCTCCCAGAAAAAATGGAGATACTAATTTTTTGCTTGAAGAATTAAAGAACAACCTAACGGGTGAAGTAGTCGAGATACGAGCTTATGAATGCAAAATCAGTCCTTGTATAGATTGCAGAGCATGTAAAGAGAAAAAAGGCTGTGTTATTGACGATGATATGAAGTTGATTTATGACGGGGATTTTGAGAATGTTGTCATTGCTTCTCCATTATACATGTCAAATCTAACTGCCCCTCTTATGGGTATTGCAAGCAGGTTCCAAGCTTTCTATTGTGCAAAACGATTTTTAAAAGATGAATTTACCTTTAAGGAAAAGAAAGCTGCCATGATACTTGTTGGTGGTGGTGACGGCGGACCAGAAAGAGCTATCGATTTAGTTTCATGGATGTTCAAGAAGATGAATGCACAGGGATTCGAGAACAACATGGTTTTTTCCTTAAAAACAGATTACATACCTTCGAGCAAAGATACCGAAGCCATTAAAAGGGTACACGATATAGCATCATTTTTTATTAGCGAATGAAATATATATCGCCTCCACACCGCGATCAGCCCGGCTCAAACGAGCCGGGCTGACTCTTACCTGTACACAACCTCATGCATGACGATTTCCTCGGCGCAGGCGCGGATGTTGTTCATCAGACCCACCCATTTCATCTGGTCGGTGGCCTTCAGCACCTCGGTCACGCCCTGCTGCTTTGCCATTTGCCTGACGATCTCGCCAACCGTTTCGAGCTGTTCAGCCCCGACGCCATCGGCAAAATCAAGGACAAAGCGATTAAAATGGTCAAAAAGACGCTGAAAGATAGAGGTTGGCTGTGATTTTTACGCCGATTTCCCCTCTTTGGTTGACAAAGGCAAAATATCGGCTATAATATATACGGTGATTATTTTAGCCGAAGTGAGGTTGGCTCGATGAAATATATACCCCGCGCGATGGAGGAGACCTTCAAACGCCTGTCGGCGCAGTTTCCAGCCATTTTGATCACCGGCCCGAGGCAGGTCGGCAAAACCACGATGCTCCAAAAGCTCATGGAAGAGGAAAACAACCGACGCGAATATATCACGCTCGACGACCTGACCGAGCGCGAAATGGCTAAGAACGACCCAAAAATGTTCTTTCAGCTTCACAAGCCGCCGGTTTTTATCGACGAGGTGCAGTACGCGCCCGAGCTGTTTCCGTATATTAAAATGCATATAGATAAAACCCACAATCCCGGAGACTTTTGGCTCACGGGCTCGCAGGTCTTTAAGCTGATGAAGGGTGTACAGGAATCGCTCGCCGGGCGTGTCTGCCTGCTGAGTATGTCGTCGCTGTCGCAGGCGGAGATTTGCGGCGTGCCGACAGTGCCGTTTGAACTGAATATAGACAAGCTCTCCGCCCGTGCGAAGGAAGTTAAGTCCATCGACACGCCGGAGCTGTATCAACGCATTTTCAACGGCGGTATGCCTGCGCTGGCAAGCGGCGCCTTCACCGACCGCCGCGCGGTGTACTCAAGTTATATCAGCACCTACATCGACCGCGACGTGAAGGAGCTTTCGGGTACAATTGATTCGCTCAAGTTTATGAACTTCGTCACGGCTGCCGCCGCGCTTGCGGGGCAAATGGTGAATTATAAGACGATTACCGACACGGCGGAGATCGACCAGATAAAGGCCAAAGAATGGCTCGGGATTCTTGAAACGCTGGGTATAATCTTCTATCTGCACCCGTACTCGAACAACACCCTGAAGCGCACGATCTCCAAGCCGAAACTGTACTTCTACGACACTGGACTTTTGACCTACCTGACCCGCTGGAGCGACAGCGAAACATTGATAAACGGCGCGATGAGCGGCGCGGTGCTGGAAAACTTCGCGGTATCGGAGATCATCAAAAGCTATCACAACTGCGGGATGGAGCCGTTTATTTACTATTATCGCGACAAAGACACGAAAGAGATTGACATTATTTTGGAGGGCGACGGCAGGCTGTATCCGATTGAAATCAAGAAAACAGCCACACCCGCCTCGCAGCTCACGCGCGTATTCGGCGTGATAGATAAGTCACCGCTGGTGCGCGGAACCGGCGCGGTGCTGTGCACGAGTGACAGGCTGTCGGCGTTTAACAGCGAGAATCTTATTGTGCCGGTTTGGCTGGTGTAGAAATACGGTTAAAATAATAAAGTTACTTTCGCCGCAATCGTTTTTATATTTCGCAGATAAAAAATGAGCCATCACCGTTGATGAGCGAGACCCTCCGCCCTTCTGACGCCTCGACCACGCGCAGATGTTATTTCTCTATCAGTTCGTGCCTTATATTCCGCGCTACATTCTTACCTGCATACCTTGTGAAAGCCACAAGCTTGCGGTTCACTCCCAGCTTATTACTTTTGCTCTGTTCCGTACCATATCGAAAAAACTGATTATGGATTTCCCCATTTTATTTGCGCCGAGACCTGCGAAGCTGTTACAACCCCCTCACCATTTCCACCGCCCTCACAACCCACCGCGTCGCACCGTCAAGCCGGTAGCCGGAAAAGCCCGCCTCAAGCAGGATTTCCATTACCTCGACTTCGGAAATGTCGAGGTTGACGAGCAATTTTACGTCCATCTCCGCAGCGATTTCCTGCACATAATCCCAGTAGGTGCCGCTGTAGCCGAAAGTCGTCGCGTAGGCGGCGGGGTTTTCCACGGCTCGGGCGACCATTTCTTCGGTATCCTCATAAAATAGGCTTCTGCCGTTGTCGTAGAGTGGATAGAACGACTCTCCGCTCTCGCCGATTTTCACCGCGATATTAGAGAGATGCCGGTCGTCCTGCCGCGTTATGAAGTCAAGCAGGATCATTTTAGCAATGTCCTCTTTATACTGCAGACGGATGCCGGTCAGTTTTTTTATTTATCCTCCGAGCGCGTACCGTCTGTAAAGCCTGCGGATAAGCGAAATCAACTCTCGTTGAAAGCGTGGTAAGATGATGGAATATACCATAAAAAAGGCCGAGCCGAATGATTTAACAGAATTAACCTCACTCTCAAGAAAGACAATAAACGAATTCTTTCGCCCTTTTATGGGTGATGAAGCTGTTGATATGTTTATTGACAGCGGTATGGCTGACAAAGAGATTACCGATAATCTGAACGAAACATCCATCTTGTTAAACGGCGGGCAAATCATCGGTTTTTGCATCTGGAAAGAAAATCTGCTACATCTGATGATGATCGACAGTGATTTTCATGGCACCGGAGCGGCGCAGTATTTTCTTGATTTCATGTGCGCAGAGAAGTTCAGACTCTATTCCGAGCTTCACCTTGAATGCTTTGAAAACAACAAAAGAGCCCTCTCCTTTTACGAAAAATGCGGGTGGAGCGAGTATCATACCGAGACAGACAGTGATACCGGCTGGAAGCGAATCTTTTACAAAAAAAGCAGAAGTAATAACTAAACGAGGGGATTTGTATGAAAATCACGACAAAAATGAAGATTAACTGCTCTGTACATGACGCGTACGAAGCGTTTGTCGACCCCCAGAAAATTGGCAACTTTTGGTTTTCAGGCAGCTCGGCGCGCTGGGAGACCGGCAAAATGGTAACGCTTGCTTATGAGGAATACGTTGCCGTATTTGACATTGAAATTATCAGCGCAGAGCAAGACGCGAAAATTGAATATGACTGGGGCGATGGCGCTGACCGCAGAAAGTGCGAGCTCGTCTTTACCCAAAAAGACGGCCATTCTGTTGTTGAAGCCATAGAAAGCGGCTGGCGAGACGATGCTGACAACACAGCCGAAATGCTGAAAAATCAAACCGGTTGGGTGTACATGCTGACCTGCTTAAAAGCCTATCTGGAAAACGGAATTAGTACGCTCAGAACGGGACTATTAATGGATTAGGAGAATACGTATGAAAAACAACTTCTGCCAAAGCTGCGGAATGCCCTTTGACAACGCGCACGAAGAATTGATCGCCAAGGAAAAGGACGGCTCCTGCAGTTTATACTGCACTTACTGCTACAAAGACGGCGAGTTTCTGAATCCTGACGCGACGGCGCAGGATATGGTTGAAATGGGTGTGCCTCATTTGGCGTACAAAATCGGAGAGCAGGCTGCGCGGGAACAGCTATCCGCATTTGTACCCACTTTGAAACGATGGGAACAGAGGTGAATCCGTATGGATAACGGCATTTTCAAAAAGATGAAGGCAAAGCAGGGATTTACCGCGTGCGTTTTGTATGCGCCGGACGATTACCCCGTAGATGCCGCCGATCTGGTCTTCTCGGATGCCGGTCAGGTTGATTTCGTGCATTTGTTTGTGGGAAGCCGAGCAGATTTTGAATCACGGATTGCCGAAGCGCTGCGCAGGCGTAAGCCTGGGGGGCTTTTGTGGATATCCTACCCCAAAGGCAGCGGCAAAGTGAAGTATGACATCAACCGGGACAGCATGTGGGATTTATCCATACCGAAAGGCATTCACCCCGTTGCTCAGGTAGCGCTCGATGAAACATGGTCGGCGCTTCGCTTCGTGGACAATCTGCCGGGCGAGACTTACGAACGCCCGGGGAAATAAAGTAATTATGCCGGAGTCCTCATTTTGAGGATTCCGGCGTCGGGCTGCTGACAAGGCCCGCGACCTCCGTCCTTTTTCACTTTTGCGCGTCGAGCCTGACGCCGGGAGGCGGCAGGTTCTTGCTTGACCGCAAGAGTGAAAAAGTTTGAAATTCAAGGCTTTCACGGATTCACTCCGGGAAAGCCTTTCTCTCTCAAACAGCCGGTTGCAATAGCGCAGTCCGCGCTCGGCGGATGACCCCGCCCGCTGCTCGGCAGGCAGGATTTTCAGCGTTTCGTCAAATTTCCGCCGCACATGCGCCCAGCATCCGACGACCGTCACATCCGGTAGGATGTGATAGCCCTGATACCCGTCGGTATGGAGATAACCCTTCCAACCAGTCAGGAATATCTTCCACATATTTCTCGACCATGATGTGCGCAACAGACGATGGCGAGGCCAGACTTCCCTTGATGACCGGCTCAGGCGCCGAGGCATTGCGAACAGGTGTGTGGTCGCTGTTCTTCTCGCGGCTCCGGCAAACGTCGATATTGAAAAGAGTGTAACGAAAATAAAAGAATAACCAAATAAATTCTATTCTATTTTTTTGCAAAATCAATTAATATTACAGTGATAGGCCTCATAACTGGAGCGATATGCACAAAACTTCGGGGTGCTGCGACTGACAAATAAACGGCCACCCATGGCGTCTGCTTCAGCATTAATCAAAACATTGCAGGTGGTAAACAAACAAGCGCCGCTTTCGCCAACGCGCTTGTTTTTTAGACTCTCATTGTTTTCGAGGAAATTTCTTATTTGAAGGGAAGTGTTATGGTTTATTGGAATTATTTTGCATCTGGTCGACCGCGTTTCGGTTAAAGCGAGGCAAGATTATGTTTTATAATGGAGGAAAGAGTTATGACGCAATCTAGGGTTAAAAGGGCAGTTTCCTGGCTTCTCGCTCTGGTGATGGTTGTTTCAGTTGCTTATGTGCTGCCGGTGCCGACTGTGCAGGCGTACTCCGGCGGGCGCGATCGCCCGACACCTGAAGAGGCTGCGGACAGAGGCATGTTTGAAACGCTGCTGGCTCTTGAAAAACTCCCCAGAGTTGGCATGGCCATGTATACAGGCGCACATCCGGACGACGAGGGCAACAACAGCGACCAGGGGTTGACGTCGTATTTGAGCGACAGCCCCCGCTACGCGATTGACAGCATATTGTCGACCTTTACCTGGGGCGAGGGCGGCATCAACATGATCGGGCCGGAGACCTTCGAAGGCCTTGGCATCGTCCGCTCCCAGGAGCAGTACTCGGCTAACCTGCTTGACAGGAAGTATTCGGTTCCGTTCATGATGATGGACGCAGGATACATGCCCAGCTTCGAGTTCGAAACTTTTGATCCGTCGAACGGAATCAGGGGCCGGTTTAACCCGGATGTCATCCTCTATCATGCCGTGAGGATGATCAGGCTTGCCAGGCCGGACGTCGTCGTCGAGAATCACCGCCTAACCGGCGGGCACGCCCAGCACCAAACGAACTCCATGTTCATGCTGCTCGGTGTAAAGGCTGCGAAGGACCCGAACTATAAAGCTTACGATGTCTACGGCAAAGAACTCAAGCCTTGGACGGTAAAGCGTGTGATGACAGCCAGCGGAACCGGCGTAGGCACGGTGTACCTCAACAGGGTAAATCCGTTCTTCCCCAAGCCCTGGAATAACTACGGGGTTAATGACGCCACAGAGGTCAAAGTGTGGACGGATCCTACCTACAACATGATTTCCAACGCGGCGGATCAGACGAACTCCAGCCAGGTGTCAAGCTACGTCGGACAATCAAATCAAGGGACTCCCAATAACACGGCAAAGACTTATGAAGCGGACACTCTTTTCAGCGCCCCCGGTTACTTTTCTGACGGATGGCAGAACTCCGGGCCAAACGCCACAACATTCCTGGCGGGGATAGACACCTCCATCAACCGCATCAACAAGACGCTGCCGGCAGCGGATCAGTTGGCGACTGAGAATAATGTACAAGCCCTGAAAACAGCCCTTGAGAATGTGTACTTTAAGTTCCCGAACGGCCCCAACGCCGCTGATTGGGATACGGACATGCCTACGGGTACAGACCCGCTGGATCTTACAAAAGGCAGAACTCAGGAGCAATTGGGAAAAACGTTCATAGCGAACGGCGCCGCCACAGCGGCTGACGTCCAAAACCAGATAAACTTAGTAAAAGACGATCTGACCAACGCGGCGGTTGCGTTAGCCGCATTGGAAGGATATGCCGCGACGCTTGACAACATGGCCGACGGCACCCAGGACTTCCAGCGCTGGCTGAGCATTGTCCGCAGGAACTACAACGACTTTACGTCACGGCTGTTCGGAATTCAGCAGAAAATCACTCTGAGCGACTACGACCCCAGCCCTGGACAGACGGTGCACGCCATTGTGGAGATCGAGTGCTTCGAAGGCGCCTTCAACGACACCGGCATCGCCGCGGCGGGCAAGGTGATATTCCCGTCCAATACACTGGAAGCCGGTTTGCCGACCACGTTGACACTCCCCGCCGGTTCGACCGCTACGGCGACCGCGGCCACCCCCGTAGCGTATACAAGAATGGGCACTGTCTATGGCGCAGAGATGCAGGTCAAGGGCCTGAGATACGAGTATGACGTTACGATCTCACCCACAAACAAGGAGTATACCGGACCTTTCAACCAGAAGTACGACGAATGGTATAACAGCGAGGGCGTCCTCCGCGGTACATATCCGCAGGGCACATCCGACTACCATGAGTCTGACTGGAACATGGGTATAGCAGCCAACCAAAGGGACAAGACGAATGTAAACGCTTTGGAAATCCACTACGACCGCAACCCGATACCCGACAACAATACAGATCAGCTTGCGCCTCACTATAAGAGAAGGCCGCTGAGGGGACTGACAACTTTCACGTT
Organism: Oscillospiraceae bacterium; assembly: GCA_031556035.1. GTDB lineage: Bacteria > Bacillota > Clostridia > Oscillospirales > UBA929 > JAVBTT01. The sequence goes on from JAVBTT010000002.1 coordinate 11,367, forward strand.
GGGCACAGGCGCGTCCATCTCGGTGGAACAGGACGTAAAGGTGCGGTTGGTGCCGAAGCTTACCGTCGACATCGTGAGGGAGTCGCGCTCGGTGATCCTCCATGAGTCCGATGACTCGCAGACGAATAAGATCCTCGTGGAAATCACAAATCATACCTCGGCGCTGGCGGAAGGAATCGTGCTGTCGACGAATATTACGCCTTCAGGTACGGGAATCGCCGTTGCAAATCAGACCGTCAGCGTGCCGGCTAAGACAAAAGCCCGTTTCGAATTGACCACCAATATTCCGGGCGGTTTTTCCGGAAGCGCGCAAATCGGCGTGGAAGCCGTGTGGAATGGTGAAAACTATCGGGACGGAATTGATCTTGTCAACTACACCCTGGATCGGGACGGTGTCAATTATGACATCTTCGATAGAAATACGAAAGCCACGTTCCACCACGCAGAAGTACAGCATTTCTTCCAGCCGGCCAGGCAGAAACTGTCCGTTTCCACGATCGTTAACCTTCCTGACGACGACATCCGGATTGGAGTGGGCGAAACAAACTCAGATCCGGATATCCTGAGCACCGTCAGAAATATGTACAAAGATCCTGCAAAAGCCGTTCAAAACTGCGTATCCATCGGCGCCGAGGAGTTAGCCAAGGGCGGCGAATGGCTCAAGGACAACTTCGACACGATCATTATCTGCGCGCGCTTCGGCGATAGCGGCAATCGTGAGATGCTGAACCTGAACTCCGAAAACGGCGACAACGTATACAACTTCATGCAGCGTGGCGGAAACGTGGTAGTGCATGAAACAAATCTGGCTTTTAATAACGTTCAGATAAACAGAATTGTGCCGAAGGAAAAAACACCGCCACCTGTCAGCGGCAACCTGGACTTGACAAAATGTTCGATTTACGTCGAGGAGACGATGACGAACAGCTCTGTTTACACCTATCCGAACGATCTCGCCTCGATCATGAATCTGAAAGAGCCGGTTGAACCGGGAGTCGGCCAGGGCATTCCTACCGGCTGGATGTGGTCGGATTCAATGATCTGGGACAACTGGTTCGGACAGCGCACCGAATGGGCTACAGCCAGCGTAGCGGCCGTGGTCAACGCAGGCTATGTCCCGATGTTTGCCGGCAGGAACTGGATGAACGGAGTGGGCGGAAACGGAACCACAATGAACATCAAGCCGGCAGTATTCGGAACCACGGTGCCGGCTACGGTAGGAGATAAAGACGGAAACTGGACATATACGTCGGTTCTGTGGCAAAACCACTTCCCGGTTCTTGCGGAGGGCGCGATTGCGCTGTACGCAAACCTCATCAGCCTGGGATATAAAGGAACTCCTGGTTGGGCGTATAGCGGCACGTATTCAGCGGATTCCCAGAAAATTAAAAGCGTAGGCATAGAAGTCACGGAGCCTATGGCCACAAAAGCCCCGGATATGGCGCCGGCAGTCTTGACTGACCATTGCGCCGTGAGCGGTGTGACGTGGTCGCCCGCAGATGCCGCGTTTACAGAGGGCAATACTTATACCGTTTCAGTCACGCTCACAGCTGACGAATGGTACCTCTTTGACGGTATCGAGGACAGCGTAACCATAAACGGAAAACCGGCCACAATTGTACAGAACACCGGCAAGACAGTAACGATTTCGGCCGAGTTCGTTGCTACGGAATTCCGTGAAACGGTAAAGATCACCGCAGTTTCGGTGACCACACCGACAATTGTGGAAACGCTTGCAGCAAACCTCAGGGTTAACGTGGCCGGCGAGGGCTTGGAAGGCAAATCCCTGATTGCGTATCTCAGCGTAAACGGCGAGCTCTCCTGCCGGACCGACATTACCAATGGCGCTTTGATGAAAATCAGCGCTGCTAACGCACCGGCTTTTGGAGATGACTGCAAGGTCGTTGTAAAAGTGGATGACGGGGATGTACAGGGTGATTGCCCCATAGTGGTTGCCGAGTACAAGCCGGAACTCATCTGGGGAGCCGACGTTATTGCCGAGGGCGGTCAACTGACAGTTGTTTTCCGCGCGGATATGACACTCAAAAGTACGGTCAAGTGCGTGACGATCAGCGGGGCAAAGTATAACGCGGTCGTACTTGAGGACAAGAGGACGCTCGAGGTACAGGGCTTTACAGGAACACTTGCGGAAGGAGAAACCGTTGTTGTCAGCGGCGTCAAGTACCCAGTGTTGTTCCCCAGCTATTCCTTTACATTTACACTACGCAAATAAAAGCCTGTCTGCTAAATACTTTCAATTGATGAAGCGAGGTGATATACGCCAAGCGATCATCATTGGAAAAAAACACAATCGATAACAGCGCAAAATCTGTATACAGTGCGCCGCCTTTTGGACAAAAAGGCGGCGCACTGTTCAGAATGAAGACAAAGTCCGCGACCTCCGTCCTTTTTCACTTTTGCGCGTCGAGCCTGACGACGGAGGCGGCAGGTTCTTGCTTGACCGCAAGAGTGAAAAAGTTTGAAATTCAAGGCTTTTACGGATTCACTCCGGGAAAGCCTTTTTCCTGGTTTTTTCGACTGTGTGCGATGACGGAGTGCCTGAAAAGACAAGGTTTTGGGCGTCCCGCGCTGTTGACATGGTAATCCATGGTTGGTATAATACATTTTAAGCCCTGCAAGCGCTGAATTATGGATTATACTCATTTTTTCCCCGCCTCCGGCGGGGAAAAGGCACAAGACGTTCTTAAAAGCACCCTATAAAACTGATACGCAAGGAGCAATGATATGGACTGCGTCAGGCTGGCGGAAAGGCTGTTTCCCAATTCTGTGCGCCCCCTAAGTTATTACGAGGAGTTATATCCCGAGAGAGGTCTGGACAAAAAGGCGGAGGTCACCCGCGTTGCGCCCAGCCCGACGGGATTTATACACCTGGGCAACCTGTTTTCTGCCCTCGCCAATGAGCGCATCGCCCATCAGAGCGGCGGTGTGTTCTTTTTGCGCGTTGAGGACACAGACAGCAAGCGCAGGGTGGACGGCGCCGTGGAGGCGATACTTGCCGCCTTTGACTACTTCGACATACGCTTTGACGAGGGTGCGGAGGTCGCCTCTGCCTCGGGTAATGATTACGGCCCGTATTATCAGAGTATGCGCACCGAGATATATCACGCCTACGCGAAGGACCTGGTCAGTCGCGGGCTGGCCTATCCCTGCTTCTGCACCGCCGGGGAGCTTGACGCTGTTCGCGAGCGGCAGAAGGAGCAGAAGCTGACCCCGGGCTATTACGGAAGCTTCGCCAGATGCCGGGAGCTGGGCGAGGATGAGGTTTTCGCCAGGCTAGACAGGGGCGAGCCCTATGTCCTGCGCCTGCGCTCAGGCGGGGACGGGCTGGCCAAACTCACGTTTAAAGATGAGATAAAGGGCGAGATCAGCGTCACCGCAAATGACCAGGACATCGTACTGCTGAAGTCGGACGGCATACCCACCTATCATTTCGCGCACGCCGTCGACGATCATCTGATGCGCACCACACTGGTCGTGCGCGGCGAAGAGTGGCTCAGCTCGCTGCCCATTCACCTGGAGCTGTTTGAGCTGCTGAATTTCAGGCGCCCGAGGTACGCGCACACCTGCCAGATCATGAAGCTGGACGGGGACTCCAAGCGCAAGCTCTCCAAGCGCACCGACCCCGAAGCGGCTCTCAGCTATTACAGGAGCGAGGGCTACCACCCGGGGGCGGTCAAGACCTATCTGATGACGCTGCTGAACTCAAATTTCGAGGAGTGGCTTCTTAAAAATCCGGACGCCCCGATCGAGACCTTCAAGTTTTCCACCGGGAAAATGAGCCAGTCCGGCACCTTGTTTGACCTCGCCAAGCTGGACGATATCAGCAGAACCTATCTTTCAAGACTCAGTGCGGAGGAGATGTACGCGTTTCTGAGGACTTGGGCGGAGGAATACTCGCCCGAGCGCGTTTCGGTTTGCCTTGAGCCCGCGGAGTACATGCTCCGGGTTCTTGCGCTGTGCATGGGCACGGGCGGCAAGAAGCGCCGCAAGGATTTCATCTGCGCGAGGCAGGCGCTTGACAGCCTGAGCTACTTCTTCGACGGGCTCTTCAAGCCCGATTACTCCTACTCCCTTGAGGCGCAGGAGTGCGCGGAGATATTGAGGGCATTTGCCGGGACGTATAATTACGCTGACCAGTCCGGCGAATGGTTTGACAAAATCAAGGCCATCGCGGCCGGAATGGGCTACGCCGCCGAGATGAGCGACTACAGGAAGAACCCGGAGGCGTTCAAGGGCAGCGTCGGCGACGTGGCAGAGGTCATACGGGTGGCTGTGACCGGGCTGAAAAACACCCCGGACTTGTGGACGATCCTCCAAATACTGGGCGAGGAGCGCGTGAGGGCGAGGCTTGACAGGGCGGTTGCGGCGCTGTAGAGGGTGTTTTGTTTTCTGTAACGGGAATTCCCCTCCTTGGAGGGGTGGCGCAACATTGGCGGCAGACGTCTGCCGCTGATCGTCAGCGCCGGGGTGGTTACATGCGAAAAAAGAAGGCCAATACGATTTTGACAGACAGAAGACTATTGGAAACTATATTGTAGATTTCTACTGCGGAAACTGTTCTGTTGTCATTAAAATTGACGGCAGTTCGCATGACGATAAAACTGAGTATGACAATGAGCGCAACGCGTTTCTTGAGGGGCTGGGCCTGACCGTTATTCACATTGCCGCGCGGGATGTTTTGAGCTGGTTGGATAAAGTGATGGAGATGTTGAGTGACCACCCCGCCCTTCGGGCACCCCTCCAGGGAGGGGAATGATACGGGCCTTTTTGATGTGAGCTTTCTACGGAGGTTATTTATATTTTATGTGAGGTTAAGATGAAAAAAATCATAGCAATCATTTCAGGCGTTATACTGACTTTAGGTTGTATCATGTTAGGTATTTCTATTTTGATTGCGTCAGTTGCTCCTAATATTTTTTTGGTCTATTTGACAGCTAATCCATCGAGTTTCAGCCATGATGTATTGTATCCCAATATGACTATCCCTTATATTTTTTCCACAGTTGAGATTGTTCTTGGCTTATTTGGTGTGTTCTATTGCAACGGAAAAGCGAGAGACTAATCGACAAGCAGTATAAGCATACTGCTAACATCAAACATGCTACTTATTGGCTCAAATCATTTATACACCCCCACCCCACACCCCACAAAAGGAGACTGCACCTATGACTGATAAAATCAGGGACAAGCTGAATTCCCGCCCCGCATTCCCCGCCCGCGCAGTGATAACCGGCGGTATGCCCTACGGCAACAAGGGGCTGCATTTCGGGCACGTTGGCGGGGTGTTCATCCCGGCGGACACACTGGCCAGGTTCCTGCGCGACCGGATCGGCCGGGAAAACGTCGTGTTTGTGTCCGGTACCGACTGCTACGGCTCGCCGATAGCCGAGGACTTCAGGAAAAAGAGCGAAACCGGGGAAATTTCCGGAACTGTCGGGGAATTCGCCGAGAAAAACCATGAGTTTCAAAAGGAAATCCTGAAAAAATACCAGGTTGACCTGAGTCTTTTCGGCGCGTCCAGCATTGGCAGTGCGGCGGAGATTCACCGGGAGATGTCCGACTGGTTTATCAGGACGCTGCACGAAAACGGGCACCTTATAAAGCTGACTACCTCCCAGTTTTACGATACGGAGCGGGAGGTGTTTTTAAACGGTCGTCAGGTGGTCGGGCGCTGCCCTGTGGCGGGCTGCGCGTCCGAGAAGGGCTACGCGGACGAGTGCGACCTCGGGCACCAGTACCTTCCCAGCGAGCTCATAGACCCGAGGAGCACGCTGACCGGAAACACCCCCGAAATGCGGGACGTGTCCAACTGGTACGTGGATATGGAGCGCTTCCGGGGCCTTCTGCGGCACTGGGTGGACGAGTTCAAGACCCGCCCGGACATCCGCCCGTTCGCGGTGCGCTCGATTGAGGAGTTTCTCGAGCCGCCGGTGATCTACCTCAAGCGGGACTATCTTGAGGACGAGGCGTATCTTTCCGTCACTCTCCCCGAGCATGAGGTCAGGGATGACGGGGGCAACAAGCAGAGCGTGAAGCTGGTGTTCGGCGCGCTCTCCGAGCGCGAAAGCGCCTGCGCGGCGCTGAGCTCCGCCGGGATAAACTACCGCACCGGCAAGACGCTGGTGCCGTTCAGGCTGACAGGCAACATCGATTGGGGCGTGCCCGCCCCGGAGCTTGAGGGCGTCGGAGGTCTTACTGTATGGGTATGGCCCGAGTCGCTCTGGGCGCCCATATCGTTTACCAAGACCTATCTTGAGTCGCTTGGTGAGGGGCCGGAGGCCTGGAAAAGGTGGTGGTGCGAGCCGGACGCGCGGGTGTATCAGTTCATAGGGCAGGACAACATCTACTTCTACGGCCCGGCGCAGTGCGCGCTGTTTATGGGAATGCAGGGGGGGAGCCCGTCGGCTGAGCCGAAGGCCGGAGAGCTCAGGCTGACCGACCTGATAGTCAACAACCACGCGCTGTTTCTCAACAAGAAGGCCAGCTCCTCGGGGAAAATCAAGCCGCCGATGGCGCACGAGCTGCTGGAATACTATACGCCCGAGCAGCTCAGGGCGCATTTCCTCGGTCTGGGGCTGGGGATACGCAGCGTCAGCTTCCAGCCGAAGCCGCTGAATCCGCAGGCAAACGAAGCCGACGCCGACCCTGTACTGAAGGAGGGGAACCTCCTGACAAATGTGCTCAACCGCGCGGCGCGCTCCTGCTTCTACACCGTGCAGAAGTATTTTGAAGGGGTCTTGCCCGTCGTCCAAATATCCGGGGAAGCCCTGGATATGGCGCTTGATGCCGCGCTGGACTACGAGGCGCTTATGTTCAGGTGCGAGTTCCACCAGGTGATGAGCCTGCTGGACTCCTTCATTCGGAATATAAACAAGTATTGGTCCAAATATATCAGGGAGGCGGACGCTGGGGACGACAACGCAAAGCGCGCGCAGGTTCTGGCCGACTGCTTCCACATGCTGCGGGTGGCGGCTGTGCTCGTGCATCCCGTGGCTCCCGAGGGCGCGGAGATGCTGGCGGAGTATATGAGCCTGGGAGACGGCTTTTTCGACTGGGACAACATTTTTGCCACCATATACGAGCTTGCGGAGGCAAAGGGCCCGCTGGCCTTCAAGTTCCTTGAGCCCAAGGTGGATTTCTTTAAGAAGCACGAGAGCCAGCTGCAATTTGAGTAAAAACTATGAGGGGCATCCCCCTTCCCCCTTAGTGAGCGAAGAGGGCTCAGGATTTGGGGAGCAGGGCAAAGGTAGGGGCGACCGGGGACGGTCGCCCGATGTCCCCTGACAAGCGGATTGAAAACGGCGAGATGCTGGCATCACGCCCTGCAAAAATGGCGGGGGAAATACCCCCACTACATACACAACCGGAGGGACACGCATGGGATGGCTTGACGAAATAAGCGCCGCCGGGCAAAAGCTGGCGTTCGGCGCAAGGGACGTGCTTATGACTGCCGGGAAGCCGGACGGCAGGCTTATAATTCTGCTCTCGGGCTCGGTGGAGCTGATCGCCGGCGGCAGAAGGGCGGGCGACATCGGCGCAGGGGGCTTTATCGGCGCCGAGGGCATAGCTGACGGGGGAAACAGCCTGTTTACCGCGCTGGCGCTGTCGGGCGGTCAAGCGCTTGTGGTGGAGCGGGAAAAGGCCGAGGCTCTTATGAAGGGCAGCCCGGAGTTCGCCGCGCAGCTCGCGTCCGTGCTGGCCTCCCATGTGAGGCTGCTCGCGGGCGAGGCCCCTCTCAGAAAGCCTCAGAAGCCGCCCGAGCCGGTAAAAGCTGAGCCCGTCAAGCCGGTAAAGGCCACCGCGGAGCCTCCTCCCAAGGTTGCGGCGCCCCCGGCAGCAAAGCCCGCCGCCCCGGTCGAGGCAGGAAAACCCAAAAAGCGAATCCTGCCCGAGGGACATCCGGTTTACGGGGTGACCGCCCCGGAGAGGTGGAGGAAGCTCGCTATAAGCAAGGAGTTCACATGCCCCGTCTGCGACAAAAAGTTCTCCGACCTGATTCCGTCGTCATACAAGCTCAAGACGAAGGAGACAAGGGCGGATATGCGCGTGATATACGAGGACTTCGAGATACTGTGGTACTCGGTCAGGGTGTGCCCTCACTGCAACGCGGCCGCGCCGAGCAACTCGTTCCAGAAGCTCAACTCGCGGGACGCCCGCTTCTTAAAAGCCCGAGGCTATTTCAGCGACTTCCCCGAATTCCGGGGCTGGTCCGAGCCCAGGACGGTGGACGAGGTGTTTGAGGCGTTTTATCTGTCGATACACTGCCTTGCGCTGTCCAGCGGGGACGTGCAGGCGGAGGCGCAGATATGGCGTCGGCTTATGTGGCTTTATGGCGACGTGGGCGACAGGGAGCGGGAGGCCCTCGCCCGGCGATTTACGCTTGAGAAGTACGCAGAGGTGTTCCAGACAAAGAACCTTGCGGGCGAGGAGGAGGAACAGCTCAATGTAATCCTGGGTGATCTTTACAGGAGCATGGGGGAAAGGCAAAATGCCTACAGGCACTATATGAACGTCATTCAGCTCGGCAAAACGGGCAACCAGCTTCTGTACCGGCACGCCACCGACGCGCTGAGCGATATGCGCTCGGAGGGCTGACGGGAATTCCCGTATTGCTTCTACCTATTTCATATAAGACATACGGTAAAACCGACCCTTGCCGGCATGAGTTTCCTGTTCGATTGTCTCTCTGATTGCAAAGCCCGCTTTTTCATAGCTTTTGACCGCTCTTTTGTTCCATATTCTCACATCTAAAAAGATGTCGGCGCCAGGGTTCAAATCTACCAAATATGCCACCGTTTGCCTGATTGCCTCGGAGCCATACCCCAGTGACAGAGAATCGGGATTTACCCCCACCCCCAGCATGAAGCCCCCGTCCTGCGCCGTATGACGTGTAAACGCGGCCAGCTTGCCCCCGGCAGTCAAAAAGGCGAGGTAGTCGCTCCCTCTTTTGCCCTCGTCGGCAAGAGCCCATTCGTCCTCGACCATTTCCTCCCAAGTCGGCATATTGTAAATTTTATATTCGTCCTCGTATTTCCATGTGCTGATTTCAACCGCGTATTCCTCCGTCATTTTTGTCATTTGCAGTTTTTCTGAGTTCATCCGCCAAACCTCACTTTTAATGCATTGCTTCTTTTATTATAGCATTATACATCCCGAAGCTAAAAACGCAAACTTTTCCGCCCTCTCGCATCTGAAATATGTTGAATATTCACATCCCGTATGGTAAAATGCCCGCATGACAAGTCGATTTACGCAACCCCAAGAGCAAAAGGAGACAGGGACATGTACGAGATAATGCGCAAACTGCCGCTCAACCCCGAGGTTACCCTGATGGACATCCACGCGCCTCATATAGCGAGTAAGGCCAAAGCGGGTCAGTTCATAATATACCGGCTGCACGAGCTGGGCGAGCGCGTGCCCCTGACCATCGCGGGAGCGGACGCTGACACCGGCGCGGTGACGATCATCTTCCAGAAGGTCGGGAGGGCCACGTCCGAGCTGGACCGGCTGGACGAAGGTGACGCGATTCTGGACTTTGTCGGGCCCCTGGGGGTTCCGACGCATATTGAGGGCATCAAAAAGGCGGCGGTCGTCGGGGGCGGTCTGGGCTGCGCTATCGCCTGGCCGGTCGCGAAGGCGCTGCACGCGCAGGGCACTGAGGTGGATATGATTGCGGGCTTCCGCAACAGGGAGCTTGTTATACTTGAGGATGAGATGCGGGCCGCGTCAAAGGGGCTGCACATCTGCACCGACGACGGCAGCTACGGGGTTAAGGGCCTTGTGACTAACGTGCTGAACGGGCTGCTTGAGAACGGGGCAAGCTACGACAGGGTCATTGCCATCGGGCCGCTTATTATGATGAAGTTTGTCTGCAAGCTGACTGAGGAGCGCAAAATCCCGACCCTTGTAAGCATGAACCCGATCATGGTCGACGGTACGGGACTGTGCGGCTGCTGCAGGGTCACGGTCGGCGGCAGCATAAGGTTCGCCTGCGTCGACGGGCCTGATTTCGACGGACATTTGGTGGATTTCGACGAGGCGATACGCCGCAGCAGGGCCTACGCTCCGCAGGAGCGCGAGGCGGCCTGCAGGCTTTTGGAGAGGGGGGCGCTTGTCAATGCCTAATATGCAGAAGGGGAAGACCCCCATGCCTGAGCAGCCCCCGCTTCAGCGGGCTAAAAACTTCTCCGAGGTCGCGCTGGGCTATACAGACGAACAGGCGGTCAGCGAGGCGGAGCGCTGCCTCTCCTGCAAGACCAGACCGTGTGTCAGGGGCTGCCCTGTTGAGGTTCCGATCCCGGAGTTTTTGGGGCAGGTCGTCAGGGGCGATTTTCAGATGGCGAACGACATCATAAAATCTGTAAACCTGCTCCCAGCGATATGCGGGCGCGTGTGCCCTCAGGAGACGCAGTGCGAGCAGCTCTGCGTCCGGGGCGTAAAGGGCGAGCCGGTAGCCATAGGGAGGCTTGAGCGCTTCTGCGCTGATTACGGTCTGGAAAACGGCGAGGCCGCCGCTCCAGACTGCCCGAAAAACGGCAGGCGCGTCGCCGTCGTGGGGTCCGGCCCCGCCGGGCTGACCTGCGCGGGGATTCTTGCGCGGGCCGGGTACGGGGTAACCGTGTTTGAGGCGTTCCACAAGGCGGGAGGCGTGCTGGTCTACGGCATTCCAGAGTTCAGGCTGCCCAAGGCGATAGTTGCCGCCGAAATAGAGGGGCTCGAGAAGCTGGGCGTTGAGATACGGACCAATATGGTTATCGGCAGGGTGTTTACGGTGGATGACCTGTTCGAGGAGGGCTTTTCGGCGGTGTTCATCGGCTCGGGCGCGGGGCTGCCGTCCTTCATGAACATCCCCGGCGAGAGCCTGAACGGAGTTTACTCCGCCAACGAGTATTTAACGCGCGTGAATCTCATGAAGGCATACGACCCGGCGTCCGAGACTCCGGTGCTGGCGTCAAGGCATACGGTGGTCGTCGGCGGCGGCAATGTCGCGATGGACGCGGCGCGATGCGCACTGAGGATGGGCGCGGAAAGCGTCACGATCGCGTACAGGCGAGGCGAGGCCGAGATGCCCGCCCGACTTGAGGAGATACACCACGCCAAGGAGGAGGGCATCATTTTCAAGACGCTGACCGCCCCCGTCTCCCTTCGGGGCGATGAAAACGGCAGGGTGTCGGAGATGACCTGCGTTGAGATGGATCTGGGCGAGCCGGATGCCTCCGGGCGCAGGCGGCCGGTGGTCAGGCAGGGCAGCGAATTTACAATACCGGCGGACTGCGTGATAGTCGCGATCGGAACGTCGCCGAATCCGCTGATACGCATGACCACGCCGGGGCTCGACACCGACAAATGGGGTTGCGTTGTCACAAACCCGGACACCGGGGAGACATCCAGGCCGGGAGTATTCGCCGGGGGCGACGTATCGACCGGTGCCGCCACCGTCATATTGGCTATGGGAGCTGGAAAGGTCGCGGCGGAGTCGATGATGAAGTACCTGTCGCAGTGATACAACAAATATGAGAGCCCCGCCTGAAGGCGGGGCTCTCATACTTGTTACATCTGTTTTACTTATCCCTGAACACCGCTATGCAGGCCTTGTACATCATATACGCGTCCAGCTTCGATATTATCTCGAACGGCGCGTGCATGGACAGCACCGGAACCCCCGCGTCAACCACCGGGATATTGCGGCGGGCCATATAGCATGCCACCGTGCCTCCGCCGCCCTTGTCGACCTTGCCGAGCTCGCCCATCTGCCAGAGCACGCCCTCGCGGTCGAGCAGACCGCGTATCTTGGACATTGTCTCGGCGGACGCGTCGGAAGCGCCGCCCTTGCCGCCGCGGCCGGTGTACTTGAATATTCCAACGCCGTAGTTCAGTTTGGCGTTGTTCATCTTATCGGAAACGTCCGGGAAATTCGGATCGAACGCGTTGCATACATCCCCGGAAAGGCAGAAGGAGTTTTCATAGCAGCGGCGCAGCGACACTCCCTGGGCCTCGCAGAGATCCTTGACAAATGTGTCGAAAAAGGCGCTCTGCATCCCGGTTATGCCCTCCGAGCCGATCTCCTCCTTGTCCGCCATCATGCACACGCATGTGTGCTGCGGAGTTGTGATGTCGAAAAGCGCGCGCATTCCGGCGTAGGAGCAGGAGCGGTCGTCGTGGCCGTAACCGCCTATCATGGAGCGGTCAAGGCCCACCTCACGGCAATCCCCGGCGGGAACAATGCTCAGCTCGGCGGACTGGAAATCCGCCTCGACGATACCGTACTTTTGATTGAGCAGCTCAAGCACATGCAGCTTGAAGCGGTCAGAGCCCTCGCCCGCGTCCGGCTTGGTGCCGACAAGCACGTTGAGCCCCTCTGCGGGAAACGCCTCGGACACGGGCTTCTTCATCTGATCAGCCGCCAGATGCGGCAGAAGGTCGGTGATAACGAGCACCGGATCATCTGGCCCGTCGCCGACGCTGACGTTCACGGGCGAACCGTCCGACAGATACACGATGCCGCGCAGCGCGAGCGGGGACGCCATCCACTGGTACTTCTTCACCCCGCCGTAATAGTGCGTCTTCAGCAGCGCCATGTCCGAATCCTCGTAAAGTGGATAGGGCTTCAGGTCAAGCCTGGGCGCGTCCACATGCGCCGCCATTATGCGTATGCCCTCGCTCAGCGATTTTTCGCCGATCACGGCGAGCATAACGGACTTTCCGTGGCGCTCAATATACACCTTGTCTCCCGCCTTGAGCTTGTCCCCCGGCTTGTAAGCCGAAAATCCCTGGGATTTCGCCTGGAAAACCGCCTCGGTCACACAGTCGCGCTCGGTCTTGCCGTTGTCCAGAAAAGCCATATAGCCCTTGGCATAGGTCTCGACCGCTTCGGGCTGGCCCTCGTAAAGCCTGTCGTAGCCGTTTTTCCACTGGATGGTAAGGGTCTCCTTTTTTTCCTTGTTGTCCATTTGACCGCCTCCCGTATATCATTAGTGTTTGTAAAATTTTTCTATATACTATCTATAGTTCAGATAGACGTCCCTCGCCTTTTCGCGCAGCTGCTCGACGGTACCGTTGTTTTCAATAATTATGTCACAGTTTTGAATAAAGTACTCATCGTCCATCTGAGCTCTCAGGCGCGCCCAGGCGTGCTCCTCATCGAGTCCGTCGCGCTCCATGACGCGCTTGACTCTTTTCCAGAGGGGAGCCACAACACCGACCACAGCGTCGCACATGGAAGCGATATCCGTTTCAATGATGTACAGCGCCTCAATGACGACAACGTCGGCGCCGCCTCGCCTTGCTGCGGAGACCTCGGTCTTTACCCTGCCTACGACGTATTTGTGAGCGATCTCATTGAGCCTCGCAAGCTTTGAGTGATCCGCAAATACAAGCTCGCCCAGCCTCCGCCGGTTGAGCTCCCCGTGTGAAACCACCCCGGGAAACGCGTCCTCCAGCTCCCATATCAGGCGTTTTTCCGAGTGCAGAAGCTCATGGTATATATCGTCGCAGTTCAATATCAGAGCGCCGAAATTTCGCCAGACCTCTATCACCGTGCTCTTTCCAGAGCCGGAGCCTCCCGTCACTCCAAAAACTTTCATATAACTGCCGCACCACCATCTGTTTAAATCCTGACGTTACCCGCAGGCTACAGCTTCACAACCGCGCCTGCGGCCTTATGAAGCCTGTTCGCCACAGCCGAAAACATGCCTGTATTCTCCGGACAGCGCGCGCATATCAAATCGACGCCCGCGCGGTCAAGCTTCCGCAGCGCATCAAAGAGCCGCGCCGCCTGAGCCCCGGCGTCCGATTTCCCGCCATAGCACAAAATCGCGTCCGCGCCTTCGAAGCATCCGGCCTCCTCGTCAAAGCAGAGCACGCCGAGCCTTTCGTTGTGCGAGCGCCGGCGCACATATTCGCCCGCCAGCCCCGCATCGCCCTCAAGTATGACCATCGGGGCTCCCGGCGCGTAATGCCGGTACTTCATGCCCGGAGAGCGGGGCGCCGACTCATCGGCCGCAAAAGCGTCGTTGAGCGGCCCCGTCACCGCCTCTATACTTTCCCTTGCAACTCCGCCGGGACGCAGTATGCAGCGGTTTTTAACGTCCAGGACGGTTGATTCCACCCCTACCTCACAGGAACCACCGTCGACAATCAAGTCAATGCGCCCGTCCAGGTCGTCAAGCACATGCCCCGCCGTCGTCGGGCTCGGCCTGCCGGACAGATTGGCGGACGGCGCGGCAAGCGGGAAGCCCGCCGCGAGTATTATTGCCCGCGCGATATCGTTTCCGGGGCAGCGCACCGCCACCGTGCCCAGCCCGGCCGTAACATTGTCCGGCACAAGCCCCGACTTTGGAAGCACGAGGGTCAGCGGCCCCGGCCAGAACTTGTCCGCGAGCTTTTTCGCCTCGTCCGGAAGTCCGGACACGAGCTCCGGCAGCGCGTCCGCCGACGCGATGTGCGCTATCAGCGGGTTGTCCTGCGGACGGCCCTTGGCCTTGAATATGCGGTCAACCGCTTCAGCATCAAGGGCGTTGGCCGCGAGCCCGTACACAGTCTCCGTCGGTATCGCGACCAGCCCGCCCCCGCGCAGAAGCTTCCCGGCAAGAGCTATGCTCTCCAAGTCCGCTTTGAGCAGCAATGTATCCGGCATTATTCAGAGGCCCTCAGCTTTTCCGCCTGATCTGCGGCGATCAGCTCGCCGATCAGGTCGTCCAGGTCGCCGTTCATTATCTCATCCAGCTTGTAGAGGGTGAGGTTTATCCGGTGGTCGGTCATGCGCCCCTGCGGAAAATTGTAGGTGCGTATGCGCTCGCTTCTGTCCCCGGTGCCGACCTGGCTCTTTCGCTCGCTGGCGATCGCCGAGCTCTGCTCCTCCCGCTTCATCTCAAGAAGCTTTGAGCGCAGTATTTTCATGGCGCGGTCCTTGTTTTTGAACTGGCTGCGCTCGTCCTGACACTCCACAACAATCCCGGTCGGAACATGCACAATCCTTATCGCGCTCTCGGTCTTGTTGACATGCTGTCCGCCCGCGCCGCTGGAGCGGCAGGTGGATATCTCAAGGTCGCCCTGGTTTATCTCCACGTCCACGTCCTCCGCCTCCGGAAGCACCGCGACCGTCACGGTGGAGGTGTGTATTCGCCCTGACGCCTCGGTGTCCGGCACGCGCTGGACACGGTGGACGCCGCTCTCAAACTTCAGACGAGAATAAGCGCCGGCACCCTCGATCATGAAGCTGATCTCCTTGACGCCGCCGAGCTCTGTGTCGTTCAGGTTCAAGACCTCCGACTTCCAGCGCCTCCTTTCGGCGTACATCGTGTACATTCTGTACAGCGACGCCGCGAAAAGCGCGGCCTCCTCGCCTCCGGCCCCGCCCCGTATCTCGACTATGACGTTTTTCTCGTCGTTGGGGTCCTTTGGAAGCAGAAGCAGACGCATCTCCGCCTCAAGGCTCTCCATGCGCTCTCTGGCCTCGCGGAACTCCTCCTGGGCCATCTCGCGCAGCTCAGGGTCGCTCATCAGCTCGGACGCGCTTTCGGCGCGCTCCTCACAGCTTTTGTACTCGCGGTATGCCTGCGCCAGCGCGGACAAATCTTTTTGCTCCTTGAGGAGCTTCGCCATGCGCGGCGGGTCCGAGTAGACCTCCGGTTCGGAAAGAAGGCTCTCTATTTCAAGGTAGCGCTCGTATACGGACTTGAGTTTCTCCAGCATTTTTCACACTCCGGGACAGATTGGTAAATATTACATCAAGAGTCTCGCGGCACCACACGATTATAACACGCGCTTATTAGTATGTAAAGCTTGTGGTTACGCCCGTCCTTCCCGTCAAGTGACGCATTATACTCATCTTATGTCCCGCAGTTGAAGGCTCACAAGGGCATGGCGAAATATCCCCTTGTTGCGCGGGATCGCTCACTTTTCCGCGCGGGGAGACTCCGCCCTCCTGATATGGTTGGGCGAGATGTTAAAGTGCTTCTTGAAAAGCCTGTTGAAATAAAACGGATCGTTAATCCCAACCTCACTGGCAACCTCCTTGACAAGCATATCCCCGGAACGAAGCAATTCGAGCGAACGGTTCATTTTCATTTCGTTTACATATCCAATAATTGACTTCCCGGTGATTTCTTTAAAAATTTTGCATATATACGTCTTGTCGAGATTGACATGCTCCGCTAGTCCATCCAGGGTTACGCGCTCCGCGCAGGCATGCTCTTCCAGGTATTCAATAATTGCCTGCACATTCCTGCGCACCTTCCTTCCCAGATTGCTCCGTATCATAACAGCCCTGCCGATAATTTCAAGCAGGTTCTCGCAGAGTTCCCGGTCGCTCTCGGCGGCCAGCAGGATGTCGCGCTCATTTCTGTACAGCCCGAGGCTGTCCGCGTCAAAGAAAGGCGCACTGTCTATCAGTTCATTGATCGAGCGCTTGATAAAACGCTTTAGCGTCATCGGATCCAGCCTGTCCTCCACCGCCTGGCGCAGCAGCTCGCTCATCAGTCTTCCCAGCGGAGCGGCGTCCCCGTCCTCGACACAGCCCGTCAGGGTTTTAAAGAAGTGATTTTCGGACAGAAGGGGGCTGCTGTCTGAGAGCGGGAGCTCGGAAGCCGACAGCCCCTCGCATTGAAACTCCGAGTAAAAACAGAGCTTGAGAGCCTCCCTGCCCGCTTCGGCGGATTTCAGAAAATCCCGGTATGAAAAGGACACGCCGATGGATACGCTGACCATGTCGGCGCTGTAATATATCTCTGACAGCTCGGCAAGCCGGCGGAAAAAGAACGGTGCGTTCAGCTTCCCGACACCCTGAGAGCTGAGCCCCACGGACACCAGCCCAGCGGACGGGCCCAACCCCACGAAGGAAATCCACTGCGTCTTTTTGATCAGCTCTGAGACAATGTTAATCACCGTATCGCCATACTCCTGCGCGAATCTGGAGTGTGACCGATACCTGCTGAAAACTAAAAAAGAGAACACTCCGGCGCCGTCGGGCAGGGGATACGCCTCCTCCATGCGTTCAATAAGGGGGCCGTCCTCCTCTCCTCCCAGCGCCCGGCGCACGCACTGATCCATCACCAGGCTGACGCTCAGATGCTTTTGGGGGGCCTGTATCCTGCCAGTAAGGGAGCGTTTTTCGTCCAGCCTGTCCGCGATTCTGTTCAGAGTCGCGTTAAACTCCTCGGCGTTGATCCCCACCTTCATCAGGTAGTCAAAAGCGCCGTATTTCAGACAGCTGCGCACCATCTTGAAGTCGTTATAATTTGAAATAATGAGTATTTCTCCCGAGAAATCCAGATCACGCAGCGCCTTGACAAGCTCGACGCCATCCATCACCGGCATTTTGATGTCGCTGATGATGATGTCCGGCGGGTCATCTATGACGGCTTTGTAAGCGGCCAGACCGTTCGGCTCCGAGCCTGCGAACGCAAAGCGGCCTTCGCTCCAGTTTATCATGGCCTTGATCGCAAGGTGCACAATCTTTTCATCGTCGACAATGAGGATTTTATACATGGGGCACCTCAGCATCCATTGAAATCACGGGTTGCCGATTTTTCTGTCCGCGCCTTGGCATGGGATCGGTATACGCCCGGACAGCTGCGCATCCCTATTTTATCATACCCGATGCCGCTTTTAAACAGGTATTAGTATTAGTATAAAAAGTGGACAGGGCAACAATATGCCGTACCGACAGTTTCCCCCCGCCCAAGGGCGGGGGGAAACTGTTTTTATGCTCGGGGAGAGGGGGATCAGCTTTACTTTATCAGGGTAAAGGTGAAGCTGTAGCTCGGGAACAGAATCGGATACTTGAGTCCGGTGACGACGACGGTGTTGCCCGTTTCGGCGAATACGCCGTCAACGCGCAGGCTCTTTCCGTCCTCCAGAATCTGATAGGAGGCTGTGGCGGCCCCGTTCAGGGTGACCTTGGCCTTAGCGACGTTGAAGGAAATATCCGCAGTGAAGTTCGCGATGGCGTAGCCTTCAAACAGGGTGAGCGAAGGCTCCCAGATCGACGCGGGCATCCCAACCACAACGAGACTGTCAAAGGCTGAGGGCGCCCTGTCGCCGACATAGCCGCCGACCTTGTAGGCTCCGGCCTTTATGGCGTTGGTTCCGATCTTGATGACGGCGGAACCGGAGGAGGCGTCGACCGGTTCGGAGACCATGACGCCCTGCGCGTCGTACAGCGCGACATAGACGGGCTCGTCAGTGGCCTCGCTGAGCTGGACGGTCACCGGGATGTTTGCCGCGCAGTCCTCAACGAGGGTCTTGGCCTTGGAGTTGATGGCAACGCTGGTGACCTTGACGTGCGCGATGATCTCCTCCTCGTAAAGGGCTTTGACCTCCGCCTGGGTCATCGCGCCGCTGTACAGGGAAATCTCCGCGATCTTTCCAAAGAAAGCGTCGTTTCTGTGCATGTTGGTGATGTCGTCGGGGTACGCTTCGTTTGTGGCCGAGTTGCCGAACAGCATGTCGCTTGTGTTCGGAACGAGACCCTTGGCTTCGTCCGTGTAAGGATTGTAAATGCGCTGGTTGACGGCGAGGTAGCCGTCGATGTAGACGCGGTGATACCAGCCGTCCCATGTCATGACCACATGGTTCCAGCGATTGCCCTTCATGTATTTCTGCGCCTCGGCCGAGCCCTTGTCCTCAATGGTCTCCTGCCGTCCCGCCGGGGTTTCCGCGGTGTTGTACACGTTGTTGGTGTTCCAGAAAGCGCCGCTGGAGCCGGCGTAGAATGTCGTGCTGGAGAATGAGGAGGAAGCCCTGGTCGCGCCCTTCATGTACAGCATCATATCCCGTTTGCCGTTGGTGGGCGCGTTGGGCGCGCGGTAGACGTCGTCCAGCGACACCCACATCTCGATGGAATAGCTGTCATACATGGCGGCGGGGAAGGCGTCATTTGCCAGGGACAGGTAGGATTTGTTCGTTCCGGCGGTGGTCCAGACCTGGGTGTTGCCCTCAGTGCCGAGCTGGGCGTACCCGAAGTGGGCGTAGCGCCCAAGCTCCGCGTCCTCGCCCCACTCCAGGAAGCCCGGGGTCAGGGGGGCGTCAACTCCGTTGCCCGCCACATTGGGAATGCCGCTGGAGATATTGTCCTGCAGGCTCCAGGTGGCAGTATCCTCAAAGTCCCATTTGCGCTCAAGCGTTACCGCCTGCTTCTTCTGGGTGACATATCCGGCCACAAGATAGGTGTTGAAATGCTCAAATACCGGCTTTTCGATCGCGTTGTAGATAAGGCGGATTTTCGAGGCGCTCTTGCGGACGTCGGCAGTCGCGCCGTCGGGTATCAGATCGTCGAAGAAATGCGAGACCACGCCCTTCAAGCCACTTCCTCCGCCGACCTTCACCCATTCGTCCCCGATCAGGACGTCAAAAGAGTATGCCGTGACTAAATTGGTCTTTTCCTTCAGGGAGATGCGGTTGAAGGTCTGCGCCTCGGCCAGGGTGAGCTCGATCGTTCCGTAGTCGCCCTCAAACGTGTCGGACGTGATCTCGCCCGCGAACGCGGCGGAGGACTCCTGATTGGGGGCGCCGGGGTCCTCTTTGTTGAAGACCATGATCTGGCCGATATAAGCGGTGTCGATCAGCTCTTTCAGATCGATGCGCAGCTTGCTGGTGGTCACCGGCTCAAACACGTCGTTGAGGTAGTTGTTCATAACGGCCGCCATGGCCGCGTTGGTCTCGGACGAGACGCTGTTGGTGGCCGTTCCGGCTCTGTTCAGGTTGGGAGCGACCTCATAGAAGGGCACCCAGCTCTGAGAGGCCTCATCCCACATGGAGTATGTGTAGTAGACGATTTTCGGTCTCCAGTCAGTATATGCCGTTGTCCTGTCATTTCCCGGATGGGTGGAGGTCCACTCAAGGAGCCTGACGTTGTTGAACGTGGTGGGCTCGCCGAAGTCGATCTCAATCCACTGGGGCTTTGCGTCGCCAGTGTTCCACATATTGGACTGCGTGCTGGGCGCCCAGGTGCGGCCCGCCGAGAACGCGATGCCGTCCGTCAGCGTGTAGGCGCGGCTGGATGTGTACTGGCTGGTGCACTTTTTCCAGAGAGCCAGGTTGCCGTCTCCGGGGAGGATCAGGGCCGGCTGAGTTATGGAGTCTTCAGGCTTCGCGTTCTCGACGCTCCACTGGTGGATGCCGATGTCGGGCGTGTTGTTGGCAAAGCCCTCATTGCCGAAGAAGTCCTTGACGCCGCTCAGCGCGTAGATGTATCCCGCCATCATATCGCGTGTGAAGCCGCCGGGGACGGTCGGGTCGTCGACCTTGTCCAGCGTGCCGGGCGCGCCGGTTGTGCCGCCGGCTGCGCTGGGGGCTCCCGCCGGGATATTGTATTCGCGGATGGGGGTGTTGAAGCTCAGGCCCTTGCCGATCAGAGGAGAAGCCTCCGAGCCGATCTTCCAGTTGTTGAACCACGGGTCAAGCGCTCCCGTCTCGGGATCTATCATGAGGTTGTTGACGCGCTGCCTGCTGTCGGCCGGGAACGCGGGGTAGGCCGCGTCATACCAGGGAGACTTGATGGAGCCCGTGCCGGACACGCCGGCCAGCTTCGGGTCGCCCGCCTCGCCGTAGCCGACCAGGTTGTTCTGGAAGTCCAGGTTGTCGGTGATGGCCCACGGGCCAACCGACTCAACTGTCTCTGTGGAACGGTGGGTTGTGTTCCCGTTGGCGAAATAGAAGTAGTTGTTAAACCACGCCGAGCTCCTGTAGCCCGAGACGCCTGTTATGCCCTGGAACAGCCAGTGCGAGCCGTCGCGGCCGTTGCCGTAGTCGTAGAACAGGTTGTTGATCATGTAGTTCTTATAGGTGGTGTTGTTATTGTTCGCGAACCAGTTGTTTGTATCCCAGATTCGGTAGCACTCCTCGTACCCGCCCTGAGAGCGGTTCGGCGCGGTTCGGGTGGAATCACGGAATGTGGTGCTGTCGAAGTAAACGATGTTGTTGACGATGTAGGTCGGGCCGTAGTCCTGACCGTAGGCGCCGTTAATGAAGAAGGAGCGCTTGTCGTGGGCGATGTTGTAGCGCAGGATGTTGCCGTGGTTGCGCCCGAGCCAGTTGAACGTGCCCATCGGGTTGTTGTACGTGTAGTTGTATTCATGGATGACGTTGTGCAGGCCCGAGTCGTAGTCCCAGGCGCCGCCGTCCGCGCCGCCGGTGGGGCTCAGAACGCGCCCGGCTCCGGGGCCGTTGGCGATGACGTTGCGCGCGTAGGTCACGTTGCTGGCGCGCCAGGAGTACATGCCGGCGCACTCGCGCTTGTAGTACATGCCCCAGTTGTCGGTGGTGTTGTTTTCGGTTATTGCGCCGTCCACGCAGCACAGGTCGATGATGCCGCCCAGGATCTCATCGGCGTAGTTGTCGCGGAAGACCATGTTTCTCATGAAGTTGCCGCTGTTGTCGGAGAACCTGACCGCACCGGCGTCGTCGGTGAAGACGTAGGTGGCGTACTGCATGGTGCCCACCCTGCGGAAGGTGTTCCTCTCCATGTACACGTTTTCCATGGTCACGTTGGGGCGCAGCGTTCCGACTATGTAGGCGATCATGGCGCCCTCAAACATGGACTTCGAGTAGAAATTGCCCCACATCGTGATGCCGTCTATGTCGTGGAGGTAGTTGTCCTCGATATAGACGTTTTTCATCAGATATGAGTTGAGCTGCTCGTCGCTCCACTCCTGCGGCAGCTTGTCGGTGCTCAGCAGCATCACGACGCCGTTGCGTGTGTTGGCCGCCGCTCGCCTGGCGGTATGGAACAGGATGCCGGCCTGAGCGGGTCCATCATGCCCCGGGCCCGTGCCCGTCTGGGTGCTGCGCACCGCATACTGATCCGCAACATCTTCCGGGAGCCCGACCCGCTCGATAAACTGGTCTATGTTCGTGCCGGTGTTGTTGGCGAAAACAAAGTCGTTGTCGTTTGTGATCTGCAGGTGGCGCATTTCAAAGTTGGCCACGTTGACAAGCATCGCGGCGCCCGATTCGCCCTGCCAGTAGTGGTTGTTTGTGCCCAACGGCTGGCCGTCGTCGCCCAGCCCGAAGCCGCCCATGGCGTCAATGCGCGGGTAGTCAGTGATGTTTCCCTGGAGGGCAAGGGGGCCGTAGAAATCGAAAACAATCGGGTTTTCCTCGGTGCCAAAGCAGTTTTGCACCCACAGCTGGGCTCTCCAGGTGTCACCGGCCTTGAACATGACATGGTCGCCCGGGTTCAGGCCGCCCGCCTTTGTGACCGTGTTGAGCTTTTGGACTGTCTTCCAGGCCGTCGCAGGGGTGAGGCCGTCGTTGGAATCGCTGCCTTCGCTGCTGCTGATGAAGTAATAGCGGCCCATCTCAAGCGGCGCGCTCCAAGGATCCGCCGCGGCAGCCGGGGCCGCCAGCGCGGGGATCAGCGCCATAAGCATTGCAAGGGCAAGAACCAGGGACAGTTTCCTTTTCGCGTTAATCATGATTCACCCACCTCATATTGATTGTGAACGCGTATATCTGCGCCTGTGCAAGGTAGTTTCAACCGGATTTTCCTTCACCTCACTCTCACGAATATACGAATGCTCCGGAAGCCACACATGGATTCCGGCGTAATATATCATCGGGCCGCTTCTTAGGGATTTACGCGGTCGAAGATAAACGAAGACTTCACGACATCGGCCTCCTCGGACTTGCGCGCCAGAAACGCCTCGAAATTCTGCCTGTACTCCTCAAAATACAGGCCGTCATAAGCCTCGTCGTAGGTCATGTCCCGCTCAAGGTTGTTTTCCAGCAGCTTAACTATGGCAACGCTGGAGCCGTTCTCGAATGGATCGCTGATCTCGCCGGGCGACAGCTCCGCGGCCATTGTGGAAATACGGCCCAGCGAGCTCTGGACGCTCTGGCCGATATCGCTGAGGTCGACGTCGAACTCCTCCGGCGCAAAGCCCGTGTATTCCAGGCAGAGCTGGTCAAAATCAGCGCCCTCAAGCAACCGCTCATGGATGTCCTGAATCAGCGCGTAGGCCTCATCCTGATAGATGGAGACGGTCTCGGTGGGTTCCTCGCCGTCCGGCAGATAGGAGATTAGCATCAGGGACACTTTGGCGTACTTGTTTCTGTGATAATTCGTCTCATAGTTTTCCTCGTAAAAATCCCGCAGCTTCTGTTCGTCGACAAATACCTCCACATTTTCAACAAGCTCCTTCAGGTTGGAGGTATAGTAGCTTTTCGTATTGGAATAAAAAGAAACCAGATTAAACTGCACGACACCGTACATTGTCGGGTCACCGGACGCCTCCCGCTGGCGGCGCTCCTCATTAACCCTGTCCATTTCGGCCTTCATGCCCGAAAAGCTTGTATCGGAGGCAATGCCGTACTGAACGGCAAGCCCCTGCAAAACCTTGAAATCCACGGCGCTTTGCTTTGCGCGCTCGCGCAGCATGTCGGCTGGGCTCTCGCCGCCGTAAGCCTTGCTCCAGTCCGTGACGCTGACGTTGTGCGTCTGGTAGAAGTAATTGCTCACCTCGCCCTTAACCATATCCATGTGAAACCGCAGCTCCTCACGCGTCACCGGCAGCCCGTTCACCGTCATAACAACAACGTCGTTCCCGACAACAAGTGTCTGCCACAGAATAACGGATACCGCCGCTATGACCGCCGCGGCGCACAAAATCACGGATACAAGTAGAAATCTTCTCCTTTTTCTTACATCGATTTTTTTCTGTTTTTTTCTATCGGCACCGTTCTTTTTTGCAGTCAACACTCGACACCTGTCCTTACGCTCTTTTTCGCCCATTGTGGGTATAAATAGGCAACTATATACGATCTCTATAATGAATAATAGAGCAGTTTGTCTAAATTGTACATCGATTATTACAGCTTGTTTATGGACTATATTTGTTTTTTGTTTTGTGACTATTGCTTGCCTCCGGAATATCTGCTATAGTGGTTTTGACGATTATTGCTTTATACAGGGGGGAGTTGAGGATGCCCCGTCGCAAGTTTCACATACGCAAAATGAAGATCAGCGCACGCCTTACGGTTTCCTCGCTCTGTATGTGCCTGATCCCGGTGGCGGTTCTTCTCGTGCTGTTTTACAACCGTTATCAGACCACGGTGTACGACAAGCTCAGCGTCTCCAAAAAGCAGAACCTGGAGCTTCTGGCCGCCGCCGTTGACTACCATCTGATCAAATGCGAAAACATCAGCGACAGCATCATGATGGACGCGACGGTTCAGTCAACCCTGTCCAAAAACACGGGCGGTGTCCAGGAGCTGGACCCGGAGGTAAACGCCGCTGTCTCCAAGGCATTCAACAACCTCTCCCTCTGGGAAAGCTATATGAAGGGATTTTCCCTGTGCAGCAGGAGCGGGACTCAGCTCTGCAGCATGGGGTTTATCAATCTTAAGCCGGACGATCTGGCGCGGTTGCTGGACGCCTCCGCTGGCAGCCGCGAGTTCAAGCAGTGGACCTTTATGCAGGACATGAAGGACGCCCCTTACATCGTGCTGTGCCGGAAGATTTTTTCCACCGAGATTCTCGGGCAGCACATCGGATATGTGCTCATTTACGTGGACGCAGAGCAGCTCTTTGACACGGTGGGGCAGGACTCCGCCGAGGACGCCGGCGCCGCGGCGGGCACAATCATCATGGAGCCCGGCTCTGGAAAGGTCATCCTGATCGACAATCACTACTCCAGTCTCGACTCGTCGGACGTGTTCTCGTACTTTGACCCCAATCTGCTGAACGGGGAAAAATACGCGGAGACCAAGGTCTTCGGCGCGGACAGCGTGGTGGTCGTTCAGAGGCACTCCAAGACCGGATGGGTGATGGTGGGCGTTCTGCCGAAAGAGGAGCTGGTGACGGAGATGAACCAGCTGATTCTTCAGTTCATAATAGTTGTGGCCATCATCCTGCTGATTGGAGCTGGCCTGCTTGTCCAAATCCGCCGCTCAATCAATCAGCCCATCGCGAACATAGTCGCGTTCACCAAACGGGTCGCCCAGGGGGATTTCACCAAGCTTCTGAACGACCCCTCCAAAGACGAAATCGGTTATCTGAGCGCGGACATTGACGTCATGGTCGCCCAGATATCCGAGCTCTTCGCGAAAAATGAGGCGAGCGAGCGCAAGAAGCGCCAGCTTGAGCTTGACGTTCTGGAGTATCAGATCAATCCGCACTTTTTATTCAACACACTCAATTCGTTTAAATATATAGCGGAGCTCAACGGTATCACCACCATATCCACCGGCATCACCAGCCTGTGCAATCTTCTCAAAAACACGATCACGAATTCGGAGGAGTTTATTCCCCTGCGCCGGGAAATCAACAATGTGTCGGATTACCTGCTGATCCAGAGGATTAAGTTCGCGGGCATGTTTGAGATTTCCTATGATATCTCGGAGGAAGCGTGGGACGCAACGGTGGTTCGCCTCATGCTTCAGCCGATCGTGGAAAACTCGATCCTTCACGGAATCGACGAGCATATCCTCCAGATCCGGATACGCGCCTGCGTGGAGGACGGGCTGCTCGTGATCACAATTACCGACGACGGAAAGGGCTTTGACACCAGCGACAGGGAAATTACAAAGCGAAAGTTTACGGGGATCGGGCTTTCCAATGTGCAGGAGAGGGTTCGGCTCAATTTTGGGGAGCAATACGGGCTGGACGTGGAAAGCTCGCCGGGAAGCGGGACAAAGGTGACGGTCCGGCTTCCCTATACCCCAAGTCAGAGGGAGTGACAGCGTGATCAGCGTTTTGATAGTGGACGACGAGCAGTTCGTGAGGGTTGCGCTGCGCACCCTTTACGATTGGGAGGGAAATGGATTTCAGATTGTGGACACCGCCGCGGACGGAGCCGACGCGCTTGAGAAAATCCGGGAGCATCGCCCTGATGTGGTTGTTACGGACATTTTTATGCCAAACATGGACGGGATTCAGCTCCTGGAGCGGATAAAAAATGACCACAGCGGCTGCGTGACCCTTGTGCTCAGCAACGCCGGGGATCTGTCCTATGTTAAAACCGCTCTGAAAATGGGGGCGGAGGACTACTATTTAAAGGTCGACTACGAGCAGGAGGAGTTTCACAGAGTCATGAGCCGCATCAAGGACGAGGTGCTCAAACGCAAGAGCGACGCCCATTCGCAAAGAAACGCCGGAATACTTTCAGGTGCGCAGATCGTTGCAAACGCCTTCGAATGCGACGACTGGAGCCGACTGCTTCCCCCTCCGGCAACCAGCCTTTTTTGTGTCAGGCTGGCTGAGTACTCCTCCAAGTCCCTGGACTGCTTTGAAAAAGTCTACCGCCCGCTGTGCAATATTGTCAGGGAGCTGTTTAAATCGTATCCGACTCTGAGCCTCGCGCCGCTGAGCGGCACACTGCTGATCGCGGTGGACGCGGCCGAGGCCGCGGGCTCTGCGCCGGAGACGGCAAAAAAGCTGCAGGGGCAAATTGAGGTCTACCTTCAGGCCCGGGCTGAGATTCTTCACATAGGCTCACGGGAGCGGTTTTCCTCCGAGGCTTTTCGGAACGCGCTTGTCAGGCTTCAGGCCCATGCTTTGGGCGAGCCGCTCGCAGGCGAGGGGCTTCCTTCGCAGGATGAGATCGGGAGGGTCAAGGATTATGTCGAGGCGCACATCTGCTCCCACGTCTACCTGAGCGACGTTGCCAGGCACACGAACATGAACGCCAGCTATTTGTCCAGGATATTCAAGCAGCGCACCGGGATGGGCTTTGTCACCTATGTCACAGGGGAGAAGATGAAGAGGGCGGCTCGCCTTCTGGAGGGCGGACGCTACAAGGTGCGCGAGGTCGCGTCCCTGCTGGGGATTGAAGACCAGTATTATTTCAACAAGCTGTTCAAGAAGGCCTACCACATGACTCCAACCGAATACGCCGCGAAAATGTCCTCAAAAGAAGGGATTGAATGAACGGGCTTTGGAGGCTCCGCGCCGCCGCGCTGTCCCTGCCGCTGCTGCTTCTTTTCTCCTGCGCGGGGAAAGAGAGTCCGTCTCCGAGCGCGACTGCGTCACGCTTTGAGGGCCAGTCTCTCTACATCGCGCTTTTCCAGGGGGGCTACGGAGAAGACTATTGGAAATCAGTTGTACAGGCCTTTCGGGACGAATATCCTGACTCAAAAATCACCTATAAAATACACCCTCAGATCGGGGAGATCATCCGCCCTGATCTGTTGTCGGGGAGCGCCCCCGACCTGCTGTATCTGTCCGATTCCAACCCGGACGGGGTGGTGGCAGGGCTCATTAAAAACAGAGCCCTGACCGACATCACCGACGTGTTTGACGGATCCGCCTACGACAAGGACGCCACAATCCGCGACCTGATACTGCCGGGGCTGCTCGAGAGCCCGAAATATTCCCCGTACGGAGACTCCAGGATTTATTTGGCCCCGGTGAGCTACGGCCCGCTCGGGTTGATTTACAACAAGACGCTGTTTCAGCGTAAAAACTGGAGCCTGCCCCGAACCTGGGACGAGTTTTACGCCCTCGGGGAAACCGCCCGCAGCGAGGGCTATTCCCTGATAACTTACCCCGGGATATATCCTGGATATCTGGAAAGCCTGATGCTGCCGGCCATTGCGGACGCGGCCGGCACGGAGGGCCTTAACCGCCTGTTCGCGATGGAGGAGGGGTCGGTTCGCAACCCTGAGGTCATGGAGGCCGCGAAGCGCATCCGCAAGATCGCCGACCAGGGTCTTGTTATGCCCGGGAGCGCGGGGCTCAGCCATCTGCAGGCGCAGAGCGCGATGATGCTTGATAAAGCCCTGTTTATTCCAAGCGGCATATGGATTTTAAACGAGATGATCAGCTCTCCCCGCACAGAGGGCTTCCAGTTTGCCCTGATGGAAACACCTACCATTTCCCCGAATTCCCCGAGGCATGTGCAAATCAGCTATGAGCAGATCATGGTGCCCAAGGATGCCAGAAACCCTGAGTTTGCCAAGGAGTTTTTGAAATTTATTTACTCCGACTATTCCGTGAAGCTTTTCGCGGAAAAGAGCAACGGAGTATACGCCCTCAAGGGCGCGCTGAACCTGGCCGGTCCATATCTCGAGTCCAGCACAATGCAAATGTACGCCATTTTGGAGCAGGAGGACACAGTTACCTTCCCGGCGGGTTTTCTGCCGGTCTCGACCAGCATCAGAACTCCGCCCAACGACTATTTTTTTGACGGGTTTTCCCGGCTGCTGTCCGGGGAAACGACGGTGGAGGATTGGGCGGACGCCGTGGAGGTGTATTTCGCGGAGGTACGGAACGCGCAGGAGGGCTGATAGTATAAATTAAAAAAATTTTACTATACTTTAGACAAATTTTACTTGTTTATTCACATTGACAACAACCGACGGATTGTTGTCAATTCTTTTTTGCATGCTGACAATTATTTCTATTGTTGCTTTAGCGGGACGATGATATGATACGCATGACCTCAGTATTAATTTTCGTAGGAGGATCGGTTAAGATGAGGAAAATTCTCAGCATAGTTCTGGCCATTTGCCTGATTGCCGCGCTGTTCGCGGCCTGCTCAAAATCCCCCTCTCCGTCGCCCACCCCGACGCCCACCCCCACCCCCTCGCAGGCGGCGAGCACCGCCTCGGAGACTCCATCTACTGAACCCACCCCTGAGGATCCGTTCCCGAACAAGACCCTGAAGGTCGCGGCTTTCCAGGGCGGGTACGGCGTAGATTACTGGAACGAGATGGTTGCCGCATTTGAAGCCGCGTATCCCGGCGTCACGGTGGAGCTGAACATCAGCCCCGACATCGGAAACATCCTGGCGCCCCAGATCGCGGGAGGAAACGTGCCGGACTTCATCTATCTCAACGACACGGAAAAGAGCGGCCTGGTGGCCTCGCTCGTCAAAAACAGGGAGCTCCTGGATATCACCGACGTGTTTGACGGCCCCGCGCTGGACAATGAAGGCGTCACGCTCAGGGAGCTGATCATCCCCGGCATGCTCGAGAGCACAAAGTATCAGCCCTATCAGGACGGCAAGATTTATCTGGCTCCGTTTAACTGCGGCCCGATGGGTCTGGTTTACAACAAAAAGCTCTTCGCCGACAAGGGCTGGAAGCTGCCCCAGACCTGGGACGATTTCTTCGCGCTCAACGAGGAGCTGAAGAAGCCGGAAAATTACGTCACAATCGACGGGAAAGCCCAGCAGCGCTATATGTTCACCTACCAGGGCATTTATCCGGGATATCTTGAGTCCCTCCTGTGGCCCTCCATCGCCGGAGCGGGCGGGCTTGAGGCCACACAGAACATCGGCACCTACAAGGAAGGCTCCTTCACCACCCCCGACGTTCTCAGCATCATTGAAATCATGGCCAAGATAGGCACACAGGGCTTTATGATGCCCGGCACCACCGCCCTCAACCACACCCAGTCCCAGACCGACATGATGCTCGGCAAAGCTCTCTTTATCCCCAACGGAAACTGGATGGAGGGCGAGATGGCGGATTCTCCCAGGGAGGACGGCTTTGAGTTTGGCCTGCTTGCCACCCCGACCGTGAAGGCCGGCCAGCCCAACTATGTGCTCTCCAGCTACGAGCAGTTCGAAATTCCGGCCAAGGCCGCAAACCCCGAGCTTGCCAAGGAATTCCTGCGCTTCCTTTACACCAAGCCCTCGGTCGAGGCCTTCGCCAAGGCCGCCAACGGCACCTACGCGCTGACCGACGCCAAGGAGACCGCAAAGCCCTTCCTGACCAGCGGTGTTTACGGCATGTTCTCCGCGTATGACACCGGAACCTTTATGCTGATGAACTTCGACGCTCTCCCCGAGAATACCAAGGTTTCCCTCTCCGCCGCCGTGTTTGACGAAAACATGACCCCGCTGATGACCGGCCAGATGAGTCCGCAGGACTACTGCCAGAAGATGGAGTCTGTGATGAAGCAGATCCGTGAAGATATGAAGGCGGCCGGCTGATCCATTAAAACACCTTGGGCTCCGCCGGGATTCATTGCTCGGCGGGGCCCAGTCCTACTTTTGATACCGGTATGATACCGACTGCCTCAGGAGGATAACGATATGCGCCTAAAACCAAGAATAGACAGGCCGCCCTACGCCTTTATCGCGTTATGCGTCTTGCCGCCCCTGATTCTGACTCTTGTATTTATGGTCTGGCCCACGCTGAGCGCGCTGGCCCTCTCCTTCACCAATTCCACAAGCCTCGGCTTCACCTCTGGCAGCAAGTTTGTGGGGCTGGAAAACTATATCTACATGTTCCAAAAGGATCCCAGGTTTATAAAGGCTCTGACAAATACGCTCAAGCTGCTTGCGGTGGTGCCGATTGTGACGGTAGCGTCCTCGCTGTTTTTCGCGTTCCTGCTAACCCAGGTCAAGCTGCGCGAGCGCGGCGCGTACCGGATTTTATATTTTCTGCCCAGTGTAATCTCAATGTCCGTTGTCGGCATCGTGTGGACCTTTGTGTTTGACCCAAGGCCTGACGTTGGGGTACTGAACCGGATCATTGCCGCATTCGGCGGGCAGAGCGTAGCCTGGCTCGGGGACGGGCGGGTGGCTCTTTGGTGCGTCGCCATCGTCCTTGTCTGGCAGGCCATGGGATACTATATGGTCATGCTGGTGGCCTCCATCGACGGCATCTCCCCGGATATTTATGAGGCCGCGTCCATCGACGGGGCCAATCAGCGTGTCAAGCTCTTCCGCATTACCATGCCCCTTCTTAGAGACAGCATCGGCATAACCTTCGTGCTGTCCCTCTCCGGCACCATCAATCTGAGCTTCATGCTCTCCAACATCATGACGGACGGAGGCCCCGCCGACTCGTCCCTCGTGCTGCTCCAGTATATGTACAAGATGGCCTTCGGCCCCACCTCGAGCTTCGGCTACGCGATGGCGATAACAGTCTTCTCCCTGGCACTCGCCTTTATCCTGTCGGCCATAAGCCGGAGGCTCTCAAGCAATGAAAATGCGGGAAAGGGGGATGGACGATGAGCGGCGCAGCGGGGCGTTTTATTACGCGCAATCTCATCCGGCTTTTTCTTATCGCGGTTTCGGTCGTGATGCTCTATCCATTTATCTGGAACATTCTGGCCTCATTCAAAACCAACAACGAGTTTTTGACGCGGCCCTCCGCCCTGCCCTCCGGCATCGCGTGGGACAACTTTGTCAGAGCCTTCACCAAGGCCAAAATGGCGGACTACTTCCTGAACTCCATTTTTGTCGTCGCGCTCTCCGCCGTGATCCTGCTGCTGTTTGTCATTCCCATCTCGTACGCGCTGGCCCGTTATCGCTTCCCGGGGTCTAAAATCATCTCCAACCTGTATATGATCTGCATCTTTATTCAGGCCACCTATATCATGATACCGCTCTACCTGCAGATGAACAACCTCAAGATGCTCGACAACCTCGGGGCGATCAGCCTGGTTTACGCGGTTATGCAGTTCCCGTTTTCCATTTTCGTGCTGAGCGGCTTTATCCGGGCTGTTCCGAGGGATTACGAGGAGGCCGCGCGGATCGACGGCTGCGGAAATTTTGCGATGCTGTACAAGATCATCGTGCCGCTCGCCACGCCTGGAATCGCCACCGTGACCATGCTCGCCGCGATGGGCTTCTGGAATGAGTACCCGCTGGCCCTGGTGCTGCTTCAGACTCCCGAGAAGAAAACTCTTCCGATCGGTCTGGCCAACCTCTTCCAGGTTCAGAAATACGCTACGGACTGGGGCGCTCTGTTTGCCGCGCTCACCATCATACTCATTCCCACCGTCGCGATTTATCTTGTGGGCCAGAAGAGTCTGCTCAAGGGTATCGGTGCCGGCGGTATCAAGGAATAGGGGGATTCGATGTCGAAGGGGAGATTCACCCTTCCCGGGGAGAAGGGCCTGGAGAAAGAGATGGCCCTGCTGATTGAAAAATGGGGCGCCGACGCGGTGCGGGATTGTGACGGAACCGAGCTTTCCGGCGAAGCCGCCTCACTTGGCGCCAATGTATACTCCACGCTCTGCCTGATACGGGCGGACAATGAGTGGGCCAAGCGCCACCCGGAGTGCAGACAACAGTTCTATCTGATGAGCGAACCCATGACAGCCCGTTCGGATATTCTCGAAATAGACATTATGAAGGGCTATTTCGCGCAGCAGTTTCTTCCCAACGACAACTGCAACCTCAGCCGCTACTGGCAGGTCTATGACCGCACGGAGGGCGTCCCAGTTCCGGTCACCCGCTGGAGCTACAGGGACGGCGTGGTGACGGTGATGGAGGCGAGCCATTACCATGTCTACACGGTAAGCTTTTTAGCCTATCAGATATGGGAGCCGGTCTCGATGCGCAATCACATCACCAACGGCTGGGCGGAGGAGCACAAGCTCCCTGTCGACATCCGTTACCCGGAGGCCCAGGATCATCTGCTGAATGTGCTGGATGAATGGCTCGCCGCCCACCCCTCTACCGACGTTGTGCGCTTTACCACTTTTTTCTATAATTTCGATCTTGTTTACAATGAATCGGGGAAAGAAAAGCGGGTGGACTGGTTTGGTTATCTGTCCTGCGTGAGCCCGCTGGCGCTGACTCAGTTTGAGCAGAAGTACGGCGTTACGCTCGCCCCCGAGGACTTTGTGGACGCGGGTCAGTACAACACCCTCTTCAAAAACCCCAGCGACAAGTATTTGCTGTGGATTGAGTTCAACGCGGAGTTTGTATCCGCCTTCGCGAAAAAATGCGTGGAGCTTGTGCACCACCACGGTAAAAAGGCGTTAATGTTTTTTGGGGACCACTGGGCGGGAGCCGAGCCCTATGGCCGCTATTTCAAGGAAATCGGACTGGACGCGGTGGTCGGCGCCGCAAGGGACGGCGTCACAACGCGTATGATCGCTGACGTACCGGTCGCGGAAACCGAGGTGCGTCTTCACCCGTACTTTTTTCCGGATGTCTTCTATGAGGGCGGTGACCCGGTTTTCGAGTCTGAGCGGACTTGGCTGAAGTGCAGACGTGCGCTTTTGAGGAGCCCTGTGCAGCGCATGGGCTATGGAGGATATCTCAGTCTCGCGCTGAGGTTTCCGGACTTTGTCGAGCATGTGGCCGGGATTACGGAGCAATTCAGACAGATACACGAGATGCGGCGCGGCGCCGAGCCCTGGTGCGCTCCGTTTAAGGTGGGCATCCTCAACAGCTGGGGAGGCTTACGCTCGTGGCAGACACACCAGGTCGCGCATTCGACCTGGAATCAGCGCTGCTACTCCTATCTCGGAATCCTTGAGGCGCTCGCCGGGCTGCCGTTCGAGGTAGTCTTCCTGAGCTTCGACGATGTGGAGATGCACGGCGTGCCCGACGATGTGGGCGTTCTCATCAACGCGGGCGACGCGGGTACCTCATGGAGCGGAGGGGATCGCTGGCGCAATCCCAGGCTGGTGGCGAGGCTGCGCAAATGGGTGGATATGGGCGGCGGCTTCATCGGGGTGGGAGAGCCCACCGCGAGCTATTATCAGGGGGCGTTTTTTCAGCTCTGGGACGTTTTGGGCGTTCAGAAGGAACTCGGCTTCACCGCGGGATTCAGGCGTCCCGCCCTAAAAACAGAGGGGAGCCACTTTATCACCGAGGACGTCTCCACCGAAATTGACTACGGCGAAGGCTCAAGCATGATTTACGCGTCCCGCCAGGACACGCTCGCGCTTGACGTGGCAAGCAACAGCCTGAGCCTCGCCTGCGGCGCCTTCGGAAACGGCAGAAGCGTCTATTTGGCGGGGCTGCCTTACTCGCTCCAAAACAGCCGTCTGCTGCACCGCACGCTGTTTTGGTGCGCGGGCATGGAGCAGGATTTTTTCGTCTGGAACACCTCGAATCCGATGACAGAATGCAGCCTCTATCCGGACGCGTCGGTGCTTTGCGTGACAAACAATTCCGGCTTTCAGCAGAAAACAACGGTTTTTTCCGATGACGGCGGAAATTTTGAGCTCGTTCTTGAGCCTTACGGTTGGGAGTGGATCCGGACAGATGTATAAGACCACGCGATTTGACGGCGAGCGCCTGCGCGTCGACCCGGGCGAATATTTGCGCAGACACGATACCGTATACCTCTCCCCCGCGTATGAGGGGTACAACGGTCTGCCTCTCGGGAACGGCTCGTTCGGAGGCATGCTGTTCCACTCCCCGAGGAGCCTTGAGCTCCCGCTGAACCATACGGATCTTTATGACTACGTCGGGGACGGGCGGTTTTCCTGCTGGGCGCGGGAGGCCGAGGAAAAGCACACCGCGCCTCAGGCCTGCGGAAGGCTCAGCATCACGGACTTCATGCCCTCCTTCGACTGGATGTATCTGAAAAAATTTGAGCAGCGGCTGAATCTCGCGCAGGGGACTGTGGAGTGCGAGGCGGAGACCGCGTTCTCCAAAATCTTCTACAAGGCGTACGCCGCGGCCGAGCCCGCGGTTCTGACCATTCATTATCGCGCGGAATACGCGCAGGAGACAGAGCTCGAGATAGAGCTTGAGCGGTGGAGCAGCCCGAGCTTCTTTCACCACTACGAGCAGATTGTCGCCGTGCACGATAAAAACCTCGACACGACCGCCAGCTTCGTTGAGAATGAGACCGCCCTGATCACCCAGAAGCTCCGCCGCTGCTGCGGAGTCACTGCGGCGGCGCTGGACGTGGACGCCTTGCCGGTTTGCAGGGGAGCCCACCGCGTTGTCTTTACGTTGCCAAAATCCAAAAAACACGAATTCACACTGTATCTCACTGCGCTGGCCTCGGACAGGGACGGCGAGGGCGAACTGGACAGGCTAAAAAAAGAGGCCGCAGCCGTCGTTGCAGGCGCGCGCAGGGACGGGGAGCGGATCTGGGAGCGTCATCTGGAGCGATGGAGCGCCTTCTGGAGCAAGAGCTTTGTCCGTCTTGACGGGGAGGATTACCTGGAAAACCTTTACTATCTGCACCTTTATCAGATGGGAAGCTCCTCCCTTGGAAAGCTGCCGCTGACCTTCGCGGGCCTCTGGGCCTGGAACCGGGATGTGCGCAACTGGGGGCATTTCTACCACTGGAACCATCAGCAGACCTACTGGGGGCTCTACGCGGCCAACCACCCCGAGCTCGCGGAAAACTATCTGGACTACCGCTTCGGAATGCTGCCCAACGCCCGAAAAGACGCGGAGGAGATACACGGCGCCCGGGGAGCTTATTTCTCAGACATCTCCAACCTCAACGGCTACAACGCGATTGAGCCGGACAGCGTGCGAAACTATACCGTGGGCGCACAGATCGCGCTGGACTTCGCGAGGCGCTATCGCTACACCATGGACCGGGAGTTCCTCGCGCGGCGTGCGCTGCCGTTTATGAAGGCCTCCGCCGACTTTTACCTCAGCCTGCTCGAAATGCGGGACGGAGCCTACCGCGTGCGCGGGGGCTCAACCGCATATGAGAGCTACTGGAACCTGAAGGAGTCAATTACCGACCATGTGGCGGTCAAGGCCCTGTTTTTAGAGCTGGCCTCACTCGGCTCCGAATGCGGGGAGCTGAGCAGGGAGGAGGCGGGCAGATACCGGGAGGTGGCTGAGAACCTGTTTCCGCTCCGCCTGGAGGAGGTCACACACAACGGGGAGCAGATGAAAATCTTCACCGTCGGCTCCAAGTGGGACGGCGGCGCTGTCGCCTACGGCGAGGGGGACTACCCGATGTCGCCGTTTCCGGCCTGCCTCACCGCGCCGGTCTACCCTGCGGGGCTGATCGGATTGGCGGACGAGGGCTCTGAGGCGTTTGAGCTCATGCGGAATACCGCCCGGGTGCTGTTTGACCGGGATGTGTACCTGCTCGGCAGGCTAGGCTGCTCAGGGCACTGCCCCAGCCCGGAAACAGCCGCCAGGCTCGGCATGGCCGGGGACGCCGTCGCGGTCATGCGCGCGTTTGTGGCTAAGTATCAGATATTTTCCAACGGGCTGTTCCACTTCGCGGACGTCTCGCAAAACCAGCAGTGGAGTCGGGTGAACAAGCCCTGCGTGCTACCGCCGGACATTGGGGCTACCGACTGGGAGGAGCTTCACGAAAAGACGCGGGGCATCCGCACCGAGATCGGCTCCGACCCGTTCCTGCACTGCTACTTCGAGGCGCTGGCCAACATATTCGCGGGGATTAACGAAACACTTTTGCAGAGCCACGGCGGAGTCATCCGGGTCTTTCCCGCCCTTGCCGGAGGCGGCCTTTTCAGGCTCGCCGCAGAGGGGGGCTTTATCGTGACAAGCGAGAAGTCAGGGGATGAGATTCGCTTTATTTATATTGACAGCCCGCACGGCGGAGTCTGCCGCGTCGCGAGCCCGTGGGGAGACGCTCCGCTTCGAGTGACGGCGGATGGGGCGGATGCCGACTTTGAGATGGAGGGCGGGGTTCTGAGCATTTCCACCGCGCCGGGAGACCGCCGCCTGATTTGCCCGGCGGAGTTCCCGCTGGAGCTGTATTATCCAAAAAATCTTGAGTCTGTGCCGAACCGGGCGCCCAAGGAGCTCTCAGGGGCAGTTTTGGGCAGAAAAAGAATCTATTAGTATCAGCCCGATGACAAACTACAGTTTGTCATCGAAAACGAGGGCAAGCTGTCGCCGCTGAGGCGGCTCACAGAGAAAGGCTTTCCCGGAGTGAATCCGTGAAAGCCTTGAATATCAAACTTTTTCACTTTTGCGGTCAAGCAGGAACCCGCCGCCTCCGGCATCAGGCTCGACGCGCAAAAGTGAAAAAGGACGGAGGTTGCGAACGTTGTCTTCAGCAGCCTGAAGCCGCCACAGGCGGCTTCATTTTTTTCTTATTCTAGCGCTTTATCGCAAAATCCACCAGTATGATGTCATCCCCTATCCGCCTGATCGCCTCCCACGGGACGACATAGTCGTCCCCGCGCCCGAACAGTCCGAAATATTTGCACGGGCCGGGCACCACGATCGCAACGAGCCGCCCGGTCACGGCGTCAATCTCCACATCGTACGGATAACCCAGCCGGCATCCGTCGCAGACGTTGATGACCTCCTTGCCGCGCAGGTCAACAATACGGCACCGCATAGCATCCCCCCCCTCGGAAAAGCATATGCGGCGGGCGGGGAAAATAGCACACTCCGAAGAGCTCCGCCGGGCGGGTTCCGAAATAAGCAAGGCGTCCCCTACCCCTGGAATATCATCCGCTTAAAATAACCGACCGTATACTCAACGCCCCACGCCCCCAGCGAACCGCTCCATATCCCTCGCGGCGGCTCAACGCTCAGACCGCCCGCATATCCGCTCCCGTACAGGCACGCCATAAAAGCGCCCCAGTTTATCGCGTCAAGACCGGCGGGGGCGTTGAAGCTCTCTCCCGCGACGCGCAGGACTCCCCCCAGCCGCACATGCGCGAATCTCCCGCCCCACTTCGCCGTCTGGAAAAGGCAGTCCTGTCCCCTGTAGGTGGCCTGCGCCGGGCTGTAGTCAATGTAAAGCTCCTGAGCTTCACCCAGAACCAGCTCCCACGCCGGATCCGAGTGGATAAAATTATTCCCGCCGTCGTTATGGACGGCGGCCCTGACGCCCTTTTCCGCCGCGTATCCGGATACCAGCGAAAAATAGCGAACCGCGTTTTCGGCGTTTCTCAGCAGGGATACCCCGTCCGCGCGACCGCAGCCAAGGCTTATCACGGGGCACTCAAGCAGTGCGCAGACGTCTATCAGCTTCACGGTTTCCTCAAGCGAGCGCTCGTTTATGCGCCCGGCGGCGTCCAGCGCGTCCGCGTCCCGGTGCGCCACTACACCTGCCGCGACGCCCGTCTCGCCGATATAGCCAAGAATATCCGGCACGGCCCCCATTAGGCTGTCCGCGTCCCCGCCCGCGGCGGTTCGCAGCTCGACGAAGCCAAGACCCATATCCCTCGCGCGCTCAAAGTCCTCTTTTGTATGCCCTGAGATAATTCCAAGCCGCATAAGCCGCCTCCATAATTCCGGGCTGCTGACAAAGGCGGACAGACCCGTAGCCGCCTTTGAGAAGCGCGACTACATGCCTTTTTCAGCGTCCCATGGTCTTTATCACAGGCCTATGCGAAAGTCAAGCATAACATACCTTTCGGTTACCATAAGAGCGAAGATAATGTTAAATAACAGAGAGTTATTCACATTTTCCACAGAGTTGTCCACATTCTGATTTTGCGGACAGTATAAGGGGTTCGCGTCATAATTACATTAAATGCTATCTCCCCAAACGCAATTTCAAGACTCTTGCGGGACTCTTGCTTCGTTTACATAATTATATTTGTAATAATCAAAAGCGCTCTCCGACCGGCATTGTTGCCCTCCCGTTTAAGCCCCATCCGGACGTGTTTCCAGCCATCAGCTCGTAATACCCCTGGCTGCCCACCATCGCCGCGTTGTCGCCGCAATAGGCCATCGGGGGCACAAAAAGACCCCCGCCAAACGCGGCCGCCATAGCCCCGCGCAGCGCCCTGTTTGCGGCCACCCCTCCAGCCAGAACCACCCGGCGGTACTTAAGTCTTCCAAGAGCGGCTTCGGCTCTCGGCACTATCGTCTCGCAGACGGCTCGCTCAAAACAGGCCGCCATTGAGGCCCTGTCCAGCTCCTGTCCGCGCTGGGCGGCGTTGTGCGCCGTCTGAATCACAGCCGTCTTGAGCCCGGAGAAGCTCATGTCCAGCTCCCCCTGCATCGCACGGGGCAAAACATACAGAGAGTTATCACCTTTTTCTGCCAGCTTGCTGATCGCAGGCCCCCCGGGATAGCCCAGGCCCAGCGCACGCGCCACCTTGTCGAATGCCTCGCCGGCGGCGTCGTCCACGGTGGAGCCGAGCACAAGCATATCCGTGTAATCCCGAACGTCCATCAGCAGGGTATGTCCGCCCGAAACCACCACGGCCAGAAACGGCGGCTCCAACTCCGGGAACGAAAGATACGCCCCGGCGATATGTGCCCTGATATGGTGCACCGGCACCAGCGGCAGACCTCGGGCCAGCGCGAACGCCTTGGCGAAGCCGACCCCCACCAGCAGCGCACCAATCAACCCCGGCGCTGCGGTGACTGCGACCGCGTCCACCGGTTCTTCCGGGCAGGCGCTCAAAACCGCCTCAGTCAGTGGAACAATAGTCTCGATATGCCTGCGGGACGCCACCTCGGGCACCACCCCGCCGTAGAGGGCGTGCAGCTCCACCTGGGAGGATATCACCGAGGACAGCGCATGGCGTCCGTCCCTGACAAGGGCGACCGCCGTCTCGTCGCAGGAGGTCTCAAAGGCGAGTATGTTCATGGATATCATCAGCCCCTTGGATAGAAATTTATGATTATGGCCGCCTCCGGCGGCCATAATCATAGGTTGAGAGTCATAATAAACGCGTCCTCCTGGGGCTTGCGGTAATAGTTTTTTCGCACCCCCGCCGCAATAAAACCGTGCTTTTCGTAGAGCCTCTGGGCGGGCAGATTGCTCCGCCGCACCTCAAGGGACATGAAGCTGAGCGCACGCTCCCCGGCGCGGAGCCTGAGTGCCGCCAGCAGCGCGTCGGCTATTCCCCTGCGCCGATACTCCGGATCGACCGCAATATTTGTAATATATCCCTCGTCTATTACAATCTGCATACCGGCATAGCCGATAAGAGCCCCGTCCTCCTCGGCCCCTACGTAGTAGCCGATGTCGTTTTGCAGCTCGTCCTTTATCATACCGCGCGACCACGGCACGGAGAAGCAGAGCTTCTCCAGCTCCGCCATCCGGTCTATGTGGGACGCGTTCAGGCGCACTATCGTCACAGTCTGTCCACCAGCCCGCTGATATTCTCAGCGCAGCGCGCGTATTCCTCAATATCCCCGCCGAAGGGATCCGCAATCTCGCCCAGCGGGAGCAGCTTGTGCGCATAGTCCGGGAACAGCACCCTTATAAACTGCGCGTGATGCGAGGTCATCGGCACAACAGTGTCGGCCTGCTCCAGC
Organism: Oscillospiraceae bacterium; assembly: GCA_031556035.1. Classification (GTDB taxonomy): domain Bacteria; phylum Bacillota; class Clostridia; order Oscillospirales; family UBA929; genus JAVBTT01. Next base: position 51,212 of record JAVBTT010000002.1, read on the forward strand.
AGCTCCGCCGTCACCTGACGGGAAATGTGGTTGTCTAGGTTCCCGCCGTACGCCCTCACAGCCTCGGCGGCGTTCGTGGACGCCGGAAGCGGCAGGCTAACCGCTATACCGACCGAGGAAACGATCCAGTCCGGATGCCTCACCCGGCAAATCGCCTCGGCCATCGGGCTGCGGCACGTGTTGCCGGTGCAGATAAACAGGATGTGCATATCAATAGCTCCTTGGGCTTAGTTTTAGACTCGCCCGGCTCCGCTCTTCTACTTCGCCTCCGCCCAGTTCCTCCCCCAGTGCGCGTCCGCCACCAGCGGAGGGTCGAGCGGGAAGACGTTCTCCATGTCCTCGCGCAGCAGCGCCGTGACCCGCTCGCTCTCTGCCTCCGGGCACTCGACGATAAGCTCGTCGTGCACCTGGAGCAGCAGGCGGGCCTCAAGCCTCTCCGCCCTCAGCCTGTTGTAGACCGCCACCATCGCCAGCTTGATGATGTCGGCGGCGGTGCCCTGGATCGGGGTGTTGAGCGCGGCCCGCTCCCCGAAGGAGCGCAGATTGTAGTTGGACGATTTCAGCTCCGGCAGGTTTCTCCTGCGCCCGAGCAGGGTGGTGACATAGCCCTGGGCTTTCGCCTGCTCGACTATGTCCGTCATATACGCCCGGACGCCGGAAAAGCGCTCCAGGTAGTTGTCTATATACCGCTTGGCCTCGGCCACCGACACACCGATATCCTCGGAGAGCGAGAACGCGGAGATGCCGTAGACAATACCGAAGTTGACCGCTTTCGCGTGGCGGCGCATCGTCGGCGTCACGGCGTCGAGCGGCACCCCGAACACCTGCGACGCGGTGACCGCGTGGATATCCTCCCCGCTGCGGAACGCCGCCTTCATCGCGGCGTCGTCCGCGATGTGGGCCAGCACCCGCAACTCAATCTGCGAGTAGTCCGCGTCCACCAGCACCCAGCCGGGCTTGGACGGTATGAACATCTCGCGCAGCCTGCCGCCCAGCTCGGTGCGCACCGGGATATTCTGCAAATTCGGCTCGGTGGAGGAGAGCCGCCCCGTTATCGTCGAGGTCATCTGAAACGTGGAGTGGATATGATCCTGCGCGTCCATGACCTTCAAAAGCCCGTCCGCGTAAGTCGATTTGAGCTTTGTCAGCCCCCTGTACTCCAGCACCCCGTCCACCACCGGATGGGCAAGCCGCAGCTTTTGCAGCGTGTCCGCGTCGGTGGACCAGCCGGTCTTGTTCTTCTTGCCGTGCGGGAGCTGGAGCTTTTCAAACAGGACAGCCCCCAGCTGCTTGGGCGAGCCGATGTTGAACTCCTCCTCCGCGTCCTCGTAGACCTGCCGCTCGACTTTTACTATCATGCCGTCCAGCGCCTGTCCGTACCCGACAAGCGCCTGCCTGTCAACCTTTATGCCGAGGTGCTCCATGCTGGCCAGAACCTCGCACAGCGGCATCTCGACCAGCTCAAACAGCTTCCACAGGCCCTGCTCCCGCAGCTCCGCCTCCATCTCTCCCCAGTCCCGCTCGGGGCCCTGGAGCAGCCATGCGGCGATGGAGACGTCCGCCCTGTAGGGCGTCAGCGGCTTTCCAGCGTCCAGCTCGGCGCGTAGCATCGCCTTGACGTTGCGCCCCACTCCGTCGGGCAGCGGGGTCTCCTCGACATCAAACAGCGACGGCTGCTCGCCCCTGTCTTCCTTGGGCAGCCATTTATCCAGCGCCCTTGTGAACTCAAGCCTCGTGAACAGAGCCCGGAGCGCCTGCCCGTCCGGGCTTTTGCGCGCGACAGACTCCGGTGAGGCTTCGACCGGGACGTCGGTGTCTATCGTAACGAGCTGTTTGGACAGATACGCCATGTCCCTGCCGGCCTCTAGCTTATCTTTGAGCTTGCCGGATATCTCGCCGACATGGGCGTATATCTCATCCAGCCCGCCGTACTGGTGCATCAGGTTAAGCGCGGTCTTCTCTCCCACCCCCGGAACTCCCGGCACGTTGTCGCTGCTGTCCCCCATCAGGGCCTTCAAGTCGATAAGCTGCGCCGGTCTCAGGCCGTAAGCCTCCTCGATCGCCGCCTCGTCGCAGATCTTTGTCGCGTTGTTGCCCACATGCAGCACGCGCACGTCGGGGGAGATCAGCTGAAAGCTGTCCCTGTCGCCGGTAACCAGCGACACGGACGAGCCCCGCGCCGGAAAGCGAGCGGAGAGAGTGCCGAGTATGTCGTCCGCCTCGTAGCCCTCCAGCGACAGGCAGGGGACATTCAGCGCCCCGAGCACCTCCCTGAGCAGCGGCATCTGAACCGCCAGCTCCTCCGGCATCCCCTTGCGGGTGGCCTTGTAGCCGTCGTACAGCTTATGCCGGAAGGTGGGGGCGGGCAGGTCGAACGCGACGCACAGCCCGTCCGGTTTGTAGTCGTCCAGCAGGCGGCGCAGTATCGCCAGAAAGCCGTAGACCGCGTGGGTGGGTACGCCCTCCTTGGTGGACAGCGGCTTCACCCCGTAAAAAGCCCGGTTGATGATGCTGTTGCCGTCCACGACCATAATATCCATGCTTACGCTCACCTCGTAAATTTCCTGTGTGTAGGGCGCGACGCCCTCGGCGCGCCGGGAAAAATGCTGACTATGCCCCGTAATATTCATCCTCCGCCCATTTCGCGGGGTTTTCGTCGATGTAATGCCAGATATGGTTGTATTCATCTTCATTTCGGATGATGTGGTCGTGGTACGAGGTCTGCCACATATCAAACCCAAAGGCCTTATTTGTTTTCCGCTTTATCGCGGATATTATGGACGGAATCAGCATCGTAGGGCGCGACGCCCCCGGCGCGCCGGTCGTTAAATTAGACGCCTTCGGCGCGCCATCCGCAACAATAATAATCATATGCACATGATTCGGCATAACAACATGCTTGTCAATGAACACGTTTGTATAATACGATGGTGTTTTCATTATTTCACGGTCAATAATTCTCCCATGTTCCGATAATTTGACGGTCGGCGCGCCGGGGGCATTTAATTTAGATGTCGGCGCGCCGGGGGCGTCGCGCCCTACAAGCTTGCCCAGCAGTTCGTGCCTGTCTTTCACACAGAACGTGATGAAATATGCGCCTTTTGCGCTATAATCATAATCTGTCAACCGTGGGTGTTTTCTAACCGGCAACTCCTTCACGCATACCTCACCCCATCTTATTGAACACAATAATACTCTGCTCGCGGCTGAACGTTCCCCTGGGGTCAAAGCGGTTCCCGCCGACGCCGGCCATGACGCCAGTGTCAGCGGCGTAGTTGATCGCGCCCCGCGCCCACTCCGACGCCGTCTCTATATCCGTGAACCCGTACTCCGGCGCGTTTTCGGTATCCTCGCCCAAAATCCTAAACACATTTGCCAGCATGACCGCGGCCTGCTCGCGGTTGAATTGGCCGTCCACCCCAAAATTCCCGTTGCCGACGCCCGCCGTGATGCCCAGCGCCGCCGCCGCGAGAATAACCGGGTCGGCTGTGTCGGAGAACGCGCCGCGCGTGAGGCCGCGCGAGGCCAGCAGCTCGTCGTCGGATTGGCCGGTGTAATAGCGAAGCCAGCTCATGGCCAGACGCACGAACTCTCCGCGGGTGATGGGGACTTGGTAGTTGTTTTGAAGCTCGGCGGGCAGGAAGCCTTTGGCGTAGGCTAATTTGATGTGGTCTGCGGCCCAAGTGGAGGCGGTGCTGAGGTTGGGGACAGAAGACTTTTGCGGAATGAACTCAAAAACATCCAGTTTGCTTTCATCAAGCCCGATGATGGCTGATTTGGAAGGGAAGTAGTTGTTGTAGCACCAGAGTTCTCTCAGGGCTGTATTTTTACTTACGTCCAGCACAGTCAGCTGGTTGTTTTCGCAACAGAGTCCTATCAGCGCCGTGTTTTTGCTCACATCCAGTGTGGTCAGCTGGTTGTCCTGGCACCAGAGCATATCCAACGCCATGTTTTTACTCACATCCAGCGCAGTCAGCTTATTGCTCCTGCAATGGAGAGATATCAGCGCCGTATTTTTGCCTATGTCCAGTATAGTCAGTTGATTCCATCCGCAAAAGAGCGATTCCAATGCCGTGTTCTTGCTAACGTCCAACGCGGTCAGTTGGCTATTTTCGCAATAGAGACCCGTCAGCGCCGTATTCTTGCTCACATCCAGCGCTGTCAATTGATTGCCAAAACAACCGAGCCATGTCAATGCCGTGTTTTTGCTAACCTCCAGCGTTGTCAGTTGGTTACCGCCACAACCGAACACGGTCAGCGCCGTGTTTTTGCTCACATCCAGCGCCGTCAGTTGGTTGTCTGTGCAATCGAGCCATTTTAGATCTGTAAAATGCTCAATTCCTGCCAAATCAGCTATATTACGCTCACTGACATCCAGCTCGGTAACCTCCGCCACATCGCCCTTCGTAATCGCCCCGGTCGGCTTGCCGATCACCACCCGCACCGCGGCCTCGAAGTTAGCGTCGGGAAAGCTTATAACGTCGCCGGGCGCGGCAATCGCCGCCTGCGGCACGGCCGCCAACGCCATGACCAGGGCCAGAACAACGCTGAAAACCTTTCTTCTCATGTGCACGGCCTCCTGTAATTTATGTAGGACGCGGCTTCCCAGACGCGCCGTCATCAAACCTGGGATGCCGGGGTACGGCGGGCGACCGGGGACGGTCGCCCCTACATGGAACGGGGACGCGGGGAATTCCCCCGTAGGGCGCGACGCCCCCGGCGCGCCGTCATCAAAGCCTTGGGGTATCTGGGTACGGCGGGCGACCGGGGACGGTCGCCCCTACATGGAACGGGGACGCGGAGGCGGCGCGTCAAGGATGCCGCGCCCTACAGGGTTACCCCCTCTTCCACTTCACGCCGTCCTTGGTGTCCTCCAGCAGTATGCCCATTGCCTTGAGCTCGTCGCGTATCCTGTCCGATTCCGCGAAGTCCTTGGCCTTGCGCGCTGCCTGGCGTTTTTCGATCAGCGCCTCAACCTCGGCGTCAATTTCCCCGGCGTCCCCGTCCGAGGGCGGGATATCCAGCGAAAGGCCGAGGATTTTGTCAAACTCCAGCGCGAGGGTGTATATCTCATCGGATTTTTCCAGCGAGCGGACCATATTCCAGAGGATGCCCAGCGCCTTGGGGACGTTCAGGTCGTCATCCACGGCGTCAAAGAACTGCTTCTTATAATCTTCAAGCGCTGCTTCGCCGACATCGCCCGCCCCCTTGTGGGCGTGGACGGCGGCGGCCAGCCGCTCATAAGACGTCTTCGCGGCGTCCATACCCTCCCAGGTGAAGTTGAGCTTGTTGCGGTAGTGCGCGTTCAGGCAGAGATAGCGGAAGTGCAACGGGCTGTAGCCCCGCGCCTTCAGTTCCTCCACCGTGTAAACGTTGCCCAGGCTCTTGGACATCTTGCCTCCGTCCACCATCATGAACTCGCCGTGCACCCAGAAGTTGACGGCCGAATGCCCGAGATAGCCCTCGGACTGCGCGATCTCGTTCTCATGGTGCACCGGGATGTGGTCGACCCCGCCGGTGTGTATGTCAAATTTATCTCCCAGGTATTTCCTTGACATGACTGAGCATTCGATGTGCCAGCCGGGGAAGCCCATGCCCCACGGGGACTCCCACTGCATGATGTGCTCGGGCGGCGCCTTTTTCCAGAGCGCGAAATCCGCCGGGTGGCGCTTTTCGAGGTTGACCTCAACCCGCGCGCCCGCGATCTGGTCCTCCAGATTCGCCCGCGACAGCTTGCCGTAGTCCGGGAGCTTCTGCACATCGAAGTAAATGCCGTCCGAGGTCTCGTAGCCGTAGCCGTTCGCGATAAGCCCCCGCACAAACTCGATCATCTCCGGGATGTGCTCGGTGGCCTTGGGGGTGAGCTCCGGCCTTGCGACGTTCAGCTCAGCGATGTCCCGCATGAACACGCCGGTATAGTATTCGGCGATCTCCCACGGGGTCTTGTTCTGGCTCTTGGCCGACTTCTCAAGCTTGTCCTCGCCGTCGTCCGCGTCGCTCACCAGGTGCCCCACGTCCGTAATATTCATCACGTGCGTAAGCGTGTAGCCGTTGTGGTGTATTGCCCTGCGCAGTATATCCATGAAGATATAGGTGCGCATGTTGCCGATATGCGCGAACTGGTAGACGGTCGGGCCGCAGCAGTACATGCCGATATGCCCCTCGGTGATCGGAACCAGCTCTTCCTTTTGCCTTGTCATTGTGTTGTAAAGTCTCATACTGACAAACCGCGCCTCTCTGAAAATGTAATTTATTTGTTGCCCCCGCCACCGGCGGGGGCAACAAATAGCTATCTTTCCTGACCTTCCAGTCTTGCCTCCAGCTGTTCCAGCCTGACCTGGAGCCTGCACAGCTCCTGCGCCACCGGGTCTGGCATATGCACCTGATCCAGAGGCTGGATCTTCTGGCCGCCGACCTTCACCACCCGGGCTGGGACGCCCACCGCGGTCGCATAGTCCGGAACCTCCTCCAGCACAACGGCGCCCGCCGCGATCTTCGCGTGGTCGCCCACCCTGAACGGCCCCAGCACACGGGCGCCGGAGCCGACCATCACATGGTCGCCGAGAGTCGGGTGGCGCTTGCCGCTGTCCTTGCCGGTGCCGCCCAGCGTGACTCCCTGGTATATCGTGCAGTAGTCGCCAATCTCGGCTGTCTCGCCGATCACGACGCCCGAACCGTGGTCTATCAGCAGTCCCTTGCCTATTTTCGCGCCGGGATGTATTTCTATCCCGGTTTTTCTTCTGCTGCGCTCCGAAATCCACCTTGCTGTGAAGAAATGGCCGCGCAGCCAGTGCTTTCTCGCGCGGCGGTAAGCCCTCAGCGCCTTAATGCCTGGATAGAGGAAATAGACTTCCCAGAAGCTGCGGGCCGCCGGGTCGCGCTCCATTATCGAGCGTATATCTTCCTTGATATCGTCAAACATTTCAGGATTCCTCAAATATGTTATACGTCGGCGGGCGATTAAGAATCGCCCCTATTTCGCCTTTATCAAATCCTTGTGGCTCACGAGATAGTCTATGCCGGACCAGACCGTCACGGCAACCATTATCCATACGACGACGTTTCCCCACGTCACCTGGCTCGAGGCTATTGTGGCGCTGTACAGCGGGGTCAGCAGAAAAACGATGCAGGCGATCTGCACCGTTGTCTTTATCTTGCCGGACATCCCGGCAGCGATCACGACACCCTCGGCCGCCGCCACCATTCGCAGCGAGGTCACCACGAACTCGCGGGTTATGATGATAATGGCCGCCCAGGCGGCCATCTTGCCGTCCTGCACGAAGTAGATGATCGCGGCCGCGACAAGCAGCTTGTCGGCGAGAGGGTCCATAAACTTGCCGAAGGTGGTCACCTGGTTGAATTTTCGAGCTACATAGCCGTCTATGCCGTCGGTCAGGCTCGCGATTATGAAAATTGTGAGCGCGATGATGCTTGAGTACGGCCACGCCGAGCTCATCGAGACCATGAAGAGCGGTATCAGCATGATACGGCTCAGTGTTATCCAGTTAGCGGCTGTCATAAGCGCCTCCCCCGGGAAAGTACGGGCAAGCCGTGTTCGCCCGTCTGTCTGTTATAGTATTCGTCCTCTGTTCATCGCGCGGGATTCTCGGCTGTCCCCAGCGCCTTCCCGAACAAATCCCCGTCCATGACCTCCGTCACCTGCACCGTGACCATATCCCCCGGAGCCACCCGGGCCTTTGAGCTGAAAAACACCTTGCCGTCCACCTCGGGAGAGTCCGCGAAGCTCCTGCCGTAGTATGTCCCGGCGTGTCTGTCGTAACCCTCTGTCAGCACGGTCAGCGTCTCTTTGAGCACAGAGGCGTTGTATGCCTCCATAACTTCCTCCTGTATCCGCTGCACCGCCTCGACCCTGGCGAGCTTCACATCCTCCGGGATCTGTCCGTTAAGCTCCGCCGCCGGAGTCCCCTCCTCCGGGGAATAGGGGAACACCCCCGCCCGCTCGATCCTCATCTCGCGCAGGAAAGCGCAGAGCTCCTCAAATTCCTCCTCTGTCTCTCCGGGAAAGCCGACTATCAGCGAGGTTCTGAGCACCAGCCCGGGGAGCTTATCCCGAAGCTGTTTGAAGAGCTTCGTCAGCTCCGCCTTGCTTCCCCGCCTGTTCATCGCCGTCAAAAGCCTGTCGTTACAGTGCTGTATCGGTATGTCGAGATAGCGCAGTATCTTGGGCTGGGCGGCGATGACATCGATCAGCGTGCCGTCAATCTCCTCGGGATACAGGTAGTGCAGCCTCAGCCACTCAATGCCGTCTATGGCGCACAGTCTCTCCAGAAGCTCCGGAAGCCGCCGCTCGCCGTAAATGTCCAGCCCGTAGCGGGTCGTGTCCTGCGCGATGATGATGAGCTCCCTCGCGCCGTCCGCGGCAAGCGCCTGCGCCTCGGAGACGATATCCTCAAGCTCACGGCTGCGAAACGGCCCTCTCAGGGACGGGATGACGCAGTAGGAGCAGCGGTTGTCGCAGCCCTCCGCTATCTTAATATATGCCGTCCACGGGGGTGAGGTCAGCACGCGCGGGGCCGAAAGATCATCCCCGCCCAGCTCCCCCATGAGCCTGACCCGCTCCGCGCCGTTTTCCAGCCCGGAGACGGCCTTTTCAATTTCGTCAAAGCTTCCGCAGCCGACCAGCCCGGAGACCTCGGGGAGCTCGGAGAATATCTCGTCCCCGTACCTCTGCGCAAGGCAGCCGGACACGATTATTTTGCACGGAAACTGCGCCAGCTCAAGAATCTGGTCTATAGACTCCTGCTTGGCGCTCTCAATAAAGCCGCAGGTGTTCACCACCACCGCCCCGGCCTCTGACACGTCCTCGACAAGCTCGTGCCCCGCCTCGGCGAGCCGGTACAGCATCTGCTCGGCGTTGACCACATTTTTCGCGCAGCCCAGCGCGACCATAGCGATTTTCATTTGACCATTCCTTTGGGTTGATAGTATTTACAATGGACAGGTTTTGCAGGAAGGCGAGAGGGTTCTTCCTCAGACCTTTTATGTATGGTGCCCCCATATGCCCCCATAAATCACCTTTTCGATGGTTTCTTCCGCGACTTCATGGTAATCTAACCATGCAAAGTTATCAAAAGAGTATGGTAAACCGGGTTCTGACATAGATATCTCCGGTTGATTGTTAAATTCCAAAACCATCTGCCCCGATAAAACACCGCTGTTCAAGTCATAAAAGTATATTTCTCCGCTATGCCTTTTGTAACCAATGTCGCTGTATAATCCTTCACCTTTATCGGTAGGTGCGCCAAGACCTCCAAAGGGAGAAAACTTGATACTGCCAATTTTTGAAATTGAATTGTTTTGATATGAATATACATCGGCATCATAACTTGTTTCGGCGTCTATGTATATCAATTCTGGGATTCCATCGTTATCAATATCATAAAGATAAAAAAGCGGTTTGATTGGATAGCCTCCCGCCAAGAACGCGCCAAACCGCACTTCCTCATCCGAGGCCTCGGCTAACGCGTCTAAATCGACCTCGCTTATCGGTATATTTTCTCTTAAAAATTCCGCATAAGCGTCCTGCCATGCCAGAAGCGCCGTCGGAGATGACACCGGAACGGGCGAGTCGGTCAACGTCGGGGCTGTAAATGACCTTGCATTCGTCCCTGGTGTTTGCAGCGCCTCGGTTGAGCAAGAAAGCAGAACCCCCGAGGACAGTACGAGGGAAAACAGGAAGGTCAGGCATATCTTTTTCATAGGTTGGTTCTCCGTTCTTCTACTCCTCCAGTCTCTCCAGCCCCGCCCGTATATCAGAGTATTCAAAGCCCCGGCGCAGGAGCGCGGCGGCCAGCTTATCCCTCATTGCCCTGTCCGGGTTTTCTCCGGCACGCTTCCTCAAAAACTCGTCTATCGCCCGCACGGTCTTATCCCGTGACTCATCCCCGCCGAAAGCTCCCTCCAGCGCCTGCTCCGCGTTTTCCCTGCAAATACCGTGGGCTTGGAGGTAGAGCGATATCCGCCTGGGGCCGTAGCCCTTTGAGCGCTGCGAGCGTATCACCGACGCGCAGTAGGCGTCGTCGTCCAGATAGCCCATCCCCCTAAGCCACGCCACCGCCTCGGCAGCGTCCTCCCCGGAATAGCCCTTCTCGATAAGCCTTTCGCAGACCGTTTGAGAAGCGTACGCCCAGGAGGCAAGCATGGCAGCTGCCGCCTCGCGGGCGCTCTTTTGTTTTGAAGGCATTTGTTATCAGTCCGCCTCGACGGCGACCGGCTTGGCCTTCGGTATCTCCGCCTTGCCACCGCGCTTTTCCGGGGTGAGCAGGGCAGCGTCGCGGCGTATCAGCTTCTCAAGTCCGGCGGCCTCCTCGGGATTGTCTCTGAAATACTGCTTGGCGGCGTCCTTGCCCTGCCCGAGCCTTGTCTCCCCCATGCTGAACCAGGTGCCGCTCTTCTGCACATGCCCGAGCCTCAGCCCCATGTCGACCAGCTCGCCCTCGCGCGAGATGCCCCTGCCGTACATTACGTCGAACTCCGCCTCTTTAAACGGCGGCGCGGTCTTGTTCTTGACCACCCTGGCCCTGGTGCGGTTGCCGACCAGCTCGGTGCCGTTCTTTATCGAGTCTATCCTGCGCACATCGATGCGCACGGACGCGTAAAACTTCAGCGCCCTGCCGCCCGTCGTCACCTCGGGGTTGCCGAACACGATGCCCACCTTCTCGCGGAGCTGGTTGATGAATATCGCGATCGTGCCCGTCTTGGACACCGCGCCCGCCAGCTTGCGCATCGCCTGGCTCATCAGGCGAGCGTGCAGGCCCATGACGCTGTCGCCCATCTCGCCCTCCAGCTCGGCCCGCGGCACCAGCGCCGCCACCGAGTCGACAACGATCACGTCCACCGCGCCGGAGCGTATCAGCGCGTCGGCGATCTCAAGCGCCTGCTCGCCGTTGTCCGGCTGCGAGACAAGCAGGGAGTCTATGTTGACGCCCAGCGCCGACGCGTACACCGGGTCGAGCGCGTGCTCCGCGTCTATAAACGCGCATTCCCCGCCCGCCTTCTGGGCCTCGGCTATCGCGTGCAGCGCCAGCGTAGTCTTGCCCGAGGACTCCGGGCCGTATATCTCAACGATCCTGCCGCGCGGCAGCCCGCCGATTCCCAGCGCCAGGTCCAGGCCCAGCGAGCCGGTGGGGATGCTGCTTATCTGGAGCCCGGTCGTGTCCCCCAGGCGCATGATTGAGCCCTTCCCGAACTGCTTCTCTATCTGCTCGATCGCCGTGCCCAGGGCCTTCTGCTTGTCCATATGTGTGTTCTCCTTTTATGTTGATCGGTTGTTTTATGTTTGGACGCCTAAGGCGTCGGTGTAAAGTGTTGAATAGAAGCAAATGCTTATTTTCTTACTCAACTATTTTCTTTTTTTCGAAATAGGATGTTAATATTAATATAAGTGCGGCACATGCTAATATACCATCCATGATTCCTGCGGGCAACATAAAAATCATCAGCGCCATTGTAATTACACAATTAATAACAGAAAGAACAAGTCCCCACATTCTGTTTTTAAGTAGTCCTATTGCACCAACAAGACGTACTGAACCAAATATACCGCCCATAGCTATCATCAGATATAGATTATCTTGAAGATATGGCACAATGAATGAAAAATACTTTGCCATTTCAAAACTACTGCTTCCAAATATTAAAACAGGAATTAGCGCAAGGCATCCACCTAATTCCATAAAGCCACCATGTATTATCATAAGCATTGCTGCAACTTTATATTTTTTCAACATTTTGCCTCCTGCACATTATATAAATAATCTTCCCGCAAACGCCTATTTTTTACTAAGCGTTCTTACATCGTCAAAAAACGAGGGCTCCTCCACGCTTTCAAGCGGCTTTGACTTTTTCATATACGGGTACTTTTTTTCAAAAGTCATTTCTTGTCGCCTGAAACCTACTCGCCCTCATAGTACTCGACAGTTTCATCCGCCTCATAAAGCTGATCTATCCCCTTGCCCCATACGCCTATTTTGCCGGAATCCGGGTAGAAGCAGACGTCAAGGTCATGGCTGGTGTCGAAGTCCATATAAACAAGCATTTCGGTATCGGAGGAATTCGTCAGCTTGTGCGCGCCGTTTTCGTTTGCCGGGAAGTAGATGACCTCACCGGCAGCAACCGGTTTTTCACCGGAGGGGGTCTTTAAAACTCCCTGACCGCTGATAATATAGAATATCTCCTCGTTTTTCACATGGTAATGATACGGATACGCCGATTTGCCCGGGGGGATTTCCAAAATCGATATATTGCACTGCTCCGCCGTTCCGATGGGAACCAAAACCCTTCGGAAATACTCGTAATCGACATGTTCGTTTCTGTGTCTCCGGGGGACGTCTTCTATTTTGACGTGCAGTATATTCTTCATATTTAAACCTCAGTGACATAAACATTTCTCTCTGCGAGATTTTTACTTATCCAGCGAAGCAATCCTTCTCCCGGTCAGCCTGTAGCTCCTGCGCCGCCGAAGCCCGGCGACGACACGCTCAACTCCGGACAGGTCCGGAATTTTGACGATATCCGAAAACCCCGCCGCCGACATTATCCCGGCGACGCCGTCCGCCTGCCCCGCGCCGACCTCGAACAGCAGCGAGCCGTTTGCGCACAGGCAGTTTTTCCAGAGGCACGCCACAGCGCGGTAAAAATCCAGCCCGTCCGAGCCGCCGACAAGAGCCAACTTGGGCTCGTAGTCCCTAACGCCTCGGTCGAGGGACTCCCACTCGGCGTCCGCGATGTATGGCGGGTTGCAGGCTATCGCGTCGAAGCCGCGCAACGCCCTCGGCGGCGCGGCGAGCGCGTCCGCCAGCACAAAACTGAAAATGCCGCCAAAGCCGGTGCCGTCAAAGCGGCGGCAGTTTTCGCGCGCGATGTCCATCGCGCGCTCCGAAATATCGCAGAAGGTTATTCTCGCGTCCGACAGCCGGCTTGCGACTGACAGCCCGACGCAGCCGCTCCCGGAGCACAGATCCAGCAGCCTCGGCTCCGCCCCGGCCGCTCGGCAGCGCTCAACTGTCTCCAGGGCCAGCGTCTCCGTGTCGCTTCGCGGTATCAGCACGTCCGGGGTGACCTTCAGCGTAAGCCCTAAAAAATCCCACTCGCCCAGCAGGTGGGCCAGCGGAGTCCCGGCCAGGCGCAGCCCCAGCAGCTTATCGAGACTGTCACCGGCGGCCTCGGGCGCGTATTTCCAGCTTTGCGCCATGACGTCCCCGGCTTTTATCGTCGCCGCCAGCCCCGCGAGCTCCCGGGCCTCAAGCTCCGGCATGGAAACCCCAGCGTCGGCCAGGGCCCGGCGGGCCTTCAGGTACAGGTCGTTGACGGTGAGCATCTCACTCTGTTCCCCAGGCGTCGTCGCCTTCACGCTCCGGGGCGACCAGCTTCAGGGCCTCTATGCCCACCTCAATCATCGAGTCGTCCGGCTCGCGGGTGGTCAGGTTCTGCATCCACAGCCCCGGCGCGCGCAGAAAGCGGGTCAGGGCGTTGTCGTGCTTGCCTATCAGCTGGTTCAGCTCATAGCTGATCGCGACCACAAACGGCAGCATGGCCAGCCTTATCAGCACGCGGATGACGGGGTTGGCCCACGCCAGCGAGGCGAAGAGCGACTGCGTTATCAAAAACACAAACAGGCTTATTATGACGACGGTCAGCAGGAAGCTTGTCCCGCAGCGGGGATGCATGCGGGTGAACCTGCGCACGTTTTCAACCGTGAGCTCATCCCCCGCTTCGTAGCAGGCTATCGTCTTGTGCTCCGCGCCGTGGTAAGAGAACACGCGCTGTATGTCCTTCATCCGGGAGACCAGCACCATATAGCCCAGCAGCAGCAACAGCCTTATCAGCGTCTCGGCCAGGTTGCGCAAAAAGCCGTCGCCCAGCGCGGGCCTCAGCAGCGAGCCCAGGAATGTAGGCAGCACCGTGAACAGCCCGACCGCCAGCAGAATGCCCAGCACCATTGCGACACCGATGATGAGCTTCTCCACCTTTTTTGAGCCCAGCTTCGCCTCAAGCCATTTGTCAAACTTGCTAGGCTCCGCGTCCTCGTCCTCCGGGAAAAAGGAGGCCGAGTAGTTCAGCGCCGACATGCCTATCTTCATGGAGAGCGCGAAATTCACGGCACCCCTTATAAACGGGACGCCCAGCACCGGGTACTTCTTCTTGGGGGACACGGTCTCCTCCACCTTGGACTGTATCCCGTCCGGGGCCCGCACGACTATCGCCGTCTTTTGCGGGCCGCGCATCATGATGCCCTCAATGAGGGCCTGCCCGCCGATCGTGGTTTTGAAGTTCTTTTTACTCATATCAGCCTCCGGAGGAGAATTTGTGGTGTGTTATGTATGCGCTGAATGCTGTGCTCCGCAAGGGCGGAGCTTGTCTCAGCCCTGGGTTCAATATGCGGTGATCTCCGGGCAAACACAAGGTTTGCCCCTGCAGGGAACGGGGAAATCCGGCTGCGCTTCTGCCTGAATTAAATAATTCTATCAAACAATGGCCGTTATAGCAAGAATAACGTACCGAAACCGACCGCCCCTACTCCCCCGCCCTCTCGTACACCGGGATTGTGACCAGCGCCTCAGTGCCCTTACCAAGCTCGCTGGTTATCGTCAGCTCGCCGTCGTGCAGGCGGATTATCTCATCGCTTATCGCCAGCCCTATTCCGCTGCCTCGCGCCTTGGACGTGCCCTTGTAGAATTTATACTTTATGTGCGGCAGCTCCTCCGGCGGTATGCCTGGCCCGTAATCGCGCACCAGTATCGCCACGTCGTCGACGGTGCGCCAGATGGACACGTCTATCCGCTTGCCTTCGCCGCCGTGCTTGGAGGCGTTGTCGAGCAAATTCAGGAAAACCTGCTTCAGCCTCTCCCTGTCTCCCTTTACCGGAGGAATATCCCCGGAGACCTGGTAATCAAGCCTTATCCCCTCGCGGCGCATGGCGTCCATGTACATGTACACGACCTCCTCAAGCTCCGCGGCTATATTGAGCTCGTCAAGCTGGACGCGCATCTGCCCGCCCTCCATGCGGGAGAAGTCGAGCAGCTCCTCGACCAGCTTTATCAGTCTGATCGTCTCCTTGAGCATTATGCTGACACCCTTTTTTATCTCCTTAGGGTCGTTTATGTCGGCTGAGAGTAGCGTCTCACCCCAGCCGTTTATCGCGGTCAGCGGGGAGCGCAGCTCGTGGGATACCGAGGATATGAAGTCTGTCTTCATCCGCTCGGCCATGCTTATCTCGCTTGACATGTGGTTAATGTTGTCAGCGAGCTCCCCGATCTCGTCATCGTAGTGCTTCTCAATGCGGGTGCCGTAGCGCCCCTCGGCAATGCGCTTTGCCGCCTCGTTTATTTCCTGTATCGGCCTTACGATGCCGCGTATGAATATGAGGTTTGTAGCGGCGAGCACGAGAACAAAGACAAAACACACCAGCAGGGCAATGCCGGTCATCTGCCATATCTGGCGGTCGACAGGGGCAAGGCTGGTCACATAGCGTATCACGCCGATGACGCGGCTGTCGGACAGGGTCAGCGGCGCTGAGGCAGCCATGACCCTTTCCCCGGTCAGCGGGTTGTCCCCCGACCAGGTCTGCGCCTGAGAGGAGCTGAGAGCGCTTATTACGTCCGGGGTCTGGACTATGAGGCCGCCGCCGTACCAGGCTGTGGTCATGAGTATCCGGCCGCTGGTGTCTATAAACTGAAGCTCCATACTGTCCCTGTCTGAAAAGTTCGCGACCACCCCGGAGGCGTAGGTATAATAAGTGTCATAAGAGCTGTTGTAGTTGCCGAAAAAGGATGCCCAGGAGGCTGCCCGTGGCTCGAGCGCCGCCCGCACCGTGGAATAGTAGGTGTTGGATATGACGACTATATACGCCGCGAGCGCGGTCATGACGACAACCAGGACAACGCCGAGGCTGTTTGTCATCCAGCGCCGGCGTATGCCCTGGTTGCGCCTTTCCTCGTTCTTCTTCCCGCGTTCTGGCCTTCGCGGGGCGCGCAGCTTTTTGAGTTTTTCCCTTAAGCTCCCCATTTGTAGCCGTATCCCCAGACAGTCGTTATATATGCGGGATTCGCGGTGTCGTCCTCTATCTTTATCCGCAGCCTGCGGATGTTCACGTCGACAATTTTAAGCTCTCCGAGGTAGTCCCAGCCCCATACGTGATTCATGATCTCCTCCCGGCTGAGCGCCTGCCCGGGATGGTCCATGAACATCTTCATGATGGTGTATTCCACCTGGGTCAGCTTGATGCGCTCGTTGTTCTTATCCAGCGTGCGGTTGCGGGTATTCAGCACGAACGGCCAGCTCCTTATGACCTCCGGGGCGCCGTTCTCCTGAGGTTCCGCCCCCCCGCCGATCCTGCGGCAGAGCGCGTCCACCCTGGCTATCAGCTCGGTGGGGGAGAAGGGCTTGGTCACATAGTCGTCCGCTCCGGTCATCAGACCCGTCACCTTGTCCATCTCCTGCGTGCGGGCGGTGAGCATGATGATGCCCATATTCGAGCCCGCGGCGCGTATGTGCCTGCAAACCTCAAAGCCGTCCATGCCCGGGAGCATGAGGTCTATGATTGCGACCGAGAGATCGTGGTTCGCCGACGCCAGCTCAAGCCCGGCCTCCCCCGTCTCGGCCTCGATTACCTCGTAGCCGCCGCGCTTGAGGTTTATCACCACAAAGCTCCGGATGCTGGACTCATCCTCTATTACGAGCACTTTTTTAGCCATGTCTGTGACCATTCCTTTCTGCCGGGGTGTTGCCAAGCCGCGCTCCTCGGTGATGTTGTAGGGCTCGACGCCCCCGGCGCGCCGCGTAATAATACGGCGGGGGATGTCCCGCCCGGCTCCGCTCTTCGGCATTGTCAAGCTCCCGCCCCCGCTTGCGCTAAGGTTCCGCCTACGTAGGCTTCGACCTACTGCGGCGGACCCTGCGCGCAGTCTCAAAATAAGCCTGCGCGTGCTTGCTGCGCAACCATGCTCGGCTTATTTCTCGACGTGCGGGGGCTCCCGCTCTTCTGTTAACCTCCCATAAGCCAGTCCGTCGATATGAAGAATACTCTCTTGGCAAGCTCCTCCCGGGTGAGCATAAAGCCATCCAGGGTGGGGGCCGATTCGTCTATCTCGGCGTAAATCGCCAGATCCGAGCGTTCCGTGATCAGTATCCTGCCCTCAGGGTCTATCACCGAGCCCGCCGATTTCTGAATGGCCTGAAGAGTCAAAAGGTCTATGGGCGGCATGTCGGGACGCCAGTAGGAAAAGATAATCACCCTGCGCCCAACCGCGACATCCATCCTGTGTGCGGTAAGCTTTCCGCTCCATTCGGGGGGCAGCATAAAATACCAGCTTCCGCTTGTGCTGTGATAGGTCTCAAAGGCGTCATGGGATCTTCCGTACGAGTCGTAGTTTTTCCAGATATATGTGTATACGGGCTCGGGGTTTTCCGCGTTCGGGTCATATGGCGGAAGCTTCTGAGGTATCGGCAGATCGGTGACCCCATCCGAGTTTATGTCGGTGGGGTACATCTCCAGCGGACTCACTGTGTAAACGCTGGCCCTGTGCTCTATCACCAGCGAAACATTGACGAGTTCGCCACCGCGCACGGTTATTATATCCGTGATATACTCTGAGTTGTCGTTTTTGCAGGTGACAAAAAGCGCCTTTGCGCCGTCAGTCAGCACACCCTGGCGCGAGCGCCTGAGCTCGCTTGCCCCAGCTGAAATCTGGGCGGAGGAGGTCTGCTCCAGCAGACCCTCCTTATAGCTGTAGAGATCAACTACCCCCTCAAGCTGGGCGGCGCTGAGCTTGAGCAGGAGAAGCTCGTCGTTGCCCTCTCCGTCTATGTCAAAGAGGGCGTATTCTGTGTAGTCGGAGGACATCAGCTGTACAGCCTGGCCGTCCACTGCGTGGGCGGTCAGCAGTTTCAGGCTTTCCTTGCGCCAGCCTATGACCAGCTCAAGATTGCCGTCGCTGGTCAAGTCCGAATAGGCTACGCTGTATATCGTGTCCGCCTCGTTTACGATAAGTCCGGTCTGCTCATATTCGTCGCCGTCAAGGGTGAAAATGTGCACGCTGAGAACGCGATCCACCTTGGAGCGCAAAAACACAAGCGCCTCCTCGACGCCGTCCCCGTTTAAATCCTTTGTCTGAACCGCCTGCCGATTGGCGCCGGACTCGGGAGAGACATATTCTGTTTTGTCGTCGACCAGCTTGGTCAGCGTCCCCTTGAGTCGTTCAATGAGTATCGGCGGCTTGGGAGCTTTCATAACCCCCTCGGCGTCGAACGCGCAGGAGGAGAGAATGAGAAGCAGCGCAAGCGTCAGGGCGATTTTTTTTATCATTAGGCTCACCGTGAAAGATTATATCATATTATCATAAGCTTGCATAACAGTTTTTTGACAGCTCATATTATAGTACGTATGTTTGTGAATGTCAATACAAAGCGCGGCAGTGCACAACACCCTCTCCGCCGCACAAAAGACTTTACATAACTCTCCCGGCGTGGTAAAACAGATATAAGCCAAACGTCTGCACGGAGGAGTGACATATAATGCCGGTAAACCTAAGGGGAAGACATTTTTTAAAGCTTCTGGACTACACTCCGGAGGAGATACGCTACCTGCTTGATCTATCCAAAAATTTCAAGGAGCTTAAGCGGGCCGGGATAAGACACAGGCAGCTGGAGGGCAAGAACATAGTGCTGCTCTTCGAGAAGACCTCCACCAGGACGAGATGCGCCTTTGAGGTCGCGGGCGCGGATCTGGGGCTGGCCGTGACCTATCTCGATCCGGGCTCGTCACAGATGGGCAAGAAGGAGAGCATCCCTGACACGGCGCGCGTACTCGGGCGCATGTACGACGGCATCGAGTACCGCGGCTATGACCAGGAGATAGTCGAGACCCTCGCGGAGTACGCCGGGGTGCCCGTCTGGAACGGGCTTACAAACCAGTTCCACCCCACCCAGATGCTGGCGGATTTACTGACGATTGAGGAGAGATTCGGCCGGCTGGAGGGTCTGTCGCTGACCTACATGGGCGACGCGCGCAACAACATGGGCAACTCCCTGATGGTGGCCTGCTCGAAGATGGGCCTGAACTTCACCGCTTGCTCCCCGTCCGAGCTTTTCCCGGAAAAATCCCTTGTCGACGCGTGCCGCGCACTGGCCGACGAAAACGGGTGCTCCGTCAGGCTTACCGAGGACGTTTCCAAAGGGGCCAAAGACGCCGATATAGTCTGCACCGACGTCTGGGTCTCGATGGGCGAGCCGGAGGAGGTATGGGAGACGCGCGTCAGGCGGCTGCGCCCCTATCAGGTGAACAGGGCCGTCATGGACGCGGCCTCTGATAACGCCGTGTTTATGCACTGCCTGCCCGCCTTTCACGATATAAAAACGTCTGTCGGCGCGGATATATTTAAGAAATTCGGCCTGTCCGAGATGGAGGTGACCGACGAGGTGTTCGAGTCGCGTCAGTCGGTCGTGTTCGACGAGGCCGAAAACCGGATGCATACGATAAAGGCGGTCATATACGCCACCCTCTGCTGAATATAGTGGATATTATTTCTCCGGCACTTATCAGTGGTAAACTAGGCAGGCTTGATTTGCCGGAGTAATACAGTTGCTACTTCCCCGCCTCCGGCGGGGAAGTAGCAACCTGTCAAATAACCGGAGGAACACAATGACGGCACGCGCTCAAACCGCCCCGCACAGGGTGTGGGCGGAAATCAACCTTGACAATCTAATACACAACTTCAATGCCGCCCACAGGTTGGCCGGTGGCAGTCTCGTCATGCCCGTTATAAAGGCGGACGCCTACGGGCACGGAGCGGTCAGGATAGCGAGGGCACTCGCCTCCGCTGGCGCGAAGATATTCGCGGTCACCTCGGCGGGAGAGGCGCTGGAGCTCCGCGAGCATGGGATAACTCAGAGAATCATGCTGCTCGGGGACGCACCGACCGAGGCGGTCATGGGGCTTGCCGGAAAAGATGTCGTTCTTGCGGTCAGCAGCGTCGAAAAGGCACGGCAGTACGCCGCCGCGCTGTCAGGGGAGACCGTCAATGTCCATGTCAAGCTGGACACCGGGATGCGCCGGCTGGGAGTCGACGCCCTCGGGAGCGGCGCGGCAAGGGCCGCCGGGACGATGGCGGAAATCGCGGCGCTGCCTGGAATATCAGTCACCGGGGCGTTCACGCATTTCGCCTCCGCGGACGACAAAAGCGAAAAAGAGTTTACCCTCGCTCAGGCAGCCCTGTTTGAGCGGGCTACGGACGAATATGTGCGCCTCGGAGGAGCTCCGCTCATCCGCCACTGCTCCAACAGCGCGGGTCTGGTCAACTGCCCCTCCGCCGGTTTCGAAATGGTGCGCCCAGGTCTGCTGCTGTACGGCTACGAGCCCTTCGACGCCGAGAGGAGGACGGAGCTGCTGCCCGTCATGTCCCTCAGGGCGGCGATCACACATGTGTTCCGCGCCGGCGAGGGGGAGAGCGTCAGCTACGGCAGAACCTGGAGGGCCTCGGGCGAGAGGCTTATAGCCACCGTGTCTATCGGCTACGCCGACGGCTTTATGCGCGGGCTGTCCGGGTGCGCCGACATGCTGGTGCGCGGCAGACGAGCCCGGCAGGTCGGGCGGATATGCATGGACATGTGCATGGTCGACGTGACCGATATCCCCGGGGTGCGCCCGGGCGACGCCGCGACCGTGTTCGGCTTCGACGGCGAGGCTCACATATCGGCCCGTGAGCTGTCTGACGCGCTCGGGACAATACCCTACGAGATACTGTGCGCTGTGTCAAAGCGGGTCCCGCGCATATACCTTGAGGGCGGAGAGGTCGTCTAGGCGCAGGCCGAGACCGCCTACATCACAAACCTTTCCATGTATACGCAGAACTCGTTCTGGCAGAAGGTCATGTTCAGGGTCATGAGGGGATCGCTTGCGATCATTTTTCTGACGTCTGAGAGGCCGTCGCCTGTATGCCCCTCCTTTGCCGCAACGCCGTGCTCGCAGAGCTCGGCGGGGTTTACGCCGTCCTTTGTGCTGTTTGTGATTACAAGGAGCCTGTTGCCGTTCGGCTTCTCGCTCCAGGACAGCACCACCGCCCTTCTGACGGACTCGGCGGCGTGCTCAATCGCGTTGTCCAGCAGGAGCGATATGCAGCGGCAGGCGGCTACGAGGTTATTGTCGGGCAGACTGAGAGAGCAAAGAATCTGTATTCTGATATCCACCCCCAGCCTGTCCGCGTAGCCAAGCTTATCTATCAGCAGAGATATAATGGCCGGGCATTCGTCCATTTTCTTGGCGAGCTCCAGCTTTGTCTCCGCGTTCAGGGATTTGTTCGTAACCGTCTCGTGGTACTGGCGCAGCTTTTCGTAGTCCTTTATTTCGATATAGCCGCCGTATGTCTGCAGAATGTTCCTGAAGTCGTGCTTAAAGC
The DNA here is from genome assembly GCA_031556035.1 of Oscillospiraceae bacterium. Lineage (GTDB taxonomy): Bacteria > Bacillota > Clostridia > Oscillospirales > UBA929 > JAVBTT01. The sequence continues at coordinate 72,625 of JAVBTT010000002.1, forward strand.
TCCTGAACTCCGACGTGGATTCCAGCAGGGCGCTGATGTATGCGTTGCTGTTCTGGAGCTTGGACTGGGAAACGCTGATGATATCCCACATAATATTTATGGCGAATATCAGAATGATTGTGGCGGCCAGGAAGAGGTAGCCCCATAGCCTGTCCCCAATAATAAAAATCGCGGGGACGACGTAGAGCCCGTATATGACCGCAGCCCAAAAGAAGTTGAGAGCAATCTCCCCGGGCACGCTTTTGACAAACATCGCGTCTCGGAGCTCAATGAAATTTTTTCTCTTATTAATAGTATAGACCATTGCCAGAGTGAGCGCCAGGACTGTCGCCGTCATAAGCAGCAGCGAAACGGCGTCGAGCAAATAGTTGTACGGCCTGTCCGCGCGCTGAGGGAATAGCAGCCGCCCTGTGAACTGCGCGAGGGTCTTGTAGGCTATTACATATCTGTAGGCGTGGCTCATAAGCCTTGCGGACCGGGCCGGGGACAGTCCCAGCGTCTTAAAGCCTATCAGATAATACAGCAGAGCGAATACCGGGTTGGGGACGGTGACGAGCGCGTAGGTGACCGGGCTGAACGACAGCATACCGCCGAGCAGATATATGCAGTATGTCCAGACGTTGTTGAGCAGTGTGCCGACGAAAAACGCGAACAGCGACTTGCGCCCGCGCGAAGCCTTTTCCCCGTATGCAGTAAGTATCAGCTCAGCTATCGCGTAAAAGCATACGAAGGTTATCAGGAAATTTACGAACAACAGTATGAGCTGCATTTGTCTTGTATACGCAAAAGCAAAGTCGAACACGCTTATCCCCTCTCATACTAATTAAAAACTAAAGCTGCTTTTCCATCCTGCCAATATAATCTGTCACCACGGAAAGGAACTCACTGTTCGTGAGCTTGCGGGACGGGGAATAGGCGAATATCCTCCGGAAGAGCTCGCTCTGATTTTTTTCTATCTGGGATATGGCGTGGCGTATGTTCCGCTCGACCGACGAGCTGTTAAGGCCGTGCTTTTTCGCCACCTCGGGGTACAAGGTCTTTGTGAGCATATAATCGCTGTCGAGATGCGCAAGGCAGTATATCAGCGCGTCGACCAGGCAATGTGTTGAAACACGATTCGGCACAATGCCGAATCGACGGACAATCCCTTTGACGCACTCCTCAATGCTCTCATGCCGCGCCGGAAGACCGGAGTCGGCTGCCTCCGGCACTGCTCCGGTCTGATACCGCTTGTTCACCATTGCTCCGAGGTTATGTACTACCACCTCAATGGAAACCGGCTTGAGGCTGTAATAATCCACGTGCAGCTCGTTGAGCACGCGGATTATCGTGTCAGTCCCAAGTCCTGACAGGATATATATGATCGGGTTGTAGTCATTCATACCTGTCCTGATGTGATTGACTATATAGACCCCGTCATATTCCGGCATTATTATGTCCAGCATGACTATATCAGGGCGCAGCTCCTCTATCACCTCGATGGACGTTTTGCCATTGCCCGCCTTGGCCACCACCTTGTAGTCCGGCTCTTTATTTATCCCGTTTGAGAGTATGTTGAGCCAGTTCTCGTTGTCGTCGCCGATAAATACGGAATACATATCAATACCACCCATTTTTTTGAAGTGCCGCGCGCCGCGGGTATTGACGATTTTTGTCATACTATATCATTTCAATGCGCGAATTACAACACTCCGCGTCACCCATAACAGCGGTTTTGTGAAAACATTTGCGGCAATCGTTTGAATGGTGGGACTCGCATAACAAAAAGAGGCGCGGCAAAAGCCGTGCCTCAGGCATTTGAGATTTCTACAGAGTTGACTCGGCCACGCAGGTTATCTTATCCAGCGGTATGGTGCAGGACGTTCCCAGCACATCGCCCCGATCCCTTCTGCGCCTCCCGCAGCCACAGCCGCGGCGGTCGTCTGAATCATCGCAGCCGCGACCGAACGGCCTGAGCTCACTGCTGGAGGGCATGGCCGTGATGATTTTGCAGGACTCGTCATTGACATCCGCGACCAGCCCGGTAAAGCCCTCTCCGGCCCGCCCGCCGGTTTCCGTAAAGACCGTGCACACCCTTCCGGTATTCCTGTTCAGGGTGCGCCTGATCGAATCATTCTCGCAGAGGGAATCCTCTCGATAGTAGCACGCCATAGATATCTCTCCTTTCCGTAAAGACGTAACGAACGCCTTTTATTTATCATATGCTGTAAATGGAGAATTGCCAGTTTCCCTTGCACGGCCTCGGTTCTTATGGATTCAATTTATCCCGGGAAAAAAGGGGGGCTCGCGGTGCTTTTAGTGAGAAATTACGGCGATCCCCTGAGGCGGGGAAAAGCAAGTCGCTCCTCGCCTTACGCCGAGCATACCGGCAAAATCGTATCGGTCTTCACTTCCGCAGGAGCCGCCCCGTTTACCGGGCTGCTGATCGAGGCGACGCCGGCAAAGCTCGTGCTTGTCACCGGAATAGACGTCAGGCGGCGCAGGGCAGGCCCGACGCTGCACATAGCGGCGGACAAGATTGTGGCTGTCGCGGCTCATATAAGCTGATGCCCCGCGCCGTTGGCGCGGGGCATCAGCTCTATTAAAAACTCAGTACATATCCATGCCGCCCATGCCGCCGGGGGCGGCCGCCGGGGCGGGAGGCTCCTTCTTGTCAGCCACCAGGCTCTCGGTGGTGAGTACCATTGAGGCGATGGACGCGGCGTTCTGGAGGGCGCTGCGGGTGACCTTTGCCGGGTCGACGATGCCGAGCTCAATCATGTCGCCATACTGCTCATTGAGCGCGTCAAAGCCGTAGCCCTTTTTGCCCGCTGACTGTATCTTCTCAAGAATTACGCTGCCCTCAAGTCCCGCGTTGCCCGCGATCTGGCGGATGGGCTCGCTGAGCGCGCGAATAACGGACATTATGCCTGTTTTCTCGTCGCCGTGGGAATCCTTGAGCAGGGCCTCGACAGCGGGTACCGCATTCACGAACACGACGCCGCCTCCCGCGACTATCCCCTCCTCGACAGCCGCGCGGGTCGCGTTGAGCGCGTCCTCAATGCGCAGCTTCTTCTCCTTCATCTCGACCTCGGTGGCCGCGCCGACCTTAATAACGGCAACGCCGCCGGAGAGCTTGGCCAGGCGCTCCTGGAGCTTTTCGCGGTCGAAATCGGAGGTGGTGACCTCAATCGCCGCCTTGATCTGGTTGACGCGGCCCTTGATCTCTTCAGTCTTGCCCGCGCCGTCGACGATGATGGTGTTTTCCTTCTGAATCTTGACCTGACGGGCCTTTCCGAGCTGGCTGACCTTGGTCTCCTTGAGCTCAAGGCCGAGCTCGTCGGAGATTACCTCTCCGCCAGTGAGCACCGCGATATCCTTCAGCATGTCCTTGCGGCGGTCGCCGAAGCCGGGGGCCTTGACGCAGACGCAGGTGAACGTGCCGCGCAGCTTGTTGACGATCAGGGTGGACAGGGCCTCGCCCTCGACGTCCTCGGCGATGATGACAAGCTTCTTGCCCGTCTGCACGATCTGCTCAAGCAGGGGCAGTATCTCCTGAACGTTTGAGATTTTCTTGTCGGTGATAAGGATGAGGGCGTCGTCGATGACCGCCTCCATTTTCTCGGTGTCGGTGACCATGTAGGGGGTGATGTAGCCACGGTCAAACTGCATGCCCTCGACTACCTCGCTGTAGGTCTCGGCGGTCTTGGACTCCTCGACGGTGATGACGCCGTCCTTGGAAACCTTGTCCATAGCCTCGGCAATCAGATTGCCTATGGTCTCGTCGCCGGAGGAGACGGTTCCTACGCGGGCGATGTCCTGAGTTCCGCCGACAGCGTTGGAGGAACTTTTTATGGATTCCACGGCGACCTCAACCGCGCGCTGGATGCCCTTTTTCATTATCATGGGGTTCGCGCCCGCGGCGACGTTTTTCATGCCCTCGCGGATCATGCTCTGAGCAAGCAGGATGGCGGTGGTCGTGCCGTCGCCTGCCACGTCGTTGGTCTTGGTGGCGACTTCCTTGACAAGCTGGGCGCCCATATTTTCAAACGCGTTGTCAAGCTCTATTTCCTTAGCAATCGTCACGCCGTCGTTTGTTATCAGAGGCGCGCCGAATTTTTTGTCCAGCACAACATTGCGGCCCTTGGGTCCGAGAGTGACCTTCACGGTGTCCGCCAGGTGGTTTACCCCGCGCTCAAGTGCGCGGCGGGCTTCCTCGCTAAAAAGGATTTCCTTTGCCATATTGTTTAATTTCCTCCCTTGTTTTTTTGGATAATGCCGGGGCTCCGCTCTTCGGGTGATGTCAAGCTGCGCTCGGGCTGCCGCTCCGGCTTTGGCTGCGTCCGCTATGCGGACACGCCGCGCCTTGCGCTTTGTCTGTAAATATCCTTCGTCATGCGCTTCGCTGTTCCTCGGATTTTTTCAGACCCGCCCGGCTCCGCTCTTCGGATTATTCTACTACCGCCAGGATATCATTCTGTTTGACGACCATCAGTTCCTCGCCGTCAATTTTGATCTCAGTGCCCGCGTACTTGCTTGTGATAACCCTGTCCCCCACCTTGACATGCATGACTATGTCCTTGCCGTCCACATTTCCGCCCGGGCCCACTGCCAGGACCTCGGCAACCTGGGGCTTTTCCTTTGCGCTGCCCGTGAGTATAATTCCGCTCTTGGTGGTCTCTTCGGATTCCACCATCTTAATGACAACCCTGTCAGCAAGAGGCTTAAGCTTCATTTACGATTTTTCCTCCCTAAATTTATTCATCAATTAATTAGCACTCTGGCATACAGAGTGCCAGCACATATTATAATAAAACTATGCCAAGATATTTTCAAGTGCTGTTTTATCAGAAATCATTCATTATACAGGAAAATTGGGCATAATTGCGTTCAATATGGCGATATTCTAATTATTACTCTATTATGCTTCGTTTCTTTCAATATTAACCCCTATCGGAATCTGAAATTTCAACATCCCCGGAAGAACGTGCAAACGCAGATGCCCGCTCTCCCCCGTCTCCCCATCGAAATTGACAGGCCTTGGCTTCTCGGGAACGATCTCCAGCTCCGATACCCTGTAATGCTTTATAATATTTGAAAGCCTCCTGTACCCGCCCGAGGAATAAATCCCTATAAGTCGCGCGAACGCCGGGATCGACACCGCGTCCACCGCCAGCACGTCCATGAGCCCGTCATCCGGCATTGACTCGGGGGTCGGGTTGAAGCCGCCTCCATAGAACTGGCCGTTCATCGCGCATATCAGCGTATATCTTCCGGTTTTCTCCTCACCGCCGACAACAAGCCTGTACGGCTCATGCACCCCCTTCATCAGGCAGTGCAGAATCGCGAGGTTGTACGGGGCCTTCGGGCCCAGGAAACCCAGTTTTCGGAAGCTATGCATGGCCACCGGCACGCGCGCGTCAAAGCCGATTGAGCAGACGTTCAGACATACGCGCTCTCCCGCGTCGATAAGGTCTATCGCGACCGCATGCCCGTCGAGCAGAGAACCTATATCCCTGAACTTTTCCGTATCCCCGGAAAACACCCTAATGAAATCGTTGCCGGTACCGCACGGGCAGTGTCCGATTACAATGTCAGGCGCACACCGTGCGCCGTTGACAACCTCGTTGAGAGTTCCATCCCCGCCGCAGGCCAGCAGAAGAGCCGGTCTGCCGTCCTCCGCGACCTGACGCGCTATTTCCGACGCGTGCCCCCGGCCGACCGTTTCACGTATGTCAACCTCCTGCCCAGTCCTCGCGCTCCAAGCCGCCGCCTGCGCCTTTACCCGTTCAAGACAGCTATATCTGCCCGCGGCGGGGTTCACTATGAGCAGATTCCTTCGAAGCGTCATCTTCCTCAGTCCTCTCAGCACAATGGGCGCACGACCGTGCGCCCATTGCATTATTTTGCCTTATTTTAACAGTCAGTTTTCCTCTATAAGCCCGTAACCGCCGTCATGCCTGCGATAGACCACCGCGAAGCTGCCGCCGCGGGTAAAATTTTTGAAGACAAAGAACTCGTGCCCCAGCAGGTTCATCTGCAATATTGCCTCCTCCGGGGTCATGGGCTTCAGCGCAAACCTCTTAGTCCTTATAATCGGGAATTCGGTCTCCTCGTCAACAACAGGCTCCACCATCGTCACGGGTATTTCACGCTCAAATGCCCCCTGGCGCAGACGCTTTTCCAGCCGCGTCTTGTTCTTGTGGATCTGACGCTCGATGGCGGCCACGCTGGAGTCCACCGCCGCGTACATGTCGTCCTCCTGTATTTTAGACCTGTAGTGCAGGCCCTCGTTGCTGACGGTAACCTCTAGTATATGTCGCCCGCCCTCGGAATAAAAACGCACCTGCGCATCCGCTTCAGTTCTGAAGTATTTGTCGAGCTTTGTGACCTTTTTCTGCGCGTACTCCTTCAAAGCGTCAGAGATGTCCAATTTCTTTTCGATAAATTGGAATTTCATTGGCTTATCCTCCCTTTCTATCCAAGCCTCCCGCCCGGATATCTTGTTGTATTAGTATATCATACACGGGGTTGTTTTACCATAAATTTCTCACAATTAACACAATATTAACAGGTGCGCCGTGAAAATAATTTCCGGGACATTAAAAAATCTCATTTACATAACTGATAATTGAAAAAAACTGTCGTGTGTAGTATACTTATCCGGTGGAGGTGACACTCATTTGGATACCATGTTTTCAGCAAGCCTTGTCGATCTGATCAAGGAATTCAATCTCACAGGGGTTTATTTACCCTCCGACATTGACAAGAGACTTATTGTAAACGACGACGTGAACCGTCCCGGGCTCCCGCTCGCCGGCTTTTTCGATTACTTCGACTCCTCGCGCATCCAGGTCATCGGCAAGGTGGAGACCACCTTTATCGAGAGGTTTACGCCCGAGAGGCGTTACGCCAGCCTCGACAAGCTGATGAGCAAGCGCATCCCCGCCCTAATAGTTTCGCGCGGCATAGACGTATATCCCGAGCTTTTGGAGCTTGCCGAAAAATACGACGTTCCCCTGCTCTGCTCCAACGAATCCACCTCATACCTGATAAGCTCGATGGTTGCCTCACTAAAGGTGTCGCTGGCTCCCCGGATTACAAGGCACGGAGTGCTGGTCGAGGTCTACGGGGAGGGCATATTGCTGCTGGGCGACAGCGGAGTCGGCAAAAGCGAGACGGCGATCGAGCTAGTCAAGCGGGGCCACAGGCTCATCGCGGACGACGCGGTTGAGATAAAGAAGGTCTCCGCTAAGAGCCTGGTGGGCAGCGCGCCTGAGCTGATCAGGCATTATATCGAGCTTCGCGGCATTGGGGTAATGGACGTCCGCAGGATATTCGGCATGGGCGCCGTCAAGCCCACCGAAAAAATTGACCTGGTCATCAACATAGAGATATGGAAAGACGGCACCGTATATGACAGGCTCGGACTTGAGGAGCAGTGGACCAGCATACTCGATGTCAAGGTTCCGTACATGACGGTGCCCGTCAAGCCCGGCCGCAACCTGGCTGTTATTATTGAGGTGGCAGCGATGAACAACCGGCATAAAAAGATGGGCTTCAACGCCGCTCGGGAGTTTACCGAGCGGGTCAACCGGCATTTCGAAGAACAAAATCGCATTGTCGGAGAGCAGGAGGAAGAATACCGCAAATGAATATCATAGGCGATCTGCATACCCACACTCTCGCCAGCACCCACGCGTATTCCACCATCCATGAGCTTATTATGTTCGCCTCCCGAAAGCAGCACAAGCTCCTAGCTGTGACCGACCACGGCCCCGCTCTGCCGGATTCCCCCCACGAGTGGCATTTCAACGGCCTGAACAGGCTCCCGAGAGAATTGGGCGGCGTTCGCCTGCTAAGCGGCTGCGAGGCGAACATTCAGCCGGGCGGGCGGCTTGACCTTCCGGATTTTGTTTTGAACCGCCTTGATTTTGTAATAGCCTCAATGCACGGCCCGACATACCCCGCGGCTTCCCTTGAGGAACACACTCAGGCATGGATACAGACAGCCTCAAACCCGGCGGTCGACTGTCTCGGCCACGCTGGGCAGCCCGCCTATCCCTTCGACATCCCCGCCGTTGTCGGCGCGTGCTCGCAAAGCGGGACGATATTTGAGATAAACAGCGCCTCATTCACCATACGCAAGGGCAGCGGGGCTATTTGCCGAGAGATAGCGCTTGAATGCAAAAAGCAGGGTGTGGCGGTGGCCGTAACCTCAGACGCGCACTGCATGTATGAGGTCGGGGAATTCGCTCACGCGCTGGAGCTGCTTGAGTCCATAGATTTCCCCGAGGAGCTCGTCATCAACAGCAGTATAAAAAGATTCGCCGATTTCTATCGCCGGCGCAACGGTGTAGAACTGTTCGGCGAGGAGGAGAAGGACAGTGTATATTGGGATTGATCTTGGCGGCACCAACATCGCGGCGGGCCTTGTCAGCGAGAACTGTGATATTCTGCTCCGCAAAAGCCGACCCACCCGCCCGGAGCGAGGCGCTCAGGCGATTGTCGACGACATGGCCGAGATGTGCGGGGAGCTAACCGGGGCCCACGGCATATCCCTTAAAGAGCTTGACTGGATCGGCGTCGGCTCCCCGGGCTCGGTTGATCCTCTTTTAAATCAGATAGTCTTTTCCGGCAACCTGCCGTTCCGCAACACACCTCTGGGTGAAATGCTGTCCTCACGGGTCGGGTCGCCTGTATACCTCGGCAACGACGGGAACGCGGCCGCCCTGGGGGAGGTCTACGCGGGCGCCGCGAGAGACTATGATTCGGCGCTGCTGGTGACCATCGGCACCGGAATTGGCGGCGGCATAGTGATAGACCGCCGCATACACACCGGTTTTAACGGCATGGCCGGTGAGATCGGACATATGGCGATTGTGGAGGGCGGCCGCCAGTGTACATGCGGGCGAAAGGGCTGCTGGGAAGCCTACGCCTCCGCCAGCGGGCTGATAGCGCTTACGCGCGAGGCGATGGAGAAGGATAAAAAAAGCTCCATGTGGGAGCTGGCCGGCGGACTTGACCGGGTGGACGGCAGAACCTCGTTTGACGGACTGCGCCTGGGCGACACATCGGCCAGGGGAGTAGTGGACGCCTTCATACGTTACCTTGCCTGCGGTCTGGCCAACATAATCGATATACTTCAGCCAGCCATAGTATGCCTGGGCGGCGGGGTCGCAAAAGAGGGCGAAGCATTGCTCAAGCCGCTTCGCAAGCTCACGCGCACAGAGAGCTTCGATGTGGGTGACCGGCACTGTGAGATTACGGCCGCGGCCCTCGGAAATGACGCGGGCATAATCGGCGCCGCGATGCTCGGCAAATAACTGGATTTAATTCGTACCTGTGGGGGCAGAATGAGCCTATACCGTTTTTCCTCCATATTTATATCGTAAGTATTTATTATTTGGAACTTTTGGGAGAGTTAATGGACTGGAAACTTATTTGTCAGGACGTAAGATACGACGAGCCCATGAGCCGCCATACCTCCTTCGGAGTTGGCGGCCCTGCGGAGTTTTTTCTGCGCCCGCACACGCGGGAGGAATTGATTAAAATACTGGAGCAGGCCCCGGACGCGTTTATACTGGGTAACGGCACGAATCTTCTGGTGTCGGACGCGGGGCTCCGCGGGGTTGTTGTCGCCACCACCGCTCTGCGCGCGCTCACAAGGCTTGATGAGACCCGCATATCCTGCGAGTGTGGCGCACTGCTGTCCCAGGCGGCGGCCTTTGCCTGGAAGCTCGGCCTGAGCGGACTTGAGTTCGCGGCCGGTATCCCCGGCACGGTGGGCGGCGCTGTGTTTATGAACGCCGGGGCGTACGACGGTGAAATAGCTCAGGTGGTGGCGTCCAGCGAAGCCCTGAGGGAGGGCGGGGTGTCTATTATCACAGACCACGGCTTCGGATACCGCGACAGCGTCTATAAAAGGGAACCGAGGCTGGTGGCGCTGTCCGCGGTCTTTGCTCTCACGGCAGATGACAGTGACAATATCCGTGCAAAAATGGACGATTACACAGCACGGCGCAGGAGCAAGCAGCCCCTTGAGTGGCCGAGCGCGGGAAGCGTGTTCAAACGTCCTCCCGGCAATTTCGCCGGCTCGCTTATTGAGCGGTGCGGACTGAAGGGCTGCTCAATCGGGGGTGCGCAGGTCAGCGAAAAGCACGCGGGCTTTATAATCAACAGGGGCGGAGCCACCTGTGAAGATGTTGTGAGGCTCATCGGGCACATACAAAAGACAGTTCTTGAAAATACCGGAGTCTCCCTCGAGACGGAGCTCCGCACGGTGGGTATCTGATGGAATTTTTCATTGTCTCCGGACTATCCGGCGCGGGTAAAAGCCAGGTCGCCAAGATATTCGAGGATTTGGGCTACTATTGCGTCGACAATATGCCTGTGGAGCTGATCCCCTCGTTCGCCGAGATAAGCGCGGCCTCACAGGGGCGTTTTGAGCGCGTTGTGCTGGTCACCGACATACGTATCGGCCAGAGCTTCGACATTCTCTTCAATTCCCTTGACCTTATAAGCGCGATGAACTGCGCTTATAAAATAATATTCGTGGAAGCGCGCACCGACATCATAGTCAGGCGCTATAAGGAATCCCGGCGCCGCCACCCGCTTGACAGGAACGGCGTAGAGCGGGCTGTGGAGCTTGAGAACGAGCTGCTCGCCCCGGTGCGCGATAAGGCCGACTATATTATTGACACCTCCGCGATGAGCACCGGAGCCCTTCGCCAGCACCTGATATCCCTGTTCGCGCATCCGGACACACGCCCTCTCAGCGTAACCGTATGTTCCTTCGGTTACAAGCACGGGCTCCCTCAGGAGGCCGACCTTGTGTTCGACGTGCGTTTCCTGCCAAACCCGTTCCACATCCCCGAGCTTCGCCCCCACTCCGGACTTGAGGCCCCCGTGAGGGATTTTGTCATGAAATTCCCTCAGACAGCCGAATTCCTGCAAAAGCTTGAGGATATGCTCGATTATTTAATTCCGCAATTCTTTCAGGAGGGAAAGACCGGGCTATTTGTTGCCGTTGGCTGTACCGGCGGAAGACACCGTTCGGTGGCGATGGCCGAGGCGGTCGGCGCCCACTTGATTAAAAATGACGTGATGGCGGCGGTTATCCACCGCGACATCAACAGGAGTTAGGCGGAGAGGCGATGGATTACAAAGCACTGGACACCGCACGGGATTCCGGCGTCCGTATCGCGGCTGTCGGGGGCGGAACCGGGCTGTCCTCCATGCTGCGCGGTCTTAAGCGCTGTACCGAGAACATAACGGCCGTCGTAACCGTGGCCGACGACGGCGGCGGCAGCGGCGTCCTTCGGCAAGATCTGGGCATGCTTCCCCCGGGGGACATAAGAAACTGCATACTCGCGCTGGCAAACACGGAGCCCACAATGGAAAAGCTCATAAACTACAGGTTTCCGGAGGGCGTCAACGCCGGTCAGAGCTTCGGAAACCTTTTTCTCGCTGCGCTCACCGGCATTTCTGACAGCTTCGACACGGCCATATCGCGCATGGGCGACATACTGGCGATTACGGGCTGCGTTTTGCCAGTTACGCGCGAGAATGTTTTTTTGGAAGCCGTTTTCGACAACGGCTCAAAGGTGCTGGGCGAATCCAAAATCTTCGCGGTAAAAAAAGAGCAAAACTGCCGGATAAGCCAGGTCAGGCTCATGCCGGAGAGGGCGGCCCCCCATCCGGAGGTCTTGAAGGCGTTTGAGACCGCGGACCTGATTGTGCTGGGCCCCGGCAGTCTTTATACCTCGGTGATACCCAACCTGCTTGTGGACGGCATCGCCGGGGCAATCTCCCGCTCCCCCGCCCTGCGCGTCTATGTCTGCAACGTGATGACGCAGGAGGGCGAGACTGAGGGTTACACCGCCTTTGACCACGCGGCCGCGCTACATAAGCACGGCGGGGTATTCGACGTCTGTCTCGTCAACAGCACGCCCATACCTCCGCAGTTGCTGGAGCGCTACGCGTTTGAGGGCGCGGCGTCCACAGTCGTGGATCGCGGGCGTTTTGAGGAAGCCGGGATACCGCTTGTGGAATACCCCCTCATGGACATACGCTCGAACATGGTGCGCCACCATCCGCTAAAGCTCGCCTACGCCATTCTGCAGGTCTGGAGGGACATGCGTCCGCGGGGCGGGCACCGGGGAGAGCTCGACCTCTCTATTCTCGACTGGATGGCTGAAATGCTCCAGGAGCCTCTGCCATGACGTTTAACTCGAAAGTGAAAACCGAGCTCTGCCGGGTGGAAATAATCCCCGGCTGCTGCGTCCGCGCGGAGCTGTACGGCGCGCTCCTGCTGGGCCAGCAGTTTGAGCCCGGCGGGATACGTATAGTCACCAAGCATCCGGGATTCGCGGCAAGGCTCCGCCAGCTCCTCATGTCCGCTTTCGACATTGACCTGCCTGGAGGCGGTGATGTCTGCATAACCTCGCGGGAGCTGTGCTCCAAAATTCACAGCGCTTACGGGTATGGCGGCGCCGGAGTGGCGCTGCACCTGAACAACTCTGCCCTTGAAAACGACTGCTGCCCGGCGGCCTTCCTGCGCGGAGCGTTTCTGGCCGGCGGCGCCGTGATCGATCCCCTCAAGAGCTATCACCTTGAGATAGTGACTCCCCGGCTTCCGCTGTCACGCGAGCTCACGGCGCTTATGCTGGAATGCGGGCTAACGCCAAAGCACATTCCGCGCTCCGGGGCGCAGTTGCTGTATTTCAAGGCCTCCGAGGCCATTGAGGACTTTTTGACTCTCATCGGAGCTCCGGTGAGCGCGATGGAGGTCATGGAGGCGAAGATCGAAAAGGATTTGCGCAACCGCGTCAACCGCGCGGTCAACTGCGAAACCGGAAACGTCACCAAGACTGTCGAGGCCTACGCCCGCCAGCGGGTGGCGATAGAGCGGCTCATGGGCTCCGAGCGCTGGGACAGGCTGCCGGACTCTCTGAAAACAACGGCGTCCGAGCGTCTTGCCAATCCTGAGGAGAGCCTTTCGGAGCTGTCCGAGCGGCTGGGGGTGGGGCGCTCGGCGCTGAACCACAGGCTGCGCAAGCTCGAGGAGCTGGGGAGGGCGTAGGGGGGTAAGGCAAAACGCATACGGTTCCAAGGAGAATATTTCTTGAAATATTTGCCGCAAAGAAAGAGTATCAGATTGAAAGCTTTCGACTATGGAAGCATCGGTGCATATTTTATAACCATTTGCGTAAAAGACAGGAATGAATTGTTGGGCACAGTTGACGTAGGGGCGATTCATAATCGCCCGCAGCTTATATTGTCAGAGTACGGAAAAACAGTTGAATCATCAATCAAGCAAATATCGGAATATTCAGACACCCGCGTCGATAAATATGTAGTTATGCCAAACCATGTGCACATGATTCTATTGGTTAAGGCCAACGATAAAAACGGGCGATTGCGAATCGCCCCTACAAATATCTCGGTCACAATCCAACAACTGAAACGCCGGGTTTCTAAAGAAATAGGCTTCTCTTTTTGGCAAAAATCCTACCACGACCACATAATCCGCAGCGGGGAGGATTACCAAAACCATTGGCGGTATATTGATGAAAACCCCGCAAAATGGGCGGAGGATGAATATTTTGTAAGGTAATCCGGTACGCAATGTCTAAACATTACGCTATACAGTACACAATCCCCCATTCTTTCAACCAGAGGTTACCGCGATGAGCAATTTTGTACACCTCCATCTGCACACCGAGTACAGCCTGCTGGACGGCGCGTGCCGTATCGGCAGGCTTTTCGGGCGCCTCAAAGAGCTCGGACAGACGGCCTGCGCGATCACCGACCACGGGGTTATGTATGGGGCGGTGGACTTCTACAGGGCCGCGAAGGAGGCCGGAATTAAGCCGATCATCGGCTGCGAGGTCTATGTCGCCCCGCGCACCCGCTTTGACAGGGTGCACGAATTGGACTCCGACCCGCACCACCTCGTGCTGCTGTGCAAAAATGAGCAGGGCTGGCGCAGCCTGTGCAAGCTGGAGAGCCTCGCCTTTACCGAGGGCTTTTACGGCAAGCCCAGGGTTGATACTGAGCTGCTGGAGAAATACCACGACGGCCTGATCGCGATGTCCGCCTGCCTGTCCGGGCAAATCCCCAAGCTGTTGCTGGAGGGCCGTTATGGAGAGGCTGCCGAGACCGCCAGTTGGTACGAGGGGCTTTTTGGAAAGGGCAATTACTATCTTGAGATACAGGATCACGGAATCCCGGAGGAAAAGCAGGTCGCAAGGCAGCTCATCAAGCTTTCACGCGAGACCGGCATCCCGCTGGTCGCCACAAACGACGCCCATTACCTGAAAAAAGAGGACGCCTATTCCCAGGACGTCATGCTCTGCATCCAAACCAACAAGACCGTCGACGACACGGACAGGATGAAGTTCTCCACCGAGGAGATGTACGTCAAATCCGAGAAGGAGATGGAGAGGCTTTTCCCGCCGGAGGCTCTGGAAAACACCGGAAAAATCGCCGGGATGTGCGATTTTGATTTTGAATTCGGCAAATACCACCTGCCCCGCTTCACCCTTCCGGAGGGTGAGCCGGACAGCGCCGCGTATCTTCGCAAGCTGGCTTCGAAGGGCTTCGGAACCCGTTATCCGGAGCCGCTGCCCGGCTACATCGAGAGGCTGAATTTTGAGCTGGACATGATCATACGCATGGGCTTCGCCGACTACTTCCTGATAGTCTCCGACTTTATCGCCTTCGCGCGCGGCAGGGATATCCCGGTCGGGCCGGGGCGCGGTTCGGCGGCCGGCAGCATGGTCTCCTACTGCCTGTTCATCACCGACGTCGACCCGATGAAGTACGCACTGCTGTTTGAGCGCTTTTTGAACCCGGAGCGTGTCAGCATGCCGGATATAGACATTGACTTCTGCGTGCTGAGGCGCCAGGAGGTCATCGACTATGTCATAGGCAAGTACGGCGAAAGCCAGGTCGCCCAGATCGTCACCTTCGGCACCATGGGCGCCAAGGCTGTCGTGCGGGACGTGGCGCGCGCCCTCGGGTACACCTACGCGGAGGCGGACGCAGTTGCCAAGGCGATCCCCTTTTCGCTGCACATGACCCTGGACAGGGCGCTGGAGGTATCCCCCTCTCTGCGGGAAATGTATGAAAACGACCAGAGGGTTCAACAGCTCATCGACACCTCCCGGGCGCTGGAGGGCATGCCGCGGCACGCCTCCACACACGCGGCCGGAGTGGTCATAACCGCCTCCCCTGTAAGCGACTACGTGCCGCTGGCCAAAAACGACGAGGCGGTCGTAACCCAGTTCCCGATGAACACCCTGGAGGAGCTTGGCCTTCTCAAGATGGACTTTCTCGGCCTTCGCAACCTGACCGTGCTATACGAGTGCGAAAAATTGGTTCTCGCCAGCCACCCAGCTTTTAACGGCATCCCCGAGGACGACCGGGAGACGTTTGAAATGCTGTCCGCCGGGAAGACCTCGGGAGTATTCCAGCTGGAGAGCGCGGGCATGACCGGGGTGTGCGTCGGGCTGAAGCCGCAGTCCATAGAGGATATCACCGCCGTTGTGGCTCTGTTCCGCCCGGGGCCGATGGAATCCATCCCCCGCTTTGTGGACAGCAAACACCATCCCGAGCGTGTGCGGTATAAGCACCCGCTGCTGGAGCCGATCCTCCAGGTCACATACGGCTGCATAGTCTACCAGGAGCAGGTGCTGGAAATTCTGCAAAAGCTGGCCGGCTTTACACTGGCGCACGCCGACCTGGTGCGCCGGGCGATGAGCAAGAAGAAGCACGACGCGCTGGTTCGGGAGAAGGCGGCGTTTATCGAGGGCTGCGTGAAAAACGGGGTGGGCGAGTCAACCGCGATCAGTCTTTTCGACGAGATTATGGACTTCGCCAACTACGCCTTCAACAAATCCCACGCGGTCGCCTACGCGATCATCGCCTACCGCACCGCCTATATGAAGTGCCATTACCCCCGCGAATACATCGCGGCGCTGCTCAGCTCCGTTCTGGAAAGCACTTCCAAGGTGCAGGAGTATATCGCCGAGTGCAAAGACCAGGGCATCCGGGTGCTGCCCCCCGATGTCAACGAATCCCACGCGGGCTTCACCGTGTCCGGGGACGCGATACGCTTCGGGCTGATGGCCGTAAAAAACCTGGGACGCAACCTGATATCCGATTTGGTCAGGGAGCGCGAGGCCGGGGGCGGGTTCGCCTCCTTTGAGGATTTCTGCGCACGGATGGTAAAGCACGACATGAACAAGCGCGCCTTTGACAGTTTGATCCGCTGCGGTGCGCTCGACACCTTCGGACACAAGCGAAGCCAGCTGCTCATGGTTTTTGAAGGATACGTCGACAGCCTGCTCGCGGAGCGCAGGGGAGCCATAGAGGGGCAGTCCAGCCTCTTCGGAGATGCCGAGGCCCCGTCAATACGCCTCCCTGACATTGACGAGCTGCCCATCCGCCAGCGTCTGGACATGGAGCGGGACATCACCGGGCTCTATATATCCGGACACCCTATGGACGTCTACAGGCGA
This sequence comes from Oscillospiraceae bacterium, assembly GCA_031556035.1. Classification (GTDB taxonomy): domain Bacteria; phylum Bacillota; class Clostridia; order Oscillospirales; family UBA929; genus JAVBTT01. The sequence continues at coordinate 89,130 of JAVBTT010000002.1, forward strand.
GAGATCAGGGCGGCCAGGGCAACGCCCATCCGCCTGATAAACGAGGAATCGGAAAACGGCGGAGCCTCCTTCCCGGACGGCAAGACAGTCACTCTGTGCGGGCTGCTGTCCGGGGTCAAGACCAAGACCACCCGCAACAATTCTCTGATGGCCTACGCGACTATCGAGGACGACGCTGCCGCCATAGAGCTGATGATTTTTTCCGGGGTGCTGGGCAGAAGCGGCGGTTATGTAAAAAACGACGCGGCGGTCATGGTGCGCGGAAAGATCAGCGTACGCGAGGATAAGCCCACCCAAATCCTGGTGGACGAGCTGCGCCCTCTGCACCAGCTTTCGGAGGAGCCAGGAGCCGTAGACGCCCCCGCCCCGCCCCGCAAGCTGTATGTCAGGCTCCCGTCGGAGAGCTCACCCAAGGCAAAGCGCGCGCTGCCCAGCATCACGATGTTCCCCGGTGATACTCCTGTTGTGATCGTTGTGGAGGACACACGGAAAAAGCTGAGCGCGAGCTGCGATCCGGATCATCGCCTGATTTCGCACCTCACCGAGCTGCTCGGCGTGGAAAACGTGGTGCTGAAGTAGCGGGCACGAGAGCAGAGGGAGATGCTGAAAACCGGGGATATGCTGCCGTTGGATCAGCTTTTGCGGGTCATAGACCCTGTAATGTTGTACTAGGACACGTCGCTAATTCGACCATATTTTTGTCTATTTTTCTTGCCTAATGTCGCTATAACGACTATAATATAGTTATCATATTAGCCCCACGATTAAACCTTGCCGCGATAGCTCCTCAAAATGCTCTGCCCGCTGTGCGGGCGGCGCATTTTCCCCGCCACTGGCGGCAAGGATTAACTGGTACATCAATATTCTGCAAGAGGGCGAGGACTGTGGAGTACATAAGCGTTATACAGGCGGCGAAAAAATGGAACATAACGCCCCGGCAGGTTCAGCGGCTATTGGTCGGCGGTCGGATACCGGGCGCGAAAAAATATGAGCGATCGTGGATGATACCTGCCCATACTGAAAAGCCCGGCGACCCGCGTTTGATAAAAAAAATGCCGGGAAAACACCTGTTTTCCGACCTGGCGTATGTCGTTGATGCGACCACAAGGCCCTTGCCGAGAGACAACCCCGATGCGCTTCTTGACATAATTAGCAAGGAGTGGCTGCGGCTTTACTGCGAAGGCGCGCTTGCGTATTATCGGAGCGATTATAAAAAGGTCATACAATGCTTTCGCAAACTCGGCGACGGTGCGGCGAAGCTCCGCTTCTGTCCTATGGCGATAGCGGCGGTCATTGCCGCTGGGGATTATTCTCTCTATCTGGAGATTGAAGCTTTTTGCAAAGACCTGATAAAAGCGGACATAAGCGCAAATGTAACAACCGTGGCGGAGTATGCGCTTTCCGTCGCTTATATGGGCGCGTTTGCGCCAGATATGGTTCCCAATTGGGTAAAAAACGGGGATTTCTCCGCGCTTTCGGCCACGTTAAGGCCGGAAGCTATTTGCATGAAAACGAGATATCTGCACTATCTGAAAAAATATGAATCTGTACTTGAAGTGGCGCGGACGGCGCTGGCGTTTGACGAACCTGAGCTCGGTATAAGCTATCCGAGCTTTTTTCTGCGTGCCATGTGCGCCGCGGCCTGCTGCTCTTTGGGTCGTATGGGTGAAGCGGAGCAATATCTGCTGGAAGCGATGAATATATGTCTGCCCCACGGCTTTATCGCGCCCTTTGTGGAGCTTGGGCCTCTATTCTGCGGCCTTTTGGAGAAGCTGCTGGAACAGTATTTCCCCGCGTACTATGACACTGTAACCGAGTTGTCGGAGCGAACGGTTACGAATTGGCTTTCTTTCCACAACCGTTTCACAAAAGATAACATCACGCTGATACTCTCCTCGCGGGAATACCAGATGGCGCGGTTGGCAGCGCAGGGCGTTCCCTACAAGAAAATTGCGGAGCAGTATTATATCTCCCTCGGAACACTCAACAACAAAATGCAGGTGATTTATCAAAAGCTGTTTATCAGCGTCAAAAAAGACCTTGAAAAATATCTTTTATAATGGGCGTGTTCGATAATCGTCAACATACCCAAATCATCGAACACACCCATGAAAAACAGTGTAGTTTTTGACCCGAAACTGCACTCCCCAGGACATGGTTTTCCCCCTATGATAGAAGTGTAATACTAATCCCATGCTAAAACCTTCCGCTTAGAAATTTTCTAAAGCTTGCCTCAGCAAGCTTTAGAAAATTAAGACCGTCAGGTTTTAAACAGGTATTAGTGTAAAAACTATCATAGGGGATTTTTATGCTATTGGTTCCACGATAAAACCTTGCCGCAATAGCTCCTCATACTAATCCCATGTTAAAACCTTCCGCTTAGAAATTTGCAAAAGCTTGCGCAGCAAGCTTTTGCAAATTAATGCCGTCAGGTTTTAAACAGGTATTAGTATCATACTAATCCCCTGGGGAGGGCGAATAATGCGCAAAGAACAGAAATCTCCCGACAGGATCATCCGTGTGGGCGGCAAAGAGTTTCAGCTTTACAATTATTATGATGAATCGCTGAAAGAGGAACTGCTGAACCTCCCCGATTTTCATGAGCGCCCGGAGTACACCCGCGAGGGCAGGCCGTTTGCTCTGGCGGTACAGGAAAGCTGCGAGTATGGCCGGGACGACAACGACAAGAACAACCCAGACCCCGGCGATTGCGGCGGCTGCGCCTTTTTCCGCCGGGAGGGGACTCCCGGCGACGCAATCGGAATCTGTACGTGCGATGAGCTGAAGCGCGAACAGAGGGATTGAGAATCAGGGCGTGTTCGATAATCATCAAGAACATTTTAAAATCAGGAGGATTTCCATATGAAATGGGCATTTAAGCGTGTACTGACAACGCTTCTTGCGCTGCTTTTGATTCTTGGTATCGCCCCCATGAACGCATTCGCGGCGGAGACCCGCTACAACGACACATACGGCCACTGGGCGGCACCCGCTATCGAAAGATGGTCGGATTACGGCGTTCTCAGCGGCTATGCCGGATTGTTCCGCCCGGATGATTCCATCACCCGCGCCGAGTTTGCTACGGTACTGTATAAGGTCATCGGCTACACGGCTCAGGGCGCAAACCAGTTTTCCGATGTTGACAGCGGAAAATGGTACTATGAGGCAGTGGCGAAACTGGCCGCCGCCGGTATTATGCTCGGCTCTGACGGCAAAGCGCGCCCTGAAGACGACATCACCCGCGAGGAGGCGGCGGCGCTCATATCCCGCGCCTTCAGTATTCCCGAAAATACCGCCGACCCAAAGCCGTTTGGCGATGCGGCAACCATCTCCGCTTGGGCGGCGGGCTATGTCGGCGGGCTGCATGCGGAGGGATACATAACGGGCAAGCCGGGCAATGTGTTTGATCCCCGGGCAAATATCACAAGGGCAGAGGCTGTGACCATTCTGGACAACATGGTCAAAGCCTTCTACAGCTCCAAAGGGGAGTACTCCTCCGACATTAGCGGCAGCGCTGTCATACGATCCGACGATGTGACATTAAAAGACAGCGCGATATCCCGTAACCTCTATCTTATGGAGGGTATAGGCAACGGTAACGCCGCGCTCAACAACGTCACTGTCGCGGGTACAACCTACATACGCGGCGGAGGCCCGAATTCGATCAAGGCTGCAGGCGGCGCTCTGGGCGTCGTAGTGCTCAACAGCCTTACCGGAACCCATCTCGAGCTCTCGGCCGACACCAGTGTCGCCAAGCTGATATTCCTCAACTCGGGATCGGTCACTTTCGGCGGCGTGACCGTGTCGTTTGACGCGGCAGAAGGAGCTCTGACGCTCGGAGGAACCTTTGACAAGGTCGTATTGAACGCGGACGGCACGATGACCGTCACCGCGGGAGGAGTTACATACGACATCATCCCGCCCGCAGGCAAGGTCACAACGCTTACGCTCACAGAGGGCAGCGTAGTCAGGGAAATGGACTTGAGCGCGCCTTTACATATCAAAGGCACAGGCCAGATTGACAAAATGAAAGTTCACGCGAGCGGTTCCACAGTGGATGACGGAGTGAAGGTAAAGCTCGAAAATATCATTGTGGATAAAGGCATTGCCATTACCGTTGACGGCAAAGTCTATACCGGTACGGGCGGCTCGCTGACGGCCGGGGACGCCGGCGGAGCATTTTCTACATCTGACCCGAACAGCGTGGTGGTCAGCTTTCAGACCAACGGGGGCTCCGCAGTCTCGCCGGTCCGGGTAACGCGCGGAGAAACGCTATCCTCGCTCCCCATGCCGTCAAAGAATGATTGCTCCTTTACAGGCTGGTTTACCGACGACGGACTCTCCGAGCCTTTTTATTCCGATGTCCCCATTATGGGGGATACGACACTGTACGCTCAGTATGCCGAAAAAGATTATAACATTGAGGAGCGGACTGATCCGAATAAATATGTCGCGGATTGCCCCGCGGACTTTGAGGTCAACGTTCTCTCCCCTGTGACGCTGACGCCCGCGAACCTCTCGGACTATGTTGAGCTGACCGCAGTTTCGCCCTGCGACTCCCCCGCGCTGACAGTGGCCGCGAGCGGAGAGAGCTATACAATAAAGCCATTGCCCCCAAGCCTGTACGAGGAAGGCTGCCTGTACAAGCTTACCCTTAAAAACGAAAACCTGAGCTTTGACGGCGAGGCAGAGGGCGTACGTGAGCTGTCCTTCAGGATACATAAGGCCGAGTCTGAAATAGTCGAGTTCAGGGACGGCATAATAAACGTGCTCTGGGACGACGCAATAAATCTCGGCGAAAACACGTTTTCGATCCCGGCCGACAAATATGGCGAAATTAAAGCCGCGTTTGACGCCAACACAGCGTATAACAATAACAAGAGCAATCCGGATGAGCCGGATAGAAGCGTTATCCTCCGCTTCTGGAACGGTACGTTTGATGACGGCGACTTGGAGTACCGCAAAGCGACAGCCGTCACGCTGATTGCGGACAGTGACGGATACTTTGAATACGGCGGAAAGAGATACGTTGAACACGGCGATGTCCTCCTGCTGGTAACCGAGGATTGCCTGCCCGGGGAGATTTATAAAAAAGTGGACGTCTACGGGGAGGAGATGCTCCCGGCCGGCGATTTGTTGAGTGCCGTTATGAGTCTGGACACGGATCAAATAGCGGAGCAGGTCAAAAACAGCGAAGGCGCGGCGCAGCTGACCGACATACTCAATAACGCGCTCTCGCAGAGTGAGACGCTGCAAAGTCTGCTGGCGGAGCCGGACGGCATCGAAACCGGCATGCAGCCGATGACCACCGGTTTTGCGGAGGGCTTCAGAACGCCAAGCGAGGGCAGTACCACAGAGAGCATCCCTGTCTATTTCTTTGACATACAGGGACTTGATGTCACGTGTACCGTCAAAGGCACAAATAACGCCAATTTCCCGATAGAATATCTTATGTCTAAAGAGGAATGGTCGAAGGAGTACCCGGAGCTTGCCGACGAGTATCCGAACGTCTGGCCTGTAATGACGCTGACATTCACATACACAGCAACCATCAATAACAAGATCAAAATCGACGCCGTGTTTGAAGTAAAAGAATTTCTCACCGCGACGCTTGCCGGCTGGTGTAAATACGGCGGAGAGCTCTTCTATCCGTCGACCTGGGATGACCTTTCGTTTGATTACTCGCTTTTCCTTTACTCGCAAACCGATCTTAATCTGTCCATTATTGCAAAATCCGTGAATAGATCGGATGAATATAAATACGATATCAACATCACTGAGGAAATCCAAAAGCTGATGAACGACGACAAGACCGACGACAGCGACCCCGCCGCCATTCTGGAAAAGGTGCTGGGCGACAAGGGCGATTATTTAGAACTTGTCGAGGCTAATCTAATGGAGATAACAGTTTCGATTTTAGAGCTTGTTCAGATTGAATTTAAGCTTGATTTTGTCGTCAAGATCAATTTCGCGGCCGGCATTTCAAGCAGGTTCACCTATCTGTGCTCCCAGGAGATCGGCGTCACCGGAGACATTGATGCGGGGGAGGTCAACACATACAAGCACGCCTTGGACAACAACGGCGCGTATCAGTTCGACCTCTACGCGGCGGGGTATCTTGGGCTCAAGGCCGGCCTCAGGGGCAGCGTAGCCGTTTCGGTCGTCGGACTGAAGGACGTGGGCAAGGTGGGCGTAAAGCTCGAAGTGGGCGCGTATATGGATATCTACGGTTTTATACATCTGAATATCCTCAAGTACGGTGATCATCGTCATACGGGGTCTAATTGGCAGGAGGTTCCGATCAGGCCCGCGCAGATATCCATTCAGGGCGCTATCTTCATGGAAACGGGCGTATACGTGGAAACAGGGCTGTTCTTAGAGTCCACGGTGTTCAATCTCAGGCTTGACGTGCCGTTCTATGAGTACAGGCTCCCGATTCTCGCCATGGGGGATAGATATGCCCTTTTAAAATTCAAAAACAACAGCGACAAGATAACGATGACCGACGATGCTCTTCCGCTGCTTGGAGCGGGCGGCTTGCTTGAGGCGGAATATGTCGACATGAAAACCGGCAAAAGGGTGGCGGGCAATTACGCAAAGCTCGACCGGTTCGTGGTTCAGTTCTCATCGCCGGCCTTTAAAATCGTGGGGAACGATATCGTTTTCGACAAGTCCCTGCTTAAGGACGTTGCGCGGGCGGATACAGATGTTGCGGTTTACTATAAAGGCGGAAGCCTCAACTTCAGTCACAGCACGAGCAGCATTGATCTCGGCAATTTCCAGGAAAGGGCGCTCAAGGATATAAATATGGGGGCGCTCAATCACGTGCGTTTCCTGGCGCCCTTCTATACTAAAGAAGATATCCTTGAGATGATGCTGGACGAGGAGTACAGCCGCAACATTTGGAAAGCGAACCTTCTGGGCGATGAGTTTACCACAATCGTATCAGGCCCGGGTATATCACTCAGTGTCTTCGAATATGAAAAGTATAAGGCTATGATACTGCGGTTATTTGAAGACGACTCTCTGTTTGCGGATAACTACAACAGCAACAACGCGATGCTGGCGGAAGCCAAGCTGATAAGGCTGTCATGGATTGATTCGGATGTTTTTGAAGAACTTGGCGGGGAAGCGGACATCTTCAAGCCGGTGAAGGCGACCTATATTCTTAATGTCAACGGTGCCGAAACCGTTCTGGAGGAAAGGGAGATTTTGCCGGGATTAAAACCGGGCGCGCCGAATACCGGCTCAAGCAGTCTTTTCTGGTACCAATGGCTTCAGCTGGAAAAAAACATCAGCGTCAAAAGCTATGACGATTTTAATCGGCCAATTTTACGGGATACGGTTTACAACATCTACGCCGTGAAGCCGCAGAAGCTGGTGACGTTCATTACGTTTTACAATGACAAGTGGCACTTTGACGTGTACGCCGTAAATGTGGGAGACGTGCCGACACCGACCGCGGGATACGACAATACGCTGAGCTGCCTGGGCTGGGCAACCAGGCAGTATGGGTACAGCTCGAAAAAGGCCGGTGAGCTCGTGCCTGTATCCTGGAATCCATATGTCGCAGACGCAAACGAGTATTTGTATGAAGGCCTTGACACGGCAGGGCCGCTGTACAGCGTTTCCGGCAGCTTTCAACATTGTGAAGGCGAATACATCAAGGCCGTGCATGTCGACGGCGCCGAGTATTACAAAGCCTCCCAATATATCTATGAAGCGCAGTATGTCAGGCCTGCCTGCGCCATTACGGTGAAATTCAGCAACATGACCTCGCCGGTAGTTCTCGAGGTTCCCTATGGCAATCCCATCCGCCTGCGGGGGGACTGGTTTGACGACAGCATGGGATACAGATACGCCGGGATCGATATGGGCGACGACGGCACAGTGGATTATCCTCCGGATTATGTCTGGGATGATTTTATTAAAGACCCCCCGTACGCTTACGGCGATATGACCCTCACCATGCTTTACGATATCAAGACATATACCGTCACCGTACAGAATCATCTCGGGGATCCAACATCAACGCTCCTGGTCAACTATGGCGACCTGCCCGGCATTTTGGATACAAAACCCGAACACCCCGATAATCCCGGCGAATATAACTTTATATACTGGGATGTGTCAAAGAGCGGGGGAGAGTTCGCGCGCTGGAAAAAGATTCATGACCCGTTTGTACGCGAAGACTGGGTGATCAGGCCTGTCTACGCCATCAATGAGCAAATGGTGAGATTTTTATTCACCCATGACGATACCGCGACGATGCATACCGCCTATCTGTCACCGGGCGACTATCGGATTTCGGAGGTTTTGGGCTTCACTCCGTCGGGGTACACGAGCGAGGGGAAGCGTTATGTCCTGTATGCGTGGGAACGCGACAATAACGGCGAATACATCCTTGACGACGCTTTCACCGTAGCTGACAAGGACATAGTGATCGTTGCTGTTTACATGGAAGAAGCGGACACCAGATACACCGTAACATTCAACACAACATACGGTGAGTTGAGCAAGGGAAGCCTTAGCTATGGCGAGCTAAGCCCGGATGGCAAGACCTTTGCCTTCAAAGCGGAGCATGATGAATACGAAGCTATGGCGGAAGAGTTCATCGCAATCAACAACGCGCTTGGGCCGGTTACCACCGAGGATAAGGTTTACACGTTCGGCGGCTGGAGCTTGACGGATATCGACGAGCAGAACCGCACCGTTCAGTACGGCGCTGCGTGGAGCGGTGCAATCCGCGAATTTACCGTCGTATTTGACGCCGGAGAGGGCAGGTTTACCAATGCGCAATCACCGATTATCAACACCTGGCCTTACGGCTCCAGCTACGATTTGTCCCAGCTGGCAGGCAGTACCGTTAAGGATATCGCCGACGGCAAGGAGTATATACTTACCGGTTGGATGGATCAGGATGGCAATAATTACGGCATCGACGCCACTATCACGGTTACGGGCGATATAACACTGACCGCCCGTTTTGCGGTGGCTTCAACTGCGGAGTATACAATCACAATTTATCCCATACCGGGAGAACTCTTTGCCGGTGGATACAGCTACAAACAATACAAAGGCGCTTTTGGGGAACCGACAAATATCGACATTGACTTTGAGATGTACGACGATTATTCGGTTGACCAGGACGTGTCCCACAGGCAGGTCTTTGACGGCTGGTATCAATCTCCGGGAGACACAAAGCTTTCGGCTTTCCCTGCTGTGTTTGGAGGAGATCAGGACATTACTATCGATGCGAGGATTAAACAGGTCACTCGCTATTACACCATTACCTTCAGCGGAAACGGCGGCAAATTCGAAAGCGGCGAAGCGACCGTTTCGCAGGCATATGAGTACGGGGACACTATCCAGAACGTACCGACACCAACGAGGGACGACGATTTTTATTTCTCCTATACCTTTAACGGTTGGGATCGGCCGCTTGGCGAGGTAACCAATGACGAGATTTATTCCGCGGTCTGGACAAAGACGCAAAAAACGAGTGCGCCTCCGCTGCCGTCGGGCATTTTCATCTCCGACGGGACGACGACCGAGGACATAAACTGTGTCAATGCCGGCGGAGGCCACACGCCTATTCAGGGCTATGCGTATAGCCTTAAAGAGTATTTTATTGCCGATCCCGGCTCCGGGGATCTGACTTCCTATTATGTCCCAACGCTTACGATCACAGGTAATGGCCTGACCGTAAGCGGCTCGGTTGACGAAGGTCCTGCCGCCCCCGAAATGGAAAACACTGTGAGTATTTTTGTCGCCGAAAGCGTCACGGACGTTACCTTTGATGATCTCTCCTTAACCGTCCTGTTTGAACAGTCTGAGGTAATCAGTATTGATAGCGCAGACGTCCCGCTTACAATCACGATATCGGGTGAATGCGGCTTTGAGAAACTTAGAAGGGACGATCCCGCTGCGGAGGCATACAGCAGCTCCGCGATTCGCAGCTATCGGGAGACCGTATTTGAAGGCGCGGACGGCAGCGCGTTACTGACGATCACGGCTAATAAGGCAATGGGAGTTTCAAGCTACGCAGACGTCACATTTAAATCAATCACGATGTCTGTGGATGCGTCGGGGATTATCAGAGAGTATGATTACGGAGACGGCTACGGAGTTGTTTACAAGATGGCGGCGGCGTTCGACAGCGACAATGATTCACGCATAAGGTTTATTGATGCGAATGTGACGGTTCACTCACCGGGCAGTCTAATTTTCGGATCGGTGGAATTCATTGGGAATACCACTTTTGAGTATAGCTCAACGGAGAGTGTCGCGCCTGTGCTTGAGATCGCGGAGGATCTCATCTTTGAGGATTTCACAGGGATGTTCAGCCTGTCCTTTGATGAGCCTGGGGCGTCAGCTCCGGCGGTCACGGTGCGGGGCTCCATTAGGTTTATCGTTGACGGAGCGGAGGTTGACCCCGAGGAGTATTATGATCTGGGCGGTGCGCGGATCGCAATGATAACGGTTGAAGACGAGTATGAAGAGCCATACGAATACTATACCTTTGCTGATGAGAACGGTGATCCGCTTTCCTCGGTCACGATCCTGCCATTAGGTGCAGAGCCCTTTGCCGGGGGATTCCCCGCAAAAACCGCCCATACTTCCGAATTGTTCGCAGCGTTACCCGACATCCGCGTCACCGGCCTAAAAAAGCAGGCCAGGATATTGCGCTTTTCGACAGGCGCCGGGCAGATTGGGCGGCACTAATACTCATCTCATGTTAAAGCAAAAACACAAGCAGAAACGATAACCACAGATACGATGTCCAAGGCGTGCAGGTAATATGTTTTTAAAATAGTATTATCCGGCACGGCATACGGTTAATAATTTATCGACTGTTCGAGTGCCGGATAATACTAATACCTGTCATAAACATGCAGAAGCTTGCCGTGGCAAGCTTCTGCATGTTTATGAGCGGAAGGTTTAATCGTGGGACAAACAATCCGGAGCTCATGCCGATATCGGTTATATCTCCCCTCAATTATACATTATGTAAACTATTGCAACTTCCTTTTAGCCCTTTCGCCCGCCTGATGAACCACGGTCAGCAGAGACTGGACATGCCTGGGATACTCCATGTTGAGCATCTCGTGCGAGAGCTGGGGGAGCTCCGCTCTGTCAGTTTTCGAGGTGAGTATGGCCTGTATCTTTGCCTCGGCTATGGAGATATCGGCGTCGGACAGCGCGGGGAAAGACGAGCGGGGCTCTGAGAAAAAGGCGTCCGGATTTGTTCCGGAGGATCTGTAAAAACGCCTGAACAGCTTGTACACGGTGCTTCCGAAATAATACGTCATCTCGGAGACGAGGCCGTTGTGCCCGCTGCGCCCCGCCAGGTCGTACAGGAGGCTTATCGAGTTGTTGATAAGTTTTTTTGCCAGCAGGGCCGACGCGCTTCGCCCGTCCAGCCTGTTGTCCTTGCCCTCGGAGGCATCGGGCAGAGAATCGGGAAGACCCGTGCTGTCCCTGACCATTGTGCGCCCCAGCAGATAGTCGGCCGACACCCCGTAAAAATCGCACGCTTTAACGAGAAATTCGAGCCCGGGCTCCCGGGCTCCGGTTTCGTAATGTGAAAGTAGCGCCTGCGATATTCCGAGGGCGGACGCGACCGCCCTCTGATTAAAGCCCTTTTCCTTGCGCAGCAGGGAAAGGGTTCTGGAAAATCCCGTTGCCATGAAGCTCACCTCATAAATGTTTCCGACTTGTACTTGGAGGCGACATCAGTTTACATATCGCCAATCTGTTTATAACAAACAGTTATTATGTAACCCTGTTAAACGCCGTGAATACAATAGGTATTATAATAGCTCCCCGCATATTTGTAAAGACCGAATGATGAACGTTGTCGCCTTGTGTCGAATTTGGTCGCACGATGAAATGCTGTCTCGTAATGACTTGTTTTTTTGGTTGCATGTCCCATTCCCATGTGATAAAATATGCTAAGAAAAAAGCAACTATGACCCGAGTGAGATAATTCGGGGGAAAATACGGGGGAGTTTTACCAATGGGTAACAACATGATCGCGCTTGAGGGTTCGGCCCGCCATCTTCACGTGACAAGAGATGACCTTCACAGTCTGTTCGGCGAGGGGTATGAGCTTCACAACAAGCGCGAGCTGTCTCAGCCGGGGCAGTACCTCTGCGAGGAGCGCGTACGCCTTGAGGGGCCCAGGGGCGGAATAGATCGGGTTTCCATACTTGGCCCTGTGCGCCCGGCCACACAGGTTGAGCTTTCGCTCACCGACGCCCGTGTGCTGGGCATTGAGCCGCCTGTCCGCGAGAGCGGGGACATCAAGGGCTCGGCGCCGATACGCCTTGTCGGGCCGGCCGGCACCGTCGAGCTGGCCGAGGGGGCAATAATCGCGAAGCGCCACATCCATATTACCCCGGAGGACGCGGCCTCCATGGGTCTGGCTGACAAGCAGACCGTGAAGGTCAGAACCTTTGGGCCCCGTTCGCTTGTCTTTGACGAGGTGGTCGTGCGCGTATCCGAAAAATTTGCCACGAGCATGCACCTGGACTTTGACGAGATGAACGCCGCCGGCCTTTCCGGCGACGCCAGGGGAGAGGTTCTGCTTTAACAGTCGCGCAAAACTGTATAAGGGGGGCGTTACCATGCCGAGAAAAACCGATATGGCTTCCGACGCAGGGGCAGGGGCATCAGCCTTAAAGCCCGCCAAAGCTTCTGCGAAGAGGGCCGCGGCGAAGATCTCCGACAAGGCTCCCGTTGGCAAGTCGGTAAAAAAGGCCGCGAAAGCCTCCGGCAAAAAGGCGGCCGCGGCGTCTAAGCCCAAGCCGTCCGGCGCCGTGACCGCTGAAAAGCCTGAGGAGGTCGCCGCAGTTATGGAGAACATATACCGCAGTCCGCTTGAGACTCATTTGTACTTCTTCCACGAGGGCACTGACTGCCGGGCCTGGGAGATCATGGGGGCGCATTTTGGCAGTCTTGACGGAAAGGCCGGCGTGTTTTTCAGGGTTTGGGCCCCGGACGCCGCCGCGGTATCCGTTATCGGGGACTTCAATAGTTGGGACAGAGGCAAAGACCCGTGCAGAAAGATTTCGGTTGGCGTTTGGGAGGCATTCATTGAGGGTCTTCCCGAATACACTTCCTATAAGTACTCTGTCGAGACGAGGGGTGGTGAGGTCAGGGAGAAGGCCGACCCGTACGCCTTCCACGCCGAGACAAGACCGAGGACTGCCTCGAAGGTATACGAGCTGAGGGGCTATGAATGGGGCGACAGGAGCTGGATCGACGCGAGGGGAGACCAGTACAACCGGCCGATGAACGTCTACGAGCTGCACCTGGGCTCCTGGCGGCGCGGGGAGGACGGCCGGATGCTCACATATCTGGAGACCGCCGAGCTGCTGATCCCCTATGTAAAGGAAATGGGCTACACACACATAGAGCTGATGCCGGTTATGGAACATCCGCTGGACGCCTCGTGGGGCTACCAGGTGACCGGATACTTTGCCGCCACCTCGCGCTTCGGCACCCCTAAGGAGCTCATGAAATTCGTTGACATGTGCCACCAGGCGGGCGTCGGAGTCATACTGGACTGGGTTCCGGCGCACTTCCCGAAGGACGGCCACGGTCTCATCGAGTTTGACGGCACATGCTGCTATGAGTATTCCGATCCGGGACGCCGGGAGCATCCGGACTGGGGCACCCGCGTGTTTGACTACGGCCGCAACGAGACGGTGAGCTTCCTGATGTCGTCGGCAATGTTCTGGCTGGCGGAATTCCACGCGGACGGGCTGAGGGTTGACGCGGTGGCTTCCATGCTTTATCTTGACTATGGAAAGCGCAGCGGCGGAGACTGGACGCCCAACATCTACGGCGGACGGGAGAACATCGAGGCGCTCGCCTTTATACGCAAGCTCAACCAGCGCGTGTTTGAGAGCTTTCCCCATGCGCTGATGATCGCTGAGGAGTCCACCGCCTGGCCGATGGTCACAAAACCGACCCATATCGGCGGGCTGGGCTTCAACTTCAAGTGGAATATGGGCTGGATGAACGACACCCTGCACTATATGAAGCTGGATCCGGTCTTCCGGCAGTATAACCACAACGACCTGACGTTCTCGATGATGTATGCCTTCGCTGAGAACTATGTCCTTCCCCTGAGCCATGACGAGGTGGTGCACGGCAAGTGCTCGCTTATTGAGAAGATGCCGGGCTATTACGCCGACAAGTTCGCCGGGGTGCGCGCCTGCCTGAGCTACATGATCGCTCATCCGGGCAAAAAAATGACGTTCATGGGCATTGAGTTCGGTCAGTTCATAGAGTGGAACTTCGCTCAGAGCCTGGATTGGCATCTTCTGGACTATGAGATGCACCTAAAGCTTCGGGATTACGTCAAACGCCTCAACACCCTGTACTTGGAAAACGACGCGCTGTGGAGCAGGGATTCCGGCTGGGAGGGCTTCGCCTGGATCACGCACGGCGACTTCCAGGGCAACACTATGAGCTTTCGCAGGATATCAAAGGACGGAAACGAGCTGATCTGCCTGTTCAACTTCTCCCCCGTCAGCCGTGACGGCTACAGGCTTGGCGTACCCTATCCGGGGCAGTATCGCGAGGCGCTCAACTCCAACGCGTCGGAATTCGGCGGTTGGGGAAAGACCAACGGCTATACCATGCACTCGGAGGAGATAAAGTGCGGGGACTATCCGGATTCGATACTGCTCGACCTCCCCCCGTACAGCGCGGTGTTTATATCTAAAATTTAAGGCGCGAAACCAGCATTTTTGCTTGCCCTGAACCAGTATTTTCAGCTCGGGGGTGTATCCATGAAAAAAGAATGTGTCGCCATGCTGCTTGCGGGCGGCCAGGGTAGCCGGCTCTATGTGCTCACCACCCATGTGGCGAAGCCCGCCGTACCGTTTGGCGGCAAATACAGGATAATTGACTTTCCACTCTCCAACTGCGTGAATTCTGACATAGACACGGTGGGGGTGCTCACGCAGTACCAGCCCCACGAGCTCAACGCCTACATCGGCTCGGGCCAGCCCTGGGATCTGGACAGGCTGGACGGCGGCGTGCATATTCTCCCCCCCTATGTCAAGGGTAAGGGCGGGCAGTGGTACAAGGGCACGGCCAATGCGATTTACCAGAACATAAGCTTTATCGAGCACTACAACCCGGACTATGTGCTGATACTTTCGGGCGACCACATATATAAGATGGACTATTCCTTGATGCTGCAGCACCACGTCAAGAACGAGGCGGACTGCACGATAGCCGTCCTGGAGGTTCCCCTGGAGGAGGCCTCCCGCTTCGGGATCATGAACGTCAACCCCGACGGCTCGGTTTATGAGTTTGAGGAGAAGCCTAAAAATCCCAAAAGTAATCTGGCATCCATGGGTATCTACATCTTTTCGTGGGAGAAGCTAAAGCGGTATCTTATTGAGGATGAGGAGAACAAGAGCTCCAAGAACGATTTTGGCGGCAATATCATTCCAAGCATGCTGGCAAACGGCGAAAAAATGATAAGCTACAGGTTTGACGGCTACTGGAAGGACGTCGGGACGATAAACTCGCTGTGGGAGGCCAATATGGACCTGCTCGCGACCTCGGCCTCCATCAATCTGTTCGACCCGTCCTGGCGGATATACGCCAGGAACCCAACCGCCCCCCCGCACTTCGCCGGCAAGGACGCGATTATTTCGCACAGCCTCGTCACAGAGGGCTGTGAGGTGTACGGCGAGGTGTATAACAGCGTACTGTTCAACGACGTGACCATTCACCCCGAGGCCGTTGTAAAATACTCCATAATAATGCCCGGCGCCATTATCGAGAGGGGCGCCGATATCGCGTACGCGATAATCGCGGAAAACGCCGTCGTAGGTGAGGACGCGAAAATAGGGGCGGAGCCGGACGAGGTTTCGGACGGCAGGGAGTGGGGAGTCGCGGTGGTCGCCTCCGGGGTGACCATCGGCAGTGGCAAATGCGTCGGGCCGTGTGAAATGGCCGACGCGCCGGTGTGAGAAAGGGAGCCTTAGCTATGAAAGATATGCACGGCATAATATTCGCCTACTCCTCACACGTACGCCTCAAGGAGCTGACCGAGCACCGCACCGCGTCGTCCATCCCGTTCGGGGGGCGCTACCGCATGATCGACTTTATGCTCTCCAACATGGTCAACGCGGGTATAAACGACGTGGGAGTTATCATGCATGAGACCTATCAGAGCCTGCTTGACCATCTCGGCTCGGGCAAGGACTGGGATCTTTCCCGCAAGCGCGGGGGCTTAAAGCTCCTGCCTCCGTTTGGATACGCGAGCGCGCGCAGCGGCCCTGGCTTCAGGGGGCGCATGGAGGCTCTGTACGGCGTGGCCTCGTACATAAGCCGTATAAAGCAGGAGTATGTGCTTATGGCGGACGGGGATCTGGTCGCCAACCTCCCGGTGGAGGAGATATTCGACTTCCACGAGCTGAGCGGAGCGGACATCACCTGCGTGGCCACGACAAAGTATATGTGTGAGTCCGAGAGCGCGGCCTACGTAAAAGCCGACGCGGACGGCAGGGTGGTCGACGTGATTCTCGGCCACCGCCAGGAGGGATACGCCGAGAGCGTTAACGTCTACATCATGTCCAAGCAGCTTCTGGAGAACCTGATGCAGCACTGCTCGGCCCACAACCTTTACAGCTTTCGCCGGGACGTGCTCCAGCAGATGCCTGACAAGCTGGATATAAGGGCGTACATTTATGACGGGTACTGCTGCCGCATCGACTCGGTGACGAGCTACTTCCATCACTCGATGGATCTTCTGGATCCCGCAGTCCGCGCGCAGCTCTTCAACCGCGCTCGGCCGATAAAGACCAAGGTGCGGGACGAGGCGTCCACTTACTATGGCCCGGACTGCATAATCAGAAACTCGGTGGTCGCCGACGGCTGCTATATTGAAGGCAGCGTCGAGAACTGCATACTTTTCCGGGGCGTTAAGATTGAGGCCGGCAGCACCGTCAAGAACAGCATCCTGATGCAGGATACCGTGGTGCACAGGGGGGTGGAACTCAACTACGCCATCACCGACAAGGAAGTGCTGATAAACCCCGGGCGAATGCTGATGGGTCACGCTTCCTATCCAATAGCGATTTCAAAGGGGACTACGGTGTAGAAAGCGAAGAGCGGAGCCCCCGCGCGTCGAAAAATATCCAAGGAGCAGCGGAGCGCACGACGCAGGATATTTTGAGACTGCGCGCAGGGCTTGCCGAAGTGGCTGAAAGCCACACAGGCGAGACCGGAGCGCAAGCGGGGACGGGAGCTTGACAGGGGAAATCTCCCACCGCCCGCGTCGGCGGGCACCCCTTTTAATAACGGGGGCAAAGCCTGTTTAAAACGGGACGCCGAGGGCGGCGTCCCCTACATTACGGAACGGAGGGGGTTTTATCGTGAAAGTCCTGTTTGTCACCGCTGAATCCGCGCCATTCGCGAAGACCGGCGGTCTCGGGGACGTTTCCGCCGCCTTGCCGGCGGCGCTCGCGGCCAAAAGGGTGGGGACCCGCGTGATTATGCCGCTTTACGGCTCCATCTCGGAGGAGTGGCGCTCAAGGATGCACTTTGTTAAATATATATACGTGCCGCTGGCGTGGAGAAATCTTTACTGCGGCCTGTTTGAGCTGAAATATAAAAATATTGTCTACTATTTTGTCGACAACGAGTATTACTTCAAACGCAGCGAGCTGTATGGGTTGTTTGACGACGGGGAGCGCTTCGCGTTTTTCTCCAAGGCTGTGGTCTCATTGCTGCCAGAGCTGGGCTGGGAGCCGAACGTGCTGCACTGCAACGACTGGCAGACCGCGCTCGTGCCGCTCTATCTGAAGAACTCCCCTCTCAGAGACGATATCAAAACCGTATTTACAATCCACAATATAGAATATCAGGGGCGCTACGCACGCACGTTGCTTGAGGATGTTTTCGATCTGCCGTCCTACTACTATAACAGAGGCACGCTGGAGTTCAACGGGGACCTGAACCTGATGAAGGGCGCGATAGAGATTTCCGACGCGGTGACGACCGTCAGCCCGACCTACGCCGCCGAGCTTGAATTCGGCTTTTACGCCAGGGGGCTTGAGGGAGTTATAACCTCCCACAGGGACAAGGTGACCGGCATACTCAACGGCATTGACATGGATTCGCTGGACCCGGAGGTCGACCCCAACCTGATTGAGAATTTCGGGGCTGAGTCTCTTGAAGGGAAAACCGCCAACAAGCTTGAGCTTCAAAAGCTGCTGGGCTTGATCGTTTCGCCGGATATCCCTCTTGTCGCTATGGTCTCAAGGCTTGTCGAGCACAAGGGGATGGATCTTGTGGAAGGTGCGCTGGACTCCATAATGGACATGGATCTCCAGTTCGCGGTAGTGGGCCGGGGGGACTGGCGCTTCGAGCAGCTCTTTAAATCCGCGCAGCGCAGCTACGCGGGGCGCTTCGCCGCCTCAATCGTCTACAACGAGATGCTGGCGATGAGGGTATACGCCGGCGCCGACATTTTCCTCATGCCATCCCGCTCCGAACCCTGCGGACTTTCTCAAATGATCGCGATGCGCTACGGAACGGTGCCGGTGGTGCGCGAGACGGGCGGCCTGAAGGACACGGTTAAGCCCTACGATCCCGAGACCGGGGAGGGCAACGGCTTTACCTTCCCGCGCATAAACTGCCACGACATGGTGGAGTCTCTGGGCAAAGCGGTGCGGCTGTACAGGGACGACAGGAGCACATGGAGGAGTCTGCAAAAGCGCGGGATGTCAGCGGATTTTGGCTGGGCGTCCTCAGCCCAGCAATATCTCTCAATTTATCGAACAATTACCGGTGTAAAATAAGATATGCGTTCATATGCCGCGCGGTCGTCAGTGAGCGCCGCGCGGCGTTTTTCTTTGAGCGCTCCCGGAGCAAAATAAACTCAAACCAATTTCAAGCTTATGTAACTTTATTTGGACTTTGCCGTATGGTATAAAATCGTATAATATTGTATTGTTTGGGCGGGACAACGGCTGCCTATAACGCCTGAACTGTATAAACTGTTGGCTTTTGTTTGGTATTCGGGAATTATCTGCATACTATAATATAGATAACACAGGCAACAGAAGCAAAGGAGAAATCACAATGGCAATTTCACAGGAAGCCAACGGCATAGTCCATTCGGTGGAGGGCAAGCTCCACAGACACTTCGGCCGCGACCTCCAAAGCGCGAGGAAGGAGCATATCTTCCGGGCGTTCGCGCTTACGCTGCGCGATATGATGTCGGGGCAGCGCATGCGCACGGTGCAAAAGCTGCAAAGGGACCGCTCGGGCAGGGAGCTGCACTATCTCTCGCTTGAATTTTTGCTGGGCCGCAGCCTGGAGAAAAACGCGTTCAACCTCGGCCTGCTGGACGCGGTCAAGGAGGCCTGCGGGGAGTTGGGGGTGGACCCCAACGAGCTTTTTGAGACGGAGCCGGACGCGGGTCTCGGCAACGGCGGACTGGGAAGGCTCGCCGCCTGTTACCTTGACTCCATGACTACCCTCGGTATAAACGCCACCGGGTATTCGATATGCTACCACTACGGGATATTCAAGCAGAAGATCATGGACGGGCAGCAGATAGAGCTGCCTGATCCGTGGATGGACGTCGGGGACGTCTGGCTCACCCCCAACATGGACAACGCGCACAGCGTCCGCTTCGGCGGCAGACTTGTTGAGCGCTGGGACAGCGGCAGGATGTACTTTGACCACGTCGACTACACGGAGGTCATCGCCGTGCCCATGGACATGACGGTGGTCGGCTACGCGAACGGGCACTCGAACACTCTGCGCCTCTGGGACGCGAAGAGCCCCACCGGGCTGGACATGAGCCTGTTTTCGCGCGGGGAGTACATGAAGGCCATTGAGCAAAACGCGATGGCCGAGGTCATCGCCAAGATACTCTACCCCGAGGACAACCACTTCGAGGGAAAGCTCCTTCGCCTGAGGCAGCAGTATTTCTTTGTTTCCGCCACCGTGCAGGATATAGTGCGCTCCCATCTGGAGCGCCATGACGATCTGGGCAACTTCCACCTCAAGCACGTCATCCATATTAACGACACGCACCCGGCGCTTGTGATCCCGGAGCTCATGCGCGTACTCATAGACGAGCACGACATGAACTGGGAGTCCGCCTGGCAGATCACCACCCATTCGGTGGCGTACACAAACCACACGATTCTGGCCGAGGCGCTGGAGACATGGCCTCAGAACCTGTTCGAGATGCTCCTGCCGCGCATATGGCAAATACTCTGCGAGATCAACGACCGCTATGTAAACATGCTGCGCCAGCTTCTGCGGGACGAGTACCGCGTCAGCCAGATGGCCGTCATATGGGACGGCCAGGTCAGGATGGCCAGACTGTGCGCCATGACGTGCCACGCGGTAAACGGCGTAAGCGAGCTGCACAGCAACATACTGCGGCAGAGCGTGTTTAGGGATGAATTCTCGATCTGGCCCTCTAAGTTCCTCAACGTGACAAACGGTGTCGACCACCGCAGATGGCTGGCGCAGATAAACCCGCGCCTGCACTCCCTGATAACCGATCTGACCGGTTCGGACAGCTACCTCACAAGCCCGGACGATTTGTCAAAGCTTGAGCCTTACGCCGGCGACAAGGGCGCTCTCGAGCGGCTGGCGTCTATAAAGCGCAAAAACAAGGAGGATTTCGCGGACTACGTCCACAAGACGCAGGGCGTCCTGATCGACCCGGACTCCATATTCGACGTGCAGGTCAAACGGCTGCACGAGTATAAGCGCCAGCTGCTTAACCTGCTGCACATCGTCTGCCTGTACCACAGGCTGAAGGAGGACGCGGGCTTTGAGATGCACCCCCGCACCTTCATATTCGGGGCGAAGGCCGCCTCCGGCTACTATATGGCAAAGCGCATAATCAGGCTTGTGCATTCCGTGGCCAGCGAGATAAACAGCGATCCGAGGATAAGCAGGCTCATAAAGGTGGTATTCCTGGAGAATTACCGGGTGAGCCTCGCCGAGCGCCTGATGCCCGCCTCTGAGATAAGCGAGCAGATATCCCTCGCGGGCAAGGAGGCCTCGGGCACAAGCAACATGAAGTTCATGATGAACGGCGCCGTTACGATAGGCACGATGGACGGCGCGAACGTGGAGATATCCCAGTTTGTCGGCCCGGAGAATATTTTTATTTTCGGACTGCTGACCGAGGAGGTTGAAGCTCTGCGCAGGGAGGGCTATAATTCCACGCTGTACTATCAGCGCGACCCCGAACTCCGGCGCGTGCTTGACCGGCTGAGCTCAGGCTTCTCGGACGGGGTGCAGTACGGCGACATCACAAATTCCCTGCTGATCGGAAATGGAGGAGCCGATACCTATATGCTGCTGGCCGACTTCGCGGACTATGTGAACGCCCAGCGCCGGGTCGACAGCATATACCGAGATAAAACGCGCTTTTCCCGGATGTCGCTGTGCAATATAGCCGCCTCGGGGAGCTTCGCGGCCGACCGCAGCGTCTCCCAATACGCGAAATATATCTGGAATATTCCGACGCATCCCGGCACAGACCAGCGTTAAGGCCAAATGTCTTTCGGAAAATTTAATAACGAATGAGTGTGTGACAGCTATGTCGAAGTTCTATCTTACCACCGCTATACCTTACGCCTCCAAGGCACCGCATGTCGGCAACACCTACGAGGCAATACTGACAGACGCGATAGCCCGCTACCGCCGGCTGCGCGGCGACGACGTCTATTTTCTGACCGGCACGGACGAGCACGGCCAGAAGATACAGCAGCAGGCCGAGGAGGAGGGCATAAGTCCTCAGGAGCTTGCCGACCGCGTTGTTGGCGGCATAAGGGACGTCTGGGACAAGATGAACGTCAGCTACGACCAGTTCATCCGCACCACCGACCCAGTGCACAAGGATATCGTGAGGAAAATCTTCAAAAAGCTCTACGAGCAGGGAGATATTTACAAGTCTGCATACGAGGGCTGGTACTGCACCCCCGACGAGAGCTTCTTTACCGACACACAGGTCGGGGAGGCACGGGTCTGTCCCGAGTGCGGACGGCCGGTGCAGAGGTCTTCCGAGGAGGCTTACTTTTTCCGGCTGTCCAAATATCAGAACAGGCTAATGGCCCACATAGAGGCTCACCCGGAATTTATTCAGCCCGAATCCCGCAAGAACGAGATGGTGAACAACTTCCTGAAGCCGGGCCTTCAGGATCTGTGCGTCTCCAGAACCTCGTTCACCTGGGGCATACCGGTCGACTTCGACCCCGGCCATGTGGTCTATGTATGGATTGACGCGCTTTCCAACTATATCACGGCGCTCGGATACAATCCATACGGTGAAAGCGGCGAGCTCTATAACAAGTACTGGCCCGCCGAGCTTCAGGTGGTGGGCAAGGACGTGGTGCGCTTCCACTCCATATACTGGCCATGCCTGCTGATGGCGCTTGACATCCCTCTGTACAAAACCCTATACGGCCACGGCTGGTATATGATGGGCGACGGCAAGATGAGCAAGTCGCTGGGTAACGTCCTGTACGCCGAGACTCTGGCGGACACCTACGGGGTGGACGCCGTGCGCTATTATCTGCTGCGCGAGATGCCGTTTTCCGGGGACGCGCTGATTACCGAGGAGCTTCTGGTGAACCGCGTAAACGCCGATCTTGCCAACGACCTGGGCAACCTTCTTTCCCGAACGGTAGCTATGTGCGAGAAGTATTTCGGGGGTACCGTGCCTCAGGAGCGCGACTTTGAGACTCTTGACGAGGAAATCCACGCGCTGGCCGCCACGACGGTGAGCAACTACGCCGGGCTGATGAATTCCTTTAACGTCGGCGGCGCGCTGGCCGAGGTGTTCAAGCTGGTGTCCAGGGCCAACAAATACATTGATGAGACAGTGCCGTGGATGCTGGCCAAGGCACCGGAGAACCACGGTAGGCTGGCGGGCGTGCTGGCGTGCCTGTGCGAGGTTCTGCGCATATCGGCCATTCTGCTCACCCCTGCCATGCCCTCGGCCTGTCCTAAGATACTCGCCCAGCTCGGACTTTTGTCACGCTTCAATACACACTGGGAGAAGGCAAAATTCAATCCCGCCACCCCGGATTACACAGTGTGCAGGGGGCCGGCGCTCTTCCCAAGGATTGAAAAAAATGATAAATGACTTGAGGTGACGACCGTGGTCTATAACTCCCGTTTACCGCTCTGCAAAACCCCGTTCGGCGCAGTGGCCGCCGGGGAAAACGTGAGCTTCCGCCTCAGGGCTCCGCGCTCGTGGGGGCTTTTGCGGGCGGTGCTCTGCATCAGCCATGAATTCGGGGGCGAGGACTTTGAGGTTCCTCTCGGATGGTCGGGGCTTGAGGGCTCCGACGACGTCTATTCCGGAGAGCTTGACACGGCCGGGCTTCTGGGCCCCGTCTGGTACTACTTCCGGCTTGAGCGCCCGGACGGGCGCTCTGACTACTTCGGCAACAACGACGCCTGCGCGGGCGGGGAGGGCAGGAGGTATTCCGCCGACCCGAGGCCCTATCAGCTCACTGTGTCGCAGCCGGAGGAGGAAGCGCCGGACTGGTACGGCCGGGGGATGACTTACCAGATTTTCCCGGACCGCTTTCGGCGCAAGGGTATTCCCGACCCCAGCGGCATAGTCGGGGACAGGATAGTCCATAAGAATTGGAGCGACTGCCCGAACTTCCTGCCGGACGAAAACGGTGAAATAAAAAACCGGGATTTTTTCGGCGGAAATATCGCCGGAATCCGGGAAAAGCTTCCGTACTTAAAGTCATTGGGCGTAAAAACCATATATTTCAGCCCGATCTTCGAGGCGGCCTCGAACCACCGCTACGATACCGCCGACTACACGAAGGTGGATCCAATGTTCGGGACGCAGGAGCAGTTCGAGGCTTTCTGCTCCGAGGCGGGAAAGCTGGGAATACGCGTTATCCTGGACGGAGTCTTCAACCACACAGGCTATGACAGCGTGTATTTCAACGCAAGGGGCACATACGACAGCGTGGGGGCCCGCCAGTCCAGGGAGTCGCCCTACTACGGCTGGTACGACTTCACAAACTGGCCGGACAGCTATTCGTCCTGGTGGGGGGTATACACCCTGCCCCAGGTAAACGAGAGCGACCCGGACTATATGGACTTCATAATAGAGAACAGGGACAGCGTAGTGCGGCGCTGGCTGCGGGCCGGGGCGTCCGGCTGGCGGCTGGACGTGGCGGACGAGCTGCCGGACAAGTTCATTGAGCGCCTGAGACACGCCGCCAGGGAGGAAAAGCGGGACGCCGTGATTATCGGCGAGGTCTGGGAGGACGCCTCCAACAAGATATCCTACGGCAGGCGCCGCAAATACTTCCTCGGGCGCGAGCTGGACGGGGTGATGAATTACCCCTTCCGCGACAAGCTGATAGGCTATTTGCTGGGAGGGGCTTCGGAGGAGTTCGCCGAGGCCATGGAGCATCTGCGGGAGAACTACCCAAGACGGAATTTTTATAACCTTATGAACAGCCTGGGAACCCACGACACCCCTAGGATACTCACCGTTCTCGGCGCGAAGCCGGAGGACTGGCAGAACGACCGCCGCACCCGGGCGAGGCTGAGCCTGCCGCCGACGCGCAGGGAGCTGGCGAAGAAGCTCCTTAAAATCGGCGCGGCCGTGTTGTTCGCCTTTCCGGGCTCGCCCTGCGTTTATTATGGCGACGAGGCCGGACTTGAGGGCTACGAGGATCCATTTAACCGCCGCGGGTATCCGTGGGGACACGAGGACAAAGAGCTTATAAGCTGGTTTTCGCTCCTCTCAAACACGCGAAACTCGTCCGAAGCGCTTCAGGCCGGGGATATACGCTTTCTGCCCTGCTGCTCAGGCGCGGTGCTGGCCTTTGAACGGGCCTTGGGGCAGGACAGAGCCGTCATAGCTGCAAACCGGGGTGAGGAACTTGTCCGGCTGGAGCTTGAGTGGAAATCCGGCAAGCCTGTGGACGTACTGTCCGGAAAAAGCTACAGGGTGGCGAGAGGGAAGATACAGGTCGCGCTGCCGCCTATGACTGCGGCCCTTATCGTATAAAAACCATGACGGGAGGCGGCTTGATGGACGCGGTGCTCAGAGAGAACTGCCTGGACGCCAAAACCTTCCAGACGCTTCGCGGCGGCTGCCAGATGCCGCCGCTGGACGACTATCTGCTTCAAAGGGCTCTGAGCGGCACCCTGTTCACGATAACGGCATTTGTCGCTGGCAGACCCATCGGGATGCTCAGGGTGACCGGGGACGGCGCGTATATCTTCCTGATCTGCGATGTGCTGGTGCTCCCCGAATACAGGCGAATGGGCCTCGGAAGCCGGCTTATTGAACGCGCTCTGGACAGGATTGAATCCATGCTGCCCGCCGGAATGTGGGTGACGGTGAATCTTTTCTCTGCCCCGGGCAGGGAGGACTTTTACAGGCGGCTTGGCTTTCACTCGCTGCCCAACCAGCACTTCGGCTCCGGGATGCAGGTCATACTGAAGGCCACCGGGCTTAAAAACCCAAATTAATTTTGTCTTCACTCAAAGCTCCCCCGCGCCTTCGGCGCGGGGGAGCTTTGGCTTATATCACTGCTGCGTTACAAGGTCGTAGAGCTTCAGAATGGTTATTATGCTCTCCTCGCGGGTGTAGGTCCGCTTGGGCGCGAACAGATTATCTCCTATGCCCGCCATGATGCCCGCTCCCTGAACCTGGCCGACCTGCGCGAGAGCCCAGCTGGAAATGGACGCGGAGTCGTCAAAGGTGGAGGTGTGCCTGTCAAGGGGCTCGTCCAGGGCGCGCATCAGGTTGGACAGCATTATCGCGGCCTGCTCGCGGGTGATCGTGGAGGCGGGATCAAATTTTCCGCCGCCCACCCCAATCACCACGTCCAGGGCACCCATTTTCATGATGTTTTCGTCGTCTGTGTCGGTAAAGTCCTTGCGCTCTTCTATCGCGTGTCCCATAACGGTCTCATAGAGCGCGACCCCCAGGGCGCAGAATTCGGAGCGGGACGCTGGAGCGCCGAAATCCGACCTGAGGCTCTCCGGGACGAGGCCCAGCTCAATGGCGCGGTCAATGTGGTCGGCCGACCAGTCGGAGGGCGCCGCGCCCACAGCGACGGAACAGAGGCCGTACTGCGACGAGGAGACATACAGCGCCGCCGGGAGCAGCTTGTCGGTTTTCTGGTCAAAGCCGGATTCGAGCTCCTCTATTGAAAAGCTCTGGGAGGACACCCTCGCGCCAGTGGTGTCGATAAGCACGTATGAGCCGTCGCCCGTCATCGCGGCGGCGTATTGCTCAGTCACCGGGGCGATATGGAGGTATTGCGGGGCAAGCACCGTCGCGCCTGCGCTGTCGATAAGCCCTATGGCGGAGCCGTCGTAGACGACGAAAACCCTGTCGTTCCATCTGCCGATGCCGCTCCACTTAAAACCCCCGACCGGCGTTCCCGCGGTGTTTACAAGGCCCCATTGCCCCCCCTGGGCGGCCATGGCGAGCCCGCCCAGAAACACCCTGCCGGTAATCCCGGAAAAGGCGAAGCCCTGAAAATCCTTCAGAATGTATTTTCCCGACTTGTCGATAACTCCGTAGAGGCTGTTTTCCATGACCACCGCGTAGCCGTCGCAGAAGGGATACGCCTCACTGTATATGGCGGGAATTGAGAAAACTCCGTTTTTGTCGGAGTAGCCCAGGAGCCCGGACTCGCCCTCGGCGACAAACAGGCCCTCCGAGACGGTGAAAGTGGACACAATATTTCCGGCTATCTGCGACCGGGAACCGTCAAGTCCTATCAGGAGCTTGGAGCCGTCCTCAAGCTCGGCCACGGCGCTGCCCTCGTTGAAGCCGGATATGTTGTAGAGGTGCTCAGTATCCAGCCTGATTTTGACGGCGCCGGTTTTATCTATGTACAGCGCCTCGGTTTTCCATTCGCTTCCCTCCTGATAGTTGGCAACCAGACCGGCAAGCCCCTGGCTGAAACCCAGGGTGAATAAGTTGGCGCCCTCAGAAGCGTTCGGGAAATAGTCAGCCGCGGTAAACGGGCCGATGACAGCAACGCCCGTCGTGTCCAGATAATAATGTTCGTTTCCCATGCGGGCGCTTATCAGACCCTCGGAAAAATAGCCCATGTCATCATACATGCCGTCTGTGAGGCTCGTCAGCGACATGTCCTGCGCGCCCAGGGCCGGGACGGACAGGCAGAGACTCAGCGCGAGGGAGAGGGCGAGCGCGGCGCTAAAAATCCTTTTACGCATAATCATCATCCTTAAGCTTTTTGCGGCATTGATTGTTCCGGCAATACCCGCTGTTATATTTATACCACGATTTGCGCCAAAACGCAACAATACGACAGAAAGTGACCCGATCTACATTGTGCAATATTACGGGAGCTGGACAGCGCGGGGTTTAATCGCGGATCAAAACTATGTCCATAATTGAAAGATTTTTCTTATTATTTAAAAGATACTTTGTTTACAACTGACAACCGCAATCTTAAAATTATTTATGGGGAATTTTCCGTTCGCCCGGGCATCCGGATCAGGCGAGCGGTTTGTATCCCCGTTTAATGCTAATATTGTTTGAAAGCGCAGATTAAATAATCGGCAAAAGTCTGTCGCAACAGGGTTTTCGATTATGATAAGTCGATTTTTAACATGAGATCAGTAGTTAGTATTAAACAAAGCCCAAGAGTTATATGGACAAAGAAATGGAGTGACGGCAATGAAACAGCACCGAACCCGCAGCCCACGCAAGACGCTCGCGAACCTGACCGCCCTTCTGTTCGCGCTCGCCCTTATGTTGACTCCCGCGGGAGCGCTTGTCCCGTCCGCGTTCGCGGCGGGGGGCGGTCTGCCCGCGCACAGCACCCCCACCGCGGTAGAACTTTCCGAAAACGGCCTTATTCAGTTCCAGGGATATTACGCCGCCAATTTTACCATAACGATCTACAAAAACGGGGAAACCGCCGGAACCAGTCAGGCCGTCAAGGTTCCCGCCTCTGAGAACTTTGTGTCCGGACAGAATCTTCTGCCGGCGCTGCGCACCATCGGCGAGGGGACTTATACCGTTACAGTCCGCGCGGACGCGGATGAAACGCATTCCGCGAGCGCGGAGTCCTCCCTCTCCAACGCGCTTGTCCTGGAAAAGCTGACCGCTCCGGTTATCCGGGGCTGGCAGGGAAAAACGGCCGTATGGAAGGCCGCGGAAGGCGCCAATTCCTACAGCGTACAGCTTTACAGGGGCGGAGCGCCTCTGGGATCTCCCGTAACGGTCGGCGCCGTTAAGTATACCTTTCCTTCGGTATCCACAGGTGATGCCTTCACCGTAACCTCAGTGGCGGACACCGCGACGCGCTTTTTCGATTCGCCCCCCTCCGCGGGGAGCGGAGAATACACGGACGCCCTGCGGTTGTCTTTTGACCCCGAAGCCCTGCCCAAGGGGGTTACCGAGCGCTTTATCGTCGAGGGGCCGGACGGCTGCGCGATAGACGAGATCACCTACAGCTACGACGCCTCCAAGGTAACGGTGGACAGGGACGGCAACATCTCTGTCGCTCCGGGCTACAGCCCGGCGGAAGGCGAGCAGGTCACGGTTCAGGCGACGGTTAAATACTACGAGAACCCGAAGTACTTCAACGGTTTTGAAAACGGCGCGGGCTTCACCAACAACGCCGACCGCGTCGATGTCAGGGGCGATTCCCTTTCCACGGGGGGGCAGGCCTCGCGCACCGGACGTTACGGCGGCACAACCAAGAACACCTCCGGCAACGGCGCGAACACCGCGATACCGAGCCCCGCCGCCGGCAAGCTTGTCTTCTGGTATTACGATCCGTTCGACGAAGAGGAGTTGGCCTCAACCCACACCGGGGCCACTAAGCTCGGAATATGCGTCAACGCCTACGGCTCCGGGGATCCGGCGGGCACAAACTTCGCCGGAATCGGCTATAACAACGACGCGCCCGCGACCAACAAGCCCTATTACGTCTACAGAACCTCCGGAGCAAACTGGCTTCCGACCGCTGTGGCGCGCAGCCGCGGCTGGCACAAGTTCGTGTTTGACGTGACCGCCGAGGGAATGACGCTCTACATTGACGGGACGAGGGCCTATGGGCCGGTCACGACAATAAAGACCGTCACCGGCCTGATGTTCGCCAACAACTGGGGGAACCAGACCGGAAATCAGTCCTACATAAACGCCAAGCATTTTATTGACGACATCTATGTGCTCGCCTCCGGCGCAGAACTCAAAACCGCCACACTCAGCAGGACTATCACCCTCGCGCCTAAGCGCTACTCGGTATCCCCCGGGCAGCCGGTTTTTGACCTGGCCAACCCCAGGGATGTAGACATAACCGTCGAGCCCGACCTCACCGACCTGACTTACGTTGATATAGGCGGAGCGGCGCTAGCCGCCGACGCCGATTATACGGTCTCGGGCAAGGTTCTGACTCTGCTCAAGACCGGGTACGTCTCCTCGCTTGAGGCGGGCAGTTATACCCTCAGCCTGCACATGGGCGGTCAGATCGTCCCGGCCACCCTCCTGGTGGTCAACAACCTGCCGCGCAAATACTACGTCAACTCCCAGACCGGCGATGACTCGGCGGACGGCAGAACCGAGGCCACAGCCTGGAAAAGCCTAACCAATCCGAACGCGACTGTTTTCAACCCCGGGGACGAGATCCTGCTGCACGCGGAGAGCGTTTGGAACGGGCAGCTCGTGCTGCGCGGCTCCGGCAGCGAGGGCAAGATCATAACGCTGGGCAAATACGGCTCGGATGATCCGGAAAAGCGACCGGTCATCAACGGCTCGGGAACGATTGGCCAGACTGTGTACAACATCATTCCCAGCAGCGAGGGTGAGATCAATCAGAAGCAGTCCGCCGCGGTGGAGCTTCACAACGCCTCCTACTGGGAGATCAGCGGCCTTGAGGTCACGAACATGGGCGAGGCCGCCCAGAACGGGCGCAACGGCATAATGGTTATGAACAATTACGCGCCTACCGCCGCCGAGCGCACCGCCGCTAACTGGCTCGCCAGCAAGCAGACCCATGTGTATATACGCGACTGCTACGTGCACGACGTAAACGGCAAGCATCAGGGTCAGGGCGGCATTAAGCACGCGGGCGGGATCATCTTCTACGGCTATGTGGCAGACGCCCTCGTCGAGGGCTGCAAGGTCGTCAGGGTCGACAACGAGGGAATCCGCAACACGATATTCCATCCTGGCGGGACAGACTCGGCCGCCGGCTATCCGTCGGATTCCGGCAACAAGGTCGTGTTCCGCAACAACTACGTGGCCCAGGTCAGCGGCGACGCAATAGTCATGAGCGGCGTCGTGGACGGTGAGATGTCCTACAACGTGGTGACGGACTGCGGCAGGAGCTATGTGACCGGCAGAGACGGCAAGCCGCTGGCGCCAGGCGCGGAGCCCGCGCTGCTCAGCACCCACAATTACGCGGCTGCCTGGTTCATGGGCAGCAAGCACACGGTCGCCCAGTACAACGAGGTGTTCAACAACCCCTATGTCTGTCCGGACGGCGAGGCATTCGACATCGACCTGTTCTGTGACAATGTGGTCTACCAGTACAACTACTCGCACCACAACGCGGGCGGCGTCTGCCTGTTCATGGGCAGCGCGACAAACAGCGCGTTCCGCTACAATATAAGCCTTGAGGACGGCTCGACCGCCAACAGGCCTCATCTGTTCTATTACGCGGTAGCCGGCAGCACGACAAACAACGCCCATCCCAAGATTTACAACAACGTTTTCTCGCTGGCGTCGGGCGTGAACAATCTGTTTGACGCAGGCTCCGCCAACGCCGGATACCTGCATTTCCAGAACAACATTCTGTACTCGCGCTACAGCGCCTATCCGACCCTGATGTATTCCAACTCATACTCCGTCAGCAACGGTGAGTTCAGCAACAATATTATTTATCCGCAGGCGCTTTATGAAAAGCTCATGCCGCGCGTGGGCGCGGGCGTGCTCAGCGCCGGGAATACCGCAGCCGACCCGCTTTTCGCCGGGGAGTACGCGATACCCGAGGGGGTTATAACCGGAAACCTAACCTCCGGCTTCGGCTTTGACTCTTCGAGGCTCGCGATGTTCAAGCTCGCCGGAACCTCTCCGGCAATTGACGCGGGCGTCAGGGTCGATTACTGGCCCGGGGTGGCCGAGGACAAGCGCATTCCCCTCGCGCGGGACTTCTTCGGCAACGCGCTGACCGGAACCGAGCTTCCGGATATCGGCGCACACGAGTACTCCAATGAGAACCCAATCGGGTACGCGACGGTCACGTTTGACGGCAACGGGGCTGATATCGACGCCGAGCCCACGGAGATGACCGTCGTTATCGGCAATCTGCTGGGCGTCCTGCCCGTGCCTCCGGTGCGCTACGGCTACATATTCGACGGCTGGTACGAGAACGCCGACGGCACGGGCGCCCGGATCACGGCGGATACCGTCGTTTACGGCGATATGACTGCCTATGCCAGGTGGAGGGGCTTCGGCCCAGGCGAGAAGGCGGGCATGGCCCTGACCAGCGAGCGCAACTTCGTAGTCACAGGAGAACCCACAAGGCTTTCCCTTCTGGACGTGTGGGGCGACGGACGCAAAACCCCGGCCGATATTGGAGACATCTTCGATGTGACCTACAGCGTGGATCATCCGCTGGCCACTGTGGACGCGGACGGCTATCTGAGCGTCCCGGCGGGAGTCACCGGCACGATAAAGGTGACGGCGTCCGTCCGGCTGAAGTCTTACGTGTTCAGCGAGGGTTTTGAAACTGCATCCGATTTTGTGAACTCCCTGCCGCAGAACTTCACGCGCTCGACCGAGCGGGCGCACTCCGGGAGCTACGGGCTCAAAATGCTCAAAACCAGCGCCGGGAGCCTCGAAGGAGTGAAGAGCTTTGGCGAGAAGATGTCCGGAGTCGTCACGATTATGTACTACGACGATATTTCCACCGCCAAGCCGCGCATGGCCGCCGCCGTCAACAACGACAGCGCTCAGTACAATCTGGGCGTATACTACGACGGCACCACAAACGGCAGGCAGGACAACTACTCGTACCGCAACAACTCCGGCACCTGGCTCGACACCGGGATACCACGCTCCACCGGCTGGCATGAGCTGAAGTGGGTGTTCGGTTCCGACGGACTGCGAATGTATATCGACGGCAAAAACGTAATGGGCGAAGCCGGTGTCATCTCCGGCGTCAGGCAGTTTAACCGCGTCCGCCTCATGGGCAACTGGTCCAACCAGATGGACGCCGCCGACTTCAAGCTCTACTTCGACGACATCAGGGTTTGGGACGGCGTGAGCGCGGGCGAGACTATAACCACCCCGCCCTATGCGCTGAAAGCCAACCCCTCCGACCTCACCCAGGTACTCATCGCGGGAGATGATTTCTCCATCTCAGACTACCACGGAACACTTCAGCTCAGCGCCGCCGCGCTGCCCTCGGGGCTCGCCGGCGCGGACTACGGCATCGTCTGGTCGGTCGAAAACCTGGACGGCGAGGCGACGATAACCCAGGGCGGACTGCTGACCGCCGTCAAGAGCGGCCTGGTCAGAGTCACCGCGGCCTCGGTTCAGAACCCGGCGCTGAGGGACAGCAGGACTGTCACGATTACCAACAACTCCGTGCTCAGCATCGAGCCCGTAGGCGGCGTCGCCGCCATATCCGCCCCCGGAGGCCAGCTCAGGCTTAAGATGGTCTCCGACCCGCAGATGGACTTCCAGTATTATGACTGGACGCTGACCGATCTCTCCGGCAACGAAACCGATATCGCGCTGCTGGCGCGTTCGGCGGGAGGGTTGGCCGGCCCGGCCTCCAACGCCTCCAACGACAGCCTTCTCACCGCCATACAGGACGGCGCGGTGCGAGTGACGGCTGCCAGCAAGCAGTTCCCGGAAATGAAGGCGACGCTTGACATCTCGATATCCGGCCAGGGCGTCAAGCTTACCGGGGTTTCCCCGGTCGGCGCGTCAACGGGCGTGGGCGAGGAAGTGCAACTCACTGCGGCCCTCACACCGGAAAACGCCGCGAACAAGACCCTCACCTGGTCGGTTGAGAACAGCGGCGGCACAAACGCGGTGATTGACCCGTATACCGGCAGGCTCAGCGCCGGAAGCGTCGCAGGAAGGGTGGCCGTCACGGCGAGGGCCAACGACGGCACCGGTATAACCGGCAGCGCGATTGTAACAATCACCCGACCGGCGGGCGCGTACGTCAGCATCGAATCCGCCGAGGTTTCCGACCCGCAGGCGGGCTATCCGGCCTCCAGCGCTCTGGACGGCGACCAGAATACCGCCTGGCGCTCATCGGTCGCGGCGAACCGCTCAATCACGATAAGGCTCGCGCGGGCGCAGACAATCGACAGCTTAATGTACGTTCCCGAGCAGGGGTCGCTCGGGCTTAACGGCGCAATAACGCAGTACAGGATTGAGACCAGCCTTGACGGCGTTAGCTTCACCGAAGCCGCCAGCGGCGTATGGAAGCGCAGCACAGAGGCAAAGGGCGCGGCGATCCGCCCGGTGAGCGCGGTGTATGTCCGCCTCAGCACCCCCAACAACGGCGGCGCGTATGTCTCGGCCTCGGAAATCAAAATCGGCCTGGGTGAAAACGGCACAGGTGCGCTTGAGGCTGCTCCCGGAACCTACAAGCCCGTAATCGCGGCAAACTCCGAGGGCAAGCAAGCCTGGAAGCAGCTCTTTGTCCCCACCAAGCCCGGAACCGCCGGCTACTCCAACGACCACACGATCTGGAAGGGCACCGACGGCAGATGGCACATGGTAGGCATCACCGGCAGCGGCAGCGGCCATGAGCGCGCGCAGTACCACGCGGTAAGCGACAATCTGCTCGGGCCGTGGGCAGAGCTTGAGCCCGTGACCGACTACCAGCACCCCGATCCTGCGGCAAAGCTGGCTAAGTCAGGCGGTCGGGACGACAGGCTTGACACCCACGCCCCGCACGCGGTCATCAGGGACGGCGTCACCTATCTGATTTACCGCTCCGACTACTACCACGGCATGATGAACTCGCTGGCGCTGGACACTACATCCGACATGGAAAACTGGACTCAGCGCCTGGACATCAACTACACTATAAGCGGCTTTGACGAGGTCAATGTGCTCAACGACCTGTACAAGCGCGACATTAACGTAATTGAGATTGACGGCACATATTATATGTACAGCGTAGCGATGGACTACAGCGGCAGCGGACACACCGGCAACGGCCGTTCGGCTGTCTCGGTGTTTGAGTCCAAGGATCTGATAAACTGGACCTTCAAGGACGTCGTCCTCACCACCTCCGGTACAGCCACAAACGCGGGCTGGAGCGCGGCAGAATCCCCGTTCGTGTTCCGGTACGGAGAAAAGTATTACCTTTCCGTGACCCTGACCGACAGCGGAGCCGCGACCTACCACGACACGTTCATTTTTGAGTCCGACAACCCGTTCGATTTCGGCGACTTCAACGGAAACACGGCCAGTCCCGCGAACGAACACTATGTCACAAGGCTGGACGTTCACGCGCCGGAGTTCGTCTACGACGCGGAGAGCAACAAGTGGTATGTCACCACCTGCGGCTGGCCGGCCAACATGAAGCACTATATCGACGGCACTACCACCCTCGGCAGGGGCGTGCTGATAGCTGAGCTCAGCTTCGAGCGCCTGCCCCAAACGGAGACGGCTGTCTATGACTGCGAGCTGACCGTCGAACGCGACGCGGCGGCGCGCTTCAGGCTCCCGGCGACCGGCGCGGGCCTCACCTTCGCGATTGAGACACAGCCCGCCCACGGAGCGATCTCCGATTTTGACGTGCTCACCGGAGAGTACACCTACACCCCGGAGAAAGGCTACGTCGGCGCCGATGCATTCACCTTCTCGGCCGGAGGAAAGACCGCAGCAATTCGCATAACGGTGATTGACGCCATGCAGACCGAGGTCGGCGTAACCGTCACCGTCACCCCAGGCACTATTGTTGCCGGTCTGTCAGCCTATATCAACGTCGACGCGGATATTCAGGGACTAGACGGCTGGGATTCGGCCGTTGCCTACCTTGTTAAAGACGGCACCCGCTTCGGTGAGGCATTTCCAGTGATTGGCGGCAGAGCCAGAATTTACACATCCGCAGCGCCAGAGGCAGGAACACTGGGCATCGCGGTGGATGTATACCGCCTTTCTGAACTTGTCGCCTCCGGGCTCGGAAGCATTGAGGTCGTGCCCTACAATACCGACATATGGACGGCGGCGCATCAGGCCGGGGACGGGAAGCTTGTTATCACCTTCAACGAGGCAATATCGCCCAAGGCGGGCGGCTACGCGCTTACAATCGACGGGAAAGCCTTCCATTGCACCCAGACTGCGGCCAACGAGCTGACGGCCGACATATCCCGGATCACGGCTCCGGGCCCCCACAGGGCGTCGGTCAAGGGAGTCAAGTATCCGCGCCTGTTCCCGAGCTACAGCTTCACATTCACGGTGGACTTCGTCATCGAACAGCCATAAGCCGTCATAGTATCCCCAAAAACGCAGCTATCCCCCGGCTTCGGCCGGGGGATAGCTGCGTAAGACTGAAGACAACGTCCTCATACTAATACCGTCTGGTTTTAAACAGGTATTAGTATTAGCGCTGAGTCCTATGTCAAATCGTTGTGTGCCGGTTTTCTGTGCGTCGATTTCAAGCAAGTATCAGCATTACCTGCGTCCGCAAACGCAGGCGCGTCTGCGGCGTGGTCGGCAGGGAGCGCTCGGGCGGCGCCTGCGGGAACAACAAAACATTAATTGTTCACCTCTTTCTCATAGACGCCCGGCTCAAAGATCATTGCCGGACTATGGCATCCTATGTCGAAAAAAGGGCGCGTGTGAGAACGAGAGAAAGTATAAAAAATAGCCCAGAGATATCTGTGGAAAATCGAGCAGCGAGAGGCTGCAAGAAAGAGATAATCATTGTGTTATAGGGGATAATTTTTTTCAGGCCAGAAGCGGGGCGTGTGCCCTGACCGTTTCTCGTTGCTTATTCCTCGACACGCGGGGGCTCCGCTCTTCCTCTCTACTCCAATCTCTCCAGCATTCCCTTCGCGGCGGCGGTGGACAGCGCGACCGCGCCGAGGGTGAGTCCGGCGTTCAGCAGCATCAGGCAGACCGTAACCACGGGCAGCGGTGCGTCGAATATGCCCATCACTATTGCCGCGGCTATGGACGGGAGCAGCGCAATTATGCCGGTGAGCATGCCCAGCAGCGAATTCAGGTTCTGCTTCATAGCCTCCGCCTCGCTGTTCCAGCGCAGCTTGGGTTTGATGCAGTCCGGGATCATGCAGGCCGCCGTAACCAGGCCCAGCGCGGAAAAGCCGATCAGCGCCGACGAGACGATCACCATCGCGTCCAGGCCTATAAGCAGGGCGAGCGTTATCTCCGTGACTACTATGCCCAGAGCCGGCGTCACCGACGCGCTGAGTATCCGCCCCGCCATCTGCGCGGGGACCGAGATCGGCAGCGACTTTATGAAGAAGATCGACACGCCGTCCCGCGAGAAGGTGGTGGTGGCCTGCGGGTTGACCAGCAGCATGAAGCCCAGAACACCGCTGATAATAAGGGTCAGTGTGAGCTGCGAGGCGCCTGGGTTTGATATCATGTCAAACAGCATTCTGTAGGCCTCGTTGCCTCCCGACATGAACTTAAACAGCACCAGCATAAGAGGGATGATTATTATTCCCGTGATCTGGTTCATCGCGTACACCGGGGTGCGAAGTATGCTCTTTATATCCTTTCGCATGAAAGCCCTGTAGGGCTTCCCTGCCCTGACCGTGTCCGCTGAATAGCCCTTCGACTTGCCCTTTTTGGCGCTCTCAAGCTGTGCCAGGGCCCCTCTGTAATAGAGCTTGGACGAGATCAGCACCGCCAGCGAGAAGGACACGGCGCAGACGGCAAGCAGCAGCAGCAGATTAATAACTGAATCCAGGCCGCCTAAAAGCAGCCCCTTGGCCGCCCACATCGCGGGAGGGAACGCCCCCAGCGCAGATGAGATAAGCCCGTCCGGGTCGCTCAGCAGCGCCGTGATCTGCTCCGGGGATTCGACCACTGTCTGCATGGAAACGCTCAGGTACATCTGCCCGAACACAAGCGCCAGCATCAGCAGAAGGCTCAGGATCAGCATCACTATATCGCGCCTCTTGAAGCGGGCGGTCAGCAGCATAAGAGGCAGCGCCAGCATGCTTGATATCACCAGCGGCACAACCGGGGCCAGCAGGACAATCAGCGGGAACTTGATCCAGAACGCCGGCGAGGAGCCCGCCTCAAGCGCGTATATCACGCCCACCGGCAGCATTATAAACAGCGAGAACGCGAGCTCGGTCAGATATACCATCGAGAACTTGGCCGCGAACACGGAGCCCTGACGAACCGGCAGCGCGGCGTAGAGCTCCGTGTCCTTGGCGTTGAACACCAGGCCGAGCAGACTCAGGGTGCCAAGAAACAGGGAGACCAGCATGGACGCCATGACCATCACGCCGACGATCACGTCCGCCACTCCCATCTGAACAGCCACTCCCATCATCGGGTAGAGGAAGAGGCACAGCACAAGCCAAAGCGCCGCCAGAACATATAAAAACAGCAGCGTGAAGCCGAATATTTTCGCCTTGCCCTTGCCGGTGCGCAGCGTCACACGCAGCGACGAGAGCGCAAGGCGCATTCTCAGATGCAGCTTCAGCAGAAGCCAGAACTCGCGAAATCCGGTCATATGTCGTCAGTCCTTTCGGATGGGGATTGGGTTGTGTTGTAGGGGCGATTATCAATCGCCCGTTTAATCCTGTGCAATAACCGGCGGGCGACCGGGGACGGTCGCCCCTACAGGCCAATTCACGAATCCGCCCGGCTCTGCCCTTCTGTTAATTCAAAAAACAGCTGCTCCAGGGTGGCGTTTTGGCCGACGGAGGCGCGAAGGCTGTCCAGCGTTCCGACCGCTATCAGCCTGCCGCCTGAGATTATGCCTATCCGGTCGCACAGCCTCTCGGCCACCTCCAGCACATGGGTTGAGAAGAATACGGTGTTGCCTTCACCGCAGTGCCGGCGCATCTCCTCCTTGAGCTGGAGTGCGCTCTTCGGGTCAAGCCCTACCATCGGCTCGTCCAGGAGCCACAGCGGCGGCTGGTGTATAAGCGCCCCGGTCAGCATCAGCTTCTGGCGCATACCGTGCGAGTATGTCTTGATAAGGTCTCCGGCTGCTCCGAGGATGTCGAACATACCCAAGTATTTCTCTATCAGCCCGCGGCGCCTTGCCGTCTCGACGCCGTATATGTCACCAATGAAGTTGAGATACTCTATCCCGGTGAGCCTGTCGAACGTATCGTGCGAATCCGGCACGTAGCCGATCATGCCCTTGGCCCGCACCGGATCCGCCAGCATGTCCGCGCCGTTTATAAGAACGCTGCCGGAGTCCGGGCGCAGTATGCCGGTCATCATCTTGATGGTCGTCGTCTTTCCGGCCCCGTTTGGGCCAATAAAGCCGAAAATCTCCCCGCGCGCGACCTCAAGACTGAGGTTGTCGACTGCCTTGATTTTACCGCTGGCGTAGCTTTTGCAGAGCCCCTTTATCGAGATCATGTATGCACCTCCTCGAGCGTGAATAAAATTTACTGTGTAAATTTCGTTTACCATTATAGCATATACAGATCGAGCTTTCAAGAGTAAGTTTTACTTCTGAACCAAGAAACGCCTCTGTTTCGCTTCTGCGAAACAGAGGCATTCCCACTGTCATGCTTGCGGTCACATATCCTCTACCTTGTCCCTGTCGCGGAATAGAAGAGAGATGCACCAGATACCGGCCAGACCCACGATAGTAAATATTACGCGGCTCACTGTCGAGGTCTGCCCGCCAAATATGGCGCCTACAAGATCAAAATTGAAGATGCCGATGCTTCCCCAGTTGATCGCGCCGATAATAGTCAGAATAAGGGCGACTCTGTCCATGACAACCTCCTGTTTGTATAAAGCGATTAAGCGCTATAAAAGAAAAGTTCCGCCGTTAGTATTGGCGGAACTACGCTTATTATACGCAGATTTTTGAGATATTCAGCCTTTTTGGGCTTTTATTACCTTTAGGCGTACAAATTCCTCGCGTTCTTTCTCCTCAAGCGCCTCGGTGATGAACTTGATGTCGCGGTTGAAATTTACAATTATGATGTTTTCCAGGGCGTTTGCCCGTTTCTGTGTTTTTTTGATCGCGAAGGCCAGCCTGTATATGGCAGTCTCAAGCTCAGCGAGCTCGGAGGTCAGGTGCTTTACCCTGTTGAACTTGATTGTCGCCTCATCCAGCGCGGAGTTGGTGAACACAAAGCCGTAGGTGAGGTCGGGGGGCTCGGTGGAGGCGCCCACCATAGGAATCTCGACTCCCATAACGGAGCGGAAGCGAAACGAGACAGAATCGTCAAGCGGTATTGTCTGGGCAACATCCCCGGGTATTCCCAGCGTGATATTGGCAAACTGGAGCGCGGCGTAAGCCTCCCTGAAGGTGGAGTCTATCCTGCCCTGAAGCTCGCCGGCACGCTCGATAAGGGACATGATCTCGCGTATCAAAATATTGCGCTTCCGGTCCATGAGCTCGTAGCCCATCCGCGCAAGCGTCAGCGAGCGCTTTAGAGCCATCAGGTTGCCCTTTGTGGGTATTACGTTTGGCATTATTCCACCTCCCATCTGACAGCCCAAGTAAGCAGTGGCGCATATTGCGCGTCCAATGTTTTATTGCGGCGCAATGGATTCAAGCGGACGGCCAGTGGCCGCCCCTACAGATACGTCCATAAATCAGCGCTTGTCTAGATGCTTCCCCTCAGGGCTATCGCGCCCTCCTCCTGGAAGTATTTCTTCAAAAGCACGGCGTCTACCCTGTCGAGCTCCTCCTTCGGGAGCACGGACAGCACCTGCCAGCCCAGCTCAAGCGTCTGGTCTATATTCCTGTTCTCATAGGGGTCTTGCTTGACGAAAAATTCTTCGAAGAGCCGTCCGAACTCCATGTACTTCTTGTCGGTCTCGCTGAGCTCGTCCTCGCCGATAACCCCGGCAAGCGCCCGCGCCTCCTGCACCTTGGCGTAAGAGGAGAAGAGCTGGTTGGAAAGCGCCGGGTGATCCTCGCGTGTGTAGCCCTTGCCTATGCCGTCCTTCATAAGGCGGCTGAGCGACGGCAGCACGGTGATGGGCGGATACAGCCCGCCCTGATCCATTTCGCGGTCCAGCACGATCTGCCCCTCGGTGATATATCCTGTAAGATCGGGGATAGGATGGGTTATGTCGTCGTTGGGCATCGTGAGCACCGGAACCTGGGTGACGGAGCCCGGGCTGTTCTCCAGCATTCCCGCGCGCTCGTAGAGCGAGGCCAGGTCAGAGTAGAGATAGCTCGGGAAGCCCTTTCGGGACGGTATCTCCCCCTTGGAGGACGAAAATTCGCGCAGAGCCTCGCAGTACGAGGTTATGTCGGTCATTATGACAAGCACATGGTAGCCCAGAGTGAACGCCAGATACTCGGCGGCGGTCAGCGCGCAGCGCGGGGTCAGTATGCGCTCAATGATCGGGTCGGAGGCCAGATTGAGGAACATGACAACCCTCTGAAGCGCTCCCGACTCCTCAAAGTTTTTCTTGAAGAAATCCGCCACGTCGTTCTTGACGCCCATCGCCGCGAACACGATAGCGAATCCCGCGTCGTCATCCGCGACCTTGGCCTGGCGCACCATCTGCGCCGCGACCTCATTGTGCTTCATGCCGGCCCCCGAGAAAATCGGCAGCTTCTGCCCGCGTATCAGGGTGGACATGCCGTCTATCGCGGATATGCCTGTGTATATGCACGAGCGCGGATACTTGCGCGACACCGGGTTTATCGCGGCGCCGTTTATGTTGCGCCGCTCCTCGGGATAGAGCGCCCCAAGCCCGTCAATCTGATGTCCGGCCCCGTTGAACACTCGCCCGAGCATCTCCTTGGACAGCGCGAGCTCCATCGGCTTGCCGGTGAAGCGGGTGCTGGCGTTGTCGAGAGATATGCCGCGGGTTCCCTCAAATACCTGAATGACAGCCCTGTCGCCGTCAAGCGTGATGACCCTTCCGCTGCGCCGCTCGCCGCTCGTGAGGGTGATCTCGCACATCTCCTCAAAAAAGACGTCCTTGATGCCCTCTACGACAATAAGCGGGCCCCTGATTTCCGAAAGGCCTATATACTCCAGCCGCATCACAGGTTCGCCTCCAATACCTTTGAGACCGCGTCGTCTATTTCCTTCTCAATGTCGTTAAACAGCTCAAGCCGGTCGTTTGGAACATCATACTTTATGCGGATAAGCCTGTCGAATATGCCGGTGCTCCTGAGCTGGTTCAGGGGTATCCCCCTGTCCACAAGGCCCTTGCCCTTGTCATAAAGCTGGAGCATGACCCGCATCATCAGCTTCTGCTTTTCAATCGGCACATAGGTGTCCACGTCATGGTAGGCGTTCTGCTGCAAAAAGCCCAGCCGCACAACCTTGGCGACCTCTATGACAAGACGCTGATCCTCAGGGAGTATGTCCGCGCCTATGAGCTTGACAATCTCCATCAGCTTGGACTCCTCCTGCAGCAGCCGGGCCAAACGCTGGCGCAGAGCCGCGAATTCCGTGCCCAGCCTCTCCTCAAACCATGGGGCGAGGTCGACAAGGTACTCGGAATATGAGGTGATCCAGTTGATGGCAGGGAAATGCCTCGCGTAAGCGAGCTGTCTGTCCAGAGCCCAGAACGTGCGGATAAAGCGCTTGGTGTTCTGGGTCACAGGCTCGGAAAAATCGCCGCCCTGCGGAGAAACGGCGCCTATGACGGTGACGCTCCCTTCCGCGCCGCCCAGCGTGACCATATAGCCCGCGCGCTCGTAGAATTCGGCCAGACGCGACGGAAGATAGGCCGGGAAACCCTCCTCGGCGGGCATCTCCTCAAGGCGCCCGGATATCTCGCGCAGAGCCTCGGCCCAGCGCGAGGTGGAGTCGGCCATCAGCGCGACGTGGTATCCCATGTCGCGGTAGTATTCGGCGATTGTCATGCCGGTGTAGATCGAGGCCTCACGGGCCGCGACCGGCATGTTCGACGTGTTGGCGATCAGCACCGTGCGGTCGAGCAGAGGCTTGCCGCTCTTTGGGTCGAGGAGCTCGCCGAACTCCTCCAGCACCTGAGTCATCTCGTTGCCGCGCTCGCCGCAGCCGAGGTAGACGATTATATCCGCGTCGCTCCATTTGGCGAGCTGGTGCTGGGTGATAGTCTTGCCGGCCCCGAACGGACCGGGAACCGCCGCGCAGCCGCCCTTGGCGATCGGGAACAGCGTGTCGATAATGCGCTGTCCCGTGATCAGCGGCTTGTCGATCGGCAGGCGCGTCCTTGTCGGGCGCGGAGTGCGTATCGGCCAGCGCTGGGCCAGCGTCAGGATTATCGTGTTCCCGCGCGCGTCCTCCAGTTCAACAATGGTGTCGTGCACGGCGTAGCCGCCGTTCGGCATGACCCTGGTCACCCTGCCAGCGGCATTTGAGATGCGGCGGTGGGCTATAATCTCGGTTTCGCGGCAGGTGCATATGAGTGTGCCGGGGACGACCTCGTCGCCCACCTTCACGTTCATCTCGACGTCCCACTTTCTGTCGGGGTCGAGGGCCTGCTTGTTGACTCCGCGCCCGATGAACACCCCGGTCTCCGCCTCTATCGCGCGGAGCGGACGGGCAATCCCGTCGAAGATGTTGTGCAGCAGCCCGGGGCCGAGCTCAATCGACATCGGAGCTCCCGAGCCGGAGACCGGGTCTCCGGGCTTCAGGCCGGTTGTGTCCTCATAGACCTGCACAACCGTCTCCCCGCCGCGAACCGCGACCACCTCGCCGATGAGCTTATCCTCGCCGACAAAGACAGTCTCCAATATTGATAGACCTGTGCCGCCTTTTACGGTGACGACGGGGCCGTTTACGCTTAAAATTTCATAACCCAAGGGAAATGCCTCCCTCTGTGAACATGTGGGGTGTCGCATGGAAATATGGGGGATTCCTTCTGTCAAGCTCTCGCCCCCGCTTGCGTGGGCCTTGCCCACTTCTGCGGGTACTGCGCTTTGTCGGCAAATAATCCTGTGCGTGCTTGCTGCGCAACCATGCTCGGCTTATTAGCCGACCCGCCCGGCTCCGCTCTTCCTTTTTAATCCGCGAGTTCCAGGCCAAACATCTCGGCGAAGCTGCCTCTGAGATCCTCAAGCGTTGTGTCGAAGCTCTCGTCTATCTGAAGCTTTTTTGACGGGCAGGACGCCTGAAGACCGCCCAGCGTAAAATTACCCTGATGGAACTCTAGCCTGTGCTGTGTATCAATCTTGGCCAGCAGCGGCTCCAGGTACATATCCTCTTTGCGCAGGAACACGACTGTGTCGGCGTCAAAGGTATCCACCACCCTGAACAGGATGGAGGTCATCTGCCTCGTGTAAGCAGGGGTCTTGATATACTCCCCGATCTTGTCGGTCACCTCGCCGAGAACCTCCGAGGTCATCTCATCCCTGCGTTTGTAAAGCCGGCGCTTGTT
The DNA here is from genome assembly GCA_031556035.1 of Oscillospiraceae bacterium. GTDB lineage: Bacteria > Bacillota > Clostridia > Oscillospirales > UBA929 > JAVBTT01. Next base: position 132,679 of record JAVBTT010000002.1, read on the forward strand.
TTCCATCATCTTGTGGGACACGCGGCGTCCGGCCTCGTTTCGGATTTTTGACACCTCGGTTTTGATATACCTGAACATGTCGCCCAGAGCGTCGTCCTCGGCGGCCGTAAGGGTCTGCTCGCTCTCACGGCGTATTTCCTCGTATATCTTGTTGCTCTCCTCTAGGGCGTCCGAGGTGATAACAGAGGTAAAGCTGTCGAGCTTGTCGTATGGATTTTCGGGCATCTGTCACACCCCCTTATAGGTGAATTGATATGAGTATTCTACAGTTTAACGCCAATGGCCTCGCGGATATAGCGCGTTATCGAGTCCTGGGCGCGCCCTGTGCCGTGGCGGTCAGGAATTTCGACGACAAGAGTCTTCGTGCTCTTGAGCTTCAGGTCGTAGATCAGCTCCGGGCACATCGCGCTGAGCTTTTCGGTGATCAGTATTACCCCGATGTCGGGGTTCTGCATACAGCTTGCCAGCGCGGCCTGCACGTCCTTGCGTCCCGACGCGCGCACCCCGTCCACGCCTGCCAGCCGCATGCCGGTCAGGGTGTCGCTGTTGTCGGAGATAAGAAAGTACTTCATCAGAACTTGAGGATTATCATGAAGGCGATTATCAGGCCGTACAGCGCCACGCCTTCGGCGAGTCCCACGAATATCAGCGCCTTTCCAAATGTGCCCTCGTTTTCGCTTATGGCGCCAAGAGCGGCGGACGCGGAGGAGGCGACGGCGATACCGCCGCCGATACCGGACAGACCGACCGCCAGCGCTGCGGCTATCATAGCCCAGCCGGTGTCGGTCATGCCTGAGGCGGCCCCGGCAAGTGTCTGCGCGTCGGTCGCCGCCAGCGCACTGTTCATCCCAAACCCGACAAACACGAGGCCCACCAGGAAAAACGCGCAAATCTGCATTACAAGCGACGATTTGACTGTCTTGCCCTTTACGTGGCGACGGTAGACCAGAAAGAGCGGCGCGATGAGAACAGTAGTCATTACTGCGGCGAAGATGTACATCATAAAAGTGACCTCCTCAATCCTTTTTGGTTTTATAATCGATTTTCATGGGCTTGTACGGGCGGCCCTCGCCGCTGTAGAATTTTCCGAAAAGCTCGTAGAACTCAAGGCGAAGCACCTGGATTCCCACCAACAGTCCCTCAATTCCCGCCACAATCAGGTTGCCGACAATCAGCACCACAATATTGTGCCCCGTGTCAGTCCTGGCCAGCGAATACACAACCGTCATCATTGACGCGTGCGATATGGCGTAGGCGCCAACGCGCAGGAAACTGAGTGTGTTTGTCATGAACGAAAGGAGTATCTCGAACATCTCAAAAAAGTTCGAAACTATAAAGTTGCCCGCGCCCCCGTGGGGCTTCCAGTCCTTGCGGCGCTCAGCCAGCTTGGAGAGCGGCTCGCGCAGGAAGACCAGCAGCACGGGGAGCAGCATACAGGGTATGATAATTCCGGGCTTCAAGATGGGCTCACCGAAGCCAATGAACGGCAAAACGGTCAGAACTATGCCCCAGTAGAGCAGTATTCCCGCAAGGCCTCCCTGGCCGAACAGCACCTTTTCCATGTTCTTCTGGCGTATCCCGTTGATAACGTTCAAGACTATCGCCAGGGTTATCAGACCCGCGCCGCCGTAGATAGCGTACTGGAGGATCGCCTTGCTGTTGTGCAGAACCTCAAAGCCGAACGGCAGTATCTCCTCGCTGCCGAACAGGCTGCCGTAAATGAGCCCGAACACCATGGAGGCGGCGCCCGCGTAGCATATAACCCGCCCGAGCCACATCTTTTTCAGCCGCCACATCAGCCAGCCCGTCAGAATCAGGATAGCGCCCTGGCCCAGGTCGCCAAACATAATGCCGAACAGCAGAGAGTATGTTATGGCCATGATCGGGGTCGGGTCGACCTCGTTGTACGACGGCAGGCCGTACATGGAGACGAAAGGCTCAAACGGCCGGAATATCTTCCAGTTCCTCAGCTTTATGGGCGGAGAAAAATCCGTCAGATCCTCAGCCTTCTCGCCCAGTACAACAAGGTTTATATCCTTGTACCGCTCCAAATTTGCTGTGAAGCCGCCGTAGTCGGCCTCCGGCACCCAGCCCATGAGATAAAAGCTCTCGCCGGTATGGGCGGCGTAATCACGCAGGTTGAACGCATCGTTTTTATAACGCACGAAGGAGTACCTGGAGTGGAAGGCGTCCCGTTCGCCGTCCAGCATTGCCTTGAGCTCTGATTCCAATTCGGCGATGCGGGCTCTCGACTCCTCCGTCTCATTCTTCAGCGAGACAAGCGCCTCGTCGCTTGTGCCGACGATCCTGTCTGACAGCCGGATGCGCTCAAACTGAAGGGAGGCGAACAGCGAGTCTATCCGTTCGGCGTATACCCTCGGCGCCATGTACATGCCGTAGACCGTGTCCCGCTCGATGCTGGTGCTGAAGAAGTAGACGTCTTTTCTGTCCTTTATGTGCGGATAAAATGAGTCGTATATCTCGCGAGGCATTTTTCCAAAACGAAATTTTACGTAGTTAAAGCTGAAAAAGTCCTGAAACGGTACACTGACGTCCCGCACATGCTCCAGCTGCAGCATAACCTGCCCTATTTCGGTGACCCTCTGCCGCAGCTCCCCGGCTTCCGTCATCAGGGCCGAATACCGTTTTTCAAAGCTCTCAAACCATTCGGATATGCCGACCGGCTCCAGCTCATCTTCTTTGAACTTGTGATATTTCAGCCCGAGCCCGGTACGGTCGGCTATCAGCTCCGCCCGCCTCAACAGGTCAGTGTAAGGGTTGTTGAGGTCGAACGGGTAAAGGCCTTTAACCTTTTTCATGACCGTCATGGCGGATTCGGGATGGAATTCGCGATTTATAACACAGTTATTTATTATTGAGTCAAAATCCGCTAGCGGACCCACTATCGTAACAAGCTTCATGGGGGAAACAGCCAATGATACCGCCTCCTTTCCCTAGGGTTCAATTTCCACAGACTTGTCATACCAGGCCCACCAGCAGCTTTTCAGCCTCCTCCGGTACGCCGTAGCGGACGCACTCTATGACATGAATGAGATTGCTGAGCTCGACCTGCTGCAAAAACAGGTAACAAACCGGAATGAGCACCGACGGGGGCTCTAGCGCGATGCGCCGCTTGTTGAACTCATACAGTATGGCGTAATAGTATTGCTCTATATTGTCAAACTCGTATTTTGAGAAGTATCTGCCGTAAAAGGTGCCGGAGAGGGCCTTCATGGCCGCCTCCTCGTCCTGAGCCGTATACAGCGTTTTGAGCTGATCCTGGCGCATGTTTCCGCCAGTGGGTATGAGAAAACTCAAGAGATCTTCCTCGTATTTGGGGAAATAGCGTTTGACCCTCATTATAATCTCTATATTTTTAAGATCGGCCTGCATACGCACATCCATAAGCAGCTCCTTTTGGAGCTTTCCCCTGATGTCTCTTGTTATGATGTCCTCGAGTGAGTGAAAAAAATAGCTGTACATGGCGGATTCGACTCGCCTGTACTCCGGAAACCCACCATCTCCGGGCTTTAGCCGCAGCAAAGCCTTGTGAAAATCGGTTTCCTTGACGGCCTCAAGCATATCGTCATATGTGACGGCGGCGGACAGGGCCGAATATTTAATCTTGGAATAGCGGTCGAAGAAGTGCGGCATATTGAAGTCGTACTCATGCGCTCTGCCGGTAGAGGCCAGCGTCATAAAGCGCATGATCTGCTCCAGTTCCATAGACAGCACCGGATAGCGCAGCAGGCGGTAATCCTTTGTCGGCAAAAACGGGAACAGCCTCAGGTAGTCCTCCACATTATGCCTGCGAAGCGCCATTTCAAGCTCCGCGCGATGCACATAGAGCACATTTATACTGTCCAGCGCCCCCGCCCATCCCGGCTTTGTTCGCAGAAAGGCAGCTATCTCAGGGACTGAGCGCATGGCGAGCATTCGCTTGTAATCGTCCTGAGTCAGCCGCTTCCCCCATAGCGCACGAACCTTTGTGCATACGGCTCCATAAGTGCCGAGGTTGGTAAGCATTATTCAGCGCCCCACAATCAATGAAAACAGTCTGTCTATCCATTCGGAGCGGTGCTCGGAAAACATGCTCTCCATATGGGAAAGCTCCTGGGCGTAGCGCTGATCCAGCTGCGCTATCATCTCGTCTGCAATTCGCTCCTCATTTTTGCGCACCTCATTAATCCTGCGCGTGGCCCGATCAAGATAGGTCTGGCGGATTTCATCGGTAGCGCTCTTAAGGTCGGATTGCAGATTCTGCCTCTTGGCCTTCGCAGCTCCAGCTATCTCCTGTGCTTTTTGTTCGGCTTCAATTATCCTGTTAATGAGATTCACATGCTCCATACCGATCACCTTCTAAGCATGATGCAAACCGCGCTGTATTGCCTAGCAGCATATGTCAAACGCGCCGTTATTCATAATACCACTTTTTCCCGAAGAATTCTATCGGAATCTCAAAAAATACTGCCAAACTTTATCGGCTCTGATGACCGGTAATTGTATATTGTTTCGACGGAAGCGGTGGCGGCCGCTCAGTGAAGGCAGCCGCCGTGCGCCGGGCGAACAAAAACGGCCGCCCACACTTTGCCCTTTTTCAAGGGTGGACGGCCAAGCAGGTCAAGCTGCGCTCCTGGCGGGTCTGCGAGGTTCGCAAATTATTACCGTCGGGTTTATTGCGGTATATGGCTGTAAGCCCCCAATAAGACCTCTATAAGCACAGCAAAAATCACATCCCGCCAAGTCGCTGACGCTCGGTTATCTGGCGGCCATGGCTGCTCACAAGCGCGCTTTTGGCGCGGCCCGCGTTGTATTCCTCCAGCAGTATATGCAGCGCCACTTCCTCGCTGGGTTCTTCCCGCCACACATGATCCCGCTCTCCCGAGGCGTCCGTAAAAACAGGTGCCGCCATGTACAGGTTGCCCATCAGAGGCGTGTCATTTGTCGCATTTATCGGCAGATAGCTCCCCGGAAGCGCATGGGGGTCGTCCTTCCCCTCACCTCTGTAAAACGACCTTATCCGGTAGGATATCAGAGGGATTCCAAGCTCGCGCAGGCGCGTCAGCGCAAACTCGGCGGTGTCCACACTCTCAAAAACTCCTATAATTTCAGATGTCATAATCTAACCCTCCCGGCTATAGTGTTTCCGGAAGGGCCCTGTTTATGCCATGACGTTCTCGTAAGAATCTTTGAGGTTGTCGGTGTCGAGGCGTGTATGCGAGATTTGAGCGAAGACAGTACAGTATGACTTTTTTAAAACAACCCTCATATTTATAAATTTAAGCGAAGGCTTTCCCCGCGCTGCTATTGTCGTTGGTCGGCTCAAAACAAAAATACACTCCGCATTTTCCTTTTTTTTCGCTTTCGACAACGCTTCCCATAATCATCCAAAACTCGCCAAGGTAACCGATCCGGCTGTTTTTACTATAATGAGGTAGAGGAAGATGTTTGAGCCCGCCCCCGCGCCGCTTCAGATGGGGCTTCCGCTATTGGTCCCACGCTTAAACCTTGCCGCAATAGCTCCTCAAAATGCTCTGCCCGCTGTGCGGGCGGCGCATTTTCCCCGCCACTGGCGGCAAGGTTTAACTGGTACATCAATAAAAAGTAATTATGAGGTGACCCGGCATGAATACAAATTATCCCGCTGGAAACGCGGCCGATACGCCCTACAACTCATTTTCAAACTGGAGAGCCTCGCAAGATCAGGCGAGGTACGATTACGGCGCCAATGCCGATGTAAAGCCCGAGGAGCCCTACATGTCCTATGTTCCGTCGCCACCTCAGCCAGCCAGCCAAACACCCCCCCGCGCGCCGAATCAGGCCATGCCGTATCAGTATCCGGGGACGGGCCAGATGACACAGCCGCCGCAAAGCTGGCAGGGTATGCAGGATACTCTGCCTCCCGGGGAAGATACGGATATATACGATGAAAGAGGTGTGCCGGAATATACCGCCGACTTTCTCAGGAGCCAGATCGGAAAGCTGATGAAGGTTGAATTTCATTTCGGCAATCAGAGCGCGGAAAAGACAGGCAGGCTTCTGGAGGTGGGTACGTCCTTTATTGTGCTCCAGAGTCTTGACAAGTACAGCACGGTGATGTGCGACCTGTACGCCATAAGGTTCGTTACAATTGTGGACGCCCCGCTCGGCGGCTGCGTTGTTTCGACACAGTGACGCCATTGACAGCGCGGCGGGGCGGCTATATAATATAGCTAAGGCTTGTCCTGCGGGAAAAACCGCAGCCTGCCGTCCCGTGCCCCGGCGCACAGCCCGCGGCGCGTTATAAGGCGGTGTTAAAGTGGAATACGGTACAGGAATCAGACAATCTGAGGCGCGTGGGAATGTCGTTCCCTTTAAGCGCCTCCCCGTGCGCGACGTTTCTGACGATACTTACCTGGAAATGAAAGAGCTCATGTTCCTCATGTGCGAGGTGCTGGCGGCCCTGCTCCCGCGCGAGCAGATAGAAGAGCTAAGGCTGAACGGACCTGAGAACGCGCGCTGCAGAACGCGTGTAAAAAACTGGCTCAAGCGCAGTTTTTTCTTTAGGGACAGCGGATTGTACAAGGCGTTTAAGGCCTCCGGGGTCGACAATTCAGACACTATGGCGAATAACGTGATGTATGAGCTTCACCTTTGGCTCATGGATAACTTTTAACACCAGTATACCCCTTTGTATACAGGCCGGGGCGCTCCTGCATAAAGCGGAGGCGCCCCGGCCTGTATAGGTGCGGCAGGCATGACAATATGTCTGTTTGCCGGATAATAGCCGAGCTAAATGGTTCCGTCCCAGGAGTCGACCTTCTCGCGCTTCATCTCCTCCTCGTCAAACCAGCGGGTGGTGACGCACTTTGTCTCGGTATAGAACTGGAAGCCGTCGGTGCCCAGGCAGTGCAGGTCGCCGAAGAAGGAGTTTTTGTGTCCGGAGAACGGGAAAACGCCGACGGGCACGGGTATGCCCACGTTGACGCCCACCATGCCGCCATGAGTCCGGCTCTGGAACTGGCGGGCATAGTAGCCGTTTTGAGTAAAAATCACAGAGCCGTTGGCAAACGGGTTGTCGTTCATGAGGGCGAGCCCCTCCTCGAAGTCCCTGACCCGCTTGACGCACAGCACCGGCCCGAATATCTCCTCATCTCCCACCGACATGCCGGGCTTCACATGGTCAAAGACGGTTGGCCCAAGGTAGAAGCCGTTTTCGAAGCCGGGGACGGTATGTCCGCGTCCGTCCAGAACAAGCTCGGCGCCTTCCTTAACGCCCTTTTCAATCCACGCGACGATGGACTCCCGGTGGGATTTGGAAACAACCGGGCCCATATCGGTATCCTTTTCATAGGCGGGGCCGACCTTCAGCGCTCCCGCCTTTCTCACAATGGCCTCGACCAGCCTGTCCGCGACGCTCTCCTGCACGACGATGACGGGCAGGGCCATGCAGCGCTCGCCCGCGCAGCCGAAGGCAGCGTTGATGATGCCCGCGGCGGTGCGCTCAATGGGTGCGTCCTCCAGAATCAGGGCGTGGTTTTTCGCCTCGCAAAGCGCCTGCACCCGTTTGCCGTTGGCGGCGGCCTTTGTGTAGACGTTCAGGCCCACCTGTGTGGAGCCGACGAACGAGACCCCCTTGATGTCGGGGTGGCTGAGGAACAGCTCCGCCTCGTTGCGGGAGCAGGTGACGACGTTGAGCACGCCGTCGGGCAGGCCCGCCTCCCTGTAGAGCTCGGCGATGCGCATGCAGGTCTTGGGCGTCATGCTGGCCGCCTTGAGCACTATGGTGTTGCCGGTCGCGACGCACAGAGGTGTCATCCAGCCCATCGGGATCATCGCAGGGAAATTGAAGGGAACAATTCCCGCGAACACGCCCAGCGGCTCACGGTATTTGACCGTATCCACTCCGGTGGAGGTGTCCATGAGAGATTGCCCGGTCATGGATACGGGCGCGCTGATTGCGAACTCGGTCGCCTCCTTGGCCTTGAGGACGTCACCCAGCGCGTCGCCCCACGATTTGCCGTTTTCTGTCGCCACCAGCAGCGCCAGCTCGTCCAGATGCCTGACCAGCAGATCGCGCAGGTTATACAGCACCTGCACGCGCTTCATGACCGGGGTCTGCGACCACTCCGGGAAGGCCGCCTTTGCCGCCTGGATCGCGAGCTCCACCTCGTCAGCCGTGCAGCAGGGCGCCTGGGCGATGACCTCGCCGGTGCTGGGGTTGAATACGTCCATATAGCGGGTGGTCTTGGACTCTATCCATTTGCCGCCCGCGAAAAATTTCAGCTTTTCCATTGATAAGCTCCTTTTTCTATATTCCGGTTTTTTCGCGGATAAATCGCCGCGCCATGAGCGCGTACTCAAAGGGGTTGGCCTTGGCCGGGTTCTGCTCGGCCTCGACCACCATCCAGCCGCTGTAGCCGTTTTTCTCAAGAGCGGAAAACAGATAGTCAAAGGAAACCGCGCCGTCGCCGGGGACGGTAAAGGCGCCCAGAGCCACCGCCTCCAAAAAGGACAGTCTCTCCCGGCGTACCGTGTCCAGCACATCGGGTCGGACATCCTTGAGGTGCACGTGGATGATTCTGCTCATGTATTTGTCGGCAACCGAATCGACCGCCTGCTGGTCGCCCTCGGAGAAATAGAGGTGCCCGGTGTCGAGAAGGAGTCCGACGCTGTCCTGTGTGACCTCCATGAACCGGTCGATCTCGGCGGGGGTCTGGATTCCGGTGCCCATATGGTGGTGCAGGCACACGCGCATATCCTTCTCCGCGGCCAGCGCCGCCAGCGTGTTCATCCCCTCGCCCAGCAGCTCCCACTCCGCGCCGGTAAAGACGGGCTTTTTCTCAAATATCGGCAGCGGCTTCCCCTGAATGCCGCGTCCCTGCTCGGAGCAGCCGATGACCCCGGCGCCCATTGCGTGGAGAAAGTCCCGGTGCTGTATAAACCCTTCAATGGTCTCCTGTCTCCGCCCGGTGACAAAATAGGTGGAATACCAGGCGTTGCAGATTCGAAGCCCGCGCGGCTCCAGATAGCGGCGCAACGTGCCGGGGTCTCTGGGGTATTTGTTGCCAACCTCGCAGCCGGAAAAGCCGGCCAGCGCCATCTCGCTGACGCACTGCTCAAAGGTGTTTTCCGCGCCCAGATCGGGCAGATCGTCGTTTGTCCACGCGATGGGCGCGATGCCCAGTTTTACTTGCCCGGAGTTCATTTTACGCCCCCTCTCAATATTTCCGCGCCTTGCGCAGACTGTTCATCTTGTCCTCATAGGCCCTCTGCGCCGCCTCGCTGTCCGACACCGACGCCACCCCAGTGTTCCACCAGGCGCCGTAGCCGCCCGTCATGGTCTTGGGCAGAACCTTGATGTCAATCAGCGTCGAGCGGGTCTGGCCCCTGGCGTCCAGCACCGCTTTTTCCAGCTCTTCCCGCGTTGATACGCGGTATGAGACTGCGCCGTAACCCTCGGCCACCTTTGCGTAGTCGATATTCATGAGCTCGCCGTCCGGGCGGTTGCCGCGGCGGAACTCGGTTCCAAAGCTGCCCATGCCGCTTGACATCTGCAGATTGTTGATACAGCCGAAACCCGCGTTGTCAAAGAGCACGACGTTGATCTTCAGCCCCATCTGCAGGCTGGTGACCAGCTCGGAGTGCAGCATCAGGAAGCTGCCGTCCCCGACCATGGCGTACACCTCCCGGTCCGGGCAGGCCAACTTCGCCCCGAGGGCCCCGCAGATCTCATAGCCCATGCACGAGTAGCCGTACTCCATGTTGTAGGTGTTGGCGGCCTTGGGAAGCCAGATGCGCTGCATGCAGCCGGGCAGGCTGCCGGACGAGCCTATGACGACGGCGTCCGCGTCAAACAGGCCCTGCAACGCGCCGAGCACCCCGGTCTGGGTGAGCGCCGTGTTCAGTGCCTTTTCATACTCCGACAGGTCGAGATGCCCCGGCACCTCGGGCGTGAAGTCTGGCGATCCGGCGTCCGTGTGAAACAGCCGGTCAATCTCCCTGTTCCAGTCCTCCCTGGCGCTCGTAAACTCATCGGTATAGGCGGAGCGGTAGCCGGTTTCGCGCAGCCGCGTACTCAGCGCCTCCAGCCCGGCCCGCACATCCGCGATCACCTGGACGCCGTCCAGCTTGGAGGCGTGGAAGACGGAGGTGTTGATGTTGAGAAAGCGCACGTCCGGGTTTTGAAAGAGGGATTTCGAGGCGGTTGTGAAGTCGGTGAAGCGGGTGCCGAGCCCGATGATCAGGTCGGCGTCCCGGGCGATTTTGTTTGCCGCAGCGCCGCCCGTGACCCCAACGCCGCCCAAATTGAAAGGAAAATCGTACGGAATCGCGCTCTTGCCCGCCTGCGTCTCCCCGAACGGGATGTGGAACTCCACGCAAAAGGACTTGAGGGCGTCCCACGCCTCGGAGTAGCGCACGCCGCCGCCGCAGACGACAAACGGCTTTTTCGAGCGCGAGACGACCTCCGCCGCCTGGTTCAGCATGGCTTCCGTGGGGGGAGTGCGCTCAATGCGGTGCACGCGCTTCGCGAAAAACGATTCCGGGAAATCGAAGCTCTCGCCCTGCACGTCCTGCGGCAGCGCAATGGTTACGGCGCCCGTGTCGCCCGTGCACGTGAGCACGCGCATGGCGGAGAGCATGGCGCTCATCAGCTGCTCGGGACGGGATATCCTGTCAAAATACTTGCTCACGGCGCGGAACGCGTCGTTTGTGCTGACGGACAGATCCTGCGTCTGCTCAATCTGCTGAAGCACAGGATCCGGCTGCCGGGTGGCGTATACGTCGCCCGGCAAAAGGAGCAGGGGGATGTTGTTCGCGGTGGCGGTCGCCGCCGCCGTGACCATGTTGGCAGCGCCCGGCCCGACGGAGGACGTGCAGACCATTATCCGCTTGCGCAGACTCTGCTTGGCGAAGGCTATGGCGGCGTGGGCCATGCCCTGCTCGTTTTTGCCCTGGTATACCTCCAGGCCGCCGGGGTCCCGCTCCAGCGCCTGGCCGAGCCCCAGCACGTTGCCGTGCCCGAACAGGGTGAAAATACCCTTTACAAATTTTTGCTCCCTGCCGTCAAATTCAACGTACTGGTTATCCAGAAACTTAATCAGAGCCTGCGCGGTTGTCAATACCACGGGAATCACTACTCCTTTCGGTCAGCCGTTGACCATGATGCCGCGGACAACCGCCACCATTTCATCATAGCCGTTTAAAAACTGCATGAGCGTGCGGCGGGTGGCTCCAAAGGAATCAAACTCCTCAACGCTCAGCCCGTCCGGCTCATATGCCCGGTTAAAGTCCTTGAAGTGCCTGCGCAGCTGGTCGAGGACTCGCTCGCTCACGGGATTGTCCATCCGGTTTTCCACCGGGATGTCGCAGTAGTTGAACCGCCAGATCCAAGCGCTGGGGATGGTCATGGACACGTCTCCGCCGATGAACTCCGACCAGTGGTAATGGTTGCGGTAGGCCGCCGACAGGAGCCGCGTGCGGTATCCGCGCTCCCTGAATATTTTGTAGGCGTTTTTAAACACGGCCACGCCGGACATGTCGATGGAGTGAGGGTCGACGGTGATGTTCTCGCTTTTGGCCACCTCGCGCAGCCAGTCCTCAATGCGTCCGACCATGATGGTGCACACGGGGTGCAGCGCCGCGTTGCCGAGCCCCTCCCTTTCCCGCCTGTCAAGAGCCCGCTCGATCGCCTCCGCGACCGCAATCGCCTGCGGCACGGTGAAGGAGACGGTGGCGTTCAGGTTGACGCCCCGGTAGGTGAGCTCCTCAATGGCCGCAACGCCCGCCGCGGTGACCGGCAGCTTAATCATCATATTATCCGCCAGGGTGGAAAAATGCAAGGCCTGCTCCACGAGCTTTTCAGCCGTGCGGTAGTATTTTGTGTTGGTCTGGATGGATATGTAGCCGTTTTTGCGCTCGTTGCGCTCAAAGATGGGTCTGAGAAGCTTTGCTCCCTGCACGGCCATGTGCTCGTTGAGCAGCCAGGCGATTTCGTCCTCGGTGGCGTGTGGATTGTCCCTCACCAGCTTTTTGATGGTGGGGATGTACGCGTCCATATCGCCCTTGAGCACCTGCCCCACAATGACCGGGTTGGTGGTGGCGCCCACAGCGCCGTGCTCGATGGCGTAGGTCATCTCTGGGATCGAGCAGCTGTCGTTCCAGAATTGGGTGGGCGTGGTCTTGGACATTTGATCCATTGGACTGCGGTATGTCATCATGCTTTCTCCTCCCAAATCACTGCGTTCGGATCATGCAGCCAGGCGTGATCCGGGTCGTCAATCCTGTCTGTCCAGGGGTTGCCGTCGAGATGCCGTATCATCCAGCAGTAGTACATGGCGTAGCCCGGGGCGCTGACCTGCGGGTGGCACAGCCCGCCCGGGATGGCGGAGAGGTCGTTGTGCCGGACAATACGGGCGCTGTCCCCGATTATGGACACGCCGAAGCCCTGGGGTCTGTCGAAGCGGTAGTAGTAGACCTCGGGCTGCGGATGGTGGTGGGGCGGATAGCTGGACCATTTGCCCGGCAGGGTGATCAGCTCGCCCATTACCATATTGGAGTATGGCGCGTTGCCGTAGTTGAAGATATCGCGCAGAACCCGCCGCGCCGCGCCCAGCATTCCGCCCTCGCCGAGTATCCGCGTCCGCGCCAGCTCCGGCGTGTAGAGCACGGAAGGGAAGGAGGCGCCGTTCGCCGTTTTTTGGATCAGCAGCTCCGCCCCCGACCCGGCCTCGACATCGACCCGTGTCCCCCGGGGAACGTGAAGACAGCAGGGGCCCTCGTCAAACACGCTGGTCCGGGACACAGACTCGCGCCTTTCCTCCCAGCTAAGCGTCACGCTGCCCTCCAGAAGCAAAAAAGCGGTTTCGTTCAAGCCGTCGAGAAACACACGCCGCTCCCCCTCCCGCAGCAGGAGAAGGCCGATGTCCATCAGCATGTCGCTGTGCGCGCCGTCTGCCTCAGTCAGTGCGCGAAAGTCCGGAGCTTCCGTTTTGCCGTTCAATGCGCCACCTCCAATTGATTATATCTTATCATCATTGATAAGATATAATCATACTGTATCACAGGCTGTTGCTTTTTTCAAGAGGATACTTTATAATCGCTTTGAAATATTTTGTGATGGGATGCGTTTATACAAAATGCGTGAAGAGCGGCTGAAACAGATGGAAGACTTTATCGACAGGCAGGGAGAATGCTCGCTGGATACGCTCAGTGAAACCTTTGGCGTCTCAAAGATCACGGTGCGCCGGGACATGAACGCGCTGTATGCCGCCGGCGTTGTCGAAAAGGTCTACGGCGGCGTCAAGCACAGGGAAAGCGGCGCTCCGGCGGGGCCGCTCTCTTTTATGCAGCGCGAGATACAGAACATGGACGCCAAGCGGAAAATCGGAAGGCTTGCGGCGGGGCTTATCAACGAGGGGGATACGGTCTTTCTCGATTCGGGCACCACAACACCGCTGCTCATGCGCTATGTCGGAGACAAAACGATCAATGTGATCACAAACAACCTCCATGTGGTCACAGAGAGCGTCAAATGCAAAAACGCCGGTCTGTACCTGACCGGCGGGGAGTTTATCCGGATGACTAATTCCTTTGTGGGGGAGCACGCTGTCTCCATGCTGGATGGGTTCAACATCACCAAGGCCTTCATCGCGGCGACCGGCGTTTCGCTGTCGGCGGGGCTGACAAATTCCCTGTCTCAGGAAAGCGTGATAAAAAAAACCGCGATGTCCCGCGCGGAGCTGACCTATCTGCTGGTTGACCACAGCAAGTGGGGCGTCGCGTCCATGATCACCTTCGCTGCTCTGGACGGGCTGACCGGGGTGATCACCGATCAGGCGCCACCCGCGGAATTTGCGGAAATACTGAAGGAGAGAGGGACGGCGCTCATCTACTATTGATGTGCCAGTTAGACCTTGCCGCCGGTGGCGGCGCGTTCAGACCGATGACAAACTACAGTTTGTCTTCAAACTGACATGCAGAAGCTTGCTGCGGCAAGCTTCTGCATGTTTTTGAGCGGAAGGTTTTAAACAGGTGTTAGTATTAGTATGAGGAGCTATTGCGGCAAGGGTTAATCGTGGGACCAATATCAATCCTATCTATCAATCAGCAGACGCCCTGGGCTTTCATCGCTTCGGCCACCTTCAGGAAGCCCGCAATGTTGGCTCCCGCTACAAGGTTGCCCTTGGCTCCATACTCCTCGGCGGCCTCAACAGACGAGCGGTATATCCCCCGCATAATGCCCTTTAGTCGTTCGTCCACCTCTTCGAAAGTCCAAGAAAGCCTGATGGAATTCTGCGTCATTTCGAGGCCCGATGTGGCGACGCCTCCCGCATTGGCGGCCTTTCCGGGTCCAACCGGAACTCCGGACTCCCTAAGCCGCTCGACAGCCTCGGGGGTGCAGGGCATATTCGCGCCTTCAGCCACCGCAATGCAGCCATTTTTCACAAGCGCTTCGGCGTGCGCGTCGTTGAGCTCGTTCTGTGTCGCGCACGGCAACGCGATATCGCACGGCACATTCCAGATTCCCTGGCATCCCGGGAAGTATTCCGCGCTCTTGACCCTTTTTGCGTATTCCGAGATGCGCAGACGGTCAATCTCCTTCATTTGGCGCATCAGCGCCACGTCTATTCCGGATTTGTCGGCGACATATCCGGTGGAGTCCGACATCGCCACCACCTTGGCGCCCAGCTCGACGCACTTTTGGGCGGCATATATGGCGACGTTGCCGCTGCCCGAAATACCAACGTTCATCCCCTCGAACGAACATCCCATATCGTTCAAAAGCTCCTGAGTGTAATAGCAGAGCCCGTTGCCGGTGGCCTCCGTCCTGGCCAGTGAGCCGCCAAACGACAGCCCTTTGCCTGTCAAGACTCCGCTGAACTCGTTCCTCATCCTCTTATATTGTCCGAACAGATAGCCAACCTCTCTCGCGCCCACCCCGATATCCCCGGCCGGCACATCGGTGTCTGGGCCTATATGGCGGCTGAGCTCGGTCATAAAGCTCTGGCAGAATCGCATGATCTCTCCGTCGCTCTTGTCCTTTGGGTCAAAATCGCTGCCGCCCTTGCCACCGCCCATCGGGAGCCCCGTAAGCGAGTTTTTGAAGGTCTGCTCAAAGCCCAGAAATTTTATAATAGACTGCGTGACCGACGGGTGGAAGCGGAGCCCTCCCTTATATGGGCCAATTGCGGAATTGAACTGCACCCTGTAGCCGCGGTTCACCTGAACCTTTCCCGTGTCGTCCACCCACGCGACCCTGAAGCTGACCATGCGCTCGGGCTCAATTATCCTGTCAAACACGCCGGCCTCCACCAGGTCGGGGCGCCTCTCCGCCACCGGAGAAAGGCTGTCCAGAACCTCGTGCACCGCCTGGAGGAATTCGCTTTCGCCCGCGTTGCGCCTTGCCGCGGCCAAGTATACATCCTGCAACATCATAATTGACATATCCATTCTCCATTCCTTCATTTTACCCTATTATACGTTAACACGCTTCTATTAGTCAATACTTTTTGCAAGTATTATTTGTTGTTCTTGCATCATTGTGTTGTTGCACTATTTGCCGCCCCTAGTTGCGTGTAATATTATTTATTCTTTCACGCAACAGCTTTGTGTGATATAATAGCGCCTGCACCCGAAGCGCGTCCTCCCCCGCAAATACTCCCTTCAGAGGTATTGCATGACAAAGACATTGAACGCCCGTTTCGCGGCGCTTCAGACTATTTTTTTCGTAAACTTCTGTGTATCGGTGGCGTACATTGTCCCGATGCTGAGCTCACTCGGCTATAAAACCATACACATAACACTTATCATGACAGGCTCGGCAATAGTTTGCTCGGTGGCCCAGCCTCTGCTGGGCCACCTCTGTGACGCCTTCGGGCATCAGAGGCTGATCGTGCTGTTCTGCACCGTATCTCCTGCGCTTTACCTGTTTGTACTCTGGCGGTGGGGGGCGATTCCGGGTATAGCGGCAGTAGCTGCGGCATTGACCTCGGCCTCCGTCCAGTCCATGACGGGCGTGATAGACTCATGGGCATCCAAGCTCAAGAGCGAGGGCCATACGCTGAATTTCGGCGCTACCCGCAGTCTGGGCTCCATGTCTTACGCGCTGACCTCCCTGGCGTTCGGGCTGCTGCTTGACCGGTTCGGAATAAGGATAGCGCCTGTCGCGCTGCTCATCTGCTTCCCTCTGATGCTGGCGGCTCTGCTGCGAATTCCCGAGCCCGTCCCGCACAAAAACGCCGGCGGGGATTTCCCCGCCGCGCTGAAGTCGCTTCTGGCCGTACCTCAGTACAGACTGCTGCTTATATGCTATTTTTTAGTTATGCTTCCCTTCGCCTCACAGATAACCTATTTCCCGCTGCTGTTCCAGGAACTCGGGGGGACAAGCTCCCAGCTTGGGCTGGCGTATTTCCTTGCCTCCTCCGAAATCATATCCATGCTGCTGTACGCCCGCCTCAGGCGGCGCTTAAAATGTGAAACTCTGCTGCTGGCCGCCTTTATTGTGTTCGGACTTAAAAATCTGCTTGCGGCGCTGGCGCCAAACGTCCCCGCTCTTTCCGCGGTCAATCTGCTGCAATTCGGCTGCTACGGGCTGCTTGTGCCCGGCGTCGTCGATTTTCTCTCCTCCCGCATTTCCCGGGGCCGTCTGTCGACGGCGCAGCTCATCGCTAACGCTGTCGGGCTCAGCATATCCCAGATAGTCGGCAACTTTTGCTTTGGACTGCTCGCGGACGCGCTCGGACTAAGGCACATGTTCATCATCGCGGCCTTTCCGGCCTTTGCAGGCGCGGCAATCTGGATAGCCGGAAACCGCGCAATCAATCGAAAAAGGGCGAATGAGCAATGGATATAGCGGTAATCGGCGGAGGCGCCTCCGGTCTTGCCGCCGCGATAGGCGCCTCCCGCTCCGGGGCGGGGGTGACCATATTTGAAAAGCTTCCGAGAGTGGGAAAAAAGCTGCTCGCCACCGGCAACGGGCGCTGCAACCTGTCAAACGCCCGCGTTGACCCGGAAAGGAATTACCGCAGCGGCGACCTCCGGCTTGTGAAGGCCGTTTTTGAGGCGTTCTCGCCCTCGGACACCCTGGCTTTTTTTGACGGTCTGGGCATACCGGTACGCGAGGGAGAGGACGGCAGGCTGTACCCCTATTCGCTCCAGGCCGCCTCTGTGCTTGACGTGCTTCGCTTTGAGACCGCCAGGCTCGGCGCAAAAACCGTCTGCGGCGGCGAGGTCACGCGAATTGAGCGCTCAGGAGAAGGCTTTTCGGTGTCGGGAGCATACTTTGGCAGAGTTGTAGTCGCGGCCGGGGGCATAGCGGCCCCTTCGCTCGGGGGCGGCAGGAGCGGCTATGAACTGCTGCGCTCGTTCGGGCACAAAATAACTCCGCTCGCCCCGTCTATCGTCCAGCTCAAGACGGACACCTCCCTCACGAAGGCCCTGAAGGGGATAAAAATTGACGGCGCGCTGTCGCTTGCGCACCGTGACGAGATCGTCTCGCGGCAGTCCGGTGAGATACTGTTCACCGAGTACGGACTCTCCGGCCCGCCGGCGATGCAGCTGTCAACCCGGCTAGCGGGCAAGCCGATATCCGGCTTCGGCGTTTTGATAGACTTTCTGCCGGAGCTGGCTCAGGATGAGCTTGCCGCCATGCTGGACAGGCGCAGGCTGCGGCATCCCGAGCGGGCGCTTGAGGATATCTTCGTCGGCCTCCTCCCCAGGCGCGTGGGCCAGACGCTCCTCAGGAGCGCCGGGAAAACCTTTGAGCATACATGCGGGTCGCTTTCCCCGGAGGACGCGAGCCGTCTGGCTGCGTTAGCCAAGCACTTTCACCTGAATCTCACCGGAACCCTCGGCTTTCAGGACGCGCAGGTCACAAGCGGCGGCGCGGATTTGAGCGGCTTCAGCCACACGCTGGAATCGCAATATATGCCCGGTCTGCACGCCTGCGGCGAGGTGCTTGACGTGGACGGCGACTGCGGGGGGTACAATCTGCAATGGGCGTGGTCCTCCGGCATGGTCGCGGGGCGCTGCGCCGCAGGAGGTTTTTAATGCTTAAAATTAAAAATGTTTATCTTCCGCTTGGATTTGACTTTTCCGGGCTGATCCCGGAGGCGTCAAAAGCCTTGGGCTGCGCGCCGGCGGATATCCTGTCCTGCAGCCTCTGGCGCAAATCGATCGACGCGCGGCACGGCATAAGATATGTGTGCTCGCTCCTGGCGCAGCTCAGAATACCTGAGGACGCGTTTGTCGGAGGGGATATTGAGGCGTTCCGGGAATCGGCTTACAAGGCTCCGGCGCGCGTTGAGCGCAGGGCCAGGGTTATCGTCACCGGCTTTGGCCCCGCCGGAATATTCTGCGCCCTGACGCTGGCGAGGGCCGGCTTTGCCCCCGTCGTGCTCGAGCGCGGCGGCGATGTGGATAAACGCCTTGAGGCCGTCAACTCCTTTTGGCGCGGCGGGGAGCTGGACGAGGACTGCAACGTGCAATTTGGGGAGGGCGGGGCAGGAACATTTTCGGACGGCAAGCTCACCACCGGCATAAAAGACCCGCGCTGCCGCCATGTGCTGGAAACGCTGGTTTCATTCGGCGCTCCCGGCGATATACTGACGGACGCGCATCCGCACATAGGCACCGACCGGCTGAGGCCGATAATCGCCTCTGTCCGGGAGGAAATTATCAGGCTGGGCGGAGCTGTGTTGTTCAACACGAGGCTCGAAAGAGTGATTGGCCACAGCGATAATACAATAAGTATAATTGCTTCGACCGCTCAGGGCAACAGAGAGCTCACGTGCGATCATCTGGTGCTCGCGCTGGGGCACTCGGCGCGCGACACGACAAGACAGCTTTATGCTGACGGCTTCACGTTTATCCCTAAGCCCTTTTCCCTGGGCGTTCGGATTGAACACCTTCAGGAGGACATTGACCTGGCACTTTACAGGGAGGCGAGGCGGGGCTTGCTCCCCCCGGCTGAATACAGGCTCAGCGCGCATCTGCCGGACGGGCGCTCAGTTTACACCTTCTGCATGTGCCCTGGAGGCGTAGTCGTTTCCTCCTCCAGCCAAAGGGGAGGGGTGGTCACCAACGGAATGAGCCTGCACGCGCGGGACGGCGCGAACGCCAACAGCGCCCTGCTGGTTGGGGTCGCCCCGAAGGATTTCCCCTCCGGGCTTCCACTCGCGGGGCTAGAGCTTCAGGAGAGCATTGAGCGCTCGGCTTTCATCGCCGGAGGAGGCGATTACAGGGCGCCTGTTCAGCTTGTCGGGGATTTCCTGCAGAATCTGCCCACAAGGGTTTTCGGCAGAGTAAAGCCAAGCTGCCTTCCGGGAACAGCACCCGGCGATATACGCTCCTGCCTCCCGGCGTTTGTAACAGACGCGCTCGCGCTCGCGCTTCCGGCTCTGGGTCGCAGGCTTCGAGGCTTTGACAGCCCGGAGGCCGTCCTGACCGCGCCCGAGACCCGCTCCTCATCTCCTGTCCGTATGCTTCGCGGCGAAGACCTGAGGGCGGAGGCCCACCCGAACGTCTACCCCTGCGGCGAGGGCGCCGGGTACGCGGGCGGCATAGTTTCCGCGGCTGTGGATGGAATACGGGCCGCGGAGGAGATATGCCGCGCCAGCCGGCTCTGATACTAATCCCATGTTTAAAGCGTAGATATTACGGCGGCATCTAACAGTAGCAATTTATATGGCTTATACAGCCGCCGTAATATGTGTTAAAATCAATATTACTCCGGCAAATCAAGCCTGCCTAATTTACCACTGATAAGTGCCGGAGTAATATAATAATCGGCAAAAGCTTGCCGCGACAAGCTTTTGCCGATTACTATACGGAAGGCTTTAAACAGGAATTAGTATAACACCGGATTTGTGTTACAGTATCTCGTCTAATCTGACCGGCCTGTTCTCCTTCAGAGAGAGCTTGGCCGCCAGAGCTATTGCCACAGGCTTAAGTCCGTCGTCAATGGTGACGGGCACCGGCTTGTCGTGAAGAACCGCGTCCACAAACTGCCGCATCTCCTCGGCAAACGACTGCATATAGCGTTCGAGGAAGAAGTAGAGCGGCTTGTCGGCGCAGACGCCATTCCCCGTGGCAATTGTTACAGTGGTCTCCCTATCGTTTTCAATCGCGGCCATGCCCTTGGAGCCGAACACCTCCAGCCTCTGGTCGTAGCCGTAGGAGGCGCGGCGGCAGTTGTCGATTACCCCGATGGCGCCGTTTGCAAAGCTCAGTGTGACAACCGCGGTGTCGATGTCGCCCGCCTCGCCGATGGCCGGATCCACCGTCACGGCGCCCCGGGCGTAGACCTCCACCACCTCGCTCATCGCCTGATAGCGGGCCATGTCAAAATCGTGGATGGTACAGTCCAGAAACAGCCCGCCGGAAACCGCAGCGTATTCGGGGGAGGGCGGCGCCGGATCGCGCGATGTGATTTTGATGACGGCCACATCGCCAAGCGCGCCCGATTCCACCAGTCCCCGGACGCGGGCAAAGTTGTGGTCAAAGCGGCGGTTAAAGCCGATCTGCATCTTGACTCCGCACTCCCGTACTACGCGCCCCGCCTCTATAATTTTGGCAATGGTCAAATCCACCGGTTTTTCGCAAAAGATGTGCTTGCCGGCCCGCGCCGCTTCCATGCTGATATCGGCGTGTGTGTTGGTGGGCGAACAGATCAGGACCGCGTCAATGCTTTTGTCTGCCAGGATTTCCCTATAGTCGTCATACACGCGCGGGATGGAGAATTCATCCGCCACGCGTCTGGCGGCCTCCAAATTCACGTCCGATATCGCGCCGGCAACCGCGTCCTGCACGATGTGGGCAATTGACTTGGCGTGTACATAACCGATCCGCCCGGCGCCGATGATCCCAATATTAATTTTTTTGCTCATGAATTCCTCGCTCCTTCATTTTTTCCCGTTTTCAATTCTGTAATGGCGCGGGCTGAAGCCTGTGTATTTCTTGAAAAGTATGGAGAAGTACGCCGCATCCTCAACGCCGACCATAACGGCAATTTCGTAGGATTTAAGATCAGTCGTCAGCAACAGCTCCTTTGCCTTGTTAATCCTTATTTTTGTCAGGGCCTCCGTTATGGTCTCTCCCGTTACCTTTTTAAACAGGTGGCTCAAGTAACTCTCGTTCACATGGGCGTTTTGCGCGATGTTGACAAGACGTATATTTTTCCTGTAGTGCTCGCTTATAAAGTCCATCGTCTTTTGAATAATTGTATTATTGTTTTCCACATAGCTCTGTATTTTATTGCAAATGTGGGATATCTCCGCCTCAATGAGCGAGGACAGCTCGCTCACCGATGCCGCCTCAAATATCTTTCTGTATACCTCGGAGTCAATAATCTTTTCATCCTCCTTGACCGGAACCAGCTTGACGCAAAGGGAGTAGATGAGGGCGGCTATATTTTTTACATATTCGATGGCCAGCTTTGTGCGCTTGACATATCGGACGAAATCAAACAGCAGCCGCACCGCCGCAGTATTGTCCCCGGAGCTGACGGCCGCGACAATGTCGTCAATAAAGGACTCGGCCGCCCCCTCCTTGCCGTCGAGAACCGTTTTTTCATTGGGCAAATACATGCAAATGCTGTTCTGCTCGTAAAAACGGTTTTTCATGGCTTTTATTGTCTCCTCATAGGCGGCGGGAAGCTCAGCCGCGCCATGATGCACTCCGCTGATGGACACCGAGATTGAAATGGAGAGCGTAGTTTCCGAGATGCCGGTGATCTCCTCGCAGGCCAAAAGGATTCCGCGCATCTCATCCCCGTAGTCCCTGCCGTCGAGCCGTAAAACCAGACAAAGGCGGTTCTTGTCCATGGGTACGCACAGGTGGTCATAAGCGTGAAACGCGAGATCCGCCATGTTCTTTATTCTCATCCCTCCGGCGGCCTCGGCGTCAGCTCCGGCGTTAAACACGGTCGTCTCAATTAAGATCAGCACAAATGAGGACAGGCCGAAATCCTCCGCCCTGCCCGGCGGCTTCGCGTTGAGAATGATGTCGCGAACCTGATTTTCGCGCAGTATCTCCATGCTGTCCGATATTTCGCTCTCCAGCGTCTGGATGCGGCTGCGGGTTTCCTTGCGCGACTCTATCTGCTCCAGCGCCTTCTGCACCGCGCTGGATATCTGGCTGAGCTTTGTTGGCTTTAACACAAAGTCGACCACCTCGTACCGCACGGCCGCCTGCGCGAAGGAAAAGTCGGCGTACCCTGTCAGAATGATAGTCTTTATATACCCGTACTTCTCATGGATGCGCCGCACCAGCTCAATGCCGTCCATGCCGGGCATTTTGATGTCGGTGATAACGATATCGGGCTTGTGGATCTCGATTATGTCCAGCGCCTCAATCCCGTCCTCCGCCTCGTATACCGCGTCTATCCCCAGCGATTCCCATTCCATGTAATCCCTTATCCCGATCCGGATAAACGGCTCATTATCCACAATTAACGCCTTATACATCGCAGCCCTCCACATTATCCCCCGGAAGCACTATCAACACTTCGGTCCCCTCTCCCCGCACGCTTTGTATGGTCAGGCCGTATTCCTCGCCGTAAAACAGGCGCAGCCGCTTGTCCGTATTGTAAATGCCGATATGGCTGCGTCCGCCGTCCGACGGCGCGGTCATCTCCCCCTCCGGCGAGTAAAGAGTGCTCACGTCAAAGCCCACCCCGTTGTCGGAGATGCGGATGCAAATCCGGTCGTCAACGGCCTGCGCGTGAAGGCTCATTACCCCCGCTCCGCGCTTGTTCTCAAGGCCGTGGACGACGGCGTTCTCCACGATGCACTGGATGCACAGCTTGGGAACGAGCATGTCCAAAATCCTGTCATCGTCAACCCGGATGTCCGTCTGCAGCTTGTCTCCAAAGCGCACCTTTTGCAAATACAGGTAAAAATTGATATACTCAAGTTCCTCCCTGATTGTAATTTTCTCGTCTTCCTTCATGTATATCCCCGCGCGCAGCAGCTGCCCCAACGACCACACCATTTCGGACAGCTCCTCCTCTCCCCGCATGGTGGCCTGCCAGGTGATGCACTCCAGCGCGTTAAACAAAAAATGGGGGTTGATTTGCGCCAGCAAAAACTTAAGCTCAGCCTCCTTGGACGACAGCTTCTTTTCATAAACCTCATTGATAAGGCGGTTAATCTCAGCCGCCATACCGTTGACGGTGTCGGCCAGCCTGTCGAATTCCGAAAAACCGCTCGGCTCAACCCTGACATCAAAATGCCCCTGCCCGATTTCAGAGACGACCTCAAGCACCTTGTCAATAGGCTTGACAAAGGCGGCGGCAATCCATCCGCCCAGCAGCAAAAGGCCCAGCAGCAGGACGGCGATTATCAGGATAAAATTGGCGGTAATGTGCCTTAAATCCGCGAACGCCTCGTTTTCAGGGATTACAAGCACAGAATAAAGACCGTAGCGCGAAAGCGTGTTGGACTGCGCGAGAAAGCTGCTGCCATCGTATTTGAACTTGTAAAACTCCCCGTAGCTCCACTCCCGCGTTCGCCACTTCCCGGACAGGTCCAGCTTGGCGTCCGCGTTCCCGTTCTTCTGAAAAATCAGCCTGTCCTGATGGTACACGGACAGCATAATGGAATTGTAGGAGCTGTCCAGACTTCCCAGTATGTCAAACAGCTCATACCGCACCGCGACGACAAGGGTGGCGATTTCAGCCCCTGTGCTCAAATCGCTCATCACATAGGTGATGTACAGATAGCCGCCCGGGTATTCCGGCAGGATGACGCTCGTCGCGCCCGGGGATGCCCGGGAGGCGCTGAACACACGGAGATTGTTTTCAAAGTCGGAGCCCCCCACCGTGTGCCTCTGCACGCCGTAGCTCTCCTCCGCGCTGACGAAAACATAGACGGAGTCAATCAGCTTTTCATGCCAGGCGGCGTCGAACAGGAGCTGCTGCTTAAGGCGGTTTTCGATCCTGATCACCTTTTCAACCTTTTCGCCGGCTGTGTGGTATTCCTCAAGCAGCGCGGCGCGCAGGGATGAGTTCGAGATAAGCAGCAGCGCCAGCGTGTTGACCGATTCCAGCCGGTCGTTCAGAAGCTCGTTGACCTGGCCCACATACTCCTTCAGATGCGCGTCGTTCTTTTCCCTGAGGCTTCGTTCCAGGGAAAAATAAAAAAACGCGCCCGAAAAACCAATGGCGACAGTGGTGATCAGCATGACTATTGCGACGAAACGGATTTTAAAGGAGGAATAATTGATTTTCATATCTAACCACACCGCAAATTTTTTAACAAATTACGATTCACAGCCGCCGTTCTTTTCTAATATAGCACCAAGTCCGGCAAATGCAATCGCCACATGACGAGGACGTAATAAAAACAAAAGAAATGCCAAATATATTCGATTTTATTTACCCTCGGAATCGACTACTATTACAGGTAGAGGGAAAATGATGACCACCGACCACATGTATAAACTGGAGGTAATTGTGATGAAAAAACGTGCGACCCGAGTCCTGGCTCTGGCTTTGACCGTCATTATGGCGACGGCGCTGCTCGGTGCCTGCGCAAGCTCCGGGCCTCAGAGCCCCGCTGGAAATCAGGGCAATTCCAGCCCCGTTCAGCCGGCCAAGGAAGTTGTCATCAAGTATCCGTCGTTCCAGATCGGCGTCAACTCTTACGCCCCCGTCATGGAGGAGGCGCTGAAGAGATTCAACGAGGCCAACGCCGGCAAATACAAGGTTGAGATCGAGGAAATCCCCGGTGACCAGGCCTATGTCGACAAAATGAAAGCCCTGCTCTCAGTCGACCAGCTTCCCGACATCGTCTTCACGGGCGGGTACAACCTGCTGGATCTGGCTCTGGCAAAGGACGCGGTGGTTGACCTTACACCCTATATGAACGAGGACTCCAACTGGAAGGACAACTTCAGCGACGCCGCCCTCGACTTCAACAGCAGGGACGGCAAAATCTACGCCGTGCCCGCGCAGACCGACCTGATCGGGTATTTCTACAACAAGGAGCTGTTTACTCAGGCCGGCATTTCTCCCGCCAAAACCTGGGACGAATTCTTCTCCAACTGCGAAAAGCTGAGCGCGGCCGGCATCACTCCGCTGTCCATGGATACGGCGGACTCCGGCTGGGTCACTAGCCTGTGGCTAATGGCGCTTGTCGGCACCAACGGCTCGTCCGGCGAGGATTTTGCCAACGCGATGTCGCCGACGGATTACAACGTGCCCGAATTCATTGACGCCGTCACTAAGATTCAGGACATGTACTTAAATTATACCACAAGCGACGCCGTTGGTGGGGCGTATGAAGCCGCCGCCAACAATTTCCTTACGGGCAAGACCGCCATGATCGCCAACGGCCCCTGGATGATCAGCGATTTTGAGGACACAACAAAGGCCGACGCGGGCTTCGCGGGCAAGGTCGGCTCAGCCATATTCCCGGGCGGCGGCGTGTTTGATTCTGTTCCCATCGGATATTTTGTCTGCGCGAAAGACGCTGACCGTCAAAAGGCCGCCGTGGAGTTTGTCAAATATATGACAAGCGAGGAGGTCGGATATCTCGGTCTTGACCTGGTGGGCCAGATTCCCGCCACCATGAAGGTCAAGGTGGACGACAACATAAAGAGCAAATACCCGCTGCTGGCCGATCTTCTTGACGCCGCCAAGAGCGCGGAGTTCCGCTTCAACCACAACCAGGCCCTGTGGTATCCCAACACCATCGACGAAATTTCCGCCATCTATCCCTCCCTGGCCATGGGGCAGATGACGCCGGAGGATTTCGCGAAGAAACTCAGCGACGCCGCGAAGAAGAATCTGGAATAATCTATAGCGGCGGCGGCTGCCGTCAGCCCTAGCTGCTTTTTGATGGAATCGGGGCGTTTTCATACCTATACTAATATCTTTTTGGGATGAGATGAGTATTAGTATTACGTATACGCCCCGGTTCCATTACACAAAAGCGCGAATTTGCCTCTCGCCGATAAAGGACGTGATTCTGTGACCAACCCGAAGAAATGGATATTCCTGTTTCTCTTTCCCTCTCTCGCGCTGTTCGCCGCCATTTTCGCATATCCGATCGGCATGATCTTCGGCTCCTCTTTCTTTAACTGGAGGGGCATGTCCAGCACTATTTCGTTCGTGGGTCTTCAAAACTTTATCAAACTCTTTTCCACGGACGCGACTTTCCACAAGGCCATGCTGAACACCGTTGTCTGGGTGGCGCTCCAGTCAACCGTCCATGTGGCCCTCGGCGCGCTGCTTGCGCTGATTCTGGTCAAAAAGCCCTTCGGCTGGAAGGCCGTACGGACAGCCTACATGTTTCCCAACATCATATCCCTGGCCGTTTTGGGCATTGTCTACCTGAATTTGTTTAACCCCCAGCACGGCATTGTCAACGTGATTGTCCGCGCGCTGGGCTTTGAGGACTTCAACCACAACTGGTATTTTGACTCCTCCACCTCGTTTGGCACCGTCACCTTCACCTGGCTTGCCTTCGCCGGGCTTGTCACCATTCTTGTCATGGCCGAGATCGCCACCATATCGGATGAAATATACGAGGCCGCGTACATCGACGGCGCGTCCGACTTTCAGGTGGATATCCATATAAAGCTTCCCCTCCTGCGCAATATCCTGGGCACCTGCGTAATTCTCTCCGCCACCAGCATGCTCAAGGAATTCGAGCTGATTTACCTGACAACGGGCGGCGGGCCGGACATCGCCACCATGAACCTGCCCCTGTATATTTACAAGACGTCCATCATCGAGCACAACTATGGTTATGCCAACACGATCAGTTCCGTCACCATCCTGCTCGGTATTGTTGTTATTGTCGGCGTCAACCGCCTGTTCCGGATGGGACGCTCCGACATATGAGAGGAGGATATTGATGAGAACACGCCCAAAACCGACCGCTGGCCGCGCCGTCGCCGGCACGCTCAAATACGCGTTGATGATCACCCTGTTTCTGTTGTCAGTCGTGCCTCTTTTATGGATCATTCTGTCCTCGTTTAAAACAAACCGGGAGATTCTGTCGGCGCCGCTGGCCCTGCCGGCGCACTGGAGCCTCGACGGCTACGCCAGCGCCTTTAAAATCGCGCCCCTGCAGACCTTTTATTTAAACAGCGTGATAATCACAAGCCTGAGCACCCTGCTCAACGTGTTCCTGGTCGGCATGAGCGCCTATGTGGTGGCACGCTTCAATTTCAAGGGGAAAAGCCTGGTGTTCCTTCTCTTTTCCTTCTCGCTGCTTGTCCCCATGACGGCGCTGATCCACCCTGTCTATCTGCTTGTCAACACCGCGGGACTTCTTGACACAAAGGCGGGGCTCGTCTTCGTATACATGTCCCTGGGGTTCCCCACCACCTTTTTCATAATGCGCTCCTACTTCCTGGGTATCCCCCGCAGCATAGAGGAGGCGGCCTACATAGACGGCTCCGGGTTTCTGAACACCTTTGTCAAAATCGTGCTGCCCATCGCCCGGCCGGGCATGGCCACGGCGGCTATCCTGCAATTTCTGATGGCGTGGAACGAGTTCCTGTACGCGCTGGTGCTCACCTCATCGAAGAACAACCGCACCCTTCCACTGGCCATCAACTACTTTACCAGCCAATTCAGCTTTAACTATACGGCAATGTTCGCCGCCATTACAGTAATCGTCCTGCCCAGCATTGTGATATACCTGCTGCTTCAGGAGCAGGTGGTGGGCAGCCTGGCGGCAGGGTCTGTCAAGGGCTGACCGCCGCCGGTACATTTTTCCAGATAGGGTGAGGGGCATATGAAGCTTACCGTTTTAGGCGGAGGGGGCGTGCGCACGCCGCTGCTGATCCGCAGCATACTCAACCGAGCGGACGAAATCGGGTTCTCCGAGGTCTGCCTGATGGACAACGACCCGGAAAAGCTAAGGATTTACGGGGGCATGGCCAAAAAGGTCGGCGGCCTGATTAACCCACGGGTGCTGATTTCCCTGACCGAGGATCCGGTCGGGGCCGTCACCGGCGCCGACTATATCATCACGACCCTGCGCGTTGGGCAGGAGAAGGGGCGAACCCTCGACGAGCGCATCGCGCTGGACAACGGCGTCATCGGCCAGGAGACAACAGGCCCCGGCGGCTTTGCCATGGCCATGCGCTCCATTCCCGCGCTGCTCGGTTACGCTGAGCTCGCAGGCAAGCACGCTAAAAAAGGCGCCAAAATCTTTAACTTTACAAATCCCGCCGGGCTTGTCAGCCAGGCCTTTTGCTACAGAGGTTTTCAAAACGTCTACGGCATATGCGATGGCCCGAGCCACTTCAAGCTGGAGCTTGAGGAGTTCACCGGCACTCCCAGGGGGCAGCTTGAGCTGGACTGCTTCGGTTTAAACCACCTGTCCTTTTACAGCGGTGTGCGCAAGGGGGGCAGGGACATACTCGGGGAGCTGATCGGCGACCCGCTTCTCTACCAAAAAACGGAGATGCGCCTTTTTGATCCCGGATTGGCCAGGGATTTGGGGATGCTCCTGAACGAATATCTTTATTACTTCTATCACCGGGAAAAGGCACTGGCCAACATACAAAAAAGCGGCAGAACCCGCGGCGAGACCATATATGAAATCAACAGGAGCATGAGCGGGGAGCTTTCTGCCTATGACGCGGAGCGCGATTTTGACAAGATGCTTGAGATCTATGTGCGTTACTACGCCATGCGCGAGGACAACTACATGGCGATAGAGTCAGGCGGCAGGGTCAAGGACAGGAGCTTCACCTTCGACTTCCTGGACCCGGCGCAGGACGACGGCGGCTATGCCGGGGTCGCCCTTGACTACATCACCGCCCACGCCACAGGCAAGGACACCCGCATGATCCTCATGGTGCCCAATCGCGGCGCGATTCCCGGGCTGCTTGACGACGACGTGGTGGAAATCACCTGCACAATCGGCAGGCAGGGGGAGCGCGCCATACGCGTCCCGGAGGTGCCCGAGCTGCAGATGAACCTGATCCGCCAGATGAAGCTGTTTGAGCGCCGCGCCGCCCGCGCGATCCTCGCCCGCGACATCGAGGGCGCGCGCCTGGCCCTGATGATCCACCCCCTGGTCAACTCCTACTCGCTGGCGAAAAAGCTGCTGAGCGAATACATGGAGGCGCACCGGGAGTATATCGGGGACTGGACATGAAATACGAGTATGATGTTGTCTCCCTCGGCTGCGCCAGTCTGGACGTAATTTTCGTCGGAATGGACCAGTGGGCGGAGCCGGGCAAGGAGCGCGTATCCCGCGATTTTGCCCTCAAGCCCGGCAGCGGCGCGGTCAACGTCTCGGCAGCCCTGGCGCGGCTGGGGCTCCGCTCGGCGCTTGTCTCCACCATAGGCCAGGACGAGCCCGGCAGCCTGCTCTGGGATATGATTGCCCGCACGGGGGCGGACATGTCCCTGGTCACCCGCTCCCCCGGCTATCGAACCACAGTGTCCGCCGCGCTTGGCTACCAGGGAGACAGGGGCTTCGTCACATATTTCGCGAGTCAGGACACGCGGGGCGAGCTCGCCCGCTTTGAGAATGCCCTGCCCAAGGCGAGGCTCGCGCATCTCTCCCTGTCCGACTGCCTGCGGCTCCCGTACGCCGCGTTGGCCAAACAGAGCGGCGCTACGGTCACCATTGACTCGGGCTGGGATGAAAGCGCATGTATTGACAACGTGGCGCCCATCCTTCAAAGCTGCGATGTGTTTTTTACCAATAGTATAGAGGCTGAGCATATCTTCGGAGGAGACAGCCCGGAGGCATCGGCAGAGCGCATGGCGCACTACATCGACACCTTTGTCATCAAGCTGGGCTGCGAGGGCAGCTTTTTGTACGACAGGGGCCGCGTCACCCTTATCCCCCCCCTGGATGCCGGGCCCGCCGTTGAGATGACCGGGGCGGGCGATCTGTACTGCGCCGGGTTTATCTACGGTCTGCTGCACGGCTGGCCAATGGAGCGGTGCGCGCGGTTTGGCTCCGCGTCCGGCGGAGTGGCGGTGACTTTTTACGGCGGAGTGGATGATGCCTATACCCTTTCCCGCGTAAATCAGGTGTACGAGCAGATAACATCCTGATACCTGTTTAAACCCTTCCGTTCAGAAATTATACTAAACCCATGTTAAAGCCTTCCGGTTAGAAGCTTGCCTCAGCAAGCTTCTAACCGGAAGGCTTTAAACAGGTGTTATTGGATTACACGCATAGGGGGAACGGAGTATCGCGGGCGCTGCCGTGGGGACGCGAAGGGCGGCAGTTAAAGTGCCGGAAACTTGTTCGAACATATGTTGCTTTAAGATAAGCCGTGTGTTATAATGATCCCGGTGATCAATATGCCGGAACTTATAGACAAACTTGAAATATTAGGCGACGCCGCGAAGTTTGACGCGTCCTGCTCCACTTCGGGCGGAGGACGCGCGGGCAAGCCGGGCGAACTTGGCAATGCCCATTCAGCCGGGATATGCCACGCCTGGGCGTCCGACGGGCGCTGCGTCTCCATGCTCAAGGTGCTGCAGTCAAACGCCTGCATATACAACTGCGCCTATTGCCACAACAGGCGTGAAAACGATATTCCGAGGGCGACCTTCGCTCCGGAGGAGCTGGCGGAGCTCACCGTGCAGTTTTACAGGCGCAATTACATCGAGGGGCTGTTCCTCAGTTCCGGCATCGTCAAAAACCCGGACTACACAATGGAGATGATGATCCGCACGATGCGCCTTCTGCGCGAGGGGCACAAATTTGGCGGATATATACACATGAAGACCATCCCCGGGGCTGACCAGGCGCTGATCGACGCGGCAGGCCTTCTGGCGGACAGGCTGAGCGTCAACGTGGAGCTCCCGAGCGAGCAGAGTCTCGCGCTGCTCGCCCCGCAGAAGAAGCCGGAGAACATCCTGACGCCTATGACTTATATTCGCAACGCGCAGACGGCTTATCTGGAGGACGGAAAAAAACACAGGAGCGCGCCGCTGTTCGCCCCTGCCGGGCAGACCACGCAGATGATAATCGGGGCGACCCCGGATTCCGACCTTTCGGTGCTCCGACTGAGCGAAGGGCTTTACAAAAAGCTGAGCCTAAAGCGGGTCTACTACTCGGCGTATGTGCCGGTTGGCGCACATCCGACACTGCCGGACAGGGGGACGCCTCCGCCTCTGCTGCGCGAGCACAGGCTCTATCAGGCGGATTTTCTGCTAAGGTTTTACAGCTTCGAGGCGAAGGAGATTCTGGATAAGAACTCCCCTCAGCTCGACATGGAGGTCGACCCGAAGTGCGCGTGGGCCCTGCGGCATCCGGAGTTTTTTCCCGTCGAGGCCAACCGGGCTGACTATGAAGCCCTTTTGAGAGTGCCCGGGGTCGGCACGGTGAGCGCGAAGCGCATACTCGAGGCCCGCAGGGTGGGGCCGCTCCGCCCCGAAAATCTCCGAAGGCTGGGGATTGTCATGAAGCGGGCGCGTTTTTTCCTTACGGCGGGCGGGAAGTACGAGGGCGAGGCGCGGCACGACCACCCGTTTTTGCGCGAGCTGCTGTCCGACAACGCGCATGTGCTCCAGCTGTCGCTGTTCGGCGACCCGTCCCAGCGCAGGCTGGAAACGCCGGGCGCGGCACTGCCAGCTTTCAGCGGGGTGGTCGCGAAGTGACTGTGCTGATATACGAGAACAGCTGGGACGGCTTTTTGTCCGCGGTCTTTGAGGCGTTCTCCCGCCGGAGCGGCTGCGAGCTGCTCAGGGAGGATCGCTGCCCCGGTGTCTCGCTGTTTGAGACGGTGAGGGTCGAGGCCGACGGGGAGCGCTCAATCCGGGTTCAGAGGGGTATGGACCGGCTCGGGGGCGATGTCGGCGTCACGGTTTACCAGGCGTGGCTGTCCGAAAAGCGGGATATAGAAAACAACATAGTTCTGACATTAAAGCGCGGCTTTGACGAAAAGCGCAGCCCGCTGGCGCAGCTTATGCATCCTGAGGTGCGCAGGGTGGTGCTGGCTGCCCGGCTGGTCGGGATGGAGGCGCACCGCTTTCTGGGGCTGACGCGGCTCAAGCATGTGCACGGGGATCTCTACGCCGCCGACTTCAAGCATGACTGCAACCTGCTGCCGCTGATGGGCGACCACTTTTGCGGGCGTTTCGGCGACCAGCGGATAGTGATACGCGATATCGCCAGGAGGCAGGCGCTTGTCACCGGGGGCGGCGCCTGGGAGATATCGGCGCTGCCGGACGGCGAGATAGCTCCGCTCCCGCCGGACGGCGAGTTCGAGGGCCTTTGGAGGAAATATTTTGAAGCCATTGCCAACCCCGCCAGAAAGAACCTTAAGCTCCAGCAGAAGTTCGTTCCGCTGAAGTACAGGGAGCACCTGACTGAGTTTCAGTAAGCAGCCCCCGCGGGGCCGATCAGCCCGATGACAAACTACAGTTTGTCATCGAAAACGAGGGGAAGCTGTCGCCGCTGCGGCGGCTCATAGAGAAAGGCTTTCCCGGAGTGAATCCGTGAAAGCCTTGAATTTCACGCTTTTCCACTCTTGCGGTCAAGCAAGAACCTGCCGCCTCCGGCGTCAGGCTCGACGCGCAAAAGTGAAAAAGGACGGAGGTCGCGGACTTTGTCTTCACTCTGAGCGATCCCGCGGGGCCGATTCAGTCTGTAGACAAAGTCATAGTCGCGCTTCTCAAACCCTTCCCGACCAGCAAATTCAGAATTTTTTCCCGTTGTTACTACGTAAAACGACCGCAAAATTCTGAATTTGACAACTCGCCCTCTGCGAGGGCTTCGGGTCGGGAAGGGTTTGTCAGCAGCCTGGAGCGGCCCCTGTGGGGCCGATTTTTCCCGCTTCCCAAAAGATTCCTAAAATGATATAATCTATTCCAGTATAGACGCGCCGGACTAGGATACACCCTAAGTCCGGCACTCGCGTCGGGAGGTACGACATGAAAAATAGAACCGCCGCCCTGCTGCTCGCGCTCGCCTTCCTCCTCTCTGCTCTCCCCGTCGGCGTGACCGCCGCCTCGGAGGATAACTTTACCTATCAGGCGGACACTCTCAACAAGCTCGGCCTCTTTGCCGGGTCAGACAAGGGCTATGAGCTTGAGCGCGACGCCACCCGCGCCGAGGCCGCCGTCATGGTGGTCAAGCTTCTGGGAAAGGACGAGGAGGCCAAGCGCGAGAGCTACAGCCACCCGTTCACGGACGTTCCCGCCTGGGCGGATTGCTATGTCGGCTACATATACTCCAAGGGCATAACCGCCGGCATCTCGGAAACAGAGTTCGGCACCTATCTCAAGGCAACACCCGCGCAATACGCGACCTTCATGCTCAAGGCCCTAGGCTACAGCGCTCCCGTCGATTTTGAGTGGACAAGGGCGCTGGACAAGATGGCCGAATTAAAGATACTCTCAAGCGCCGAGGCGTCCTCATACGGCGCGAAGCCCACGATCCCGCGCGGCGTTGTCGTCGCCGTAAGCCACGCCTCCCTTCTCGCAAGGCCAAAGGGCTCAGCCTATTCGCTGCTGCACAGGCTTTATGTAAGGGACGCAGCGTTTGATCAGTCAAAGCTTGCGTCCGCCGCGGCCCGTGACGCCAACATCGCGCAAATCGCCGCGGCACGCGGAGTGCCCGCCCCCTCCCAGAGGGCGGTGATGGACTCCGAGGCCATTTTCGCCGCCTGCTCCCCCGCCGTGTTTTATGTCGAGATATTTTCCGAATGGTACAGTGAATACATCGAGGACGACGAGCCATGGGGAACCGGCAGCGGCTTCTTCATCACAGCGGACGGCATCGCCGTTACAAACTACCACGTCATTGAGGACGCGGATGTAATAAAGATACGCACCAGTGACGGCAAGACCTATGAAGTTGAAAAGATTCTGGGCTACTCCGAGGACGCCGACATCGCGATCCTCAAGGTCGACAGAACCGACGGCGGCAGCTTCCCTTACCTGCGCCTGGCCGATCCCTACACCCTGCGCGCCGCCCAGCGGATTTATTGCATCGGGAGCCCTCTCGGCTACGACAATACAATCACGGACGGACTGGTGTCCAGCACGGTTAAGCAGTACTCGCAGATATACGACAAGGAGCTCATTCAGATATCAGCGCCTATTTCCAGCGGCTCCAGCGGCGGCGCTGTTATAAACGAGTTCGGCGACGTAGCCGGAATAACGACAATGGGGTATACCGGCGAGAGCCTTAACTTCGCGGTGCCCGTGACCAAGATAGCCGAGGTAAAGCTCTTCGACCCGCCCAAGACGCTCAAGGAGATTTACGACGAGATCAGCTGGGGCTGGCCGGATACCTTCGAGCCCGTCGATGAGGAGGGGGACAACGGCGAGGAGCCCTCGCAGGAGCTGGCTGATGAGACGCAATACAACTGTGCGCTGAGCGGAGCGGACGATGTGGATCTGTTCTCGCTCCCGTCCGAGGTCGCGGCCGAGCTCTCGATACGCCTGAGGGCCGACGAAAAATACGTCGGGCACATCGCGATGGAGCTTATCGACCTTGAGACCGGCGGGACTGTGGCGAGGTCGTTTGACGTGGAGGACGCGCCGTATAAATACCTGGACTACCACATTGTCAAAGGCGCTAAGCTCGCGCTGAGGATAGCCTCGGACGGGGACGAGGGGCTGGACTGGGGTGATGTCGAGTATAAATTCGGCAGCTTTATCAGGGAGCCCGCGACCGAGTTTGCCGGCGGCGGCTACTACAATGAGGACGAGCCGAACGACAGCTTCGCGGAAGCGACTTACATTGCCTATTGCAGCTATGCGTACGGTGAGCTTGCCGACAGGAAGGACAAGGACTACTACAGATTCTATATAGACGAGAGAACCGACGTCTCCTTCTACCTGGGGCACTATAATATGCTCAGCGACACGCCCACCAAGATCAAGGCCGAGCTGTACGGCGCGGACGAGCAGCTCATATCAACGCTGTCCTTCACGGATATAGATTACTCCGACGACGACTACACGATAAACTGGAACACACAGAGGCTCAAGGAGGGCTGGTACTACATAGCGATAACGGCAACCGGAACCTTTGAGGGCGAGTCCTACAATATACACGTGGGACCGAAGGCCGACTGGGATTATTGATACTGATAATAGTACCTGTTAAGACTTGACGGCATACGGTTAATAATTTATCGACTGTTCGAGTGCCGGATGAAAAACATGCAGAAGCTTGCCGCGGCAAGCTTCTGCATGTTTTTCATCGGAAGATTTTAAACAGGTATTATTATCAATAAACAGGTATCAGTACGCAAGCGTTCCAGTGTCATCCTCTATCAGTATCAGTATTTTTTCCTCGAAGCCAGTCTGGGTGTTTACATATATCATGACGTGTGCGCCGTCGGACGTGCTGCAGGCGAGCTCATAGCAGGAGACGTCGCTGGCCCCCGGCGAGGGTATCACACATCTGCGTACGCTTTCCAGCGACAGATCGCCCGTGACGCTTCCCCGGGCCTCCTCCTCGCTGATCTTTGCCTCGGGCAGCTCCCTGTCCCCGGGATGGTTCATCACATACCCGGCGGCGTCAAACTGCACAATCTTGCCGGTGTCCAGCGCCACGCCCACCTTGATGAGGTCGGGATAGCAAAGCGTGTCGCCCTGAAGGTAGGCGAAGTTGACAAGCAGATAATTCCCCGAAGTGGTCCAGTAGCTCTCCTTCATTCCCCCAAAGCCCCGCGACGCCAAAAATTCTGCGGCGATCGCGACGCCCTCCTCCGGGCTTATTACAGCGTCCCCGCTGTCCCTTGAGCTGAGCAGGCTGTAGAGAACCCCGCCCCTTTTCGTGACGGACACGCTTATCTCCCCGCCGTCCAGATGTCCCTCGTAACAGTAGAGAGGGACGACGCCGTCCACCTCGCGGGCAAGGCTCAATATGCCGTCACTCAGGCCCAGCGACTCGTGGGCGGACTTTCCGGCCTCCTCGGAGGTGACCTCGGCCTTTCCCGTCAGAAACACAGGCTCCCTGCGGCTCATATGCCCGGAAAACGGGCCGTCGTATATCAGCGACGGGGTCTCCGGGAACTCCTCCTCCATCTCCTTGAAGGCGTTGACGAAGAAATACAGCCCCGTGTTCCCGTCCGACATCGAGGAGCCCGCCCTGATGATCTCGCTGATCTTCAGGTTTTCCTCGCTTATAATTGTCTGAAGCTCGCCGAGATTTCGGGCCAGCTCCGAGGCCGAGCGCGACAGCTCGCCCAGTTGCGTCCGGTTGTCCCCGCTCAAGGCTTCCCCGGCGCCGGCGGCTTTGGCGAGCGTTCCCGCGAAATCTCCGGACTGGCTTAAGAACTTCGAGGTGTTTTCAAGCTCCTCGAAGCGGAACGGCAGCTTGGCCAGCGACGCCTGGGCGGAGGCCGCCTCGCGCGATATCTCTGCGGCCAGCTGGGTTATCATCGGCGGAGATGCCGCGTACATTCCCTTTTGCAGCGCCGCGTCTATCATTCCGACCTTGTTTGCCAGCTCAAAGAAGCTGTGCTGGTAGTCCTGCTCGATATAGTCCCTGTAAGCCCTAGCCTGAGTGTAGCCCGAGACGATGAAGCCGCTCATCACGGCGAGCAGCGCACACATGTAGCTCAGCAGGCGTATCGCGCCCCTCCTGGAAAGCCTTCGATGCGTCACAGCCCGCCTCCTTGCCCCGGAAGCAGCGCGTTGCGCACAGACATGTGGTTGAGTGCAGCCGTCAGGGTGAGCAGATCCTCGCGGTTGGGCGCTGGCGCGGAGGGCATAGTGAACTCGGGCAGGGCGTTTGCTTTGACGGCCGCGCCGCGCCGGAAGCCCCGCGCGGAAGCTCGCAGGTCTCCGGGATAGACGGCGCCTGTTGTGTTGGGATTCATAGCCGGCCTCCTTAATGAAGTTTTCCATACCGGCTATTTTGCCCCAAATGCGCTCCGAAATACATCACCGCTTCGCGCCGAAGGCGGGGATGATTGACCTTGAGAGCATGGGGCGCTTTATGACCTCAACAATACCGGAGGAGACATACGCCACCAGGGTGCGGCTGTCCTGCCCCCCCGTGTCGACGTCCGAATAAACCAGCCCCAGGCCCCTGAGGGTGGCCTTGACTGTCTGTATGTTCTTTTCGCCTATCCTGAAGCAGTCACCGTCCCCGCGCGCTTCTATGCCGCCGTACAGCGAAATCAGCAGCTCGCCCTTTGTCACCCCGAACTTGCTCATCATCTCGCGCATCAGGAATTCAGGGGCGGCGTCGGCGAAGCGGCTGGGCATGTCCCGGGAGTTCATTGCCCGTGAGTTGGGGAGCTGTATGTGCGCCATGCCCATCACACGCTTTCGCATGCTGTAGTAGACAAGTCCCACGCATGTAGACAGGGCGAAGGTTTTTATCACGTCGGACTGGTTGCCGGAGACCCCGCAGCCTCCGATCCCGACCACATGTTCCATTGCCGTTCACCTATTTCCCGCGAGGATCCCTTACATAACTTATAAGTGTCGCCGCAATATTGTCAAGCGAGACCTGGCGCTCCACCGCGCCAATCTCTTGGGCCTCTCTGGGCATGCCATACACCACGCAGGATTTCTCGTCCTGCCCGATCGTAAAGCTGCCGCGCCTGCGCATCTCCAGCAGACCCCTGGCGCCGTCAGCCCCCATGCCTGTGAGTATAACGCCGACCGATCCGCCGTTCGGAGCGGCGCGCGCCACCGAGCTGAACAGCACGTCCACAGATGGGCAGTGCCCGTTCACCTTTTCCCCCGGTTTCATATGGGCGCACAGACGACCCGCTCGCGCCACCACCTCGCAGTGCATACTTCCTCCGGGAGCGATCAGCACCGTGCCCCTGTCTATCGCATCGCCCTCCCTGGCCTCCCGGACGCGCATACGGCAGTCCTTGTCCAGGTTGTCGGCGTACATCCTCGTAAAATCCGGGGGCATATGCTGAACTATTATGACTCCGGGGAAATCGGCCGGGAGGGCTTTGAGGATTTTCGCGGTGCTCTGGGTGCCTCCGGTCGAAGCCCCTATCGCCACAATGCCGTTGAAGCGCGTCAAAGCTGAAGCTCTCACATAAGCCGCGCCAGGCTTGGAGGGCACCCCGGCTGCCGCCAGCACTCGCTCAACAAGCTCTCTGGAGAAGTTTTGCATTGTCTCCAGCGAGTGATCGTTTGGCTTTGGCAGAAAGTCAACGGCACCGGCCCTGAGCGCGTCCTGCGCGTAATTTGTGGCGGAGGAGATAACGAGCACCGGAACCTGCCACTGCGGCAGCAGTATCTTCAGGAAGTCCACGCCGTTCATATACGGCATCTCGACGTCCAGGGTGATCACATCCGGATCAAGGTCCAGTATTTTCCCCCGCGCCTCATAGGGGTCGTAGGCCTCCCCCACCACCTCTATATCGGGAGATTTGGACAGTCCTTTAATAATGGCGGCGCGGAAGAACATGGAATCGTCCACGACCAGCACCCTGAGCTTCCGGGGCATTACCTCCCCTCCTTCCTGTAAATGGACGGCTGAACAAACTCGAAGCGGGTGTCTGTCTTGTTGACGGTCTCGGAAAGCCCTATAAACAGATGTCCTCCGGGCTCCAATATGTCGTAAAAGCGCTCAATAAGCGCGTCACGGGTGGGCTTGTTAAAATAGATCATGACGTTGCGGCAAAAAATCACATGGAATTTCTTTTTAAAAGGTAATTTTTTTTCCATCAGGTTGAAGGAGCGGAAAATCACCTCGCCGCGAATGGCGTCACAAACCCTATAGTCCAAGCCCTCCTTTTTAAAATACCTGGCTATCCATGCGGGCGGCAGGTTTTCCAGCCGTTCCGCCGGATAGAGAGCCTCTCTGGCCATTTGGAGCACCTGCGGGGATATGTCGGTGGCCAGCACCTTTGTGTCCCACTCGGTCTTGACCGGGCCGAAGAAATCGTCCAGCACCATCGCTGTCGTGTAAGGCTCCTCCCCGGAGGAGCAGCCCGCGCTCCATATGCGCAGATCCCTGCTTGCAAGTGTCCGGACAAGATCGGGCAGTATGTTCTGAACAAGGTATTTATAGTGCTGGTCCTCACGCATAAAATAGGTGTAGTTGGTTGTAAGGCGTGTGACGAGTATCTTTGCCTCCTCGCCGGTCTTGTCAGCCACAATGAAGTTGAAGTATTCCCCCAACGTGGAAAAGCCCCTCTGGGTCAAAACGCCCCAAAGCCGGCCCTCGACAAGGGTGAGTTTCTGCTCCAGATTTATGCCGTAGTTCTCGCGCATGTACTCCACAAGTGTCAAGAATTCCTCGCGCTTGATTTTCTCCATGTGAACCACCCAAAAGTGAAAAATGAGGTATACTCCATGGTTATATATTCATTCATGATACCACAGACCCCTGTTTTTGTAAACAGAGCGCAAGTTCGCTCAGGGACAAACTGTGCGAACCCAGCCAAAGCGCCTCGCTTTTTCCCTCAAAAAGTGATAGAATACCCGAAACGTGACCGCCGGAGGTGAGTTCTCTTGACCCTGCAGCAACTCAAATATGCAATAGAGGTCGCTAAAAGGGGCTCGATAAGCGAGGCCGCCAAGGGCCTTTTTCTCTCCCAGCCCAGCCTGTCCGCCGCAGTCAGGGAGCTGGAGGCGGAGATCAGGATCAGGATTTTCACAAGGACAAACAGGGGGGTGGAGGTCTCCCCGGAGGGGGCTGAGTTTTTGGGCTACGCGCGGCAGGTTATACAGCAGGCGGAGCTCCTTGAGGAAAAATACATCAACTCCACCCCGTCAAAGCAGCGGTTTTCAGTCTCCACCCAGCACTACGCCTTCACGGCAAACGCGTTTGTCGAGCTGATAAAGGAGTTCGGCGCGGACGAGTACGAGTTCACGCTGCGCGAGACGAAGACCTACGACATAATCGACGACGTAAGGGCGCTGCGCAGCGAGCTCGGGGTGATATACCTCAGCTCTTTCAACGAGACGGTAATCCGCAAGCTGCTGAGGGACAGCGGGCTTGTCTTTTCCGAGCTGTTCGCGGTCGGGCCCCACATACTGATAAGCCGCGAAAACCCGCTGGCGGGCAGGAAAAGCGTCGCCCTCGCCGATTTGGAGGAACTGCCTTGCCTGACATACGAGCAGGGTGAGCACAACTCATTTTACTTTTCAGAGGAGATTCTCAGCACGCTGGACCACAGAAAGAGCATCAAGGTCAGCGACAGGGCGGCGGTGATAAACCTGCTGATCGGGCTGGACGCCTACACGATAGCAACCGGAGTCTTCCCCTTCTACCTGCACGGAGACGACATCATAGCGCTGCCGCTTGAGGTGGACGAGACAATACGCGTAGGGGTGATAACCCACAGGGATTATACGCCGACGCGTCTCGGGGAAATCTATATCTCGGCGCTGAAGAGGATTGCGGATGAGCTGGGGTTGTAGTTATATGTATAATCTATATCAGGCCATAGTTTATTTGTTCTTTTCTATATCAGCATATAGAGCTATAATGATAATCACACTTTAACAAAGGCGGTAACACCCATGAGAGACGAGACAAAATGCCTGCACTCCGGATACTCCCCGAAAAACACCGAGCCCCGCGTGATGCCCATCGTTCAGAGCACCACCTATGTCTTCGATTCCACCGAGGACGTTGGGGCCGTGTTCAATGACCCGACAAAGAACCTGAT
The DNA here is from genome assembly GCA_031556035.1 of Oscillospiraceae bacterium. GTDB lineage: Bacteria > Bacillota > Clostridia > Oscillospirales > UBA929 > JAVBTT01. The sequence continues at coordinate 173,209 of JAVBTT010000002.1, forward strand.
CTATTCGCGCTTCGCCAACCCGACCGTCATGGCGGTGGAGGCCAAGATAGCCGAGCTTGAGGGCGGGGCCGCCGCGATGTGCACCTCATCCGGGCAGGCGGCGTCGCTGCTGTCCCTGTTGAACCTCTGCCGCGCCGGAGACAGCTTTATCAGCACGGCGCAGATATACGGAGGCACCGTCAACCTGTTTTCCGCGACTCTCAAAAAGCTGGGTATCGAGTGCATTTTTGTCGACTGCGACGCGGACGAAGACACTCTGCGCGCCGCGTTTAAGCCAAATACAAAGGCGGTGTTTGGCGAAACCCTGGCCAACCCGGCCCTGACAGTGCTGGACATTGAGCGCTTCGCGGGGCTCGCGCATGAGCACGGAGTGCCGCTCATTATCGACAGCACATTCGCGACCCCGGTGCTTTGCAAGCCAATCGAATTCGGCGCGGACATAGTCGTGCACTCCACGTCGAAGTATATGGACGGGCACGCTCTCCAGGTTGGAGGCGTGATTGTGGACAGCGGAAAGTTTGACTGGACAAACGGCAGGTTCCCGGAGTTTACCGAGCCGGACGAGACCTACCACGGCATAACCTACACAGGAACCTACGGGAAGCTGGCGTATATTCTGAAGGCGAGGATGCAGCTCATGCGGGATTTTGGAGCGTATCCGGCGGCGCACTCGGCGTTTCTGCTGAACCTCGGTCTGGAGACGCTCTCCCTGCGGATGCAGCGCTACTGTGAAAACGCGCTGACCGTGGCTAAATACCTGGAAAAGTCGGATAAAGTCGAGTCAATACGCTATCCGGGGCTTGAAGGCGACAAATATTACGCCCTCGCTCAGAAATACCTCAAGGGCGCCAGCGGAGTCATCTCCTTCTCGGTAAGGGGCGGCAGGGATAACGCGATAAAGTTCATGGACTCGCTAAAGCTCGCCTCCAACGAGGTGCATGTGGCCGATATCCGTACTTGCGTGCTGCATCCGGCCAGCGCCACTCACCGCCAGCTCACCGACTCGCAGCTCGCCGCCGCGGGTATAGATCCGGGACTGGTGCGTTTCTCGGTCGGGCTTGAAAACGTTGAAGATATAATCGAAGATATTGAGCAGGCGTTTGCCGCGATATAGCCGGTCAGACGGGGATAATATTACTCCGGCACTTATCAGTTGTTAATTAGGCAGGCTTGATTTGCCGGAGCCCTTCCATAGTATAGCATTTAAAAAATAATTCTCCTGCAAAGTATATTTCTCCGCGAATGGAAAATAATACTGACATCACCATCATAAGGAGGATTATTCAGCTTGAAAACCAAAGCTCTCATCCTGGCCTGTGTCATGCTGGCCACACTTCTGCCCTTTTCCCTGGCGGCGGATTACAGCGCCGACGCCGCATCCGTTGTCGAGGGCTCCGCGGGCGAGGTGCTGAAATTCAGCCAGGAAAATTTCGCAAACGCAGACGGCGACCTTCAGGGAATTATCATCACCTCGCTTCCGTCAAGCGGCACCCTGCGCTTCAACGGCAGACCGCTGATGGAGGGTGAAGCGGTAACCACAGCGACACTCGACATGCTGTCCTACATGCCGGCTGGCTCCAAGGAGGTAAGCGCGGATTTTTCCTACCTCCCTGTTTTCTCTGGCGGCATCGCGGACGCTGCATCTCAGATGAAAATTTCACTCACGCGCAAGGAAAACCTGCCCCCGGTCGCGGAGAACATGGAGCTGAAGACATATAAGAACATCCCGCTGACCGGCATGTTCGCCGCCACCGACCCGGACGGAGACGCGCTGGGCTTCAGGATCACCACAAAGCCCAGGCGCGGTGACATGGAGATTATGGAGGACAAGAGCTTCAGGTACACCCCGTTCCAAAACAAGACGGGCTCCGACACCATAACCTACGTCGCTGTAGACGCATACGGAAACACCTCGCCCGAGGCCCGCATCACAATCAAGATCGACAAGCCAGCCACCAAGACCACCTATGCGGACATGGAGGGCAATCCCGCGTATTACGCGGCGCTCAAGCTTATTGAGAACGACGTGTTTACCGGCGAGCAGATATGCGGAAGCTATTACTTCAGTCCCGACACTGTCCTGAGCAGAGGCGAATTTCTGGTAATGGCGATGAAGGCGGTGGAAATGGAGGACGTCCCCAGCGCGGCAATAACGGGCTTTGCGGACGACGTCGAAACCGCGGCGTGGGTCAAGCCTTACGCCCAGGCCGCTCTCAAGGCCGGAATAGTAGGCGGTGTTGTAACATCCGACGGGCGCAAGCTGCTCAACGCGGCCAGCCCGATAACTATGGCTGAGGCCGCCGTCATTCTGAACAGGGCGACAAGGATGTCCAACGTGACGGTCATGGGGCAGGCCGACGAGCTTGCGGCAGTTCCCGCATGGGCGTCCCAGGCCGCCAGAAACATGGACGCGGTGGGAGTTGTCAGTCTTGACAGCATAGCCGACTGGAGCGCCCCCGTAACCCGCGCCGACGCTGCGCGCATGCTCAACCAGAGTATGGAAGTCTATAACGCTAACAAGGAAAAAAGCGGCCTGCTCAGCTGGATATTCGGCTAGCAGAAAATTATAAGGCATATACCCCCTTGCCGCCGGCAAGGGGGTATATGCGTCATACCGCTGCGCGGCTTTGGTTTTGTCATCGGTCTGCGCCCCTATGTCTTTTTCAGCTTTTCCAAAAAACTCTGATCCGGGCTGACCAAAATCGTGCTGAACTTGTCGTATATAACCATACCCGGCTTGGCGCCCGGCGGCTTTTTTACATATTTCACCCTTGTGTAGTCGACCGGAACCTTGGGGCTGTCCTTGGCCTTTGAGAATGACGCCGCGATCATGGCCGCCTCAAGCAGCGTTTGCTCCCCCGGCGTATCGGCCCCGGCCTCGACAATTACGTGGCAGCCCGGGATTTTCTGCGTGTGCAGCCAAATGTCGCTCCGGCCGGACAGCTTGAAGGTGAGCAGGTCATTTTGCCTGTTGTTGCGCCCGGCGTATATGCGCACGCCTTCTGACGACAGGAACTCCATCGGGGCGGACAGCTTTTCCTTTTTGCCTGCCTTGGAGGGGCGTGGAACCAGCTCGTCCCGTATTTCCTGGAGCTCCTTATCACCGGACACGCGCTGAAGCTCCTCAATAACGCTCTCCCAATATTCCGCGTCGCCCTCGCCCATGGATATCTGCTCCTCAAGGATCGCCTCCGCGTTCTTGGCCTTGGCGTAGTCCTTATAGTACTTTGCCGCGTTCTGCTGGGGCGAGCGCGTGGGGTCGAGCTTTATCTCTGTGTTTTCCTGGGTATCGGAGTAGAAATCCAATACGGTCACAGACTCGTCGCCCTTTTTCATAAGGCGCAGATTGGCCATCAGCAGGTCGCCGCTCTCGCGCAGGCGTTCCCGGTCGCGTGCCCGGACGAGCTCCTCGCGCTGGGCGGCGAGCTTGCGTATGATCCTGTCCCGGTTGCCGGAGGCCCGCTTGAGCAGGGCCTGGGCCTTCTGCGCCATCTGCCCCCTGATGTCGCGCTCTGTATAAAACTGATCCAGCATTGAGGAGAAGTCCCGGCACGGCACGGATTGATAGACGCCATCGTACTGGGTGATCTCCAAAAACGAAAAGTCCCTGGGGTTGCCCTCTTCCACAAGCATGACCGGCTTAAACTCCCCGCGCCCGACTGTCCCCCTAAGCTCGATAAGCGACTCCGGCATTCCCCTGGCGGCAAGCTCCCTGCATATCAGGGGGGACAGGCCGTTGAAGGTGCTTAAAAGCCATTTGTCCGCGTCAATATCCGGTTTTTTCCCGCCCCAAAGACTTTTCAGTTCATCCTCGGGCATGGCGAGAAAGTCCAGCTTATCCTGCGCGGGGGGCAGGCGGTAGAACATGCCCGGCAGAACCTGGCGCTTCTCCGACATCTCGCTGTCCACCCTGCGCAGGCATTCTATTATCCTGCCGTCCCCGCCGACCAAAATGATATTGGAGTGCCTGCCCATGATCTCGCAGACAAGCTTCTTTTCGCACGGAGCCCCCATCTCGTCAGTGCAGTCCAGCTCAAAAATCAGCACCCGCTCCATCGGCGGCTGCGTGACCGCCCGGAAGCGGCCCCCGATGAGATGCTTGCGCAGCAGCATACAGAACATCGGCGGCACAGAGGGGTTCTCACGCGTTACAGTTGTGAAATGCGCCCGTGGATGCTGCTGCGAGGCCGACAGCAGCAGCTTGCAATTGCCGCCGCGGGAGTGCAGCAGCAAATGAAGCTCGTCCCTGGACGGCTGGAGCACCTTGTCTATTTTCGCCCCGGAGAGCTTTTCCGAAAGCTCTCCGGCTACGGCTGTGAGGCAAATAGCGTCTAAAGGCATATATAAGGCTCCTTACAGGCTTTCGAGCGGTGAACCTCGACATCCGGAAGTGTCCTGGCCAGGTATTCCATGACCGGGGCGCATATCACGTTCTCGGTATTGAAGTGCCCCGCCGCGATCAGGCTGACGCCCAGCTCCTGCGCCTCAAGAAACAGGCTGTGCTTGCATTCCCCGGTGAAAAACGTGTCGCAGCCCGCCTTTAGCGCCTCATGGAACACGCTCCCGCCCGAGCCGCTGCAAACCCCGACGCGCCTGACGGGGCCGGACGCGAGGTACTGCACAGCGCCGCAGCCCAGCGCTTTTTTCACGCGCGCGGCAAAATCCGAGGCCTCCACAGGCTCCGGCAGCTCGAAAATAAGGCCCTCGCCTACGTCACGGCCCTCCCGCCCGGCGGTTATGACCGCAAAGGGCTCATAGGGCTCCGGTATTTCGAGCGCTTTAAGCAGCGAATAGTTCACCCCGCGCTCGGCGGCGTCCAAATTTGTGTGCATACAGCAGGCTGCGATCCCGTTCTCGGCCAGCTTGAGAATAACCCTGCCCTGCGCGGATTCGTCGGTTATTCTGTCAGCGGAGAAAAAGACCGGGTGATGGGATACGATCATCCGGGCCCCGAGCCCCGCCGCCTCGTCAATAACCTCTCCCGTTACGTCCAGCGAAACCAGTACGGCGGAGACCTCCGCCTCAGTGCGGCCGAGCAGCAGCCCGCAATTGTCCCAGCTTTTCGCGTAGGCGTTCGGGGCGTACCGCTCAAGCGCCGAAACTATGTCGCTGACCCTGCTCATCGTCTTTACTCTCCTCAATGTGAAATATAAAATACGTCCTGCGCCCCTCGCTCACCTCTAGCCTGCGCGGTTCGCGGAAGCCGGAGGCCAGCAGCCAGGCCGCCAGGCGATCCGGGTGCGTCATGGGCTGCAAAATCAGGTTCTTTGCCTTGATCCACTCGACGTCGCGCAGTATCTCAATAATTGTGTCTCCGCCCATTCCGGTTATCACGACACTGTCCGCTTCGTCAGGGGCAATCCCGGCAAGGCCGTCGCAGAGCCTGAGCCCGATTTTGCCGGTGAGCCTGTGCGCCGCTATCGTCCGCGCGGCCCGATCCAGGGGGCCCTGGCGGATGTCCGAGGCTATGACGACCTCAGCATGCCCGCGCTCAAGCAGGTACACCGGCAGGCGCGCGTGGTCGGTTCCTATATCGGCGACCCTGTGGCCCGGGGGTATGCAGGATACCACGGCCATAAGCCGCGGACGCAGGCATAACGGTCTGCCCATTGATTCCCCTCACCCTTCAACTGAAAAAAACAGCCGGGCGGTGCGACCCGAAAACGGGAAGACGCTCCGCCCGGCCAGCAAGTACTTAAGCGTTATACTAATATACTCTTTAACAGATATTAGTATTAGTTTCCGGAAGCCGACTTTGCCTCCAGGTGATTGTTGATCTTTTCCATCATCTCGTCCGGGTCTACGCCGTGCACCATGCAGGCCTCCTCCAGCGTCTCGCCGCGCGAGGCCGGGCAGCCCAGACAGTGCATACCGATCTCAAGGAAAAATCTCGCGGTATCCCCGTCAATGTCGAGGATATCTGAAATTATCATATCTTTTGTAACCTGCGCCATAAAAAACTTCCTTTCAGCGTATAGATGGATATCGCCGGTCACATTATACACAAGGGGCGACATTTTATCAAGGGGCAGTTTCTCGCGGCTTTTGAAAACTATGTTGAAGTAATGAATCTTTTGTTGTATAATTACGCTTGACAGCGATAACAGTCATATTTTGTCGAATTGCGGCTTAATAATTGACATTTATTTCATATTTTGCAGCCTTGCGAGGCTGTCACGGAGCAGGCTATGCTTATGACCGGTTCAAGGATTATCGCCGAGTGCATTCTGGAGCAGGGAGTGGACACCGTGTTCGGGTATCCCGGCGGCTCGGTTCTTCCGCTCTATGACGCGCTTTATGAATATTCACACCGGCTGCGGCACATACTCCCCGCCCACGAGCAAGGAGGCGCTCACGCCGCCGACGGCTACGCGCGGGCGTCCGGAGGGGTCGGCGTATGCATAGCCACCTCCGGTCCGGGAGCCACAAACCTTGTGACTGGAATAGCCACCGCCTACATGGATTCGATCCCGACCGTATTTATCACGGGAAATATTGATTCCGGCCTCATCGGAACAGACTGCTTTCAGGAGGTCGATATCACAGGCGTTACAATGCCGATAACGAAGCACAATATGCTGGTGCGAGATGTAAACAGGCTGGCGCAGTCCATGCGCGAGGCGTTTAATATCGCTAAAAGCGGCAGACCGGGCCCTGTGCTGATCGATATCCCCAGGGATATACAGCTCGCTCCGGCGGAGTTCGAGCCGTATTCAGCCGCCGCGCCTGTTTTTACAGCCCCCAGTCCAAAACGGATCGTGGCCGCCCTGGAGCTTATTGCCAAGGCCAAACGGCCGGTGATTCTGGCAGGAGGCGGAGTGATACGCTCGGGCGCCTCCTCGGAGCTTGCCGCGTTAGCCGAGAGGCTGGACGCGCCGGTGGGCTGCACACTGATGGGCCTCGGGGCCGTTCCCGCGTCGCACCCGCTGTCGCTGGGCTTTGTGGGTATGCACGGCAACGCCCGCGCGAACGCCGCGCTGGCCGAATGCGACCTGGTTATTGCGGTGGGGACAAGGTTTTCCGAGAGGATGATCGGCGGCCAATGTTATCTCAAGGAGCACGCGAGGCTTCTTCACATAGATATAGACAGGGCTGAAATAGGCAAGAACGTGCCCGCGGACGGCTATATCACCGGGGATGCCGCGAATGTTCTCTCAAAGCTTTCCGGGATGCTGCCGAGGAAGCGTCACGGTGCATGGACAGCCCGGATCGCGGAGCTGAGGGAGCAATACAGGCCCTCGGCGGAAAGCTTTCCCGAAGCCCTTATGCGCGCTGTGCGCCCCGCGCTCGGCCCTGACGCGACAGTCGTGACCGACGTCGGCCAGCATCAGATGTGGGCCGCCGCCAACATCCCCTGTGAGAAGCCGCTGACCTTCATAACCTCGGGCGGCACCGGGACTATGGGCTACGGCCTTGGAGCGGCGATAGGGGTTCAGCTGGCGAGGCCGGACTCGGTCGTCCTGCTGATAACGGGGGACGGGGGGCTGCGCATGAGCATGGGCGAGCTATCAACCATGGCGGCGCATAACCTTCCGATAATTATTGCGCTGATAAACAACTCCTCGCTGGGCATGGTGCGCCAGCTTCAGACGCTGTTCTGCGGCGGCCGGCTCAGCGGGGTCGAGCTCGGGGAGCATGTGGACTATGTAAAGCTCGCGGCCGCGTTCGGGATACCCGGTCGGGTCGTGACCGATCCCGGCACATTTGCGCGGGAGCTTCGAGGCGCGGCTCAGCAGCGCCGCGCCGCACTGCTGGACTGCCGCGTTAACGCCGAGGAGCTCGTGCGCCCGATGTCGCGGCCCGGCGGAGCGACGGACGATTTTATTTTATAAGGGGCGGTGCAATGGAAAGCCATATCCTCTCGGTGCTTGTGGAGAACAGCGCGGGCGTTCTCGGGCGCGTAATCGGCCTGATCTCTAGGCGGGGCTTCAACATCGAGAGCCTTACTGTCGGCGAGACGCAGGAGCCGTCCGTCTCGCGGATGACCATCATCGCGCCGTGCGACCCGGCGGCGCTGGATCAGATAGTCGAGCAGCTGCGCAAGCTTGTCTGCGTCAGCAAGGTCGAGGTGCTGCCCCAGTCGTCGGCTATAACCCGCGAGCTGCTGCTTATAAAGGTCTCCACCACCTCAAAGTCCCGCTCGGAGGTGCTTGAAATAGCCTCTATTTTCAGAGCCCGCGTTGTCGACGTCTCCTCCGGCTCGCTGACTCTTGAGATTACAGGCGAGAGCGGCAAGTCGGCGGCGCTTATCGGGCTGCTGGGTGAATTCGGCATACTTGAGATGGTGAGGACCGGCGCCGCGTCTCTCTCAAGGGGCGCGCAGACCATATACGCGGAAAAGGAAGACGAGGGTTAAGGGATGAAAGGCCTGGCCATTCTTTGGCGAGGACGATGAGCGGATGGCTCTTGACAGCCTGATTTTGCAGCGGCGAAGAGTATCAGTGCCGCTGCGCACCTGAAAAAATATAGACCGCGCTTGAGGAGGCCTCAGAATAATGCCTTACCGCAACAGCAAGGTAATTGTGTGCGTTGACGACGAGAAATTTGTGCTGGACAGCTTAAGCATGCAAATCCGCAGGATGTTTGGCGGCGAATACATAGTGGAGACCGCGATCAGCGGAGAGGAGGGGCTCTCCCTCATTTCCGAGCTTAAGGCCGGCAGCGCGCAGATACCGCTTGTCATTTCGGACTATCTGATGCCCAACATGAGGGGAGACGTCTTTCTCACGAAGGCGGGGGAAATAGACCCGAACATACACAAGGTGATGCTGACAGGCCAGGCAACGATGGAGGGCATAACCAGCGCTGTCAACAACGCCGGACTGTACAGGTACATAGCCAAGCCCTGGGAGGAGACCGACCTCAGGCTGACAATCAACGAGGCGGTAAAAAGCTGGAGCAAAAGCCGCGAGCTTTTCGACCTGCTTGATAAATACGAGCTCATGTACCGCGAGGCGCACAGCAACTATCTGGAGGCCAAGTCAAACTTTGTTTCCTCTATTCGCGCGCTGGCAAACGCCATCGACGCCAGGGATCCCTACACTAACGGGCACTCGCGGCGCGTTACGCAGTACGCGCTGCTGATGGGATACGGACTGAGACTTCCGTCCGAGCGGCTGGAATACCTTGAGTATATGGCCACCCTGCACGACATAGGCAAGATCGGCATCCCCGACGCGATACTCTACAAGGAAAGCGGGCTCTCGGAGCCGGAATTTGACAAAATGAGGGAGCATGTCAGGATAGGCGCGTCCATCATTGAGGATATGAAATCCCTGCGGGAGCTTATCCCGGGCATACTGTACCACCACGAGAGATATGACGGGGACGGCTATATTGAGGGCAGGAGCGGCGAGGACATTCCGCTTGAGGCGCGTATAATCTCAATAGCGGACGCCTACGACGCGATGACCTCCTCACGTCCATACCGCGACAGGATATCCGGCGGAGAGGCCGCCCGTGAGCTTTTGCGCTGCAAGGGGACGCAGTTCGACCCCTCCCTTGTGGACATATTCGTCAAGGCGCTTGACTCCGGTTCCAGTATACTCCAATGAAATACGAAGGCTTTCACTCGATGGCGGAGCGCTTTTTCGGCTCCGGGAGCGCATACGAGGAGACCGTATGGCTGCGACTCGTGACACTCTTCTGCCTGAAGCTGTGCACGATATTTTCCACAACCATAATGACGCTGGTTTTCGCTTTGAACGACATGCTGCTTGCTCCGCAGTTTTTAATTAGAGCCGCGTATATTTCCGTTACACTGATCCATCTGCTGACCTATCGCTATTACAAGAGCGTGCGCGTGTTTTCTGTAATCTTTCTTGTAACCGAGACGCTTTATCCAATTCTGCTTCATACGCTGGAGGGCGGTTTCTTCGCCTCGCAGGGAGATATAATCTGGATTATTGTCGCTATTGTGACGGTCATCCTGATGTTCAGCCTCAAATTTGCGGGACGCTACTTTTTTGCCGTCCTGATCGGACTTGCGGCGCTCGGAGTGATTGACTTCTCGCTTGGGCGCTTCGGCTCCTATGAACTGGGAAAAGAGCATTTCCTCAATATGCTTTTCAACGCCTCCGGCTTTATTACGGTGGTGTTCATTCCAATTTCAACTTTTCTGCCCGAGATGGAACGGGTTTACAGACGCCTGAAGAGCGCGAAGGCGGACGCCGACCAGGCCAACGACGAGTATATGAGCATGAATCAACGGCTCACCGAAAGCAATGGTGAGCTCGAGCAGGCCATGGCCCGGCTTGAAGCCACCCTGTCCGAGCTCCAGTCCACCCAGTCCAGGCTCGTGCAGAGCGAGAAGATGGCGTCGCTGGGGCAGCTTATAGCGGGCATCGCTCACGAGATTAACACGCCGTCCGGGGCCATCAAGGCGTCAGCGACGGTCATTCTGACCAGCCTTCGGGAAAATCTTTCCGCCCTGATAACCGCCTGCCGCTCTCTGGATGATGAGGAAGCGAGGCTCGCGCTGCATCTGGTGGACACCGCGCTGGCGCCTTCACCTCTGCAGACCACCTCCGAGGTCAGGGTGCGCAAAAACAGGCTCTTGGGATATTTAAATGAAATTGGCGTCGGCAACGCGCTGTCTCTATCCGGGCTGCTGGCTGAAATGAACATACTCGAGAAGGACGCCATAGTGCCGCTTATTCCAAGGCTGAAGGCCGGCGAGGGTATGAACATAATTGATTTGGCATATCAGTTCATTACAATGGCCCGCGGAACCTCAAACATACTCGTCGCGTCGGAAAAGGTCTCAAAGATCGTGTTCGCGCTTAAATCCTTCTCCCATTACGACCACTCCGGGGAACCGTCCCTGACCGATATACCGGAGGGGCTGGAGACCGTGCTGACCCTCTATTACAATCAGCTCAAGACCGGCGTCAGGGTCATAAAAAACTACGAGGAGCTCCCGCTTATTAACGCGTGGCCGGACGAGCTGAACCAGGTCTGGATAAATATCATCCACAACGCGATACAGGCCATGGACGGCAGCGGAACTCTCTCCATTGCCACCCGCCGCGCGGACGGGAACATAGAGGTCGCATTCTCGGACACGGGCTGCGGCATCCCGGAGGAAAATCGGGCGCATATTTTCAAGCCGTTTTTCACCACAAAGGGGCGCGGGGAGGGCAGCGGGCTCGGCTTGGACATTGTTCGGGCGATAGTTGAAAAGCACGGCGGAAGCGTTGCCTTTGACTCGGAGGTCGGCAGGGGAACCACCTTCAGAATAACATTGCCGATAAACGGGCCCGGAAACTGATACTAATATCTGCCCCCGCCGATCGGCGGGGGCAGGCTGTTTCATGCCAGGGTTCACGCCTCCCGGCTTCTTTTTTCAAGCTCCTGCTCCGTATCCCGAATCTCCTTCTCCATAGAACCCACTGCGTGCCTGCGGCCCTTGTTTTTCTCGATGAGCTTTTTGCGTTCCTTGTCGGAGGGCGTCCCGGCGATCAGCTCCTCCGAGACTTCGATGTTTTGCTGAGTCGCCTGGATTTTTGATTTCAGCTTATCTATTATCTCGTGGCCCTGTTCTTCATGCATTTTCTGGATATCGCTTTTATTATCATTTGAGTTCAAAAAATCGCCTCCCTCGACGTTATTATCTATAATAACGCGGTTGGCTATACCAGGGCGTGTTAAAACTCTCAGCCCAAACATTTGCAGAAGCATGCCATAGAAAGAAGTTTCATTCTTCTTTGAAATTGACCGTTTCGCCCACAATATACAGCGGCCTGCCCTTGGCCTCGTCGTAGATGCGCCCGACATACTGCCCGATTATTCCCAGCATGACCAGCACAATGCCGTTGAAAAACAGCGATATAGCCGCAAGCGACGCCCAGCCGGGCATCAGCACGGTATCGGGGAAGAAAATGCGCTGAATCACTATGCCGATCAGGAAAATAAAGCTGGCCAGCGCCACAAAAGCTCCCAGCCATGTTGACATTTTGAGAGGTTTGTAGGAAAATGATGTAATCGCGTCGGAGGCAAGCTTCAGCATTTTTCGCAGCGGATATTTCGTTTCGCCAGCGAAGCGCTCTTCGCGCACGTAATCGACGGCGGTCTGCTTGAATCCCACCCAGCTCACAAGTCCGCGCACATAGCGGTTGCGCTCGGGCAAACTCTTCAGAGTGTCGCAGACCTTGCGGTCAATAAGCCTGAAGTCGCCCGCGTCCACCGGCAGTGTCACATCCGTCATCGCGTTCAGGGCGCGGTAGAAAAGCTTGGCGGTGAATTTCTTGAAAAAGCTCTCGCCCTTGCGCTTGAGGCGCCTGCCGTATACAACCTCGTAGCCCTCCTTCCATCTGGCGATCATGTCCAGAATGACCGCGGGAGGGTCCTGAAGATCCGCGTCTATGACCACTATCGCCCGGCCGGACGCGTTGTCCATGCCGGCGGTTATCGCTATCTGGTGGCCGAAGTTTCGCGAAAAGCCAATCAGCCTGAGGTTATTATCCTTCGCGGCCAGGCCCTTCGCGAGCTCCCAGGTTTTGTCCCTGCTGCCGTCGTTTATGAATATGAGCTCGTAGGGCTCGCCGAGGCTGTCCATCGTCGCCCTGAGGCGCTTATAGGTCTCATGTATGACCTCCTCCTCGTTATAGAGGGGAACCACTATGGAGTAAACCGGCGTCAAGTCTATTCCTCCCGGCAAAATATTTGTATTCTGATATATCGTTGACAGTATACCAGACGGATAATCCGATTACAACCCGAAATGAGGCGCAATATGCGAGACTCTCTTGTAAAGACGGACGGCTTCGCGAAAATCGCGTTTTACGCGCTCGCGGGGCTGTTCGCTGTTTTTCTGATACTGGCCATGACGTCCTCATTCTCAACTGGAATTTTACCCGGGTTTCTTGCGGCCGCCGCGGTTATCGCTCTGACGGGGCTGTCCGGACGGCTTTCAAAAAGGACTGCCGTGATATGCTGCGTCCTGTTCTGCGTGCTTCCCAGGCTCTTCATCGTGCTGTTCACAAGGATGGAGCTGGGCTACGACTTCGGGAGATATTACGACACGGCGTTTGCGATGGCCTACGGGGCCCCGGTGCGCGAGCAGGCATATCAGGCGCTGTTCCCGCACCTTCTGGGTTATCCGGCGGCTCTTACCGTTGTGTTCAGGATATTCGGGGATTCGCTGGGAACCGCGCAGGCGTTTAATATCGTCCTGGACGCGGCAAGCTGCCTGCTGATGTTCCATCTGGGCTCAAAACGGCTGGGGGAGCGGGCGGGAACGCTAGCGGCCCTGCTGTACGCCTTTAACCCTAACGCGATACTGCACATGCCGATAAGCTGCGGCGAGCCGCTGTACATGCTGCTGATGCTCGTCTCGATTGCGCTGTTTGAGCGCCTGGCCGCGGGACGCGAGGACGGGCGCTGGTATACGCGGCTGCCGGGCTGGCTGCTGCTCGGGCTCTCGGTGGGCCTGTTCAGCGCCGTGCGCCCGCTGGGGCCTGTCCTGCTGATCGCGTTCTGCGCCTGCCGGCTGGTGTTCGGCAAGGCGGGCTTCCTGAAAAAGCTGCTGCCGCTGGCGTTGATGCTCGCGGCCTATCTGGCGGCAAGCGCTTTATATTTTGCGTGGACGGAGCTCGTGCTGGACAGGCCGGTCGCGAAGGGCGCGGCGGGCTGGAACCTCTATGTCGGCATGAACGCCGGAGCGGACGGGCGCTGGACGGCGGGGGATTACGCGGTGCTGACCGAAAAGCTGGGCAGGGGCATGAGCGCTCCTGAGGCGCAGGCAGATTTTATGGAGCTTGCCTTAGGGCGGGTGAGGGACAACTTCGGTTCGGGGAAGATGTGGAGCCTTATTGCGGCCAAGTTTCAGCAAATATGGGGCCGTGACAACGCCATGACATACTGGGTTTGGGAGCTCGAGGATGAAAGCGTCAAGCCCGACAGAGGGGACTTCATACTGGATGTTGACCATTGGAAGGACGTGATGGATGCGGCTTGCGGCGTTTACTGGTGGGCGCTGCTGCTGCTCTGCGCGCCGGCCGTGTACTTTATGTTCGGGCGGGGAGCGTCCCCCGGCGCTGTCCTGACCTGCATTGTGCTGCTTATCGGGATAGTCCTGTCCCTGCTGGCGCTGGAGGCTAATGCCCGCTATCATTATCCGGTGGACGCGCTGCTGGCGCTTATAGCGGGGTGGGGCTGCGGGGAGCTGCTGGAGAGTGTCAAGGTGAGCCCGGCGAAATCCTCGCGCGCAGGGAAAGGACGGAGGCGCACATGACGGACGACAGGAGAAATAGAATGCTGTACCCTTCGGCGGATGAAAAGTCTATCCTGGGGCTGTCCACACTGGCAATCGCCCAGCTGGGCGACGCGGTGTTCGAGCTTATGGTGCGCACTAAGCTGTGCCTCGAAAGCGCGCGCACAGCCGGGAGCCTGCACAGATCCCGTGTCACGCTGGTCAACGCCTCAGCTCAGGCCGAGGGAGCGGGGAAAATATTGCCGTACTTGAGCGAGGAGGAAACGGAATACTACATGAGGGGGCGAAACGCGAAGCCCGGCAGCATACCCAAGGCGGCCTCAAGGGCACAGTACGGGGCGGCCACCGCGCTTGAGACCCTTTTCGGCTGGCTCTATCTGACGGGCCGGACCGAAAGGCTGAACGAACTGTTTGAGGTGATAATGGATGGGAAAGAGTGAAAAGGCCCGGCCGATCATTAATTACGCCCTGATAATTTTGGGCAACGTCCTGTACGCGCTTTCCGTCGCCATGTTCACAAAGCCGGCCAGCATCCCTCTGGGCGGGGTGGCGGGCATAGCGCTTGTCATCAACTATCTGACAAGGTGGCCGATGGGCGTCATGGTGATTGTTCTGAACCTGCCGCTTTTTTTAGTCTCCTTCCGCTCGCTGGGGCGCTCGTTTCTGGTGCGCACGATAGTCTCGACGGTTGTGTCCTCCGTGCTGATAGACGTGTTCGGCAACCTGCTTAAGGGCTATACTCTGACGCAGGAGCCGATACTGGTGGCGCTTTACGGAGGGCTGCTGAGCGGCGCGGGTCTGGGGCTGGTGTTCGCCCAGGGGGCGACGACCGGAGGCACGGACATTATCTCCAAGATGATTAACAGAAAGCGTCCGCACTTCAGCATTGGGAAAATCAACCTGGCGATCAGCGCGACCATTATTATTATTTCGTCGATTATATTCAAGAGCTATGAGGCTGCCCTTTACGCGATGATTGTGCAGTATGTGTCCGCCTCGGTCATTGACGGCATCATCTCCGGCCTTGACCACGCAAGCGCCGCGATGGTTATCACCCGCGACCCGGAAAGGATTAGCGGGGCAATACTTGGCAAGATGCACCGCGGCTGCACAGGCTTCTTATCCAAGGGCATGTACACCAAGAGTGATCAGACGACCCTGCTTGTCGCGGTGCGCAACCACGAGGTTTCCGAGCTCAAAAGGGTGGTGCTTGGCGAGGACAAGGACGCGTTTATAATCCTGCTCAACGCTAGGGAGGTCATGGGCAGGGGCTTCAAAAGCTACGGGCAGTAAAAGACCGCCCCGGTGAGAGGCGGCCTTTTTTATGGATTACTGGCCCGGTGTGGGTTTGGCGCGCTGCTGGTCGTTGTTTGTGGAATCTCCGCGCTGCTTTTTCTTTTTGGACATATCCTCACCTCCTCCTTGGGAAGCGTTTGAGATTATTTTACCCCCCTGGGACTGTGAATATACAGCTATTGCAAAATATACGCGCATAGGTATATAATGACACTCATAGTTTTTAAGGCAGGGCATGTTTCTCCGGGCCGGTGGCCGGGAGAAACATGCCGCCGCTATGAGTTCCGAACGTGCTTTTCAGCATTTTTTGAATTGAGAGCTGATTTTTTTGAAAATCATAATTGTTGGCGACGGCAAGGTGGGGCACACCCTGGCCGAGCACCTCGCCGGCGATGGCCACGACCTCGTTATCATAGACAAGGACGCCGACGCGCTCCGGAAGGCCACCGAGCACCTGGACGTGATGTGCGTGCGCGGCAACGGGATACGCGGAAGCGTGCTCAGGGAGGCCGGGGTTGAGGATGCCGACCTTGTGATAGCTGCGACCTCGACCGACGAGATGAACATGGTCTGCTGCCTGACCGCCAAGAAACTCGGCGCGAAGTACACGGTGGCGCGCATACGCGACCCCGAGTACGCGCGGGACATCAACATGCTCAAACGCCAGCTGGATATTGACATGGTGATAAACCCCGAGCAGGCTACCGCCGCCGAGATATCGCGGCTGCTGCGCTTTCAGGGCGCGAGCGCGATAGAACTGTTCGTGCGCGGGCGGGTTGAGATGGTGGGCTTTGTGGCCGCCGAGGGCGATATGATGCTGGGCAGCAAGCTGTCGTCGCTGCGGCGCAGACTTCCGGCGTCAATTTTGTTCTGCGCGTGCGAGCGGGACGGCGGCGTATTCCTGCCAAACGGCGACACCGTGTTCAAGGCGGGGGACAGGATATATGTGATCGGCGAGCCGATGTCCATCTCCCATGTGTTCAAGTCACTGGGGCGCAACACCGCCAGGGTTCGTGACGTGCTCATCGTCGGCGGCGGGCGCATAGCCAGATACCTTTCGCTGCTGCTCATTAAAATGGGCATGAGGGTGAAAATAATCGAGATCAATCCGGAAACCGCCGCGTCCCTTGCCGAGGAGATACCCGAAGCGATTGTTATTAACGCGGACGGCACCGACATTGAGGTGCTGAGCGGCGAGAACATGCCGGAGTTTGACGCCTTCGTCGCGCTGACCAACAGGGACGAGGACAACATAATGACCGCGATAAGCGCCCTTCAGAGCGGCGTGGAGCGGGTGATCGCCAAGTCGAGCCGGCAGAATTACAACGATGTTCTCAATAAGCTTGGCCTGGACTGCGTGGTCAGCCCGAAGCTCATTACGGCGGATCACATTATACATCTTGTGCGCGGCCTTCAAAACTCCGAGGGGGCCGTCATGGAGACGCTGTACCGCATTGTTGGCGGCAAGGTTGAGGCGATGGAGTTCCTGGTCGCGGGGAATACGGAAAATCTGGGTGTGCAGATCAAGGACATCAGGCTTAAAAAGGGCATTCTTCTGGGTGTTATCGTTCGACACGGGCGGATTATAATCCCCTCGGGCGCGGATCACCTTGAGGAGGGCGACTCCCTGATTTTGGTCTGTCAGAATGCGCCTGTAGCTCAGCTCAACGACATATTCGCAGAGGAATAACGGGATATGAAGATCAAGCTTGTATTCCGCATAACGGGACGGGTGCTGTTTGTGGAGGCGGCGGCGATGCTGCTGCCGCTTCTTGTTTCCATTCTTTACGGGCAGAACGACGCGCACGCGTTTTTGATCTCAATTGGAGTTACTGCCGGCGCGGGGCTGTTAATGATAATGCTCACCCGCGGGGACAGGCAGAAAAATCTTCAGGCCCGCGAGGGGTTCGCGATTGTTGCCGCGACGTGGATTATGCTTTCGCTGTTCGGAGCGCTGCCCTTTATGATTAGCGGAGCGATTCCCAATTTAGGGGACGCGCTGTTTGAGACGATCTCCGGCTTTACAACAACCGGAGCGACGATTCTTGCCAATATCGAGATACTGCCAAGGGGGATACTCTTCTGGCGCTCGTTTACGCATTGGGTGGGCGGCATGGGGGTTCTGATACTTTTCCTTGCGCTGCTCCCGTCCATGGGGGAGCGCTCTATACAGCTTCTGCGCGCTGAAAGCCCCGGGCCGTCCCCGTCCAAGCTCGTTCCGCGCATAGGGGCGACCGCCAAGATTTTGTACACAATTTATCTTGTGCTCACGGTAATGGAGATAATTATTCTGAAATTTGCGGGGATGCCGTTTTTCGACAGTGTGGTGCACGCGATGGGCACAGCGGGCACCGGAGGCTTTTCAATTAAGAACGCCAGTATAGGCGCGTACGGGAACACGGCGGCAGAGATAGTAATCGGCGTGTTTATGATGCTTTTCGGAGTTAATTTCGCGATATACTACCAGATGCTAAAAAAGGAATACGGCAAGGTGATGCGCAACACCGAGCTGCTGACCTATCTGGGTATAGTCGGGGTCAGCGTGGCGCTGATTACCGCGAACATAAGGCCTATGTACGACAAGCTCGGGCAGGCTCTGAACCACGCGTTTTTCCAGGTCTCCTCCATAATAACGACCACCGGGTACGCCACCACCGACTATAATTATTGGCCCGATTTCTCCAAAATGATTATTGTCACGCTCATGATTGTCGGCGCATGCGCGGGCTCCACCGGCGGCGGGGTAAAAGTGATGCGCGTGGTCATACTGTTTAAGGCGATCGCCCGGGAGATAAGGAAGATCATCCATCCAAGGGCGGTGAACATAGTCCGCGTGGACGGGCAGGCGCTGGGAGAGGACGTTTTGGCAAGCTGCATGCAGTTTTTCTCCGCCTATGTCTGCATCCTGATCGGCGGGACGCTGGTTGTCTCTCTGGACAACACGGGCTTTACCACCTCGTTTACAGCGGTGCTCTCCTGTATATCGAACGTCGGCCCAGGGCTTGAGATGGTGGGGCCGGCGGGCAACTTCGAGAGCTTTTCGTATCTGTCCAAGGCGGTTATGTCCCTGTGCATGCTGATAGGCAGACTTGAGATATTCCCGATACTTGTGATGCTGGCGCCCTCGTCGTGGAAGAAGGCGTAGCGGTGTTATTCCGCCACCTAATACTAATACCTGTTTAGTGACGCTGTAATATTACTCCGGCACTTAAAAGTGGTAAATTAGGCAGGCTTGATTTGCCGGAGTAATATTGATTTTAACACATATTACGGCGGCTGTATAAGCCACATAAATTACTACTGTTAGATGCCGCCGTAATATAAACGGTTTGATCCCCACCCTCGGCGGGGATCAAACGAAATACATATAGACGGAGGACAACATGGACAACAGGCGTTCATCCGGAATAGTGCTTCACATATCATCCCTTCCAGGGCCCTACGGCATAGGCACGCTCGGGGCGGGCGCGCGCGGGTTCGCGGATTTTCTGAAGGCGGCGGGGCAGAGCTATTGGCAGATGCTCCCTCTGGTGCCG
Organism: Oscillospiraceae bacterium; assembly: GCA_031556035.1. Classification (GTDB taxonomy): domain Bacteria; phylum Bacillota; class Clostridia; order Oscillospirales; family UBA929; genus JAVBTT01. The sequence continues at coordinate 192,253 of JAVBTT010000002.1, forward strand.
ACCGGCTTCGGGGATTCGCCGTATCAAAGCTGCTCAAGCAGGGCGGGGAATCCGTATTTTATCGACCTTGATACGCTAATTGAAGATGGACTGCTTGAGCGCGCCGAGGTCGAGGCGGTGAGCTTCGGGGAAAGCGTTGACCATGTGGACTACGGACTCATGTATGAGAACCGGTTGCCTTTGCTGCGCAAGGCGTTTGAGCGGGGGAAGAAGCCGCTTGCCAAAAAACTCGGGGAGTTTGACAGTAGAAACGAGGACTGGCTGCGCGACTACGCGCTGTTCATGGCTCTGAAGAGCAGCTACGGAATGCTTCCGCTTTCCGAGTGGCCGGACGCTGATATCGTCGCGCGCAAGCCCGGGGCGCTGAAAAAAGCCGAGCTGGTGCTGGCCGATGAAATTGCCTTTTACAAGTTTTTGCAGTATGAGTTCTTCGCCCAGTTCTCGGCGCTGAAAGAGTATGTAAACGGTCTGGGGATCAAGATCATTGGCGACTTGCCCATCTATGTCGCGGAGGACAGCGTGGAGGTCTGGGCGGAGGGTGAGCTGTTCCTGCTGGACAGACCGGCCATACCCTCGGTGGTTGCTGGAGTTCCGCCGGACATGTATTCCGAGACGGGCCAGCTCTGGGGCAATCCGATATACGACTGGGAGCGGCACGAGCGTGACGGATTCAAATGGTGGACAGGCAGGCTCAAGCATATGAGCGGGCTCTGCGACTTAATCCGCATCGACCACTTCAGGGGATTTCACACCTATTGGGAGGTGGGGGCTTGTAAGGAGACGGCGCTTGACGGGCGCTGGCGCAAAGGGCCGGGTATGAAGCTGATAAGTGCGCTTCGCGGGGCGGCTTCGGGTGTGGAGATAGTCGCGGAGGATTTGGGTGACCTTGACGACAAGGCGCGGCGCTTTATCGAAAAAACCGGCATTCCCGGAATGAGTGTGTTGATCTACGCGTTTGACCCGGATGGGGACAGTTTGTATCTGCCACACAATATCGGATGGAACCGTGTTGCGTATACATCGACGCACGATTCCCCGACCTTCCTCGACTGGTTGACCGGGGATTCGACACAAAATGAGCGTGACTTCGCCTGGAGCTATCTGCGGCTGCGCGAGGACGAGGGGTTGAGCTGGGGAGCTGTAAAGTCTGTTTGGAGCACCCCGGCGGGGATAGCCATGGCGCCCATGCAGGATATATTGGGGCTCGGCGCGGACGCCCGGATGAACAGACCGTCGACGCTGGGGGGGCTAAACTGGCGCTGGCGGGTGCGATCCGAGGCTCTGAACGAGGATGTGGCGGCGAGGCTACGCGAGGTCACGCGGGTGTACAGACGGATGAACGGGTGAAGATCCAAACGGGGATGAGGGGACAGAACAGAAATAAAAACGTTGACAAGGCAGTGCCGCTTAGACTATAATAGCTAAAGTATTTACCGGCTTTTGATTGTTGTTGGCACTGCCTGTCTTAGTAACGGGTCGAGGGATATATTTCTCTGATCATTCATTGAGGAGGATATGACAAAAACATTACCGAAGCAATCTGTATCGGGAATATTCGCCGTAATTGCATAATAAAAGATGGCAACCCGCCCTCTTACACATGCTGGTGTGGCTCAATGGCAGAGCAGCTCATTCGTAATGAGCAGGTTGGAGGTTCGATTCCTCTCACCAGCTCCAAAAACCCTTGCGGCCAAGCGGTTTGTGAGGGTTTTTACATTCGCCCGTGTCGCGTAAACTCCGATAAAAACTTGCAATCCCCTGTTATTTTGTTATAATTAAAGCGCCCTGTGACTGTTATTCGCAGTGATATCGAAGTGGTCATAACGGGGCTGACTCGAAATCATGTTAACGTGTTTCGAAATCACCCATTTATGCAATAAATTGAATATGGAGGAGTATCGAAGTGGTTATAACGGCCTCGACTCGAAATCGAGTGTACCAGAGATGGTACCGTGGGTTCGAATCCCACCTCCTCCGCCACCATATCACGTCTAACGTGATACACAGAAAAGCCGTCCTTCGGGGCGGCTTTTTTGCGTTTCAGGGGCAAAAACCCTCTGTTTCTGCCATTCCGTGGGTGCAAAACGGCTCTCAAGCGGTGTTTTGCCATGTCTTAGGT
>JAVBTT010000027.1:0-31977 GCA_031556035.1 Oscillospiraceae bacterium
CGCGGGAAAGCTCTATTCGGCTGCGGTGCTGTCCGACTTGCGCACCGTCGAGGTTTTCAATGTGGAAATCTTCAAGCTTGACACCGCCGACTCCATCGTGATCAAGGGCGTAAAATACCCCGCGCTCTTCCCCAGCTATTCCTTTACGTTCACCTGCCAGTTGCTGGGCAGCACAGAAGGCTAAGACCCCTGCGAACACAGGATTTATACTAAACCCGCTTAACATGACAGCATGAACGGAGCCGCCCACGGGCGGCTCCGTTCATGCTATTGCTATTGGTATAACTGGTACACCATACTAATACCTGTTTAAAACCTGACGGTATTAATTTGCAAAAGCTTGCTAAGGCAAGCTTTTGCAAATTTCAAAGCGGAAGGTTTTAACATGGGATTAGTATCAATATCTACTTTTTCCAGAGCTCACGGCCTTCGGTTATTGTAAAGTCGTGCGGAGATGCGGACTCGACAATGTCGTAAAAAGCCCAATAGTCCCTCGGTACGTCAGGAAAAACCTTAATGGCATTGCCGTTTGTCGATTGAGCGTTAATTTCCCGTTCCAATATCCTGCATACAAGGGTGACAGCTTCGGCCCGTATAATGTTTTTGTCAGGCTCGAAATTGCCGCCGGGATAACCGCTTATCCACTTGCGGTTCCGGGCATATTCAATTTGCTTGTATGCCCAGTGCGTTGTTGGGATATCGCTGAAACTTCCCGCGCTGTCAACGGTCTCGCTCTCATAAATTGATGCGAGCGAGACGAACTCTGCCCGACTTATTGGATCGTTTGGTTTGAATGTGCCGTCCGGGTATCCAAATGAGGTGCCGGTTTCCTGGAGAAACCCTACATATTTGGCGTACCATGCGTTTGAATTTACATCACTGAACGTGCATTTATATTTCGCCTCCTGATCAAAACCGATTGTAAGCTTGGCAAAGATAGTTGCGGCCTCGGCGCGCGTAAGATTGTCTTTTGGGGCAAACACACCGGTGTCCCGACCACAGATGAATACGACATGATCAGTCTTGTTCAGTTTTGGGTGATCAGCCAACAGGTTTGTCAGCTCAGTGAAGCTGAATGAAGTCTGTCCTGTAACTTTTATTTTCCCGGGGGTGATGACAACCTTTTTTCCATCCCATGATATGACCAGAGATATATCCCGCTTATTATTCAAGGCCTCGATAATATACGCCGGAACAGTGCCGTCAATAGAGTTGTAGGTCACAATGCCGCCCGGGCGTGCATCTTCAATCCTGCTCAGCGCCGTATCACCGCTATATGCCTGATAGGTCAGCGAAAACAGCGAGAATTTTTTGATATGCAAAATGATGCGCCCTGCTTTCAGCTCCCAGTACTCACCGTCGTTATTCCGGCTGCCATGGTTTTGCGGGATAGGGTCGACAATGCCGTTGTGCTCCCGATGAATTTTCAGGTCGTATCCGTTTATTGCAGGAAGCGGCATTGAAACGGAGATCAACGCTCCTGAATGCGCCATCTGTTTTGTAACGGCAAGTCCGCTGTCAGGCGTGATGGTTTTCCAGAGAGTCAAGTCGAAGAGAATCGAATGCTCGCGGCCTGCTGTTTGAGCCAAAAGACGGTCTACCTTGCCGGCTAAGCTGCCCGGGGCCTTAACGTCGACTCCCGCAGCGCGAAGCTCAATCAACGAAACCGAGCCGTCGCTGAACGCCGTCAGGCAATCATGCTCAGTGAGTCCCAGGATTTCGCTCGGAGCGGGATTTTTTTTGAACCACTCGTAAAGCTCCACCAGTCCGTCCACATTGACGGGCGGAGTTTTTTCAGACAAAATACGAACCCAAGTGCTGCGGATTGCGTTGCCCAAAAGCATTTGAAGCACCATTGGCTTGCCGTCTTTTATGGTCGCCATGTCGTTTATCCTGTTTCCGTCGGGTCTGATGAGCACTACGGTCAGATTTCCGTCCGGCAGATTGTCGAATGTCATATTAAAGGATTTGTTGTCTATATCGACTTGACTGACGTAGTGAACTCCAGACATGAGCACAGTGCTGCCATTATAGACGGAGAGAACATATTCCTGATCTTTTACGAAAGCATAATCTTCAATAGCTTCCACACTAACGGTAATGCTGGCAAAATTCCTGTCGTCGCCCGGAACGCGAAACCTGAGCGTATCGGATACGGAACGTGGGGTCAGCGGACGGTTGTCGACAGCTGTTACGCGCATCTCATACTCCGCCTTGGGCTGTAACAGGGAGAAATCCATTTGGTAGCCGCCATCCAACTGCCAGCCCTGCTCGGGAATATCAATCCAGTTTGTGTCGCCGACCTTGCGGTACTGGAGTGTTTGAGACAGTACGCCGTATCCTCCCTCTTGTTTTGTCGGCTTTACCGTAATGCCGCCCGCGGTATCAAAGCCCGTGGCAATCAGCCGCACCGACAAGGGATTAACCACATCAACCTCAATAAGCATACTCGCCGCAAGATGGGTCGCGGTTGATGATGCTGACGCTCTGATCGTGCTTTTGCCCAGTTTTAGTGGAGTCACCGTGTTATTGTCCAGAGAGACCGAAACACCGGAGCTTTTTTCATAAGCGACCAGCGGCGACGGGCGTACATCCTCGGAAGCGAATACGGTTGTATTTTCGGCGTCAAAAATGATTTGACTGTCAATGCCGTACTCCAGCACATAGGATGTTCTCCCGGACAGGGCCTGGTTTTTCTTCGTAATAACCAAAGGATCGCTGCGGGCATATCCAAGGTTTCCTGCCGCGTCATATAGATACGCATGAGCGTAATAGGTGCCGGGGCCAGGTACGGTAAATGTCGGAATGGCACTGACGCTGCCTTGGGCGATTGACGTACGGGCGTTGACTGCCGGATCTTCGGCGGGACGATCAGCTGATGTGCTGACAATCATTGCATAGGAAGCCAGATCCGAAGTGAATGTGAAAGTGCCGGTCGATGGTGTATTGGAAAACAAAAGTGCCCCGGTCATATTTGTTGTGCTGAGTGTGACGCTAAGAGAGGGCGGGGCAATATCATTCAAAAGCCATAGCTTTGTAGTTGCCGGAATGCTGACGACTCCAGCGTCTACGACATATTGCATGCCGATCGTATATTCCCCGGCAGGCCATGAGGGACTGTTATCCACCGTAAAGTAGCGTCCGCCGCTGTCCTCATCAGTAAGAGCGATTAAAGCGGAGCTCTCAGTATCCCCAGGCTTCTTGATGGTGTACTGCGGCACATAGGCGCCGGCGTTGACGCTCCTCGAACCGTCAAGATATATTTTCAGACCTTCAGCCTGAATAAGCTGTTTAAGAACCTGATTGACCTGAGGTGATGTCGCAAGGTTTCTTTCCCTCAGGTCAATGCCTGCAACGACTGAGTTCTGCGGAGTTGGCGCCTGTCCTTCGTTGTCCGAATATAAGGTGTGATAAATCAGCCAGGCTGTCTTAGCCGCGGCGTTTTCAGAAGGCGAGGACGCTGTGAGGCCGGTTGCATCAAAATCCACATCAGACAGGTTGTTGATGTCCTTGGCGTTGGCGCCGAGATAGGTTTTAGTGAAAACATCCGATGTGGTGTCTGAGGACTTGGTTTCGTCTGTAATGAGTACTGTTTTGTCATTTTTAATCATGCTGAGAAACGCGAGGTCGGAATCACCGGCTGCTTTAGCGTAATTGGATTGGGCGGGATTGGTAATGTTGACAAAAAAGGTCTGGGTGCTCCCGGTATGAAAATCGGCGTGTTGATAGGCTTCCAGAACAGAGCCGCCCGTGCTCGGCTCCGCAAAGCTCATTTCCAAATTGGAAAAGCGATAGCTTGAGGTGTTTGTGCAACTGTGCGTGCTATAATCGATAAAAGGCCCGAACCCGCCATAACCCGTATTTGCGGGCAAAGAAACATCCATGAGAGTGACAGGGCTGCCCTCAAGAACTCCGGTCGAGTCGTTCATTTTCTGTATTTTGGCCTTTATACTTGAAGATGTGACCTCGAGCTCAATATGGCTTTTTTTCCAAAAATCCGCCCCGCTTTGAGAGAATTCCGGAATTGAAATATTTGTATAGGGTACGCCAGACAATCCGGACGAATGCAAGGTATTTACATTTACACCATTTAAGTGATACAAAAAAACGCCGTTGAGCGCGTTGGCGGGGGTGCCGCCGGACGCGCCGGCTGGCCCGTAGGTAAAAACAATCATGTACCCGCTCATAGACCCGCTGCTTACTCCCGCATTTACAAGAAACCCCGCATATTCCAGGGTGTGTGGCTGTACATTAGAGGCGTCAATGTCAAATTTAACCGATTTGTTGCTGCTTGCGCTTGCCGGATAATATAAAAAGTCCAGGAAGCCTTCCGTTCCATATCCGTAAAACTGTATGGCGGGTTTCATATTTTCCTTAAACGCGTAAATATGCTCGCGAAGCCGCGCTGTGTTTCCCCATGTGACCGTGTTTGTGTTCGTTCCGTACAATGAATCGGCGTTTTGAACTGACGGACGCGCATTTTTATAAAACAGCATGCGATCGAGAGTTAGGGTTCCGCTGCCATTACCGCCGCTTTGAGTCTCGGTGACACCACCGAAATAGTTCCATATCTGTGGCAAGGTTGGCAATCCGCGGTGGGTGGCATAGCTGCTGCGCCATGCGCCTTCATTCGGATACCAGGACGGGTCATAGTGGTCGTAAAGATGCCAGGTCGTTAAGTCGGTCGGATCAATGGAAGCGGCCGTTGTGCTGATTCTATAGGTTTTATTTCCATTGCCGTTTTTCCCGTTTGAAATCAGTGTATCTAGGTACCCGCCTACAAGCCTTGAAAACTCTGTCGGCTGAATACCAAACGCCGGATCAACGTTGAGCAGCACGTCAAAATCCACAGCGCTGGATACCACAGCCTGGTTTGCATATGTCGCAACAGGGAACATGGACATTATAGCTAGAAACAGCATTGGCAATATTTTGAGTCTGTGTACGCTATTTTTTCTCATGAGTTAATACCTCTCAATCAAATAGCAATCGCAGACCTTATCATCTTATGATACGAGCGAGAGTATTCGTGGTATTATAAGGGAAGGGTGAAAATGGGAACGAATCCTTACGGTTCATGCACCAGCGCCTCGCCGCAGCTGACCGCCTCGACACTACCGTCCTCCATCCGAACCAGCAGCGCCGCGTTGTCGTCCACCCCGACGGCGACTCCTCGCGCCGGCTCCGCTCCGCGCGTGAGGGTGACCTCCCTTCCGAGCGTGACACAGATTTCCCTGTACCTGCGCAGCCACTCCCCACGCGTCCCGTCCAGGCACGCGGCAACGGCGCCCCCGAGCGCCTCTATTATCGCGGCGCAGAGCGCGGACAGCGGCGGGGTCGCGCCATAGGCCAGCCTAAAAGAGGTCGCCGTATGCTCCAGCTCCGGCGGAAACGATTCCTGAGCGGCGTTTACCCCTATTCCTATGACAACCCCCCGCACTCCGCCGGACGCGTCCAGCGAGAGCTCGGTCAAAATGCCGCACAGCTTTTTGCCGCCCGCCATAATGTCGTTCGGCCACTTCGCCCCGGGGCGCGAGCCGGTGACGCGCTCGACCGCGCCGCACACCGCCACGGCTGTAAACGCCGTAAGCGGCATAAGCCGCTCAGCGGAGCAGTCCGGCCGATAAAGCGCGCTCATATAGAGCCCTCCGTCCTCGGGGGAAAAAAAGCTCCGCCCCAGCCTGCCCCGCCCCGCCGTCTGGCTCCGGGCCACAACAAAGGTTCCGCCGGGAGCCTCCTCCCGCGCCAGCTCCTTGGCCTTGTCGTTTGTCGACGCCAGGCTGTTATAAACACGCATATTTGTCTTCTCCGCCAGCTTCGGCGGGAGCAGGCTTATGACATTCCTCTCGCTTATCATCATGCACACGTCCAATCCGTGAATATACACCGACACCCCCGTCTGCGGCGGGGGTGTCGCTTACACAGCCTAAGCCTCCAGCGGTTTGCCGTTCTCCAGCAGCCAGCGCTCGGCCTCTCCGGACCACAGTCCGTTGTGCGCGTCCACTATGTCCGCCAGCTCGGACAGCCCAGCCTCGCGCAGCTCGGAAAGCGCGGTCAGCGGCATGGATATATGAGTGTATATCAGCTTTTTGCCGCCGGGAATGTTGGGCAGGTTCAGCGTGGCCCCGGCCGCGGCGTCCAGACCGCCAACATGTGTTATCATGGACGCGGGGTTTATCTTCCCCTGCGCCATCATGCTCAGCGACTGCTTGAGGTCGTCGGTGTTGCCGCCCGAATTCCCGGCGACATGGGTTGCCATGTAGTGGACGTTATAGAAGTTGAATTTTGCGGAAAACTCCGGATTGGTTGGACCGGCGAAAAAGTTCAGGCAGCCGTCGTATGCCAGTAGCGCGTCCGCCTGCTCGACAACGGGAGCCACCGGCGCGTACACAAACACGTCGTCATAGCCCCTGGCGTCCGGGGTCAGCGAGCGTAGCCGCGCCGGGACGTCCGCGACATCTTTAGTATTTACATAAACAAGCTTTACTCCGTTTTGCTCCGCCTCCCGCACCGTATACAGCTGAGCCGCGCGCTCAAGCCTGGCGGCGTCTATGTCGGTGACAACAAGCAGCGACGGTCTGCGGGGGCCGTGCAGCGCGAAGTCGATCGCGCCGAGACCCATCGGGCCCACCCCCGCCAGCAGCGCCATGCAGCCGCCCTCGACGATGCCCATCTCATGCACATAGCTTCCCGGACGGGTGTGGTAGTTTACGTTGAAGCCCCCCACAACGCAGCTCACGGGCTCGGCTAAACTCCCCATAAAGAAATTGTCCCCGTAGAAGGGGAGCAGACAGCCCCGCTCCATGACGATGCTGGGGATTACCACGTATGTCGCGTCGCCGCCGATATGGCGGAAGGAGTAGCCCGGCGCGGCGTGCACGTTTCCGGGCTCGTTAATCGCGGGCTGGATCGCGAAGCGCTGTCCCTCGGAAAACTGCCCCTTCCATCTGGAGCCGACCTTTACCAGCTCCCCGCAGAACTCATGCCCGAGTATGACGGGGTTCTGCGCCACATCGTCCGGAATCCGCTTGTGATCCTCGCCCTGCATGGACGCCTTGTACGAGGACATGCACAGGCTGTCCGACACTATTTTGGCGAGTATCTCGTCATCTCCCGGCTCGGGAAGCTCAAAGGTCTCAAGCCTTATGTCCTTTTTTCCGTAAATTCTAAGCGCGGTGGTTTTCAAATGAATACGCCCCTTTCTTCCGTGCGGTCACATATTGAGAATCATGAGGATATTTAAGAATGGTTTTTGAATGTTTTTCACCATCAGACACTCCCCAAATTATATCAATAAAAAACTTTTATGTCTATGTTCGTTTCGTGTTCAAACAAACGCCCATGTCCCGCTCTCGCTTTACAAGCGATGCTTCCCGTGCTATACTTTAGTAAATTGGGGGGTGCCTCTATGTACAAGACTGAGGACGATATATTCAACCAGCACGTATCCCTGCGTCAGACCTCGGCGTTTATGCAGGGGAAATCAGAGCAAATTAAGGACTTTTTCGGAATTTCCGGATTTTACTCGGTGACCTTCACCGGCTGCGGCATGATGTACGCGCTGTGCAAATCCGCCGAGCTGAGCCTGAAGCTCAGGGGCGGGCTCAACTCGCTGTCCTGCGCCGCCGGCGATCTCGCGATGAATATGCCCTACTACAGCGCCATGCTGGACGGAACGCTTATGATTGTTTCCTCCCGCTCGGGCAACACCTCAGAGGTAATCATGGCTGTCGACAAAGCCAGACGGGGCGCCGGCGCTCAGACAATAGCCGTTACCGTCATGCCGAACTCCAAGCTCTCCGGCACCGCCGAACTGTGCGTCGAGCTCCCCTGGGCGGCGGACTCCGGTATGCTGCCGACAAAAAGCCTTTCAAATGTCTTCCTTGCCAACCTGTACATGGTTGCGCTGCTCTCCGGGAGCAACGCGCTGCTCGACGAGATAAGGGACGCAGCCGGCAACCAGGAGCGCTTTATAGAGACTGTCTCCGCCGAGCTTGAGGGGATCGGCCAGAGCGGAACCTGGGACAGGGCGATAATCCTGGCGGACGGCGAGCTCGCGGGCGTCGCCGAAGCGGGCGCCCTGACGCTGACGCGCATGTGTGGGATAAACGCGTCCTACAGCAACATCCTCAACTTCAGACATGGAGCCTTTAACACTGTGGACGAGAGAACCCTGGTCATCATGGCCGTCTCCCCGCTTGACGACGTTTACCAGAGCGTGATGCTTCGCGAGCTCCGATACCAAAAGGCGCAGCTTGTAACTATAACCTCGCGTGAGGAGAACATTTTCGGCTCGGATCTGAACGTCGTTTTGCCTCCGTACGAGTCATTCGCGGCGAGGGGACTGCCCCTTCTCTTCGCCCTCCAGGCGATTGCCTACTACAAAACGCTGTCCGACGGCAAAAATCCGGACAAACCTGAGGGTGTCCATACGTGGATCAGGCTGTGACAACAAAGGCAGGCCCTCCAGCCCGCAAGGGCCGGAGGGCCTGCATGTCTCATCCGAAAGTCAGCCACCTGAGCGTTATCAGGTCATTCGCCACAAGGTACAGAAGCACAATAAACACAAGCAGCGTCACAGTCGCCGCCACAAGCGTGATAATCAGCTTCGCCTGGGCCAGCGCGGAGCGGTTGGCGTTGACGCGTCCGCTGAACGCCCATACGCACATCACAACAAAGCCGACGACCGGAACCAGCGCCAGCAGTTCCATGAGGAAAAACTGGCCGGCCGTCATTCTGGGCTCCATTCCCGAGCTGGTTACAGTTATATTCCCCAGGCCGCGTTCTGAATCGGTTTCGGCGGAATGTGCCATCTGCTCCGTCGGCGCCAGGCCCGGCGGACAACTCTCGCAAGCCTCTGCTCCGCGCTCTCGCTGCCACGCATAGGGCTTTGGGTACTCCGGAGCCTCCGAAGGCGGCTTATACTGCTCGGGCTCGCGCTGAAGCGCGTAGGGAACGAACTGCGCCGGCGGCGTATAGGTATCCACATACACCCTCGGCCTGTACGGGCCCGCCTCGGCGTCCCCGAGTTTGCTGACCGTCGGCTCGGCAACGGGCTCCGGAATATTTTCCCGATCAACGCCTCGGCTCATAATAAGCATCCCGCACACCGTGCAGTATTTTGAGTCCTCCGGCATTTCGCTGTGACAGCTGCCACATATCATAAAGTCCGCCTCCCAGCCTCTAGGATTTGTTTGAGCCATTGTACACCACTTTGCGGTTTTTGTACAGATTTTTCATACAATATCCGTTTTACGCCTCTGCCCCTGTGCTCAATAGCCCGACATGATTGCCTTAAGCGGCCAAAAGTCCGGCGCCAGGCGGGAAAATGCGAAAATAGATTGACAAGTGTGCATAATTTGGTTAGAATACATCTGGTAAGCTGTTGTTTGCAATCGGCTTGCCGGAGGGAGGTGTGTCCAATGTCCTCAAGAAAAGACAACCACAAGGTTATGGATATGCTTGAGAAAATGGGCATGGTAAAAAAGGTTGAGGATGAGGACTCCTTGACGGAATCTGTGGAATCCATGGCGGATGTCCAGATTCCCGATCCTCCCGCGCCCGACCAGCTCGCAGCCAGGCAGTTCAATCCTCTCCCGCCGCCCGCTCCGCGGACGGAGGAGACGCCTCAGTTCAGACTCGATAAAACATACGGCGTCAGCGACAGAGTGATTAACAGGTCATTTTGGGACGAAGAGGATATCATAACAGACGAGGGCCCAGACGCCGACAGATTTATGGAGGTCTCCGAGCTCTATAAGCGCTTCAACCTCAAGCCCTCCGGCATTGACACCGTCTACCTGCTGGAGGAGTACATCCGCACCCTCCCCGAGTCCCTGCCGCCTGAGATGCGCCGCTCTATCGTCTTAAAAATTGTCTCAGCCTCCGGCTTTGATTTCGACAGGCTGCTCAACGACGGCATAGACAGGGTATCCCGTCTGAACGACTACTCCGCGACGTTCGCCGCGCATACTGAGGAGGTTGTGGCGCGCTACAACGAGGAAATTGAGGTGCTCCAGCGTCAGATAGAGAGCATCCGCGAGACAATCAGCGAGCGCAAAAACCTCCACAAGCGACAATTCCTCGAGATTGAGGGAGAGGCCCAGCGCCTTAAGGATATTTTGGACTTTATTACGAAGTAATATTACAATCAGGTCGGTTGGGTCGAATGTAAATATTTGCAGCTTTATTACCAGACTGACCTTCAGCATCGTCGAAAAGCCCCCCGGTTTTTCGACGGTTTTTATACGATCATGGCGGTATTATGTAAAGCTGTCAGCTACATGTTTGTATAGGGGGCGGCCGATGAAAAGGTATGCGTTTACTGCGAAGGGAAAATTCACCGTTACCCTTTTGTCCTTCGCGGTTCTTGTCTGCGTCGTGGCGGTAATCTCCACACAGCTTACGAAAAGATACCCCTCCAGCCCGTCTTCTTCACCCTCCTTCGCCTCCGGGGTCGGACTTCCAAGCCCGGACGAATCCATTGGCGGCGATTTGTCGGATCCGCCGCCCTCAGTCTCTCCGTCCGGAGTCGTCGGGCCCTCGTCCTCGCTTCAGCCGATTACGGTCACCACCCCTCCCCCGCAGGTCACCCCCTCCCCGTCTCAGTCGTGGGGAACCAAGTCGCTTGTGCTGCCCTTCGGCGGAGACTCCTCCGACGTGAACGGGGAAATGCAGTCCGTCCTGTCCCAGTTCATGGGCAATTCCCCAGACCTCTCCGGCTGGATCATGGTGGTTGAGGGCTTCTCCAAGGCGGACGAGTCCCCTGACACCCTGAATATGGATCGCGCCAGTGCGGTGAGTAATTTTGTGATAGCAAGATATGGCTTGGCAGCCGATACGGTGCTCCCGATAAAGGGCAGCGGCAGCGCGGATGACGCTTATGTGGAGATATATTTTATCGCCAGCGGCTCAAAGTAGGGGACGTTTCCTCATAGGCGCACCGGAAAACGGCTAATCCCATGATACTAATATCTGTTTAAAGGGCAGATCACATGAGATGAGTATTAACTATGCAAAAGCATGCCGCGGCATGCTTTTGCATAGTTTTTGTTTATGCTGGGGCGTGTTCGGCAACAATTATCAAACACGCCCTAATACCCGCTGTTTTTTATCGGGAAGTAGACGGTGTACTGCTCGTAGCCAACCCGGTACAGCGGGATAAATCTGATACCCACATCCTGCCCGGAGGTTTTGAAGTCCTGCGTCCAGACCGCCCACTCCCGTTCGTTGTCCGGGGTAAGTATTTTTTCCGGAGCACGGCCGCCCGCATCGAGCGTTCTCTCCTCCCCGCACAGTCCGGCCAGGACAACTGGCCCGTTCATAAAGGCCAGCATGTCGCTTCCCGGCAGCGGGCAGCAGGTGATCTCTCTTTGAAGCTCCAGGCACAGCCTGTCCCCGTCCGCCCAGACGCGCCTTGTGCGTATAAACCCGTTTTCCGCAGCCGCATCAATCTCCTGGCCGTTCACCGTGAGGCGGTGGGGTGGCTTTGCCCACCAGGGAATACGAAGCGAAAGCTCGAACTCCACATCTCTGGCAGCCTTTACCTCTATTACGGAGCGGAAGGTGTTAGGGTCGTGGGGTATGTTCAGCGTATCGCCGAATATGGCCTGCCCCGCAGTTCTGTTACCCGCGTTGTGATAGCTGCCCGTAAGCGTGTCTATCCTCTGGACGAGCCTTACGCGCTCCCCGTTTAAAAGCGTCTCCGCCTCCGAGTCAAAATACTGGCATACATACACCCCGTCTTCCGAGCGGTAGTACACCCCCCTGCCCAGCGCGGCGTTCGCCTGAACCAGAGTCCCGTGACAGCAAAAGAAGTCGTTCGTCCTGCCGCCCCAGCCCTTCCTTGATCCGGCCCTAAGCGGCAGGAAGTAGCTTATCAGGCCATCCTCAGGGCAGTCCAGCTTTTGCCCGTTAGTGCGCCGCGCCCTCCAATAGCCCTGCGCCATCACGCCGTTGTACAGGCCCCGCTCGTAATAATCAGCGTATTGAGAGTCCCCTGTCTGCGTAAAGAGGAACGACGCAAGGCGCATCATGTTGTAAACCGTGCAGTGCTCCTGGTTTTTATCCCCGAGCCGTCCGGCCATTGAGTGTCTAGGCGTCCACACCTCGCCGCAGGTCTGACCCCCGGTGGCATAGCAGCCTCTCTCCGTTACGGCGCAGCTCCAATAGGCCTTTACTATGTCCAGCCACTTCGCTTCGCCCGTCGACTCGTAGGCCCTCGCCGCGCCGAGAATCTCCGGGATGGTCGTGTTGGCGTGCATGTTTGTCAGAGCATCCTCGCCGGCGAGCAGCCCGTCGAAAAGCCTGCCCCTGTAATAGCGCTCCATAAGTGTTCTGTACTTCTCATCGCCCGTCAGGCCGTGCAGCTGCGCCCAAATCTCCAGCATCCCGCCGGTCTCCACGTCCAGGATATCGTCGAAGCTCTCCCGGGTAAACTCTCCGCTCCACCTGTAAAACCAGTTGGCGAAGCACTCGGCGATTCCAAGCGCCGATTTGTTCCCGGCGTATATATACATGTCCAGAAGTCCCATAAATGTCTTGTGGACGGTGTACTGCGGCGCCCAGACCCACTCTCCCCGCGCAATGCGATGAAGGTACTTTTCCGGGATGGGCGCGGCCCACTCTCCGCCGTTTGCCCTCTGGCAGACCGCCAGCTCGTCCACAACCGCGTCCGCCCTGGCTTTTAGCTCGGCGTCGCCCGTCGAGTGATACAGCATCGCCGCCGCGCTCAGCCAGTGCCCCGGGAAGTGCCCCCTCAGCTGGCAGGTCTGGGACTCCCAGCCTCCGTGAATGTCCTCCGGCCGCTCGTTGAACGAAACGAGGCAGGCCTCCAGCCTGTAATTCAGCAGCAGATTATCGCTTTTCAGGCTCAAAAGGTACTCGCGGTTTTCCTTTTGCCTCCTGATAAGCTCAGCGTCGCCCAGCCTCACGCTCTTACCCCACAGTTCAGTCAGTTTCACGGCAGTGACTCCTCCAGTCAAATTTTTACTCTATAAAAAACACAGCCGCCCGGCAGGTCAGGGAGGCGCTTCAACGCTCCTTCGCCCCGCGGCGGCTATGTACGGAATCAGTATTACATTATGGTGACAGATGAGTGCTCGACTTTTATGCCGCTGTCCTTTGTGCGGCTCAGCTTCGCCTTGTTGCCGTTTCCGTCCTCGACCGAGAGCTTCTCAAGCTTGAAGCCCTGAAAAAAATCGATAACGGACGTCTCCACGAACTCGGCCCATTTAATCCGCTTTGCTCCTTCCGGATTGTACGCTTCCTCGATCGTCTCGGGCGCTTTTGTATCAGTGTCCACCGGGTACCTCCTAGTTGTTAAGATTTAAATGAATTATATCAGACGAACGGAAGGTAGGCAAGCGCAAGATCGCTTACCGCAGACAGTTGCTTCAACAGGTATTATTGGAATTGGCGCCGAACGCCTCAAGCTTGGAACAGCTTTGCTTATGGGCGGCTTTTCGCGCTCGGCAAACATGAATACCGCCCGCATTCAAGCTTGTAAAATGTCTAATTGCGTGATATTATGTAAAACACGGCTTTACCTGTTTTCTTTTGTATAAATGTGTTCAGTGCGTTTTTTTGAGGTGTACAGATGAAAAAAATAATCTCTTTACTTGTTGCTGTAACAATGCTGCTGGCTCTGCTGCCGCCGGCGCCGGCCTTGGCGGAGGAGGACAGGGAGTTCCGCGCCGTCTGGGTGGCCACGGTCACCAATTTGGACTACCCGTCCGCTCCGGGTGTGTCGGTGGACAAGATGAAGTCGGAGGCCGGGCATATACTGGACAAGGCCGCCGAGCTGGGCTTCAACGCTGTGGTGCTTCAGGTGCGCCCCACCGGGGACGCCTTTTACAAGTCAAGCCTCTTCCCGTGGTCAGCCTATCTGACCGGAGAGCAGGGCAGAGCCCCCGCCGGAGGCTTTGATCCGCTGGAGTATTGGGTTTCCGAGGCGCACAGCCGGGGCCTGGAGCTGCACGCGTGGATAAACCCGTTCCGGGTTACCCGCGTGTCCACAGACAACGGCAGGCTGAGCGCGGACAATCCAGCGCTTAAGCATCCGGAGTGGGTGGTCAGAACCTCGGAGGGGCTCCTGATTTACAACCCGGGCTTGCCCGAGGTGCGCGAGCTGGTCATTGACGGCGTCAGGGAAATCGTTGAGAACTACGCTGTGGACGGCGTGCATTTTGACGACTATTTTTATCCCGGCAAGGATTTTGCCGATGAAAACGCTTTCGCTAAATACGGCAAAAATTACAACGACATTGGAAACTGGCGCAGAGAGAACATAAACAGGCTCATTGAGGACACCTATAATGCGGTCAAGGCGATAGACAAGGATTGCGAATTCGGGGTGGCGCCGGTGGCCATATGGGCGAACAGGGCCTCTACCGCGCTGGGCAGCGACACAAACGGACAGGAGAGCTATTACGCGCAGTACGCGGACACCCGCAAGTGGGTGAAAAACAACTGGCTGGACTATATCGCCCCGCAAATCTACTGGAGCATAGGCCAGAACAACTCGGACTACTCCAAGGTGCTCTCCTGGTGGGTTGACACCGTCAAGGGGACAGACGTCAAGCTGTACGTGGGGCACGCCACCTGGAGACTGGGCAGCGCGGACAAGCAGAGTGCGTGGTACGGCACCAATGAGATAGTGCGGCAGGTGAACCTGAACCGCACCTATCCGGAGGTAAAGGGCAGCATACACTTCAGGTTCGCCTTCATAGACAAGGACAGCGCCATACAGGCGGCGGTCTCAGGCCTGTATTCCGCAGCGGTTCAGGTTTCGCTCCCCGTGGTGAGCGGAGACATCAGGATGCCCGCCCCCGCCAAAATGGGAACACTCAGCATAGGCAGGCCGACCGGGAATATAACCCAGTCTCAGGACACGATATATTTTGTAGGCGCGAGCGACCCGAGCCAAAAGCTGACTGTCAACGGCACCGAAATAACAAACCGCACCTCGAAGGGCTACTTCGGCTATTTGGCCAGCCTATCCAAAGGCGCGAACAAGTTTGAGTTCAAGCAGGGCAGCGCCACGGTCACCAGGACGATAACCTGCCAGAGCTCGTCGGGCTCCTCCGGCGGAGCAGCCGCCATGAGCAAGGCTGAGATTGTCTCGGGCTCGACCTATCCCAACACTTATGACGAGCTGAAAAAGCCGGGAGAGACTGTCACCTTGAAATGCGTCGCGCCGATCGGGGCGACGGTGAGTGTGAGGCTGAACGGCAAGACATACGAGATGCAGCCGGCCTCCACTGCAAATCCGGGCGACGGCAAATATTACTCCACCTCCTACACGCACGAATACAAAATCCCCGAGTACAGCGTATCCGGGCGGCTTGTCACGGTCGGGGTTCCCCTCTACACGATGACGATTGACGACAAGGTGAGCAAGCGCGCGGCGACCGCCGCCGTCAAATGCGTGACGCCCGGCGCGAGGCTCTACGCCGAGGTTGTGTCGGACGCGGCGTTCCTGTTCCCGGATTCCACCACCTCCGGCGGGCCGTCCGGAGAGCTCGCGAAGGGTCAGAAGGACTACGTGGTGTCCATGACGTCGTCCGGCGCGTGGGTCAAGCTGAATATAGGCATGTGGGTGCAGCGCTCAGAGGTCGCGGTGCGCTCGGAGGCGGACGCGATGACCGCGAGGCTGACAGGCGCGCAGTACTCGGTCGGAGCGAAATGGGAGACGCTCTCGCTGGCCTCAGGCGTAAAGGCGGCAACTAAGCTTACATACGACGGTTCTAAGATAGTCTGTCTCATATCGTCCGCGGACTCGGTTCCTTCCGTAAGCCTGCCGTCGGGCTCGCTGTTTTCGTCGGTGACCGGCAAAAAGACCTCGGCCGGGGCGGAGTACACGTTCACCCTCGCCGCCGGAAAGAGACTGGACGGCTTCTATACAAGCGTCACGGGCGAGGGGGTACAGCTGAACTTCAAGCGCCCGCTCGCAGCCAAATCCGGAGACAAGCCGCTGGACGGAATCAACATTATGCTTGATCCCGGGCACGGGGAGAAGGGGACCGGGGCGCCCGGGCCCTGGGGCACGGAATACGGGGAGGACTACATAAACCTTTACGCCGGGCTTAAGCTGAAGAGCGCGCTGGAGTCTCTGGGCGCCAGGGTGACGATCACCCGCACGACGGACGATGATGTGTCGCTGGCAAACCGGGTCGTAAAAAACCGCGCCGAGCGCCCGGATCTGTTCCTGTCACTGCACTGCAACAGCCTTGAGTTCTATACAAACGCGTCCGGCACGCGCGGCGCGCTGGCGATGTACAGCCAGGATGTGGCAAAGCCCTTCGCGGAGACGCTTATAGCTCAGCTCCAGTCGGACCTGGGCGTGGGCAAGCGCGGCACGACAAAGACAAACCTCTATGTGTGCAGGCCGCAGTGGTGCCCGTCCATGCTTCTGGAGATGGCCTTTATGTGCAATCCCGAGGACTATGAGTGGCTGATGGACGACGCGGCCCAGAACGAGTTTGTACAGTCAATGGCCAAGGGGATAGTCAGGTATTTTTCCTGAGGAGTTAAGGCTTGCATATCCAGTTTTTATAGGTTATAATTTTTCCGTATGATGGTTTTATTTGTGGGCAACCATTTTTTGAAAGCGAGGCTTTGCCATGGCGTATCAGATTATGACCGACTCAAGCATTGACCTTCCGTGGAACTACTACCGCGAGCTGGGCATTGAAAGGCTGTCCCTCACCGTAACTATGGGGGATACGCAGAGCCATGACGAAGAAAATGTCGATGTCAAGGAGTTTTACGCAAGGCTTCGCGCCGGGGAGCTTGCGACCACCTCGCAAATATCTGTGGCCGAGTTTATGGAGAAATTTTCGGAAATACTGGGGCGCGGGGACGACGTTTTTTATATCGGCCTGTCCTCCGGCCTGTCCGGGTCGTACCAGTCCGCCTGCATCGCCAGGGATGAGCTCGGGGACAGCTTTCCCGGGCGCAGGATATATGTGGGAAACTCAACCTGCGTGACCCTGGGGCTGGGAAACGTAATGCTTGCCCTGTGCGCTCTGCGGGACAGGGGCGCGTCCATGGACGAGCTCATAAGCTTCTTTGAGGAGAAGCAGATATGCAGCCACCACCTGTTCACGGTGGACGATCTCATGTTCCTGCTCCGCGGGGGAAGGGTGTCCAGGACCTCGGCGGTTGTGGGCTCTCTGCTGGGGATAAAGCCTATGCTGCACGTCACACCCGAGGGAAAGCTCCAGTCTCACGGCAAGGTGCGAGGACGGCGGCAAAGCCTGGACAGACTGGTGGACGAGATGGCGGAGTTAGTTGTTGACACGACCCTCGACTATGTCTCGGTTGTGCACGGCGACTGCCATGAGGACGCGGAATATGTGATGAAAAAGGTCAGGGAGCGCTACACCGTAAATAATTCGGTTATTAGGATACTGGGGCCGACTATCGGAGCTCACGCGGGCCCGGGCACGGTGGCGCTGTTTTTCTTCGGGGCGCCGAGGGAGAAATAGGATAGCATAATTCCCCGCCTCCCGCGGGGAATATAGAGGCGTGTATAAACACAAGACGCTCCGTGCCGGACGCATGGGGCGTTTTTACAGGAGTGCGGACAGCCGCCGGAGTAGCTGCGATGATTGATATTTCCGTCAGGGATGTAAAAAAAGAATATGGGGACGTCGAGGTGCTGCGCGGGGTGAGCTTCGACGTGCAGGCAGGGGAGCATGTCGGCATTCTGGGCGCCAACGGCGCCGGAAAGACCACGCTGTTCAGGCTCATCTGCGGTCAGGAGCGTCCGGACGGCGGCTCAGTAACCGTTTTTCCCGGCCGCAGGCTGGGGATACTCAGCCAGATACCCGAATACCCGGACGGTACCTCCACCGGGGACGTGCTCAGGCGGGCGTTCGCGGAGCTGGACGAGCTTCAGGCGGAGCTGGATGAGCTATCGTCCGCGATGGCGCAGGATCACAGTCTTGTGAGAAGGTACGGGGAGGCGGCGCACCGCTTTGAGCACGCGGGGGGCTTTGAGACGGAGCTGAGGCTGGGCAGGGTTCGAAACGGGCTCGACATCAGCGACGACCTGTACTCAAGGGAGTTCTCCACCCTGAGCGGAGGCGAGAAAACCAGAATAAATCTGGCCAGAATCATCCTTGAGGAGCCGGACATTCTGCTCCTGGACGAGCCGACAAACCACCTCGACATGAAGAGCATCGAATGGCTTGAGGACTTCCTGTCCCGCTACAAGGGCACGGTGCTGTGCATATCGCATGACCGCTACTTCCTTGACGGGGTTATAAACAGGGTGGTGGAAATAGAGGACGGGGTTTCCATACTGTACAGCGGCAACTACAGCGCCTACGCGCAGGAGAAGCAGCGTCGCTGGCAGGAGCAGATGGACAGGTATGTCCAGGAGCAGAGGAAAATCTCGCAGCTTGAGGCCACGGCCCGGCGCATGCACGACTACGCCGGGAAAAGCGCCAAGCTGCACAGGCGCGCCTTCGCGATAGAGAAGCGCGCGGAGCGCATGAAAAAAACAGACAGGCCCAAGACAGCTCAGACTATGAAAGGCCATTTCAAACAGGTAAAGTTTATGGCGGACGACGCCATGCGTATATACTCTCTCTCCAAGCGCTTCGGGGCAAAGGAAATAGCAGGCGAGCTGACTATGCAGGTTCGGCCCGGGGAGAGGATCGCGCTGCTCGGCGACAACGGGACGGGCAAGACAACGCTTATGCGGATGCTCATCGGGGAGGAGCCTGCCGATTCCGGCTATTCCCGTATGGGGCCTGCCGTCAAATACGCCTATCTGCCGCAGCAGATAGAGTGGGCTCATCCCGAGCGGACGCTGTTGGACACCATGCTGTACGAGGAGGACTGCCCTGTACAGGAGGCTCGGGACAGGCTGGGGATGTTCCACTTCCGGGGCGAGGACGTGTTCAAGACGGTGGATGTGCTGTCCGGCGGCGAGCGCAACAGGCTGAAGCTGTGCATGCTCATGGGCGGCGCCGTCAATATGCTGCTGCTGGACGAGCCGACGAACCATCTTGATATTCGCTCGAGGGAGTGGATGGAGGAGGCGGTGGAGGAGTTCGGCGGAACGATGGTATTTATCTCCCACGACCGATACTTCATCTCCCGCTTCGCGACCCGGGTGTGGGAGCTGTCAGGCGGGGATATACTGGATTTTCACGGGGACTATGAGGCGTTCAAGGCGTACAAGGAGGCTCTGAAGGCCGAGGAAGACAGGACAAGGCCCCCGGCGGCCCGTGTTGAAAAGGAGACCAAGCCAAAGCGGGGGAAGGGCTCGAAGGAGCGGGAAAAGAAAGCAAAGGCGCTTGAGGCGCGGCTTTCAAAGCTTGAGCAGGAGGAGGCGGGGCTGGATGAGCAGATAATCGCGCATGGCGACAACGCGGAAAAACTGCTGGAGCTGCTTGACCAAAAGGAAAGCGTGAGGAGGCAGTGGCAGGACGTCTACGAGGAATGGGAGGCGCTTGAATGAGGAGGTCGAAGAGGTATCACCCCTTGCCGTTTATTATCCTGGGGATTGCCGGGCTGGCCGTGTCGTTTTTCGTGATACGCAGGCTGCCGGGGATTGGGTTTTTCTACATGGTTTCGCTAGCCAGTTGCGGCGCGGTTGCGCTGTACGGTGCGCTGAATTTTCTGATGAATCATATGAGAGATTCGACGGTCAGGTCGATTGTCAATATCGCCAGGCGTGTCATGCAGATTGGTACATTGCTGCTGGTAATAGCCTTCGGGGTGGTTGAGTATCTCATCATATCCGGGCAGAAGTCCGACGCCGAGCCGGGCGCCGACTATGTAATAGTTCTTGGAGCCGGACTGAGGGGCGAAACCCCGTCCCTGATTTTGAGCGGGCGCATGAGCGCGGCCCTGGGATACCTGAGGGAGAACACCGGAACAAAGGCGGTGCTGAGCGGGGGTCAGGGCGAGGGAGAGGCGATAGCAGAGGCTGAGGCGATGAGGCGCTATCTCGAGGGCAATGGGATTTCAGCAAACCGTCTGATTATTGAGGATAAGTCCACCAACACGGCGGAGAACATGAGGTTTTCGAAAGAATTTATTGAGGCAGGGGCGTCGGTGGTGATTGTCAGCAGCGAATTCCACCTCTACAGATCCCGCACGCTCGCGGAGAAAAACGGGATTACAGCGACAGCCCTGCCGGCCGAGACGCCTTACTGGTATTTGAAGCTCGGCTATTACGTCCGGGAGTTTTTCTCTGTTGTAGCGATGTTCCTCGGGAGATCATAGAAACTTATACTCATCTACTCTTTA
Organism: Oscillospiraceae bacterium; assembly: GCA_031556035.1. Taxonomy (GTDB): domain Bacteria; phylum Bacillota; class Clostridia; order Oscillospirales; family UBA929; genus JAVBTT01. The sequence continues at coordinate 20,269 of JAVBTT010000027.1, forward strand.
AACAGATATTAGTATTAATGGAGGGATCCTCCCGCGCCGTACGGCGCGGGAGGATCCCTCCTTGCGGGAGCTAACAGCTTTCCGGGGCGGGAACGGCGCTGTCATCGCCCTTGAATTTTTTCCGGGTTGCCTGCCCGCCGCGCAGATGCCGCTCGGCTTTGTTCTCCTCAAGGATTTGCTTTGCGGCCAGGTAAAGGCTGCGGTTATAGTGGGCCAAGCGTTCACTCAGGTCTTTATGTACGGTGCTTTTTGATATACCAAACTTTTTGGCTGCAGCGCGCACCGTCGCCTTGGTCTCTATAATGTAAACAGCCACCTCACAGGCGCGTTCCTCGATATTACCCTTCAACAGCAAATCCCTCCCCGTCTTACTTCCCTACATTTATATGCGGGGGCGGGGAGAATTTGACCACTAAGTTTGAAATCGGGAGTTCGATGTCATACGTAATAATACGTCCGGTTATAAACAGACATATTGGTACATCTATAGTGCTACCAATTATGTTGTCTGCTCTTTACACAGATATCGGTATCAGACATGGGGCTCCGGAGGCGTATCGCTGTCGCCGAGGGACATGCGGTTATAAAAGACCTCGGACGGCATTGACGTCTCTTGGGTTGGGGTCGGGAGCGCAAAAAAGCCCGGCATCGAAAAATCGTATATCCCATAGTAGTGGATGTTGGGGCCGTTTTTGTGCTCATCGTAATCCGCGGACGAGGGCCCGCGTTTTGGGCCATATTCTTGCATTATATTCGCCTCCCTGAAGAGTATCCCTGTTTTCAGGCTGAATTATACGTCTTCAGGGGGGAGGACGGAGTCCGGAAAAGGAACGCATATTGCTGGCATAGTTGTCCGAAAAGCGGAATAGATTAAAACAAGAGCAGGAAGGTCTGTCAGACCTTCCTGCGCGCGGAGTGCTCTGCCAGTCAGTCCTCCAGCTCGGCGTCGAAATCCTCCTCGTCGCCGCAGTCACAGCAGGCGTCGGTCACAAAGCGCGGGCGCTTTGCGCTGAACTGGCTCTTGAGATCCTCGAAGATTTTCATAAGCACATCGAAGTACTTGACTGCGAGCAGGGTTATCGCCCCGATCACCACCAGAGCCATAAAAGCGCCGGTAATGAACTTAACTGTCTGCTTCACGGTGTTGCCCTCCTTATTTTTCAGCTTGGAATTATTATACACAACACAGGCCGAAATATCAACAAAATCATCAGATGACATCGCGTGAAAAACGGCGCGAAAGCCCGCGGCGCGCAGGCGGTTCTTTTGAATATGTAGTGCGCTCTTATCTCCGAAAAAAACAAAAGGCGTGTCCCTCCGGTGAAACACAGAGGAACACGCCGCTTTAGACAAGCGGTTTTTCAGGAAACTGTATGAATATGCTCCTCAGGTGGTGAGTTCCTTGATGCAGGAGGGGCATATGTTCTTGCCCTTGAAGTTGATTACATTTCGTGCGTAGTTGCAGAAAATGCAGGCGGGCTCATACTTCTTAAGTATTATCGAATTGCCCTCTACGTAAATCTCCAAAACATCTTTTTCCGCGATGTCAAGAGTTCGGCGAAGTTCGACGGGGAGAACGATGCGCCCCAGCTCGTCCACTTTGCGGGTTATGCCTGTTGCCTTCATTTTTTGTTTTCCTCCCTTGCGGTATTTGCGAAATCTTCTAAAAAACCCCAAGTGTAATTATACTGTCTGTCACATACATTGTCAATTCATTTTGTACAAATAGAATAAAATGACAGCAAACTGAAGTGCAGAGGCAATGTTTATCAATTTAAGGAGATGAGACCGGGATATGGCTATGGCGTGGGTGCTCCTGATTATGACAGGGGCTTCGATTCTGTACTCCTGCTGGGCAGGCACTACCGGACAGGTGGCCGCGGCAATCATGGCTGGGGCGTCGAAATCTGTCGAATTGGGACTGTCTCTGGCGGGGATGCTCTGCCTCTGGTGCGGGCTTACAGAGATAATGCGCAGGGCAGGGATAATGGAGGTCATAGCTAAAATAATGCGACGACCCCTGAGCGCCCTTTTCCGTGAGGTGGCAAAGGACAGGGACGCGATGGAGGATATTTCGGCCAATGTCTCCGCCAATCTGCTCGGTCTGGGCAATGCCGCAACCCCGCTGTCAATTAGGGCGGCGACACGTATGCACCGGCTGTCCGGGAACACCGGAATCGCGTCCGACGCGCTGTGCATGCTGATTGTTCTCAACGCGGGGTCGATTCAGATCATACCGGCCACGGTAGCCGGACTGAGGGCGCAGGCCGGCTCCGCCGCCCCGTTCGATATATTGCCGGCGGTCTGGATAGCCACTGCGGCAAGCTGCGCGGCGGGAATAATAGCCGCCAAACTGATGTCAAGGGTGTGGAAAAGGGATGACAATAGCGCTGATCATGTTCGCCGTGCTGGCGTGGGGGCTGTATAAAAGGGTTGATACCTTCGACGCCTTAATGAACGGCGCTAAAGACGGCCTTATGATGCTGCTCAGGATAATTCCGGCGCTGGTGGGCCTGATGGTGTGCCTCTCCATGCTGCGGGCCTCAGGCGCGATGGATGCGGCGGCAGAGCTCTGCAGGCCGTTTTTCGCGATATTCGGCATACCGCCCGAGTGCGCGCCGCTTGTGTTCATACGGCCGTTTTCTGGGAGCGGCGGGCTGGCTGTGGGAGCGGAGCTGATCGCCACGTACGGCGTTGATTCGCTGGTGGGGCGTACGGCAGCCGTTATGCTGGGTTCGAGCGAGACGACCTTTTACACGGTGAGCGTAGTCTGCGGGGCGGCAGGGGTGTCAAAAACCAGATACGCTATCCCTGCGGCGCTCTGCGCGGATCTAACGGGCTTTATAGTGTCGTCCTGGGCTGTGAGGTTTATGGGATGAGTGAAAAGATACCCCCGCCGAACTGAGCTTTCGGTGGGGGGTATATCTGAACGCTTTACTTGTTTACGATTATATTGTCGGTTCCGTTGAGCTCGAACTCCGCGATATAATCCCTGATGCGGGCGTTTAGCTCGTCCACGTCATCCTCCTGAGCGCCCTCCATCTGGAGATCCCTGCGGGCCAGCTCCTCGGCGAGTATCTCGAAGAAAACGGTGTCCTCGTAGTCCATTATCGCCTCGTGGATACCGCCCTCTGCGAATGCGCGCGAGGGGATAAAGTCCTTGCCGAAGCGCTCGCTCAGCGCTTGCATTCCGTGGGAGCGCGCAGCGGTGAACAATGCGGACTCAACGTCGTCATAGTCCGATATTCTGTCGTCGCCCCGGGTTGAATTGAGTATCCAGTTGCCGATGTAAACCAGGTCGAGAAGCCGCCTGAACTGTTTTTGGGTCAGTTCAAGATTCATCCGGAGCACCTCCCGAATTAAAGCTTGATATTCTAATAGACAATATCATTATACAACTATAGCATCCAAATTACCATATCCAAATATTAAACTTTCTGTGAAGGCATTGTAACGGTGAGCGATTTGTCGTGAATATCCGCTATCGCACACTTGCTTTTTGAAAGTATGTCGAGTAGAATACTATAATTGGACTGTTAGACAGGAGAATGAACTATGCGGGATACAAGGCCTATCGGGGTTTTCGACTCGGGGCTGGGCGGCCTGACCGCGGTGCGCAGGCTGACGGAGGCTATGCCCTGCGAGGACATAATATATTTCGGCGACACCGGGCGGGTGCCGTACGGCAACCGCTCGAACGAGACAATACTTAAGTACGCAAGGCAGGACATGAAATTTCTGCTCGGCTTCGACATAAAGGCGGTGGTCGTCGCCTGCGGCACAGTCAGCGCCACGGCCCTGGGCTGTCTGGAGGCGGAAACGCCGCTCCCGGTCATCGGGGTCGTCAAGCCCGCCGCAAAAAAAGCCTCGGAGATAACAAAAACAGGCAGAGTGGGGCTTATCGGCACCCAGGCGTCAATTCGATCCGGGGCCTATGAGCGCGAGCTCAGAGCGATTAACCGGGATATATTGGTGACTGCCAGGGCATGCCCGTTGCTTGTTCCGCTGGTGGAGGCGGGGAGGCTTTCCCCGGAGGATGAGGTGGTGCGCCTGCTGCTGGCGGAATACCTCGCCCCTCTGCTTGACGCAGGGGTGGACACGATTATTATGGGCTGCACACATTATCCCCTGCTGGCGGACGCGATATCCGCGGTAGCGGGAAACGGCGCAAGGCTTGTTGACCCTGGGGCCGAGGCTGCGCGCGAGACGTCCCTGCTTTTCGGCAACCACCCGGAGCGGGAATGCCGCGGCGGACATCTGCGATTTTTCGTGAGCGACAATGTCGAGGGCTTTGCCCAGAACGCCGAGATATTCCTCGAAAGGGCGGTGGCTGAACACGCGGAGCTTGTCGATATGGATGTTATTGCCACATGAGCAAAGCCCCGTGCCGCTCGACACCGGAATGCCAATATGATATACTTAGAGTGCGGGGATCAATATAGACCCGCCGGGAGAGTGGCGCGAAATGACTAGGACTGATGTTATAGTGTCGATTCAGGGCAGGCAGTTCTTTGGGGAGCTGGGGGAAGACGAGTCAGTGGAGCTTGTGACCTCAGGCGAGCTTGTCCACAACGGCAGCGAGTATATCCTTTCTTATCGGGAGAGCGACCTGACGGGCTTTGTAGGCACCGTTACGACCCTGATGATAAACCAGGGAAGGATAACGCTGATGAGAAACGGACTCGTATCCACCCAGATGGTGTTTGAGGAGGGGCGCAAGTACCTGTCTCACTACGAGACGGAGGAGGGCCCGCTGATGGTCGGCGTGCAGACCAGGTGGATGCGAGCGGCGATGAGCGATCTTGGCGGCGATATCGAGATGGAGTACGAGGTGGAGATTGACCACGCCCTTTCAGGCGCCAGCCATGTGAAAATAAACGTAAAGGAGTCCGGAGGGAAAAAGGCGTTTAATCCCGGGGTCTCCGGAGTTGTGTTTGACAGGTTTATTAATTAAGAGATATACCCCGTCTGTCTCGCGACTTGTGTAATAAAAGTATTAATACATACAGAGGGTTATCAGATGAAAACAAGATTCCTGGCTCTTGTCCTCATGTTTTTTGTAATTCTCAGCGTTCCGGCCCTTGCCGTACCGCCGGACGGGGAGGGGCAGCTTCAGCTGCTCCAGGAAGTCGATGAAAACATAAGATTATATTACCTGCTTTCGGACGGAAAGTCGCGTCTGCCCTCCGGACTTACGGCTCAGCAGCTCCAGGCGGACCCCGAGCTTTTTTACAAGACGATGGGCAAGCTCACGGCAACCCTTGACAAATATTCGGGTTTCTTCACCGCAAAGGAGTACGCGGAGGCGTACCCGACGGGGCAGAGCTATGTCGGCGTCGGCATACGCCTTGACGGGAACACCCCCTACGGCTTTTTCGTGCATGAGCTGGTCGAGGGAGGATCGGCGGCGGAGGAAGGTATAAGGCCGGGAGATCAGATAGTGGAGGTCGGCGGCGCAGATGTGTCCGGCCTTTATTACAGCGAGGCCGTGAACTATCTGCGCGGTGAGGAGGGCACAATAGCCGATATCAAGGTGCTCCGCGCCGGGGAAAAGTCGCTGCTGTCCTTCAGCCTTGAGCGGAGGGGGCTGTATGTGCCCAACGTTACATACGAGCTTGACGGGGACATAGCTGTTATAGCCATCAGCCAGTTCGGGTCCTGGCTTGACTACATAGATTTCGCTGACATATACGACGAGCTTCCGGGGCTTGGGGTGAAAAAGGTCATATTTGATCTCAGGGACAATCCGGGCGGAAGCCTCAACGTGCTTTACGGCATGCTCGACTACATAGTCCCGGGCAAGGACGTTAAGCTCTTTACCCTTAAGGAGAGTCACGGGAAATCGGAGGACTATCTTACCTATGACACCTGCCGGTGGACTCCGGAAAAGACGGTGGTGCTCGCCAACGAGCACTCCGCCAGCGCCGCCGAGGTTTTTACGGGAGCCCTGAAGGATTTGGGCGCCGCCGTGGTCGTCGGCAATACGACATATGGCAAGGCCCGCGCTCAGGTGCACGGTGAGCTCTCAACGGGGGATGTGCTGGTGCTGACAACCAACACCGTAAACCTCCCCAGGACGGGGGATTATCAGGACGCGGGTATTAAGCCGGACTATGAGGTTGAGCCTGCTTCGTCGCCGTACAAGCGCCCCGAGGGATGGCTTGAGCTGGGGGCGGGCTATGCGCTGCTGCCGTCCACCTCCTCGCCGGAGCGCGTCAAGGCCCTTGAGGCGCGCCTGCGGGAGCTGGGGGTGTTTAAAGAGGAGCCGGACGGCATATATGACTGGTACACTCAGCAGTGCGTCAACTCGGCGCAGAGGGCGGCGGGGCTGACCGTCACACCGGCGTATGCGAGCAGGGCTATCCTGGGTAAAATAGGCGAGTGGATGAAGACACTGGAGTCCTCGGAGGTATATGACGACACCGACGCGCAGCTCGCGAAGGCGCTGGAGCTCTGCGGAAGGAAATAAAGCCCAGAAAACACGTATCCCCCGCCTCAGGCGGGGGATACTCAGGATATCTCATAATTCTATGGTCAGCCCGTCGTAGGCAACACGTATTCCGTGAAGCACCAGCTTGTCGGTTATCTGGTTGTGGTTCTGCCCGCCGTTGTGGGAGATATGGGTGATGTAGAATTTTGTGCGTGCCAGTGTGCACCCGATCTGGAACATGCGGCGCTTGACGGTCAGCGCGTCCTCAAGGTTCATGTGGTTGGGCGTGTCCTTTTTGAATGGGTTGTTGCAGTCCAGGCTGACAAAGTGTATTTTTTTTCCGGCAAGGAAGTCCCATGTCTCCTCGGGGAAAAACCCGGTGTCGTTTCCGTACAGAAGGCGCTTGCCGTCCTTCTCTATTAAGTATATCAAAGCGTCGCGGCAGTGCCGGGACTTGAGAGGCGTGACGGTGTAATCCCCGAAGCATATCTCCTTGAAGGGCTCGACGCGGGTGATGGAGATATATTTGCGGCGGTCGTCGGGAATCCAGTCGTCCATTGAGCGCTGAACGTGCTTGTTGCCGTATACGCTGAGCGTCTCGCTCTTGCGCTCCAGGGAGTAAGGCGGGAAAAAATTTCGGAGCTCGTTTTTATAAAAATGCTCTCTGTGCTCGTGGGTCACGAGTACGTAGCTCAGGCTGGTCAGCGTCCTGCCCAGCGCGAAGCAGCTGGACCACAGGTCAGGCGGGATGTCTATGAGGAGATCGTCGTCTATCAGCATTGACGAGCGCCTTCGGACGTTGCGGCCGCCCTGCTCGATGGCCTCGGCGCAGACGGGGCAGGAACAGAATAGCCCGGGAATACCCTCCGACGCGCCGGTGCCGAGATACTGAATTTTCATGGACGACACCCCTTGACTTACATTTTGTTAATCTGTATGCTGATATTCAGCCGGGGCGATCCTGCGGATTTCGACACATATCAACACAGAACCGCATGTTTTTATAATACTAACATAAAACAAATCCATATGCAAGGAGATTCATGCAATATGACAGACATTCTTCCCCGTCTCTCATCAGAGCTGAAGCTCAATGAGCAGCATGTCCGGAACGTGGTCGCCCTGCTGGACGAGGGCAATACGATACCCTTTATCGCCCGCTACCGCAAGGAGGTTCACGGCTCTATGGACGATCAGGTGCTGCGAGAGCTGGCCGACCGGCTGACGGCCCTGCGAAATCTGGAGAAGCGGCGCGAGGAGGTGCGCGCCTCAATTCTTGCTCAGGACAAGCTCACCGAAGAGGTGGCGGCGGCGCTGGACGCGGCGCAGACCCTGTCCGAGATCGAGGACATATACCGCCCGTTCAAGCCGAAGCGCCGCACCCGCGCCACAATCGCGCGGGAAAAGGGGCTTGAGCCGCTGGCGCGGCTCATATTCGAGCAGGAGCTGAGGCATGGGGACGTGTATGAGCTGGCGGAGGCATATATAGACGCGGAAAAGGGCGTAAGCTCCGCGCAGGAGGCGCTGGACGGCGCGTGCGATATCATTGCCGAAGAGATGTCGGACAGCGCGGAGGTGCGCAAGCTGCTGCGCGAGATGGTGTTCCGCGTGGGCTCGCTGTGGTCTAAGGCCGAGACGGAGGAGGACAGCGTATACAGGCTGTACTACGATTTCACGGAGTCGGTCAGGCGGGCGCAGAGCCATCAGGTGCTGGCAATCAACAGGGGAGAACGCGAGGGCTTTCTGAAGGCGGGAGTGGACATTCCGGAGGGCGACGCGCTTGCGCTGCTGTACAACCAGTTTGTGATACCGGGCTCGATCACGACCTCCCTGGTGGAAAAAACCTGCGTGGACGCCTGGAGGCGTTTGCTTGAGCCGTCGATAGAGCGTGAGATACGCGCGGCGCTGACTGACGAGGCCAGCGAGCAGGCTATCAAGATGTTTGGGCTGAACACAAAGCCGCTGCTGATGCAGCCTCCCATAAAGGGGAAGGTGGTCATGGGCTTGGACCCCGGCTACCGCACCGGCTGTAAGGTCGCGGTCGTGGACGAGACAGGCAAGGTGCTGGATACCGGGGTTGCCTACATTACGCACGGCGAGCGCGGCGAGACGGAGTCAGCCGTGATGCTCCGGAGGATGATAAAGCAGCACGGAGTGACAGCCATCGCCATCGGCAACGGCACCGCGTCCAAGGAGACCGAGATTTTTACCGCCAAGCTGATAAAGGAGTTTCACGGCAGGGTCAGCTACATGGTGGTCAACGAGGCGGGGGCTTCGGTTTACTCGGCCTCCAAGCTCGCCGCCGAGGAATTTCCGGACTTCGACCTGACGCTGCGCTCAGCCGTCTCCATTGCCAGACGCCTCCAGGACCCGCTGGCGGAGCTTGTCAAAATAGACCCGAAGAGCATTGGCGTGGGGCAGTACCAGCACGACATGCCGCCCGCGAGGCTCTCCGAGACGCTGGACGGGGTGGTGGAGAGCTGCGTCAACGCGGTCGGGGTCGACCTGAACACCGCGTCCGCGCCACTGCTCACCCGGGTGGCCGGGGTTGGGGCGTCGCTGGCGAGAAATATTGTGGCGTACAGGGAGCAGAACGGCATGTTCAGGGGGCGCAGGGCACTCTTAAAGGTGCCCAAGCTCGGGCCTAAGGCCTATGAGCAGTGCGCGGGCTTTATGCGGGTGCCGGAGAGCGAAAATATTCTGGACAACACCGGAGTGCACCCGGAGAGCTACGAGGCGGCGCTCAAGCTCCTGGGGCTTTGCGATTACTCGGCCGACGAGGTCAGATCGGGCAGGCTGGGCGATTTGAAAAACCGGGCGAGGCAGCTTGGCGAGGCCGATCTGGCGGAGGAAATCGGCGTGGGCGTGCCTACGCTGACCGACATTATCGCCGAGCTGCAGAAGCCGGGCAGGGATATCCGAGACGAGCTTCCGCCCCCGCAGCTCCGCACGGACGTCATGAGCATGGAGGATCTGACGCCTGGCATGAGGCTGACCGGCACGGTGCGCAATGTTATCGATTTCGGAGTGTTCGTGGACATCGGGGTGCATCAGGACGGGCTTGTGCACATCTCGGAGTTGGCCGACCGCTTTGTGCGCCACCCCTCCGAGGTCGTAAAGGTCGGGGACGTGGTGAGCGTCGCTGTATTGGGCGTGGACGCGGCCAAGAAGCGCATCTCGCTGACAATGAAGAAAAACAGGGCGCAGAATTGACCGGGACAAGGAAGATAGTGCTGGGCGGGGTGTTCGGGGCGCTGATTGCCCTCACCACCGCCTATCTGAAAATCCCGCTGGGAATGGGCTATATCCATCTGGGGGACGGGCTTATTTTCGCCTCGGTCGGCGCGCTGGGCTTTGCCGCCGCGATACCGGCGGCAGTCGGTTCCGCGCTGGCGGATCTTATGGCGGGCTATCAGGCTTACATCCCGGCGACGTTTGTAATCAAGGGCCTGATGGCCCTTGTCGCCGCCATGATCGTGCGCGGGGCGAAGGGAAGGCTGGCGTTTCTGGCGTTTGTCCCCGCCGCGCTGCTTATGATGGCGGGCTATTTCGCGTTTGAATGCGTTCTCTATTCCCCGCAGACAGCGCTTGCCGCGATAGCCGGAAACGCGGTGCAGGCCTCGGCCGGCGTTGCGGTAGGGGCGGTATTGCTGCCGGCAGTTAAAAAAAGCCTGAAATAGGGATACCCCCGCCTGACGGCGGGGATATCCCTATTTTACCAGTACTACAGGCCGCGCAGCAGATTTTTGTCTATCTCGCCGCCCTTTGGGCAGATGGCGAGGCTGTCCGACACAGCAACGCCCAGCCTGGCGAGCTCCTTTTCGCAGGCCCTCGCATATTCGTCCGAGGGTGTCGCGCAGGTCAGAAGAAGCTTGACGGTTTTCCCCTTGAAATCGGAATTGTTGACAAAATACCTGACGGCGGGTGTGAACCTTCCTGCCCAGACGGGGGAGCAGATATAGACCGCGGATTCACCCGTTAACTCAGGCAGGCTCTCCACCCTTGTTTTCATCCCGCATATGCTTTTGAAAACCCCGGAAATCATGCTTCCGCCCTTTGCCTTCAATTCAAAAAGGCCTTCTCCCTTTTCGGCCGCGAGCGCCTCCGCGCAGAGCCGCGTCGAACCTGACCTGGAGTAATATACGACCAAACAAAACCCTCCCCGCTATATTTTAGGAGAAAATTACTTGAAGCGCTTCAGCGCGCTGATCACAAAGCTTCCGGAGCCGGTGTAGACGACTCCGCCGTCGCTCACCGGAAACCACGGGCTTATCTCCGGCTCTCTTGTGTTGCCTACTATGTACAGGTTCTGGGCAGAGCCGCCGCCCTTGCACAGCATGACAATCGTCTCGCCCGAAGCCGAATTTTCAGCCAAGTCCGCTATCATGACCCCGCCGTCCTCGACAAACACGTCGCCGGGGGAGGGCTCGGACGCGGACTGGAGATCGCTCAGTATCGCTGTCGCGTTTGTGTATACATAGAGGTTGCTGAGATATTTTTCAAGCGCCTCGTGCGAGGAATCCGGTTCGCCTGACTTCACCCAGTCTACCTTGCTGCCGCTGACCTTTATTGAATAGCCCTCCGACCATTTGGAGAAGGCGAAGTTGAAGCCCGACATGAAGTGGAACGAAATGTCCTCAAAGCGCTCGCGCGAGAACAGGAACTCCGCGCGCAGCCTGATAAGCGCGTCGGTGTTCTGGCACCTGTCCTGCGTGCCGGGATCCCAGCTTATGACGGCGGCGGGGCTCAGGCCGGTGATCGCGGTGCCGTCGAAGAGATAGGCCGAGGAGCCGTCGGGCTTGAGCGGCAGAACTCTGAGGAAGGCTCCGAAGCTGTCCTCGGGCTGTGCGGTGCGCGCAAAGCCCTCAGGCAGATTGAAGCGCGTCTCAAGAGTCTCGCCCTCTGGCATGAGTATGGGCACGGGAGTTGGAGTGGGTGAGGGGGAGGGCGACTCCGAGAGCGACGGTGACGGCGAGGCTGACGCGCCTGAGCCCGAGCCGCCGCATCCGGGAAGCAGGAGTACCGTTAAGAGACAGAAAACCGCGAAGAGCGCCCGTTTCAAGCCGTTCGCCTCCTTTTTCGATGTCATCCACCATATATTACATTATTTACAGGCTTCAATCAATGTCAATTCGGTAACAATAACCTTACATACCGTGTATTGGCATTCTAAACAGATGTGAGTTTCGGCCGCCGAACGCGGGGGGCACACATGCGCGAGCGACAAAATTTATTGGGGCGCGGACGGGGGAGGTGGGGGGTCGGCGCGGGGCAGCAAG
>JAVBTT010000005.1:0-80468 GCA_031556035.1 Oscillospiraceae bacterium
CGAGCACCGCGCTACGTCGCCCATCGTAAACAATCCGTGATCTTCCAGCTTTTTGGCGTATCCTCTGCCCACGCGCCAGAAATCGGTGAGTGGGCGGTGTGTCCACAGGGAGCGGCGGTATTTCATTTCGTCCAGTTCGGCGATTCTGACGCCGTTTTTGTCTGCCGGGATGTGCTTTGCCTCAATGTCCATCGCAACCTTTGCCAGATACAGGTTTGTGCCGATGCCGGCCGTTGCCGTGATACCGGTAGAACGCAGCACATCGAGGATGATCTTCATGGCAAACTCACGGGGCGAAAGGCTGGCGTTGGGCAGATAGCTGGTCGCGTCTATGAAAACCTCGTCGATGGAATAAACGTGAATGTCCTCCGGGGCAACGCATTAAAGGTATATATTGTAAATTCTGGTGCTGCACTCCATATAATGCGCCATCTGCGGGCGGGCGGTAATAATCAATCTCCAGTTCCGGTGAGGATGCCAGTTCAGTGCTGCTGGAGGCTACCGCCGATCTTCCGTTGCATTCTGAGAGCGCAGACGGAACCCTTGCCGCCTCCGAGCTGCGCGGGGTTATACGGAGCGTTCTTCAGGAGGACGCAAACATCTGTGTGCGTCCCCGTTCTCTGCTGGTGGAGAAAAACACAGTTGTCATACCACTAAGCTCCTCTAAAACAGCCAAATTAATATTATAGCCAATATACTTAAATTTATTTCCGTAAACCTATTGCTTTTTTACAAAGGAGCGTTATAATATAGATACAATTCATAAGATGTATTACAAGTTTAGGCGGAGGGCATATGCGTTACGAGACGATCGCGGAGCTGCGGAAAACTGCAAACGTGCTTCGGCACAATGTTTTGCAAATGATTGGGACCGGCATGACCGGGCACCTCGGAGGCTCGAACTCGGCGGCGGAAATAGTCGCCTGCCTCTACTTCTATAAAATGAAAATTGACCGGGACAATCCCGGGGACAAAAACAGGGACCGCTTTCTGCTTTCAAAGGGCCACGCCGCGCTGATTCAGTACGCGGCCCTGGGTGAGCTGGGTTTTTTCCCGAAAAGTGAGTTTCGCTCGCTGAAATCGCTGGACGCTATGCTGCAGGGGCATCCGGACATGACAAAGACGCCGGGGGTGGAGGCCAATACAGGCTCGCTGGGGCAGGGGCTTTCCATAGCGTGCGGGATGGCGCTCGGACTGAGGCTGGATAAGAGCGCGAGCCGCGTCTATGTGGTTCTGGGGGACGGCGAGCTTGCCGAGGGCCAGGTCTGGGAGGCGGCGATGGCCGCGGCCCACTACGGGCTGGATAATCTGGTGGCGATTCTGGACAAAAACGGCATACAGGCCACCGGACGGGTCGAGGAGAGGTTTGATACCGGCTCCATGGCTGAGAAATGGAGGGCCTTCGGCTTTCACGTCATCGAGGTAGACGGGCACGATGTTGAGCAGCTGTGCGTGGCGTTGGACGCGGCCGAGTCCGTCAGGGGCAAGCCGGCGATAATTATCGCGCGCACTGTAAAGGGCAAGGGCGTTTCCTTCGCCGAGGACACGGCAGCATACCACAACCGCATGCTCACGGAGGAAGAATACGGCGCGGCTTTGGCCGAGATCGCGGGGGGGTGCGGCTGTGATTAGTGATATCGTCGTGAACCAGAGGGTCGCCTATGGGCAGGCGCTGCTGGAGCTTGGCGCGGAAAACGCTGATATCGTCGTGCTGGAGGCGGATCTGGGAAAGTCAACAATGAGCAGCCTGTTTGAGGAAAAATACCCCGACAGGTTTTTTGAAATGGGCATAGCTGAGCAGAACATGGTCTCAACCGCCGCCGGTCTGAGCATTGTGGGCAAGATACCGTTTTTAAGCACCTTCGCGGTTTTCGCCTCCGGGCGCGCCTACGACCAGATCAGGCAGGCGGTGTCCATCCCCAGTCTGAATGTGAACATCTGCGGCTCCAGCTCGGGGCTTTCGGATTTTGGAGACGGAGCCACCCATCAGGCGGTTGAGGACATCGCATTAATGCGCGCCATCCCGAATATGACCGTATTTGTGCCGGCCGACGCGCCGGAGACGCGCCTCATGGTCCGCACCATGGCGGGGATCCAGGGCCCGTGCTACATAAAAATCAACCGTAACGACCTGCCGATACTCACCGGCGGAGCGAGGTTCGAGGCGGGGGAGCCGCACGTTCTCAGGCAGGGCTCAGACGTCGCGATTTTTGCGAACGGCGTCATGCTGTCCAAGGCGCTTGAGGCGGCTGCGGAGCTTGAGTCGTTGAGTGTTTCGGCCAGGGTGATAAACGTGGGGACGGTTAAGCCGCTTAAAGCGGAAAGCGTGGCGCGGCTGTGCGGGGACTGCGTGGGCGTTGTCACGGCCGAGGAGCACTCAATAGTCGGAGGGCTGGGGTCGGCAATTTCCGAGTGTCTTCAGGGGCGCCTGACAAAGCCGATACAATATGTCGGAATACGCGACCTGTTTGGAACCTCAGCGCGCGGATACACTGAGCTGCTGGATTATTACGGCCTGACAGGTGGAGCGGTTGTGAAGGCGGCGCTGCATGTTATGTCGATGTGCGGGTAGGCATCGCCGGATAATCCGCTGGGTTTTGAAAATATAAGGGGGACGCTTTATGAAGATCGGGTTTATCGGATTGGGGATAATGGGCAGGCCGATGGTAAAAAAACTTGTTGGGGCTGGTCATGAGCTTTTTGTATATGATATAATAAGGAAAAATATGTTGGAGTCCGGCGGAACTCCATGCGCTTCCATCAGGGAGGCGGTGAAGGACGTCATGCTCATAATCACTATGCTTCCCGACTCTCCGCAGGTCAGGGATGTCATGCTGGGAGAGGGCAGCGTGCTTGAAAGCGCTCAAAGCGGGGCGCTTGTCGTCGATATGAGCTCAATAGCTCCCATGGTGTCCGTTGAGGTGGGGAAGGCGCTGTCCGCGAAGGGGATAAGGTTTATCGACGCGCCTGTCAGCGGCGGGGAGCCCAAGGCGATAGACGGCACGCTGTCCATAATGGCAGGCGGCGGCGAGGACGACTTCAGGGAAGCCGAGCCGGTGCTGAGGTGTATGGGGAGCTCGGTGGTGAGGGTCGGCGAGCTGGGAAGCGGCAACACCGTGAAGCTTGCCAACCAGATGATCGTCGCGCTCAATATCGCGGCGGTCTCCGAGGCGTTTGTAATGGCCTCCAAAGCCGGGGTGGATCCGAAGCTGCTTTACAGCGCCATAAGCGGGGGGCTCGCGGGCAGCACTGTAATGAACGCGAAGGCCCCGATGATTATGGAAGGGACTTTCGCACCCGGCTTCAAGATCGACCTGCACATCAAGGATCTGAACAACGCTATGGACATGGCCAGGGCGGTCGAAACGCCGCTCTTCCTCACCCCGCAGGTGCTCCAGATATTAAAGGCGCTGAGCCTCGACGGTGAGGGCGGCTCGGATCACAGCGCGATTGTGAAGTTCTACGAGGGCATTTCAAAGTGCCGGGTAAAAGACCATGTGACTTAATGGACGCGACACGCGGTTCATATGCTGGAATAGAGGTATGCCCATGATTACGCCTATTGTCAAAAAGAGCGTCAGCGACGAGGTTTTTGAGCAGATGCTCAACATGATCGCGGAAAAGAACTGGAAGCCGGGGGACAAAATCCCTTCAGAGAACGAGCTCAAGAGGATGTTTAACGTCAGCCGGGTGACGATCCGCGAGGCCCTCAAAAAGCTGATAAGCTACAATATCGTCGAGTCAAGGCACGGCAGCGGCACATATATAAAGCAGGTTGACGGCTCGCTTCCCTTTGACAACGCGATGGGGCTGGCGTATCTCAAAAGCATGGACGACAGCGCGATTAAGAACATGATGGAATTCCGTGGCATTGTGGAGATCGAGAGCGTGCGCCTTGCCACCATCCGCGCCACCCCCGAGGAGCTTGAGGAGCTTGAGCGGATATTCAACAGGATGATAGGCAACAAGCATGATATCAGTGTTTTCTCGCACTACGATTTTGAGTTTCACAAGTACATAGCCGGAATGACGAAGAACGTGGTTCTGATAAAGTGCTACTCCATCATCTGGGACTTTATACGGGAGTATTTCAACAAGATTGTATATAAAATCGGCGTGGAAAAGGGCTCCTATTATCATGGCCTCATTCTTGAATCCATGAAGGCGGGGGACAGCGAAAACGCCCACAAGCTCATGAAGATGCATCTTTACGACACGTTTAAGGGGTTTTTTGACAACGGGGAGACGGCGGGAGAACCCGGGGAATAACGCTCTGGGGTGTGCCCCAACCCTCCATGTTACAGTATTTGAAGTTGTAGGACGTTATACAATTTTCCGGAAGTCAAAACAGGACGGTAGTCGCGGAAAATGCAGTTCGCGGCTGTAATATGAAAATCACTGGGAGGAAAAAAGAATGAAAAAGGCTCTATGCGTCGTCCTCGCGCTGGCAATGCTGCTTGCTATGGCATCGTGCGGCACAAGCGCCACAGTTTCCCCGTCCACGGCGCAGTCCCCGACCTCAAGCGCGCCCGTTTCGCAAACCCCGACCCCCGACCCAAGCCCTTCCTCCAAGTACAATGAGGCTCCCGAGCTGAAGACCCTGGCCGACAAGGGAGAGCTCCCAAGCGTGGAGGAGCGCCTGCCGCTGGAACCCATGGTATCCGAAGCCTCTGAGATCGGGCAGTACGGCGGGAACTATGTCGGGGCCGCGTTCGGGCCGACGAGCGGACAGCTCGACACCGAGGCCCTGCGCTTCGTGGGCCTTGTGACGATCGAGCCCGACCTCCAGACCTTTAAGCCCAACCTGCTGCTGGACTACAAGATCTCCGACGACGGAAGGGAGTACACCTACTACCTCAGGGAAGGGCTGAAGTGGTCCAGCGGCGACCCGCTGAACGCCGACGATTTCATGTTCTGGGCAGAGGACATCCTAGCCAACGAAGAGCTGAACCCGGCCCCGATGTCTGAGTTCAAGTCCGGAGGAGAGCTGCTCAAGTACACAAAGGTGAACGACTACGAGGTTAAAGTCACCTTCAAGGATCCCAACCCGGCCTACATAATCATCATGGCCCGCTATCACACGAACAAGCTGCGCTATTTTTACGCGCCCAAGGAATACCTGAAGCAGTGGCATCCAAAGTACAACCCGGACGCCGAGAAGCTGGCCAAGGAAGAGGGCTTTGAGAGCTGGGTGCTCTGCTTCCAGTTCCACAGCGATAACAGCCAGGCGGCCATGGACGTCAACGCCCCCGATATCAGCCCGTGGGTGCTGACAAGCATAGATTCCACCGGCAGCAAGCATTTCACCCGCAACCCGTACTATCACACGGTGGACCGCGAGGGCAACCAGCTGCCGTATATCGACAGCCAGACCGCCCTCATCGTGCAGGACGGCGACGTGAGGAACCTCAAGATTTTTTCTGGAGAAATCCTTGCCGCCGCCGAGAACCCGCTGCCGCTTTCCAACTATACGCTGTACAAGGAAAACGAATCCAAGGGCGGCTATAAGACCTATCTGTTCACGAACACCCGCGGCTCGGACTGCGCCTTCACCTTCAACCTCACCCACAACGATCCGGTTGTCAGACAAGTATTCAACGAGGTTAAATTTCGTGAAGCAATGAGTCTGGCGATAGACCGCAAGGCTATAAACGACACCCTTTATTTCAGCAACGCCGTCATCCGCCAGGCTGTCCCCCCGATGAGCACAAGCTTCTTTGAGGACTGGATGGAGAGCTATATGGCCGGGTACGACGTGGCCGGCGCCAACAGCCGCCTCGACGAGCTGGGCTATGCCTGGGACTCCACCAAGACCACGCGCCTCATGCCGGACGGAAGGCCGTTTAACCTGAAGCTTGAGACAATCGAGGAGTTCGTCAAGGTCTCCGAGATGGTGGCGGAGTTCTGGTCGGCCATCGGCATAAAGACGACCCTTCAGGTGGATGAGAGAAGCTTCTACGAGGAGAGAGCTTCCACCAACGACCGCGAGATATCCGCCTTCACGCTGGACATGGTCGCGGAGACGAACCTGCGCGCGCAGTCTTTCGGGCGCTTCCGTCCCGGCAACGCCCAGAAGGAGCTGGAGTTCATGTCCAAGTACACGCTCTGGTTCAACGGACAGCAGGGCGGCGAGGAGCCCCCGCAGGAAATCAAGACCCTGCGCGACAAGTGCCTTGAGTTCGGCACCCTGTCCCCTGAAAACGCCAAGTACAAGACGCTCGGCGGCGAGATAGCGTCCGAGGTCGTCAAGAACCTGTGGTTTATCGGCTGCACGGTCGCCCCGCGCATAGTGATCGTCAGCGACAAGCTCGGCAACACCCCGACCAAGGGCACTTTCGCCAACGACTATACGTTCTGGAAGCCCTACAAGTGCGACGCCTGGTACTTTAAGTAAGCGACAGAGACGAGAGACATCTTCTCCCCGCCTGAGGCGGGGAGAAGATGTCATACCGATAAATAAACCGAGGGGGGAGTGGGGTTTCCCATGAGGAACTATATCATCAAGCGGGTGATATACATGATTGTCCTCATGTTTGTCATCTCGTTTGTGTCGTTTATCGTAATCCAGCTGCCTCCGGGAGACTTTCTCACCACCTACCTGAGCAAGCTGTCGCAGGACACCGGCACCACCTATACCCCGGAGATGCTGGACGCTATCAAGGAGCAGTACGGCATGAACCGGCCGATGGTCGAGCAGTACTTCCACTGGATCGGCAACATCGTGTTCAGGGGTGACTTTGGGCGCTCGCTCGAGTGGAAGCAGCCGGTCTCCGCCCTTATCGCCTCCAAAATGCCGGTCACGGTGGCCATCTCGCTGATAACCCTGCTTTTCACCTACATAGTCGCCGTGCCGATCGGCATCTATTCGGCGAGGCACCAATACTCGGTGCCGGATTACTTGTTCTCCGCGCTGGGCTTTATAGGCATAGCGACCCCGAGCTTTCTGCTGGCGCTTGTGCTGATGTATTTTTGCAGCAATGTGCTGGGTCTCAGCGTTGGGGGGCTGTACTCGCCGGAATTTGTCAACGCGCCCTGGGGCGCGGCCAAGCTCTGGGATCTGATAAAGCACTTTCCGATCCCTGTTCTGGTCATAGGGCTGCAGGGAATGGCAAGCATAATCCGCATCATGCGCGCCAACCTCCTCGACGAGCTCAAGCGCCCGTATGTCACCGCCGCGCGGGCCAGGGGGGTGGAGGAGACGGCGCTTCTGTACAAATACCCGGTAAGGGTCGCGATGAACCCGATCATAAGCACCGTCGGCACAATACTTCCGGGCATCATCTCAGGCGCGACCGTCACCGCGATAGTCCTGGATCTGCCCACCGTGGGCGCGCTTATGTATAAATCCCTACTGTCGCAGGACATGTACCTCGCGGGTGGCTGTATGCTCGTGCTAGCCCTGTTCACGATAATCGGCACCTTCCTGTCGGATATCCTTCTCGTCATGGTCGACCCGAGAATCAGGCTGGACGCGTAGCGGGGGTATATATATGTTTTTTAAAAGAAAAGAGAGCGTCCAGTCCGAGGATAAGCAGTATATGGTGTCGCAGTGGCGCCTCATGGCGAAGAAGTTCTCCAGGCACAAGGTCGCCAAGGCGGGGCTTGGAGTGCTGATAATACTGTACGTGCTGGCGGTATTCTGCGAGTTCTTTTCCACGCAGGATTACACAAGGCGCAGCACCGACTACATATTCGTGCCGCCGCAGCGAATCCACATATTTCACGACGGCAGGCTGTCCGCGCCGTTTGTCTACGGCCTGAAGCTGTCCGTCGACCCGGAGACCTGGCGCAAAACCTACGTCGAAGACAAAGAGGTGCGCAACAACGTAAAGCTGTTTGTCAAGGGCGATCCCTACAAAATGTGGGGCTTTATTGACGGAGACCGGCATTTTATAGGCATTGACGATCCCGAGGCCCCGTTCTACCTGCTGGGCAGCGACGGCGGCGGCAGGGACCTGATGTCCCGGATAATATACGCGCTGCGCATATCGCTCACCGTCGGGCTTGTGGGGGTGTTCTTCACCTTTATACTCGGCTGCGTTTTCGGAGGAATCTCGGGCTTTTACGGGGGCAAGATAGACCTGTTTGTCCAGCGCCTGATAGAGTTCCTCGTCTCCATACCCAGCATACCGCTTTGGCTGGCGCTGACCGCGGCGCTTCCGAACGACTGGGGAAATGTGCAGGTCTACTTCGCGATAACGATAATCCTGTCTCTTGTGGGCTGGTGCGGGCTCGCAAGGGTGGTGCGCGGAAAGCTGCTTGAGCTGCGAAACGAGGACTATGTCATGGCGGCCAGGCTCGCGGGGGCGGGCGACGCCTACATCATACGCAAGCACCTTCTGCCGGGCTTCATGAGCCACCTGATCGTCAGCATAACGATATCGGTTCCCGGCATGATTCTGGGCGAGAGCTCGCTGAGCTTCCTGGGAGTCGGGCTCAGGCCGCCCACGGTCAGCCTCGGGGTGCTGCTGAAGGACGCACAGAACATAGGCGCGATAGCGATGACGCCCTGGATACTTCTGCCGGGTATGTTCATCGTCATTATCGTGCTGGCCTTCAACTTCCTGGGCGACGGTCTGAGAGACGCCGCCGACCCGTATTCCAAGCGTTAGCGCTAATGAGGGGCGAGGGGGTGTGGGATATGAACAACGTGATACTCAGAGTCAGAGACCTGAAAACATATTTCACCACAAGCGACGGGACGCTGAAGGCCGTTAACGGCATAAGCTTCGACCTGAGCAAGGGGCAAACGCTGGGCATAATCGGCGAGAGCGGCTGCGGCAAGAGCGTGGCGTCGCACTCGATACTCGGCATAGTCGACCCGCCCGGAAAGATCGAGGGCGGCGAGATATGGTACAGAGCGTCGGACGGGACGGAGCGCGACCTGGTGAGGACGGCGGGGGACAAAAGGGCGATGCGGGCGATACGCGGCAAGGAGATATCGATGATATTCCAGGAGCCGATGGCCTGCCTCGCGCCGGTTTACTCCATCGGCGAGCAGATGACCGAGGCTCTCAGGGTGCACGACAAGACTCTTGACAGGAAGAGGGCAAGGGAAATATGTGCGCAGGTGCTGCGCAAGGCTGGGATGCCCAATCCGGAGCAGCGGCTGGACGACTATCCGCACCAGCTTTCGGGCGGGATGTGCCAGCGCGCGATGATCGCGATGGCGCTGCTGAACTCCCCGTCGCTGCTGATCGCCGACGAGCCCACCACCGCGCTGGACGTGACCGTGCAGGCGCAGATAACCGAGCTGCTGAAAAGCCTTCAGCGCGAGCTGAGCATGTCGATGATCTATATCACGCACGACATTGGAGTGATAGCCGAGGTGGCGGACGTGATCGCGGTCATGTACCTTGGGAAAATAGTGGAGACGGCCGAGAGGGCCGAGCTGCTGAAAAATCCGCTGCACCCGTATACGCGGGGGCTGCTGAAATCGGCGCCCCGGCTGGGCGGCAAGAGCCGCAGGCTGGACACGATTGCCGGGAGCGTGCCGATACCGATCAAATTACCGGAGCAGTGCGGCTTCTGCGTGCGCTGCCCGCACGCGTCCGAGCGATGCGGAGGTGCCGTTCCGGAGCCGGTCGAGGCGTCGCCGGGGCACAGGGTGAGCTGCTTCCTGTACGGAGAGGGGGCGCGCCGCGATGGATGAGCCCATACTTAAAATCG
Source organism: Oscillospiraceae bacterium (assembly GCA_031556035.1). Taxonomy (GTDB): domain Bacteria; phylum Bacillota; class Clostridia; order Oscillospirales; family UBA929; genus JAVBTT01. The sequence continues at coordinate 9,670 of JAVBTT010000005.1, forward strand.
AGGGTCTGAAGAAATACTATCCCATCGAAAAGGGTGTGCTCAAGAAGCTGGTGGGGCACGTCAGAGCGGTTGACGACGTGACGCTTACCATACAGAGGAACGAGACGGTGGGGCTGGTGGGCGAGTCCGGCTGCGGCAAGACCACGTTGGGGCGCTGCATTCTCAGGGCGATAGAGCCCACCGCCGGGAAAATCACCTTTGCGTTCGGCGAGGGCGGAGAGATCGATTTCACAGCGCTTGACAAAAAGGGGCTCCGTGCCGCCCGCAGGGATATCCAGATGATTTTCCAGAACCCCTATTCCTCGCTGAATCCCCGGATGACCGTTTTTGACATTATAGCCGAGCCCATGCGCCTCAGCGGGATAAAGGATCAGGACCGGATAGCCGCGCAGGCGCGGAAGCTGATCGAGATGGTCGGCCTGAAGGTGGCGTACCTGGACCGCTACCCGCACGCGTTCAGCGGAGGGCAGAGGCAGAGGATTGGAATAGCCCGCTCGCTCGCGCTCAGCCCGCGCTTCGTTGTGGCGGATGAGGCTGTGTCGGCCCTGGACGTCTCTGTACAGGCGCAGATACTGAACCTGCTGTGCGACCTTCAGGACGAGCTGAGTCTGACCTATCTGTTCATAACCCACGACCTGAGCGTGGTGGAGCACATCTCCGACAGGGTCTGCGTGATGTATCTGGGCAGGGTGGTCGAGCTTGCGAAAACCGTGGAGCTGTTCGCCGGGCCGCGTCACCCGTACACAGAGGCCCTGATTTCCGCGATACCCTCGTCCGACCCGGAAAAGGAAGCCCGGAGGGTGCCGCTGCTGGGTGAGGTCGCGAGCGCTGCGAGCATGCCGGAGGGCTGCGCGTTCCACCCCAGATGCGGATACGCCTGCGAGCGCTGCAAAACAGAGGTTCCGAATATGGAGGAGGTCTCCGAGGGGCATTTCTGCGCCTGCCACAGGGCGGCCGAGTTGAGCCTGAGCGGGGTGTACTGATAAATTAACGGCTTGCGGCCGGGAAGGCGTGGTCATGCTTATGCGAAATGTGAGCGTACGGGTGGACGCGGGAGAGACAGCCGGCGCCCTGAGACACAACTGGAGATATATCGGCTACGACGAGTGCAACTACACGACCACGCCGGAGGGCGGCGAGCTGCTGCGCAAGTTCGGGGAGCTGCTAGACGCACCGTACTATGTGAGGGTGCACCACCTGTTCTGCAACGGAAACGGGCTGGGGGTACCCAAATGGGGCTCCACGAACATTTTCGCAAAGGACTCGGACGGGAATCCGGTCTACGACTATACGGTCTTTGACAGGATTATCGAGGCGATACTCGCGCGCGGGCACATACCGTTTCTTGAGCTGGGCTTCATGCCCCTGGACATGGCTGAGCAGAGCTACAGAAGCTCCGAGCGCTGGAGCTTTGAGACGTTTTTTGAGTATAAGGACAAGGGCTGGCGCACGCCTCCCGCCGACTACGGGGACTGGAGGGCGCTGGTCTATAGCGCGGTGAGGCACTGCGTGGAGCGCTGGGGGCGCGAAAATGTCGAGAGGTGGTACTTTGAGCTCTGGAACGAGCCCGATCTCCGGCTCTACTGGCTGGGAACTCCGGAGGAGTACTTCAGGCTGTACGACTACACAGAAGCCGCCGTGCATGAGGCGCTGCCCTCGGCAAGGCTGGCCGGCCCCGCGACGACCGGCCCGTTACCCGGCTCCCCCTCTGCGGAGTATCTGGACGGGTTTTTGAAGCACTGCCGCGAGGGGAAAAATTATATCACCGGGCAGACAGGCACACGTCTGGATTTCATAACGTTCCATGTCAAGGGCGGGGGCTTTGTATTCACTCCGCGCCCCGAAAAAGGCCACCCCTCCGTGAAATACCTGCTTGAGCAAGTGAGGACGGGCTGCGGGATAATCAAAAGCAACGGCTATTCCGACCGCGAGATCGTGCTGTCGGAATGCGACCCGGACGGCTGGGCTGCGGGCGGTAGATTTGACAACCCGAACCTGAGCTTCAGAAATACCGAGTACTACGCGAGCTACATCGCCTCCAGTTACCACGGCCTTGAGGCGCTCGCGGACGGCATGGGCATGGATGTGAGGCCGCTGGCGTGGGCGTTCCTGTTCCCGGGCGAGCGTTGCTTCGAGGGGACGAGGGTGTTCAGCACACAGGGGATCGACAAGCCCTGTATGAACCTTTTCAGGATGCTCGCGAGGCTGGAGGGCGACTCTGTCACTTTCACAAGCGATGGCGAGAGGGACTGGCTGGCCGAGCCGGACGGCGGTGAAATCATGCCGGACGTGTCCGGCCGCGCGGCAGTGTCGGAGGACGGGGTCCTGCGGATATTAGTATACAGCCACCACGACGACCCGGATTTTAACGGCGAGACCGGCGTCACACTCACGATTTCAGGACTTGAGGCTTCGGAGTACACCCTGAGCCATACGAGGATAGACTCGGAGTTTTCCAACGCCTGCGCCGCGTGGGTCAGAGAGGGAATGCCCGACTATCCGGACGCGGAGACATACGGCAGAATAAAGGCCCGGGACGGGCTTGAGGAAATTGGAAGCAGTTTGGAAAGGCCCGATAACGGCGAGCTTACGATAGGCCTCAAGCTGCCGGCGCGGGGGATTTCGCTCTTTGAGCTGGTCAAAGCGACATAACAAGGGAGGTTATAATCTTGAACCTTAAAGACAGGACCCTGGGCATAATTCACGCGTCGGTGCTGACGGTCGGCGCGATGAGGCCGTATATTGAGAGCATTATCCCCGAGGTTTCGGTAATACATCTTGCCGACGACACGATACAGCGGGACAACATCGCGGCGGGCCCGGGAGTCATACCCAAGGTCAACTACTACAAGTTCGCCCAGTACGCGCACAACCTTGAGGAGGCTGGGGCGGACATGATACTGCTGGCCTGCTCGACCTTCAACTATGCCGCGGAGCTGGCAAGGCCCATGATTAACATCCCAATCGCGCAAATAGACCGCCCGATGATGGAAAAGGCTGTGCGTACCGGCAGGAGGGTGGGACTGCTCGCGACTCTGCGAACGACAGTGCCGTCGTCCCAGAGGCTGCTGGAGATTGCCGCGCGCGAGGCCGGAGCCGAGCTGGAGTACGAGACCATGCTGTGTGCCGAGGCGTTCGAGGCGTATTCCGCGGGAAACGTAGGTAGGCACAATGAGCTTCTGATCAGGGAGATAGAGGCGCTTTCAGACAGGGTGGACTCCATAGTCATGGCGCAGCTCTCCATGTCTGCCCTGGCTCCGTACCTGAGGGACACGAAGGTTCCGGTATACAACAGCGGAACCTCGGGCTTTGAGCGTGTCAGGGAGATGCTGGAAGGCATGGGGTGATATAAATGGCGACCAGAATAGGCTGCTGCATAAACATGCTGAGCCGAAAGCAGGACGAAACCGCCATGAACTACATAAATGAGCTGGCTCAGATGGGCTACGACTATCTGGAGATCCCGCTCACCCAGGTAATGGAGCTTTCAAGCGCGGAGTTCGACAAGATGAGGGAGGCACTCAGCAAAAAGGATATACAATGCGAGGTCTGCAACGATTTTATCCCCGACTCCATCAAAATCACCGGTCCGGACGTGAAATGGGGAATTATCAACGGGTATCTTGACAGGGCTTTGACCAGGGCATATAAGCTTGGGGTCAAGATAATAGTTTTCGGCAGCGGACGCGCCCGCTACGTCGAGGAGGGCTTCCCGAAGGACAAGGCGTTTTGGCAGCTTGTCACGTTTTTGCAGAGGGTCTCGGCCAAGGCTGCGCCCTACGGAATATCAATAGCCATTGAGCCTCTCAACAGAGAGGAGTGCAATATCATCAACTCGATAGACGAGGCCTTTAAGCTGAGCGACGCGGTAAACGCGGAAAATGTCCGCGTCCTCGCGGATTTTTACCACATGGTCAAGGAAAACGACAACCTGGAGAGCATGTCCAGCGAGAGGCGGTGCCCGTTAATACACGCACACATATCCGACCCCAGGAACGGCAGGCTCTTCCCCACCGAGATGGAGACGCACCGGGATTTTCTGAAGAAGGTAAAGGAGCGGCGCATAGGTACCATAAGTGTGGAGGGGTATACAACCGATTTCGAATCGGACGCCAGAAAATCCCTAAAAATGCTCAAAAGTGCCTTGAGCTGATTACGGAGCTAATTTTTCAAGTTTTCATGCGGGAGGGATGCCGATAAGACAAACAGCCAAACCCGCGATACATTAGGGCAAGCCAGGAATCCGCAGGTTTATGGGTGCCTTGGAGCCCGGGGCGGGCTCCTATACTAATTCTCACGTATTAGTATGAAAACCTAAATATAAAAAAGAAGGATGAATCGGAAATGAACCGAGCGAAGCCTAAATTCCGCGCACGCGCTCTCTCCTTTGCCCTGGCGCTTTTGATGACGCTCGCGATGCTCCCGATGGCCGGCGCGGCGCCCAGCTCCAACTGGTCGTGGGAAAACCTGTATCAGCGCACGCAGCCCGGCAGGTTTGAAATGCAAAACGAATATCTTGAGGTCGCCATAGGCAAATACGGCGAAATCTATGAAATCTTTATAACGGGTGACCGCTACAGAACCAACTACGTGATGAACTCGGAGAACTCAAGTTACAACGCCACCCTTACAACCGTCAATGAGAACGCCGTCGGCCAGAACCGCTCGTCCCACCAGTGGATGGGCGAGCTGATCTTCGCTTGGAAGTACGCGGACGAGCCCGACTCGGCGTACAGGGAGGTCGACACAAACCGCTCGGCCAGCCTGCGCAGGGTCGAGTGGGCTAACGCCGAAAAAACCGCCGTCAGGGTTGTCTATTCTGTGGACAATGTGGCCGCGTTTGAGGCAAGGCAGTCCAACCCCGAAACCTATGACAAGGACCTCGAGGTCGACGAGCTCTCCAGGCGCATAGAGAATTTTGAGGTCGCGATCACCTACAAGCTCGAGGGAGGGGCCTTCAATTGGGAGATAAGCGTGAAGAACACCTCGGACAAGGACATAGTGATCGGCGACATCGGCCTTCCGATGCCCTTTGCAGAGAGATGGACCAGGACGCGGGTCGAGGACGCCTTTGACGGCTGGAGCAGCCCCGGGCAGATTTACGAGGAGCGCGCGATAGACCACAGCTTCACCGGCGGGGACAGCGCGTACATCTATGCCACCCGCCCCAGCGGGCAGGGCGCGATACTGCTGTTCGCCCCCGACGTGAGGACAGGCGCACGCATTGAGTATCAGGACCACTGGATATACACAAACGCCTCCGTCACTAGCGCCCCGACGGCGACCGACTCAAGGGCTCTTTACACTGTAAACGAAGGCTATCTGCCCGAGATACCCGAGCGCGACGGCCCTCTCTACCAGGCCTGGACGCAGAACTCCGTTCCGAGCAATAACGGCTGGAACAACGGCCTGAACGTATTCTACATCCACTCAGACATGATCAAGAGAACCGGGCGCGGATACATGGAGAGCACAAAGCTCGAGCTCGCACCCGGCGCGTCCAAAGCCTACGGCTTCAACTTTTTCCCTGTCGTCGGCGAGAGCCAGGAGTCCGACAACCAGATTGCACGTGAGGAAGAGCTGCGCAGCATCCTCTATCAGAACGACATCATCGACGCGGTCGCGGTGCCCGGAATGCAGATACCCACAAATATGAAGGGCCTGCTCGACCTGCACACAAAGGCGGACATCAAGAAGCTCACCCTCAAGTGCCTGCACGAGGACAGCCCGTACAAAGCCCCCTACATACCGCAGGCGACCAACTTCCAGCGCGGGAGCGCCTCAAGGCCGGCCTTCGACCTTCAGACCCTCAACTACAACAGACTGCTCGAGGACTGCCCCAAAACCGACGAGAACACCTACGTCAAGTTCCTCTACACCAAGGAGATCGACGGAGAGAATCACAACGTCTATGAAATCTCCATGGAATGCCTCGGGCAGCACAACCTCTACATCGACTACGAGGTAGGCGGCGCGCCCAAGCAGACGCTGCTGCAGTTCAACTCCATGGCGCCGGTCGGCGACGCGCTCCAGGCGCACGGCGATTTCATGCTGAATTACACCCAGGTCAAGGACGACACCAACGTCGGCTACGGGGCCTTTGACGAGTGGTACTTCCAGTCCTACAACAACACGAACACGAACGTCGTCAAAAACCAGGGCAAGATGAACAGATTTACAAACGGCGAATGGGGCGACGACTGGGGCTGGCCCAAGGGGCAGTTCCTGGCGGCCAAAAACTTCTTTGAGCCGGACGCCGCTCAGATCCAGGCCCTGGACGACTATCAGCACAACGCCATATGGAGGCCGCAGGGAACCGTTCCTAACTATCCCAACATGTTCGGCGGCGTCTGGCAGAGGGACGCTGCGCTTGTCAATACCTCCAATATTGTGGACGGAGCCAGCGGATCCGTCGAGACCTCCACCCTTGTCGACCCTGAAACCGGCAAGATCGGCAATCTCGACACAAAGGATTACTGGCTGTTTGTGGACAACTTCCTCGGCAACGGAGCTTCGGCCACCAACACCGGAACCTTTGACAACCGCGGCTACTGCTACCCCCATGTGTGGAACACATACTTCTACCTTTACAAGATCGCCAAGGCGTATCCCGATATGATCGACTACCGCGAAACGGCGGCCGAGTACCTGACCCGCGCCTACAGGATCATCAACACATACGCCCGCGCCGCCAAAATCCCGGCCGGCGGCGTCACAGACCGCAACGCCATGTCCACCGGAAACAGCACCCCCTCCTACAGGTGGAGCGGACTGATGGGCGAGTCGACGGTCACCGAAATCCGCGAGGCACTCCTCGAGGAGGGTTATGCCTACGAGGCCGGGCAGCTGGACATCTTCATGGTGGAAAAAGAGCGCAGGCTCGACCTGCAGTCATACCCCTACGGCTCCGAGTACGCCTACGACAACACCGGCGAGGAGGCTGTGTACGAGTTCTTTAGCTACACGGACAATCCCCGCAGACAGGCTATCGACTGGAAGAGCAGGGCCTGCCGCGGCATACAGCCCACCTGGTACTACTACGGGGTGGCGATTACGATCACCGGCGAGAACTGGTGGAACTTCCAGTACTCAATGTCTCTTATCGGCCGCTGCCTGGATGACTGGCTCCGCTATGGGGCCGACGACTCCGACGACTGGACGCCCGAGGAGCGCGCGATCGCGCAGCGCGTCAGCTACGCCAGCAAGGTCGGCAACGTCAACTGCGTCAATATGGGCCAGATCGACCCGGATTCAAGCAACTATGGTGCCTCAGCCTGGTCCTTCCAGGCTTCCAAGGGTGTGCGCGGCGCGAAGGACAACTGGCTGGGAGCCAACAACATCCACGGCGGCAGCGTCATGGTCAACGGCTGGCGCAACATCTCCGGCGAGTCCGAGCTGGGACTGTACGGCGCCCTCCGGATTCTGAGCACCGACGTTATCACCGACCCGGTGTTCGGCTTGTACGGATACGGCGGCAACCTGACGGACAACGGAAGCAGCTACACCGTCGTGCCAGCTGACGGCCTCTACAAGAGGCTCAACCTGCTGGACGAGAGGATTTATGTGGAGTTTGAGCGCGACCAGTACAGGGAGGCCACCATCGCCAAGGACGGCTCCCACTTCGACTTCAAGGTGAAGAACCTCACCAAAACCGCGCACGACTCCAGGGTCAACTTCTTTGGCCTAGCCTCCGGGAATTACACAATCTCGGTGGACGGAAAGATCGTGGACTTCTTCTCCGTGGCCTCTGGCGCCGAGAGCGTAGACGTATACATCCCTGTCGGCGAGGAGGAGTACTCGAATGTCATCATTGCTCCGAACGCAATAACGGTCAGCTCCCCTGTCGTTAAGCTGGTCTCCGGCTGCGACGCGTACCTTGATTTCTACACAAACGCCGAAAAAGTGGACGTTGTTGACGAAAACGGGGATGTGATCGTGAGCGGCCCCGCCACAAACGGCAAGGCGCGCTTTTTCCTGCAGGCCTCCCAGCTAACCGGCGAGTCGGTCTCCTATTACGCGACCGTCGGCGGAGAGGTTCGCGCCCGGGCTGAAAAAGTGATCCCGATAGTGTCTCAGACAGGCCTCTGGGAGGCTGAGCTCGGTGAATCCTCCATCAACTTCATCGCCAAGGTATCCTTCAATCGAACCAAGGCCAGGCTCACCGTCAACGGCATCCCCAAGGGCTATTCCATCAGCGAGGACGAGCTGTCCATTCTGATCGCGGACACTGTGCTCAACGAGGGCGACAAGGTAGTCGCGTCGGGCGTCAAGTACTACGAGCTGTTCCCGAGCTACAGCTTTACCTTTACGCTGACCAAGTAATATTACTCCGGCACTTATCAGTGGTAAATTAGTAAGGCTTGATTTGCCGGAGTAATATTGATTTTAACACATATTACGGCGGCTGTATAAGCCACATGAATTACTGCTGTTAGATGCCGCCGTAATACTGACCCTATAAGCGGTATGGGGGCGCGGCAACGCGCCCCCATACCGTGGCCTTTACAGATATTAGTATAAGGGAGTGTGCGCGGATGAACCGGCAAAGCAGACTGTCGGCGCTTGACCTGAAGGACATAAAAATAGAGGGGGCTTTTTTCGGCGGCTGTCTTGAGCTTATCAGGAAGCTCGCCATCCCGTATCAATGGGAGGCTCTGAACGACAGGATAGAGGGGGTTGAGAAAAGCCACTGCCTCGAGAATTTCAGGGCGGTCGCCGGGCTGACGGACGACAGCTTCCACGGCATGGTATTTCAGGACACCGACATCTCCAAATGGCTGGAGGGGGCGGCGTACAGTCTTGAGACAAAGGCCGACCCCGAGCTGGAGGCGCTGTGTGATCAGGCCATTGAGCTGATCGTCGGGGCCCAGGGGTCTGACGGCTATCTGAACACGTATTACACCCTTGTGGAGCCGGAGGGGCGCTTTACGAATCTGCGGGAGGGTCATGAGCTCTATAACGCGGGGCACCTGATAGAGGCCGCGGTGGCGTACCACAACGCCACCGGGAAGGACGCGCTGCTTCAGGCCGCGGTTCGCCTCGTGGATTATATTGACGGCCGCCTGGGCAGGGAGCCCGGGAAGCTGAGGGGGTATCCGGGGCATCCGGAAATAGAGCTTGCGCTGTTCAGGCTGTACAGGGCCACCGGCGAGGAGCGCTTTTTAAGATTGGCCTGCTATTTTATAGACGAGAGGGGCAGGGAGCCCTATTATTTTGACATTGAATCGGAAAAACGCGGAAACACCCGTATTTTTCCGGAATCGATACATTTTGACCGGAAATATTTCCAGACCCATCTCCCCGTCAGGGAGCAGAGGAGTGCGGAGGGGCACGCGGTCCGGGCGATGTACCTTTACTCGGCAATGGCGGACGTCGCCTGCGAAACCGGGGACGAGGAGCTGCTCTCGGCCTGCCGCGCTCTTTTTGACAATATAGTCTCCCGCCGCATGTACCTAACCGGCAGCATAGGCTCCGCCGAGCTCGGCGAAAGGTTCACCTGCGATTACGACCTTCCCAGCGACGCGGGCTACTCCGAGACCTGCGCTTCCATAGGGCTTATGATGTTCGCGAACAGGATGCTGTCTATTGATCGCAAGGGAATGTACGGGGATATCGTGGAGACGGCGCTGTACAACACCGTGCTCGCCGGAATGGCCAGGGACGGGAAGTCGTTTTTTTACGTCAACCCCCTTGAGGTGTGGCCCGAGGCGTGCGAGAAAAACCCGAACAGGCGCCACGTTAAGCCGAGGCGCCAGGGCTGGTTTGGGGTGGCCTGCTGCCCTCCGAACATTGTGCGCACGGTAACGTCGATCGGGCAGTATATATACGCGCACGAGGACAGCAGCCTTTATATCAACCAGTATATATCCAGCAGCGCGCGCATGGTTTTCGGGGGCGCGGATGTTTCTCTGAGGATGAAGACGGAGTATCCGTTCGACGGGCTTGTGTCCCTGACGCTGGACTGCCCTTCCCCCGCCGAATTTGACGTTTTTCTGCGTATTCCCGCCTGGGCGGAGAAATTTTCGGTGGAAATAAACAGCACCAAGATCGCCGGGAACGCCGCGGACGGGTATTTCCGCATAGGGCACACCTGGGGGCGCAGCGACAGCATCACGGTCTCCTTTGAGATGAAGCCCTGCTTTGTAATCGCAAACCCCATGCTCCGGGCCGATATCGGGAAGCTCGCGATACGGCGGGGCCCGCTCGTATATTGCCTTGAGCAGGCAGACAACGGGGAAAACCTGCACGAGATAGCCGTGCTGGAAAGTGCGCTGCTGGTGTCGGCGTTTGAGCCCAACCTTCTGGGGGGAACTGTCTCAGTCTCCTTCACGGGTTACAGGCTCAAGCCCGGGAGGGAGTCCGCGCCGCTGTACAGCGTACTGGACGACAGGAGTAAGCCCGAATATCTCCCCTGCACGCTCAAGGCAATTCCATATTTCCTCTGGGCAAACAGGGGACTGGGCGAGATGAGCGTCTGGATCAGGACGCTGTAAAATGAAGACCCTCAAAAAACAGCCCTGTGGATTAAATCTTTCAGAATGTAGACGAAGCCATGGTCGCGTTTCTCATACTAATACCTGTTTAAAGCCTGACGGTATTGATTTGCAGAAGCTTGCTGAGGCAAGCTTCTGCAAATTTCTAAGCGGAAGGTTTTAACATGGGATTAGTATCAGCAGTCTATCTATATCTTCCTTTTGTTGAAAGCGGACGGAACAAGCCGATACGCCTCTTTCTTATCCATTTTCGTGATGTACCGCGTAGCAATGCGTTCTCCGCAGTTCGGGCAAAATATCGCGCCGTGATACTGTGAAAAATCCACACAGCCGTCAATGATGCGGTCATTATACATCTTCACAAAGTTGCTTTCGCCAACTTTTTGATAGTTGGCGATGAAAGTCTTGCAATGACCGCAGACGATTTCTAAAACATGACTGCCACGGACTTTCCGGCAGTTTGGGTTCTTAAAAACCTCCATACCAACCACACCATTCAAAATCTATATATCAGTTTCAACTTTTCGATTATTTCAAAAACCCCGGCTTTCTCTATATCCCTTTTCACCGCCAGTGGCGGGAAAATGCGCCTCCCGCACAGCGGGCAGAGCATTTTGAGGAGCTATTGCGGCAAGGTTCAATCGTGGGACCAATATTCTCGACGAACTGGGCTGTGTTTCGCTCGACAAAGGCGGCTGTTTTAAGGAAACCATCGCTTGGCTTGATGATTCCAAACGATAGTGCTTCTTGGGGGTACAACCGACTCTTGTGTCCCCTTTACTATACCACATTTTTCTCTCCCGGTGGCGGGTTTTTCAACTATATTCACTGGCGGGTTTTTCGCTTGACTAAACAAAACGTTGGGGAAAACGAAATCAAGTCACTTTATGCGCTCAAGCAGTCTGAAAAAACAAGCATTCCCAGAAATATTTTATATTACGGCGTCAGCATTGTCTTTAAAAGCACTCTTTATCAGAGCATAATTTATCAATAAGTGCAAAGTATTTTAAACCGCACATGATCCAACTGGGGCTCGGCTGGTTGAAGCGCGTTGTCATTGACATAATTGCCGAGTAAGTATATACTTTAAGGAGGTTTGAGTTGTTGAGGCACCGTTTAATGTTGTGCGGATTGCGCCTAAATTGCATCTCCAGCTAAGGAGCGGGATGTCTAGAGGAGCCAATTAGCTCAATGTTTACTTGCGGGATAGATAAAAAGGATGTAGACTATGAAAAAAATTAATATTTTTATCAACTCTTCAACAGCGGATATCAATGCGGACAGAGTAAGAATTGATGATTTTTTTCGCAGGCTGAATGACAGTTATCTGGATAAGGGCCTGTATTTTACTTTTGTTATAAGTGTGGAAACAATCTTAACTGTCGGTTCTGCTCGTCAGTTCGGCGGATATGACGCGGAGCTTCCAGAGCACGATCTAGTATTCTTTGTAGTTTCAGAAAATGACGGGAGCCATGTTCTGGTTGAATATACAGCAGCCCTAAAATGCTGCGATGAAAATAACAGATCCAAAGCCATGCTCTACTTGAAAGCCGATACGCTGCCGCAGACAGGAGAAACCTTGCGGCTGATTGACAGGATTTATCACGAGACAGGATATTATTGCAATACTTATAAACATATAGATACCTTGCTGCTGGGCATTTTGATACAAATTCGGCTGCTGGGGCTGGACGGAGTGGATATAAGGCTTGAGAGCGGCAGGGCATGGCAGGGCGCCAATGAGCTGCTTGTATTGGATAATGTGGATTTGATTTCAGGGCATAAAGAGCTTGGTGTTTTGAGAGCCAGGCTTGCGGAATTGGATGACGCATTTAACAAGGCAAAAACGCATTTTTGGGAAAAATCTGATGATGTCACAGCTTATAAGTCGTTTTTCGATCTATCCCAACAGCGCAACACCGTGTTGGAAGAGATAAATAATATTGAGCAAAAACTATACGCTGTTATTGAAAGTATGTATAATCAGATAACTCGGGGAGAGCTGTCTGCTCGACAGGCAGAAAGCTACTGGCTGATATGGCGCGGCGAATTCCGAAGGGCAGCGGAGGTATTGGATTACGACGCGATTATTAATGACAGCCGCGTCAACGATGACCTTGCGGACAGAGTCATTAAGCGCGCTCAGATTTATGTGAACGAGTTGCTGCAATTAAAAGAGACCTATGAATCGCTTGTGGAATGGAGGGACGTGGAGCTTTGTTACCTGGAAGCCGCTCGGATAGAGGAGCGATATGACCTTCCAAGGAAAGCCACGCTTGCATATGCGAAGTTTTTATTTGAACAGAGCAGACAAAACGAAAGTGTTAAAGTAGCGGAGCGGTTGTTATATTATTACCGGAATCCGGCTAAGAAGATACCGGACATTGAGCTGGGACGATTTTACAAATTCATCGGCGGGATATACTATCGTGTTCAACGCATGCAAGAGGCGGAAGCTGTGTTCGATGACGCTATTTCAATTTTCGCAAAAACAGCCCCAAGCGGCGCATATAGCTCCGACTTGCTGGACTGTTATGATCAGCTTGGCCTCCTTTTCAGAGAAGCAAAGCGCTTTGCGGAAGCGGAAGCCGTATACAAATCCGCACACGACATTTTAAAAAGACTGATTGTTTTAAGATATGACCTTTATGAGCCCATTATGGGTAAAAATTACCTGAGCCTTGGCAATCTATACAAAGACATGCGGCGTTTAGATGAAGCCGAATCTGTTTACAGAAAGGCTCTTGAAATTTGGAAAAAGTTGGCTGCTAGGGATCAGAGCGCGTTCGAAGCTGATCTGGCGAAGATTTACACCGTCCTTGGAGATATTTTTTATGACGCTGAGCGCATGGCGGAATCTGAGGAGATGTACAAGCCGGCGCTTGAAATACAGATGAGGCTGGCCGGGCGTAATCCCGAAGCCTTTGAACCGGATTTGGCGATCATCTACAATAGCCTTGGATTGCTATACTGGGTTACTGAGCGATACGAGGAAGCCGAAAGGATGCATAGGTCCGCTCTGGAGATCAGAAAAAGGCTGTCCGACCGCAGCCCGGAGGCTTTTGAAAAGGTTCTGGCGAACAGCTATAACGGTCTCGGGGCGGTATATTACTCTACGCAGCAGTATGCAAAGGCGGAGGATGTGTTCAAAACCTCGCTGGAAATTCGGCTGAAGCTTTCCGAACGCAATCCCGGCGCATACGAGCTATATGTATCGGACACCTACAGCAATCTCGCCTCCATATACCAGGAAACCGAGCGGTTTGCGGAAGCTGAGGAGATGTTCAGGGCCGCACAGAAAATTATTAAAAACCTGGCTGCTGGAAACCCCGGAGCTTTTGAGTCGGATTTGGCGGATATTTATTACAATATGGGGAGTTTGTATAAGGTCATGCAGCGAATTGCGGAAGCTGAAAATGCCGGACGCACCGCGCTCAGGCTATATTCAAAATACGCCGGCCAAAACCCGTATTGTTCCAAAATGGCGGATGAGACGCTTGAGCTTCTGGGGAGTCTGTACGATATGCAGGAAACTCAAATGAAAGGTTCCTTGCTCAACGCCGAGACAGTGGGATTATTCGCCCAGGAGGAACGTGAGGTTGCCCTGCTCTTGATAGAAGGGGATTCCCAGCGCGACATTTCCAGAAAGCTGCACTTGACATCTGCGGAGGTGAGTCGGCGAGTTAACGCAATCAGGGAAAAGGTAGGAGGCACGGGTGATTTTGATCCCGTTAACGCCGCTGTATCAAAGACTTATAAGCTCACACGAAGGGAATCCGATATGCTGCATTGCCTGCGCCGGGGCATGACCAACGCCGAGATAGCCGCTGACCTGTATCTATCTGAGGAGACTGTCAAAATACATGTGCGCAATCTGATAAAAAAGCTGCCTGTAGAAAACAGGCAGGACATTTCGCTGTGGGTTGAGAAATTTATGGGCAGTCAATATTAATGTACCAATTAAACATATGACGAAGAGCAAAGGCAAGTCATGTGTTTAACCGCGCGTCCAAAAGTATGTTGACCCTCCCCGCGCAGACTACCGACAGCGCCACTGCGCTGAGCGTGACCCGCCCATTTCTCTGCCAACAACGCAAAACAGATTGGTGGGTTTGTTCAGCATACGTTATTATAACAACACAATAGATTACTATGACGTCGTATGAATTTAAAAATATATAGATTTGACAAAATAGACCAATAAACATATAATCATCATGCGCCCCAGCGCGCTACGATAAACACAAGGCTGCATGGCGCATTAAGATGATTATCATTTAAATATTGCTGTACACGTTTGTACAGCAATGAAAATTGAGCAGTATGTCTGTTCGCGGGTGGTTGCTTCGGGGAAGTCAGATATAATAATAAACGCATAGGATGAGTCGTATGCTCAAGATAGCCATTATGGACGACGAGCCTGACCAAATCGAAATTCTTGTAAATTTACTGAGTGAATTTTTCACGCTTGAAAGCAGAACCTCTAGGATAAAATATAAATATGTGATACATAGATACACGTCGGGAGATGAGCTGCTAAAATATATAGAAACCGGGTATAACCTGATTTTCCTTGATTATCAGGTGCCCGGGATGAGCGGATTCGAGACCGCGCGGAAGATCCGTGAGGTTGACAACAATGTGAAAATCTTTTTTGTCACGGGTTTTGAACAGCACTGGAAGGACGGCTACAAGGTCTCGGCCTACCGGTACATACTTAAGCCCATAGACAGGGATGATTTTTTTAACGATGTGAGAGACGCTCTGAACCACCTCATCAAGAGCGAGAGGATTATAATATTCCGGCCGGCTGGGAGCGTTGTAAAGCTTCCGGCGAGCCGGTTTATTTACGCGCATTCAGACAAGCGGATGGTTATAGTGCATTATCTGAACGCCTCCGGCAAGACGGAGACTTTGAGGATCAGCGGGGGTATAAAATACCTGAGCGACGAGCTCCGCAGGGAGCATGGCTTTGTCCAGCCTCATGTGTCCTACTGCGTTAATCCGATACATATAAAATCTGTCCAGAAGAGCCGGGACGGCAGAGACCTGTATATTGCGCTTTCAAACGGGGCGAAGCTCCTTGTGGCAAGAGATAGAAGGGATGAGGTTCTGAGCGCGGTTATTAATGTAATGGGGGAAAGCACATGATGTTGGAGTTGATCACGGTTCTCGTCAGCATTTTTGTTAGCTTTGCGGAAGTTTATATGATCTTTATGTTGTTTGATACGTTTTATGAAAGACGTTTAAATCATTCAGCTATTTATTTTTTCAGCGGGATGGCGTATATAGCCGTATTGTGGATATTTGGCAGGATCGATATTGTTATTTTAAAGCTTTTTGTCGCGGTTATTTCAGTTGCAATAATTACACTTATTTTATATTCCGGTGAAATACGTTCCAGAATTATGCATTTGTTTACTTATTTTCTGGTGCTCGTATCATGCGACCTGTTGGTGTATTATACGGCAAACTACTTTGTAATAAAGTCTCCATATGGAGTGGCGGCAGATGAGGCAGGAAATATACCGTTAGCGATTATTTCAAAGTTATTTCAGTTCACAATATGCAGTATAATAATACGGGCGGGGCAACAAAGAGAGGAACGGCTGCTGGCAAAGGATTTCATGGCTTTAATGTTTGTATCGGCCATATCGCTGATGACGGCAATTGTTCTGTGTTTTCATAGTGCAATGCTATTAAATACGAGAATTATTTTAAACATCTTTGCAGCTATTGGGCTGCTGTTGCTCAACTTCGCGATCTACTATTTGTTTTCACGTTCAAAGCGACTCGCCGTAACCGAAAAGGAAAAGGAGCTGCTTGAGCAGAGGCGCGCGTTTGAGGTCGAGAAATTCTCGGAGATAGAAAAGCTCCAGCAGAATATTGACATACTTCGCCACGATATGAGGCACCACATTGGCGCCATGCAGAGCATGATGAGAGAAGGCGGGGGAAACGAAAGGGTGACTGAATACCTGCGGGAGGTGGATGCGGAGATAAGCAGGAACGCCCCGAAGTATTTCGAGGGCAACACGGTCGTTGACGCGGTGCTGCACGGGAAACTTAACAAGGCAAGGGAATTGGGCATAGACCTCCAGGTGAGTCTCAATATGGACAAGGATGTCTCGGTTGACAAAATGGATTTGTGCAGTATTTTCTCAAACGCGCTGGACAACGCCTTTGAGGCTCAGCGTGGAGAGGAGAAGGGGAGGTATGTTAAGCTCAACGCGCAGCAGCGAGGGAGCTTTCTCAGTATAAAGGTTGCAAACCCTTGCGCCGGGAGGCTGAAAACCGATTCAAGCGGCAATATTCTGTCCACCAAACTGGGGAGCGGCCATGGGATAGGTCTGAAAAGTGTCGACAGGGTGGCAAAAAAGTACAATGGGAAGCTTGATCCAAAGCTGGAAAACGGTATTTTTACGTTAAGTATTTTATTGAACATATAAACAAATTGTTGTACATGCGGGCGGTTAGGAGACCGCCCTGTTGTTTTTTTTGAGGACATTTTACAAAAGGTGCGTAAAAAACGACGAAAATCGCATATGCTCTTTTTTTCTGAGTTTTAAAGGTCTACTATACGAACAAGCTGAAGTGCGCATGAGGCTAAAAAAGAGACAGGAGGAAATTCCGGGTATGAAGAATATTGCTTTCCTGCTGACTAAGTGTATTGCGGCGGTTTCATTTTTGAGTGCGGTTGCGTTTTCACTGTGGCCCTGCGCATTCTTGTTTCACCAACCTCAGGAGCCCGAAGAACTTAAGGCGATGCGCGGGTTCTAATGTATAAGAGGCTTGCGGGACTGATTGCCGGCAGGATAGAGCAGAGCGGTCTTAACACCAGGGCGTCTGCCGGAGTTTACAGATACGGGGCAGAGATGCTAATATCCTCGCTGGGGGGAGTTCTCAGCTTCATCGCCCTGAGCCTGCTGTTCAGGGAGCCTCTTGCAGGTTTTGTCTACTATCTGGCGTTTTCAATTCAGCGCTCTGCATCGGGGGGATTCCATGCCTCGACGCACAAAAAATGTTATCTGTGTTCCCTCATCTATGCATCTGTTTTTTTTGTGGCGTTGCTGGTCGTCCCCCCGGTTGCGTTTTTTGCAGTCGCTGCGGCGTCCACTTCGACCGGAACCGCCGTGATCTGGTTGCTTGCCCCGGTGGGCACACCCAATAAGCAACTCGGTGCGACTGAAGTCAGGATCTACCGCAGACGCTGCCGCATAATTCTGGTTGCGGAGGTCACATGCGTGGCCATATTGCTGGCGATAGATCTGGACAGATACGCTTTCGCGATCTCCAACGGACTGCTTCTTATCGCGGTTATGCTCATAGTAGGCAAAATATCGCTGAACCGTTTCCTGCGCGGGGCGCGGGACGGCGGGGTATAGGCAAGCCCTGCCAATTGCTTTTGCTGATACGGGCCTCTACCCGGTGAAATTTGTGGAGTCTCCCGGGCAGGACTAACCTTCCACCTCTTGCGGCGGAATCTTCTGAACAACCCCAAATACCACGGAAGCTCTGTTATTAAGTGGCGGGGGGATCGGCTTTGTCCGAGGTGAAGAGATTTTTCCGGGTAGTGTCCGATCAGTTATATTGGATGTTTCCCTTCCTGAATTGAACGTATAGGGTCAAGGCGCCGCAAACGTGTTTTGCGGCGCCTTGACCCTTTCCTGCTGCCCTGGTTTACCGATACTATTACCTGTTTAAACAACCACTCACATTCATCCTATTGTCTTTTCGTTTTTAAAGCTGTTGGGGGTTTTTCCGTTTATTCTCTTGAACATGCGGCAGAAATGCTCGACGCTGTTAAAGCCCACATGCTCCGCAACCTGGTATATCTTCATGTTTGTGGTTCTCAAAAGGCGCTCCGCGTTTTCAACACGGATATGCAGCAGGTAGTCGACATACGATATTCCGACCTCCTTGGAGAAGAGCTTGCTGAAATAGCTCTCGCTCAGCTCGCTGAACTGGCTGACAGTTTTTAGGCTGATGTCCTCACAGTAGTGGCGCTTGATGAACTCAATCGCGTTTGATATCGCCATGCAATAGCCCGCGGGGCTTTCCAGGGGGCTGAGGATTGAGGAAAACAGCTGCAAAAGCGTCCTGGAATCCAGATTCGATTTTATCAGATAGTCCTTCGCGCCAAGCTTAAACGCCTTGCGCACCGATTCAAAATCGTTGTACGCGCTGAGCATAATGACCGGCTGAGTGTACTTAAGCGCGTTGAACCGTTCCAAAAAGCTAAGTCCGTCCATTTCGGGCATCATTATATCACAGAGCACAAGTGAAACCTTCTGCTTTGCCAATATATCAAGGGCCATTTGCCCGTTGCCGGCCTGCAAACTGAGATCGTATCCCATTGAGGCCCAATCCTCCAGCGAGCCAATAGCGTTTCGCAGCAGCGGCTCATCGTCCACGATTAAAATTTTGTGCATCCCATAACCTCTCCCTGATCTCTTTATCTGGCCAGCAATCTATTGTTGTCGCTGGCGCTTATAGTTCGGCGTATGTTCCGGAGCCCGGATTATTCCGGAGCTTAAAAACGGGAATTTTGCCAAGCCGCTGTCCCACCAACCTTTTTAGTATACAGTTATCACGCGATATATCAATATGAGATTTCAGGAAATAGAGGTAAATGACAAAATAGCTCAAAATTTAAAAAAATACGTCATTTATTAGAGGCGCAACGGGAGCGGGGGAGCGCATTACGCGCTCCCCCGCTCCCGTTGTTTTGCGTCTGTCAATCAATTGTAACATATCTGCCTGTCACTGGAATCTTAGGAATTATGACCGGTGATTTGGGTGTAGATACCAGCTCGCCTCCGAGCCCCGCTCCGGTCAGATCCTTCACTGCGGGGAGGTTGGCGCCATCGTAAACCTGCACGGCCTCAGGTTCAGGCTCTGGCTTGGGCAGGCGGCTCTTGAGGGTCTGCGCCATGCCCTCGCGCCAGTCGCCGATGTACTGCGCGTTGGACACGCCGGTCACGAAGTCGTAGCCGTCGCCGCCGGTAAACATGAAGTCGTTGCAGGCGACCTTGTAGGTGCCCTCCGGGATTATCGGCGTGCCGTCCAGCAGGTAGAAGTTGTCCCCCACCTTTTTCGCGCCGTAGGAGTAGTTGAAGGTGCCGGACTTGTTCAGGTGCACGAGGAGCTGGGTTCCGGTGATGTCCATCAGGACGATGAAGTTGTCGAACGGCATCAGGGTATACAGGTAGCTCATCTTGATGTCGCCCTTCGGGAGGTAGTCCACGCGCCAGCCGCCGCTGTTGGAGAAGACGATGTGGGGCGCGTATTCCTCGTCGAGGATGTGCTGGTAAACAAGCT
The DNA here is from genome assembly GCA_031556035.1 of Oscillospiraceae bacterium. Classification (GTDB taxonomy): domain Bacteria; phylum Bacillota; class Clostridia; order Oscillospirales; family UBA929; genus JAVBTT01. The sequence goes on from JAVBTT010000005.1 coordinate 29,484, forward strand.
CGTCGCCCCACTCGCCGACCTTCTGCATGTTGCCCTCAATGCCGGTCTCGTGGTAGCCGACGACCTCCTCCAGGATCGGGGCGAGCGCCGCGTTGTACTGGTCGACCAGCCCCTTGACATAGGGGTCCGCGGTCAGGCTGTTTTTGTTGTTGTACAGATCCACGTTGACTGCGGATATGCTCTTCTTGCCGGATTTGTAGTTGTATTCTATCACAAACCTGCTGATGTAGCGGCCGTTGTTGGAGCCCTGGAGGATAGGCACCCCGTTGTAGGAGGTGTTCTCCAGCGCGTGGGTGTGGGCCGCGAAAATGGCGTCAACGCCCTCAATGGCTGCGCCGCGCGCCTCGCTGCTGCCCATGTGGGACAGGACGATAATGATCTCGCAGCCCTCCGCCTTCATAATGGGCACGTACTTCTCGGCGGTCTCCTTGGCGCTGAAAAACTTCAGCCCCGCGACATTCGCGGCCCTGACCAGGGTGGGTACGCCTGTGGTGACCAGGCCGAGCACCCCGACCTTGACGCCCTCTGGGGTTGTGTAGGTGCCGTAGGGCTGGCAGTAGGCGGGTATCTCCCCGGTCGCCTCTTTAACCATGTTGGCGGCAAGGAACTTGTAGCCGCCCTCCTCGGCCCAGCGGTAGAACAGCCCGTCCACCTTGCCGTCCTCCAGCCAGTCAAAGTCGTGGTTGCCGATGGCGAAATATTGGGTTCCGATGTACTTGAGCATCTCGTTGACAGGCTTGCCGCGGTTGAGGTTGGACACGGCGGAGCCCTGGAATGTGTCTCCGGTGTTGAGCATCAGGACGTTGGCCGGATCGACCGCGTTCGCCTTTTCCTTCAGCACCGAGTCGGCGAGCTTGGCTAGGCCCGGGTTGCCCCTGGAGCCGGACGCCTCGTCGATCGCGCCGTGGAAGTCGTTGAAGCTCAGGACGGTCAGCTTGGTGACAGGCAGACGGCTCTTGAGCACCTCGATCATGCCGTCGCGCAGGGCGACACCCATGTAGGTGACGTTTGTGACGCCGGTAACGAAGTCGAAGTTGTCGCCGCCGGTGATCATGAAGTCGTTGCAGGCGACGCGGTAGGTGATTTCGGTGGAGTCAAGCACCTCGACCTCGGTCTCGCCGGAGGTCATATAGTACTTGCCGTCGCGCTTGGTCATGCCCCAGATCAGGCCCTTGGAGCCAAGATTTTTGGGGTTTCCCTTGTCGTCCAGGGTCGTCGCCTGCTGCTCGTAGTGCTTGATGAGCTGCGCGCCGGTCATGTCCATCAGGCAGATGGCGTTGTCGAACGGCATCAGGCTGTACATATAGCGCACGGTGATGTCGCCCTGCGGCAGCGGTATGCCCTGCGAGCGCCAGCCGCCCGAGTTCTGGATGACGACGTGGTTGACGCCGGTCTCCTTGAGAATGTAGGCGTAGACAAGCTCGTCCGCCCAGTCGTAGACCTGTGAGGAGGAGGTCAGACCGGTCTCGTGGTAGCCGACGACCACGTCCAGCATCGGGGCGGAGGCGGCGTTGTACGCGTCCACCATAGCCTTGACACCCTCGTCGACGGGCAGAGCGGCCCTGGCGGCCCTGGTCTGGAAGTCGATGTTGTTTGCGGTGACCTTCTTGAGGCCGGTGGTCAAGTTGTACTCAAGGTCGATGCGGCCAAGCAGGCGACCGTTGGTGTAGCTCTGGATGACCGGCACGCCGTTGACCACCTTGTTGGTGGTGGAGTGGGTGTGTCCGCCGTACACGGCGTCGATGCCCTCGACGTAGGCGAGGTTGTCGCACTCGCTGCCGCCCATGTGCGCCAGAGCGATGATAAAGTCGCAGCCCTCTGCCTGCATCAGGGGAACGTACTTCTTGGCCGCGTCCACCCCGTTTATGAAGTTGAAGTCCGCGACGTTGGCGGCCTTGACGAGGCTCGGGGTCTCCTTGGTGATCAGGCCTAGGATGCCGACTCTCAGGCCGTCCGCGGCGGTGTATATCGCGTAGGGCTTGCAGAAGGACGGAATCTCTCCGGTGGCCTTCAGCTCCATGTTGGCGCACAGGAAGGTGAAATCGCCCTCCTTCTGCCACATGTCGAACAGGTCGTTTGTCCAGTCAAACTCGTGGTTGCCTATGGCCGAGTATTTGACCCCGATCGCCTTCATCATGTCGTTGACCGGGCGGCCCAGATTGAGGTTGGAGACGGCGGTGCCCTGGTAGTTGTCGCCGGTGGCCAGCACAAGGGTCTCGTTGGCGGTATTCGCCACCTCGCGCTTGACGCCGCCCGCGAACTTGGCGAGGCCCGGGACACCGGAGCTGCTGGTTTCGGCAGCCGCGTCGATGGTGCCGTGGTAGTCGTTAAAGCTCAGCAGGGTGAGCTTTTTGACGTCCTCCTTGACAGTGACGGCGCAAGTGCTGTAGGCGCGGCCGATCCTGGCGGTTATGACGGCGTCGCCCATGCCGGTTACGGTTACGAGACCGGCGGCGCTAACGGTGGCGACGTTCTCGTTGGAACTGGAGAAGACCGGGGTCTGGCCCTCGAAGCCGGTCCAGGTCAGCTGGGAGGTCTGGCCGACGCCCTGAGTCAGGGTGAGGGCGCTCGCGCCGAGCTCAATGTTCTCGGTCTCAACCGGAACCTCGGTGCCGGAGAGCTTCCAGTCGGTGTAGATGGTCGGGTATACGGTGCCCTTCTCGCGGACATAGTTGATAACCATGCTGCGAACCTGGCCGTCCTCATAACCCATCTCTACCTGCGAGTCCCAGGTGACAAGGCTCATGTCGCCCTGGGTCAGCCCGGCGGCGGTCATGCATTGGCCCGCGAAACGGTAGTTGTTGATGCAGACGATGAACTCCTGATCCATCGTAACCAGCCTGCCCTGGTAGCGCATGTTGACGATCCGGCTTCCGGTCGGCTTGGAGAGGTCAACGTCGTAGGTGATGCCGCAGAGGCTGTCCGCGTTGTAGGTCGACCCTTTGTAGCCGAAGTTCCCGGTTTCAGAATTGTAGGAATAGTTTCCAGCCACATACTCCATCCAGCCCTTGATGTTGGCGGCTGTCATTTTGACATTGTAGAGCGTATTCTCGTAGATGTAGGCGGCGCCGGCGTCCTTGACGCTCAACGGTCCCTTGGCCCACTTGACATTGAGGGTCAGCGGCGCGGTGATGGAGACCTGAGCCCCCGACCAACGCAGCTGGGCCTGATGCACGATGTCGACAAGGGCGGAGGGCTGATATATGGACGGGTTCGGGAACGCCTCGCCCGCCTCGCCGATGACCTGGTTGTCGTAGTCCAGCGCGGCCTGATGGTAAGTGGACAGAATCTTGAGGGCATCCTCGTCCACGGGCGCGTTGGCGTCGTTCATCTGGATGTTGCTCGGGCTTACATTTGACACGTGGATCGCGCCGGCCTCGTCGCGGTTGATGACGAAGTCGATGCGGGACATGTACTGGGCGCTGGGGCCGCCCGGATTGATCGCTGAGATCGGCTTGCCGTCGAGGTTGGAGATGGTGGCAAGGTTGCGGCTGTGGTCGTGGCCGTAGAGCACGGCGTCCACGCCCCTGGAGCCCGCGACGGCGGCGCGGACCTGGTCGGCGTTGCTGGAGGAGCCGGCGCTTTCAAGTCCGGAGTGGAACGAGAGGATGATCACGTCGGCGCCGTCCGCCTTCATGATCGGAACCCACTTGTTGACCTCGTCGGCCATGTTGCCGGTCTGGGTGCGCTGGCCGCGGAACTCAAGGCCCTTCCAGTTCTGCTCAAGATCCCAGCTCGGAATGTTCGGGGTGGTAAGGCCGAGCACGCCGACGTTGATGGTGGAGCCGTCCTCGGCGGTCATCGGCTTGATTATGTATGGGTGGACGTAGTTTGAGCCGTCCTCGGTCTTATAGGTGTTGGCGGACAGGGTGGGGATCGGGGTTCCGTTGTCGTCCGCCGGGGCTTCCATGTCGGCAATAAAGTTGTCCAGCACGCCCAGGCCGTAGTTGAACTCGTGGTTGCCCAGCACCCAGGAGTCATAGCCCATGTGGCGCATAAGCCTGGCGAGCGGGTGCTCGACGTCGTATTTGGTCAGGTACAGCACGGACATGGTGGTGCCCTGGAACAGGTCGCCGTTATCCTGAAGCAGGACGTTGGTAACCTCGGAGCGAACCTTTTTGACATAGCTCGCGACTCTGACAAGCCCGTAGTTCTGGTTGCCGGCGGCGGTGGCGTAGTCGTAGTTCATGCCGCGGCCGTGGATGTCGGTGGTGCCTAGCATGGTGAACTTCATGGTGGTGGGGGCGAGCTTATAGGTGAAGGAGGCCTTAAATGTGAAGGAGTAGGACGGGAACAGGCGGGGATACTTGACCCCGGAGACCTCAACGCTTATCGGGCCGGCGGGAAGCTCGTCCGCAATCGCGTCGAGCTTGAGCTCGGCTGCTGCATACTGCGAGCATTTGACGGCAGCTTCGTTTACCTTTGACTTATAGCCTGTCTTGGTGGAGACGGGCTCGCTGAAGCTCAGATAGATATAGCCGCCCTCTCCGGCGTGGGCGGTCGCGCTCCAGATCGAGAGGTCATATTCTGTAACCTCTATCGGGGCCTTGCCGGAGGCAAGACCGGCCTTGTCCTTGACAACGACGTCATATGTACCGGCGACAGGGGCGGCAGGGACGTACATACGCGCCGTGCCGTCCTTGAGCTCTGTCTCGTACAGAAGCTCCGAGCCGACCTGAAGGTACGCGTAGAGCTTTTCCCCGCCGAGGTTTTCGGAACTTGCTGAGACAATGACATACGCCGCAAGCGTCTCAACTATAGTGCCGGGGCGGACGGAGACATCCGTTACCGCAGGCGCCGGCTGATCGGACGCTGCCAGGGACGCGTTTGGCAGTAAAAGCGTGAAAAGCATCAGAAACGCGAGGAGGACACTCAATGGCCTTTTTTTGAGAATCATGGCTGTTCTCTCCTTTTGCATATTCTCCCATCTCTCTCCATATTGGAAAGGCGCAAATATTATATCACTCCAAATTGTTGATGTAAAGCATATACATGTCATGTTGTCTTTAGTTTTTGTATACTTTTCCCAACAAAAGCGCGAGTGATCAATACACACGACCAACGCTAAAATGTCGGATAGAAATCGAGGGGGCGGATATGGAATCCGCCCCCTCGTCACCGGCTCAATGCCGTCTATTCGCCTATTATTTTGATCAGGACGCGCTTGTCGCGCATCCCGTCAAACTCGGCGTAGAATATCTGCTCCCAGGTTCCGAAGTCCAGCCTGCCGCCCGTCACCGCGCAGACGCATTCACGCCCCATGACGGTGCGCTTCAGATGCGCGTCCGCGTTGTCCTCGTACCCGTTGTGGTCATACTGTTCGTAGGGCTTTTCCGGGGCGAGCTTTTCCAGCCAGCGCTCAAAATCCCGGTGCAGACCGCTCTCGTTGTCGTTGATGAACACGCCCGCTGTGATGTTCATGGCGTTGACGAGCAGCAGCCCCTCCCGTATTCCGCTCTCCCGGAGCTCCGCCTCCACCTGAGGAGTAATGTTTATATACGCCCTGCGGGTCTTTGTGTGAAAATGCAGTTCTTTACGGTAGCTCTTCACACCGCGCCTCCTCTTCTTAAAGTCTGTACATTCCCAGATACTTTTTTGTCCCCTCCAGCATGGTGTTCCAGAGCTCGCGGGCGTCGGCCAGCGAGATTGTGACGAGCGGATCGTTGGCGAACGTCTCGAAGGCCAGCTCCAGGTCGCGGTTAAGCGCGGCCTCCACAACGCACTCCTGATTGTGAATTGTCGCCGCCATAAGCGCGTAGACGCTGTCCGGCAACCGCCCTGCCACAACCGGGGAAACCGTGCCTGAGGCAAAGCGCGCGTTTGTCTCCACAACAGCGTCCGGCGGCGCGTTGGCAAACTGCCCCATGTTGGGGAGGTTGACGTTTGTGACGATTTCCCCGAGGCCCAGAATCGCCTTGATCTGCCTAACGCCGTCCTCGCCAGTCTCGTTGAGCTCGAAGCGGTCCTCTCCGGAGACGAGGCGGCGGCTCTTTTCGAGCCTGTCCGCAAGGTTTTTCACCCTCCAGCTCACCGGGGTGAGATCGAAGCCCCAGCCGCGCGCCTGCTCCGGGCTCTGAAGGTACCATTTGCCCGGGCAGAACTCGGCCAGGTGCCTGTCTCCCGCCGCAGCAATTACTCCGAAGCGCAGAAAGAGGTCGAACTTGACCCTCTGGGTGCTGGTGAAAAACCGGTTGAACTCGATATCGCCGCCCCGATCCTCGCTATAGCCGCTTTTTCTGTGCTCCGAGGCGAAATCCCTGTAAACCGGCAGGAGGTCGATGTTTTTATAGCGCACGCTGTCTATCCATGTGAAGTGGTTGATGCCCAGCACGTTGACCTTGATATCCACACGCCCCGCGTCCCCGACTCCCAGGCGCTCCCTAAGCGCGCTCTTCAAAAGACTCTGGGTGCCGAACACCTCATGGCAGCAGCCGAAGGCCTTAATTCCGGGAAAGACGCGGTACAGAGTCCGGACGCAGATAGTCATCGGGTTTGTATAGTTGATTACCCACGCGTCCGGGCAGTTCTCCTTTATTGCCAGCGCAATTTCCTCAAACATCGGTATTGTGCGCAGCGCCCTGACTATGCCGCCGGGGCCCGCAGTGTCTCCGACCGACTGGTATATGCCGTATTTTTCCGGTGCGTGGACGTCGGACGCCATTTCGTCAAATGTGCCGGGCAATATTGAAATCACGACGAAATCCGCCCCCTTCAGCGCCTCTGGAAGGGTCTCGTACGCGCGGTAGATCCAGGGGGAGACGACCTCGCTGTCCTTTGGTATCCTGTTGCCTATGGTCTCGTTGGTTTTCGCGGCGGCATAATCAATGTCGTACAAAGCCACCTCTCCGCACAGCGCTTTCTCCTGCGCCAGGTCGCTCATAAGCCCCCAGGCCCAGTTTCTGGAACCTCCGCCCACATAGGCGATTTTCAGCCCGGTCGCCCTGTCGTCCTTGATTGTCATTGGTGGTTTTCCCCCTTATATTACGCTTTTTATTTGTTCAGTATTTTCTCCAAAACAAGCCCCGCGCAGTCGATCTGATTGGGGATGGCACCGTTTTTGTCGCGCACACGCCAGATATCAGGGGTTATCTCATCGACCACATACATTTTTCCATCTTTGTCGCAGCCTATCTCTATCTTAAAATCTATCAGGGAGAGCTCCATTCCGGCCAGCTCTTTTTTCAACACCTCGCCAACTCTGGTCAGAATACCCAGCGCGATTTCGTACTGCCCCTCTATCAGCAACCCCTTCATGACGCACAGGCGCTCGCTGATGAGCGGATCGCCCTGTTCGTCGTCCTTCAGCGTCACCTCGGCGTAAGGCGGGTCAAACGGAATACCCTCGTCCAGAGTAAACCTGCGGCACATGCTGCCCGCCGCAAAGTAGCGCAGCACGAACTCCAGCTTGGGGACGGTGAGGTTCCGCACCCGCATCAGACCCCTGTCAATATCGGCTCCCAGATAGTGCGTTGGGATTCCATTTGTCTCCAGCAGCTCGAAAAAGTATTTTGAGACGGCCAGCCCCGTTTTCCCCTTGCCGGCGACGCTCCCGCCAACCGTGTTGGAGCCGGGGTCAAACACGCCGTTTTCGCCTGTGGCGTCGTCCTTGAAAAGCAGGCAGACCTCGCCGCTGACCTCATCCATGAGCACCGTCTTTGTTTTGCCATTGTACAGTGTTTTCATTTGAGCTTCTCCCTTCAGCTTCTGTGTTATGCGTATTCCAATTTACCACAAGAGCGCAGGACTGTCGATGTCTGCGCGTAAATTTTTTTATGGTGTAATAATAATACCTGTTTAAAATCTGACGGTATTAATTTACAGAAGCTTGCTGCGCCAAGCTTTCAGAGCGATGACAAACTGTAGTTTGTCATCGCTCTGAAAGCTTGGTATCAGTCTCTTCCCATATTCTCCATCAGCCTGTCAACCCGCCCGGCCAGGGCGCGGTGCGCCGGAAGAGAGAGCTCGGGATCGGAGGCGAGAATTGAGGCGGCGGTTTCGCGCGCCTCGCGCACAAGCCCTGTGTCCCCGGAAAGGTCGGCGAGCTTGAATACCGGCAGGCCATGCTGCCTGTCCCCGAAGAAGTCGCCGGGCCCGCGCAGGTCGAGGTCGGCCTCGGCGATCGCGAAGCCGTCGTTTGACGAGCGCATGATCTCCATCCTCTTTTCTGAGGTCTCGTTTGAGGTCTGTAAAAACAGCACGCAATAGCTCTCGTGCACCCCGCGCCCCACGCGCCCGCGGAGCTGGTGGAGCTGCGACAGCCCAAAGCGCTCCGCGTTTTCCACAATGATGAGCGACGCGTTGGGCACGTCCACGCCCACCTCGATGACGGTCGTCGCCACCAGGATGTCGGTTTCGCCCCGCGCGAACGAGCGCATTGCGGCCTCCTTGTCCTTGCCCTTCATCCTGCCGTGCACAAGGCCGACGCGCAGCTCCGGGAAAACCTCCTCCCTGAGCCGCCTGGCGTACTTGTCCACAGCCGCCGCCCCTGTTGGCGCTGACGGGTCTGCGAACTCGTCCGCCGGCTCGTCAATCAGCGGGCAGATGCAGTAGACCTGCCTGCCCAGGCCGACCTGCTTCCTGACAAAGTTTTCTATGCGCACGCGGTAAGCCTCATCAACAACATATGTCTTCACCGGCTTGCGCCCGGGCGGGAGCCCGCGCATCACCGTCACGTCCAGATCCCCGAACAGCGTCAGCGAGAGGGTGCGGGGTATCGGGGTCGCGGAGAGTATCAGCCTGTGAGGGGGCGGACCCTCCGATTTTTCGCTTAGCCCCGCCCGCTGGCGCACCCCGAAACGGTGCTGCTCGTCCATAATAATAAGCCCCAGGTCTTGAAAGCCGACCCCCTCGGACAGCAGAGCGTGAGTGCCTATGCACAGCCCCGCCTCGCCCGAGGCGAGCGAGAGGCGGACGGCCTTTTTTTGCGCGGCGGTCATCCTGCCGGTCAAAAGCCGGACGTCGACTCCCAGCCGCGTCATCAGCGGCGCGAGGCTTTGGGCGTGCTGCTCGGCCAGTATCTCGGTCGGCGCCATCAGCGCGACCTGACATCCGCCTCTTATCGCCATCAGCGCGCACGCCGCGGCCACAGCGGTCTTGCCGGAGCCGACGTCGCCCTGCACGAGCCGACCCATCAGCCGCCCGGAGCACATGTCGCGCTCCGCGTCCGCTATGGCCGCCTTTTGGCCGTCCGTAAGCTCAAAGCCCAGCAGGGAATAAAAATCGCTCAGGTCGACCTTTTGAAGCCTTCTGCCCCCGGCCCGCAGGGAACGGCTTTTAAGCCTTACAAGCCCAAGCTGGAGCGTCAGCAGCTCCTCGAACACAAGCCTCCTGCGGGCAACCTCCAGCGCGTCCCAGGTCTGGGGAAAATGGATGTTTCGCGCCGCGAAGCCCAGGTGGCAAAGTCCGCGCTCCCGGCGGACATCCTCGGGAAGGGTGTCGGGCATTGAGTCCGGAAGCTTTTCCAGCGCCTGCTCGACAGCGTTTCGCAGCAGCGACTGGGGACAGCCCGCCGTGGACGGGTATTTCGGCAATATGCGCCCCGTGACGCGCCCCTGTTTGCCCTCCGGCTCAAACACCGGGTTGTTCAGCTCCGGGCTGAGCGCTGTGCCGGTCACCCTGCCGAAGAACACGTAGCTTTCGCCCTGTATCAGTGAATCCTGCACGTAGGGGGCGTTGAAAAATGTGAGGCGCATCATGCCCGACTCGTCAAAAACGGCCGTTTTGTAGAGGTCGAGGCCCTGGCGCACAAAGCTGTGCGTCACTGGCTGGGCGACGGTGGCGCGAACGCAGACCGCGTTGCCGGGCTCAAGCTCGCTCAGCTTTTTATAGACGGTGCGGTCCTCGTAGGCGCGGGGGTAGTACTCAACCAGATCTCCGCATGTGAAAAGGCCGAGCTTACCGAGCAGCCCGGCTCGCTTTTCACCTATTCCCTTGAGGTATTTTACATCCATAAAGCCTCTCGGTGTGTTTATACTATTGAGGTACCGATAATACCTGACAGTATTTGCCCTTTGTACTATTTCTTAACCAAATCATGGACTTTCAGCAGGGTCGTTATGCACTGCTCGCGGGTGTACTGGCCCTTAGGCCCGAATTTGCCGTCACCAACCCCGCTCATAATGCCGAGAGCGCGTACGCGGAGCACGTAGGGGCGGGCCCATTCCGATATCGCGTCCGTATCGGTGTAGCTGTCCGCGCCTGAAGTCGCGCGTCTGCCGCTTCCCAGCGCGTCGATCAGCTTGCTGAGTATGAGCGCGGCCTGCTCCCGGGTGATCGGGTCGTCCGGTGAGAACCTGCTGCCGCCTGTACCTGCGACGACATTGAGCCCCGCCATCTTCTCCACGTTTATATCGTCCGTGTCGGTGAACTTGACGCGCAGCGGTATTTCCGAGCCCTTGATATGTTCATATAGCGCCACCGCAAGCCCGCAGAACTCCGCGCGGGTCGCTGGGGACGAATATGCCCTCGCGAACCCCTCGGACACTATTTCCAGAGCTATGGCCCGCTCCACATGCGCCCTTGCCCAGCCGGTGGGGATGTCCTCGCGGGAGGTGAGCCGTATGAGGCCCCATTTACCGTCTTTGAGCGTCCAGAAGAGACCCGTAAGCTTTACATGCCCGGAGGCGACGGCGGTCATAACCCGATCCATCGCCGCGTCCTCACTGTAGCCCTCAAAAAGAGGCACGGCGGGGATGATTTTACTGTACTGGGCGGGAAGCAGCGCGTTGCCGAGAAAATCGGATATTCCCCACAGGCCTCCCGGGGCTGAGGTCGAGCGAACGAGGGTGAAATCGGCCCGCTCATATGAGATCGGGGGATACGGGTCGCCGCTTTCATCAAAACGGACAATCTTCGAATCGGAGAACTCGTCAATAAATATGAGCTCCCCGTCCTTAAACGCTATTCCAATGCCGTCCGGCCCAGGCGCAATGCCGTCATATTCAAGCGGCAGCACAAGCTCGCCCCGCGTGTTCATAACGCCGTAAAGCGCACCGTCGCTGACAATCCACAACCCGTCGGAGAAAACCTCCTTGACGGAGTATTCAAGCGGCAGCTCCTCGCCGCTGACGCTCACAATTGAGCTGTCGCCGCTACTTGTCTCAGTGACAGCGACTCCGTTTTCCAGGCGGGCCGCGCTGTACTTGAAGGGGGTGAGCATCTTGCCGTCCTTGTCCGCGATGGCGCAAAGCCCCTCGGTCCAGACGACTGACATGCCGCCCTTAAAGCCCGACAGTGAGGCGTACGCGGGCCGGATCACCTCCGCGCCGGAGCTGCTGATAGCTCCGCTCAGCCCGTTTTTCCTGACCACCGCGCGGTCCTCGGAAAAATTGCCTATTTTGTCATAGACGGGCTCCGCCAGGATTTCGCCGGACACCGCCGCGAGCCCCCATAGCCCGTCCTGCTCAAACCTGAAAAGCCCTCCGGGGAGCAGCTCCGTCTTGGCGTAATCAAGCGGAGGGCTCACACCGCCGGCGAGGTTGATTATCTGCGTAACGCCGTTTTTCACGGACACGGCGCAGCCGTCCAAAAAGTCTGAAAGAGAATCATACGACAGCGCGACCATCAGCTTGCCGCGCAGGCTGAGCGCCCCGTATTTCCCGTTGAGGGCCGCGACATACAGCCCCGAGGAGCACGGGCGGATCAGGTCGTAGGGTCGCTCGGTCAGCGTCTTGCCGTCCGTGCCAATCAGCTCGCAGCCCCGGCCCTCTGAGTATGTAATGGCGGAGCCGCCGGTGAATTCGTACAGAGACTCCGTCTTGAGGCTGGGCTCGATCAGCGTCTCAAGCAGCGGAGCGGTTCCGAGCGCACCGACGGGCGGGGGTATTGCGGCGGCGATAAGCAGCGCGGCAAGCAGCGCTGACGCCAGTCTGTAAAATTTCATCTTCTTTACCTCCGGAAGGGGGAGGCCGGGATATCGGCCCTCGTCCCAAGCGTAGAGATTGCCATACAATTATTATAGCATACGCCAGATCGAATGTATGTTACAAATTGCAGACAAACAATAGGGGATCAGGCTGCTGATAAAACCTTCCCGACCCGAAGCCCTCGCATAGTCCGAGCCGTCCCAGCCGGCGGTGTTTACGCGAGCTCCGACGCCAGCCTTTCTGCAAAGCTCTCAAGCAGTCCGAGATTTCCCAGCAGCTGAAGCAGCGTGTAGGTCTTTTTGCGCTCGCGTGCCAAAACCACGCCGTCTTTCAGCGTACCCGCGTCCAGCCCGATGCCGGCCGGGCGGCTTGGAGCGCCCAGAGCTTCGAGCAGGGCGGCGATCTCTCCCGGCCGCGGCAGCGAACGCGCCAGCTCCAGTATATCCGGCCAGCGCTCCTGTATATTCTCAAAGGGCGGATTGGGGTTTTCTGTTTTGACTATGTCCCCGGCCGAGGCGCCGTACATCTCCCTCACCCGCCGCAGGGTCTCCGCGCGGTCCTCCGGGACGGGGCGGGCGAGTGCTTCGGGGAGCCATTGCCACATTGTCAGCCCGCAGATGGTGGCGACTCCCACCTTCGTCCCGTGAAGCACGGGGGGCTTGCCCTCCAGCAGGTAGCGCAGCTCCCAGTAGTGCGACAGGTGATGCTCAGTGCCGGAGGCCGGTCGGGAATCCCCGTAGAGGCTCATCGCGATGCCGCTCATGATCAGCGCGTCTGTTATGTCGCGTATCACTACGGGCGAGCGGGTTTTGACCAGAGGCGCACCATCAAGGCACTTTTGAAGCGCCGTCTCGACCAGCGCGGCGACGCCCTCGTCCCAGCGCTCGCCGCTGAGCATATGCGCCAGCCTCCAGTCGGCCATTGAGGTTATCTTGCCGAAAATATCCCCCAGCCCGGCGGCGATCATATTCATCGGGGCATCCTTCAGCACGTCCGGGTCGCAGAATATCGCGTCCGGGATTTTTGTCTGCGGCGTCACCTTGAGCCCGCGCAGCGTCATCGCGGAGCTGGACGACGCGTAGCCGTCCATTGACGGCGCGGTCCCGACGACCGCGACCGGTCGGCCCACACGCGCCGCTATAAACTTGCACAGGTCGCCTATAGTGCCCGAGCCCACCGCCACTATGATGTCCCTGTCGGGAGAGTATGCCGCCGTCAGTCTGCCGACGGCGTACTCGTCCGCGACAAGCAGCTCGTCCGTGAACAGATACTGCGTAGCGTCAATATCGCCGAGCGCCGCGAGCAGAGCCTCCCCGGCGACCGCCTTCGTGTTTGAGTCCATGACGACAAGCGGCCTTTTGAAGCCCTTGTCCTTTATCCACGGGGCGGCGCGCCCAAGCGCGCCAGGCGCGGTGTCGATCGTCCCAATGATGTGCGAAAATTGTTCCCACATAGTGCTACCTCCACATATTATTATCCGGCACACGAACATTCGATAAATTATTAACCGTATGCCGTGCCGGATAATAATATTTAATAACATATTACGACGCACGGAAGTTGTAATGTATATCTACTCTTCGAGTGCGTCGTAATATTATTCCGTCACATAACAGTAGCAACATAAACCATACTCAGTGCGGCGGAATAATATTTATTTATGCGCGGGGAATATTCATTCTGGACAAAGCCGTCTCCAGCACTCCCGCAAAGGCCTCCGGGCCGCAGGAGACGCAGGCGATCCCGCTTTGCGCGAGTGTTGAGGCAGCCTCGGCGTCATGCGCGGGCCTGCCCCTGTCACTGAGCGCGAGCAGCATGAGGACAGTTACTCCGGACTCACGAAGCCGCAGTATTGCTTCAGTGGCCCCGCCGCCATCCCTGTCAAATAAATCGGTCAGTAAAATAAACAATGTCCTGTCCGGCCTGGACACCAACCCGGAGCAGTAATCCACCGCCCCGGCTATATCCGTGCCTCCGCCTAGCTGAAGGCCGAACAGTGCGCCTACGGAATCCTCTCGGCAGGCCTCGGAAATATCGGCCACCCGGTGGTCAAAGGCGATCACGCGCGTATCCAGCGCCGGAATTGAGCACAGCACGCCGCCCATCACCGACGCGTACAGCATCGAGTCCGACATGGACGCGCTCTGATCCAGCGCAAGTATTACGTCCAAGTCTCTGACAGCCTGTCTTTTCCGGAAAAAATACAGTTTTTCCGGAATAATTTTGCCGGATTTCCCGTGATAATTCCTCAGGTTCTTTTCGACCGTCCGTTTTACATCGACCACAGCGCCCGTCCCCCCCGCCGCTCTCTCCCTGCGTGCGTGCGCACCGGAAACAGCTCGGCGGATATCGGGTTCCAGCTTATTACGCATGGTCTCCGCGATCCCGCGCACATATTCCCTTGCCGCCTCGCGGGAGCTCTCCGGGATCAAGTTGCGATATGCCAGCAGAGCGGACGCCGTGCGCGAGTCCGGCTTGAGGGCCGCCAGCGCCCGGGGTGAGGACAACAGCCTTCGAAGCTCGGTACGCTCCACAATATCGCGCTGCATGAGCGCAATGGCGTCACCCGAAAATACTCCCCGCAGCTGAGCAAGCCTGTTCAGAAGTCCGAACCCGCCCCCGGTTTTCCCGGCGCCGCGCCGGGCCTCCGCGTCTTTCCCCGCCGGGCCGTAAACAGCCGACAGGGTATTGTCCACTCCGGTATACTGCTCGCCGAGCTCAGGAGGCTCCCTAAAGCCGTCGGACTCACCTAAAACAAGCCGCCACCGGGCTCTCCGTTCGCGTACGTCCATCATAGTAGCTCCCCGACATCGAATTCATTCAGCCTGTCCAGCAGAAACGTATCGCCTGCTTCGCGGCCCGGGCTCCATATTTCTTCAAGCGACATGGCCACAGACTCGCGCGCCCCAGGCTCAAGCGATGAAAACGCCCTGCGCAGCGCCGGAAGCGCGCGGATGAAGTCCGCGTTCTCCAGCGACGCAACAAAGCTCTCCAAAGTTGTAATAAACACCCTATTTAACAACAAAGCGTATAAATTTCTGGACAGCATCCCCTCGAACCACAGAGCCGCGCGGCCAGGATCATCTCCAACAGACAGTCTCTTGCGCGTTTCGGCCTCCAGCGCTGCGTCCGAGGCCTCTCCCAGTTCCATGAGCTGCGCCAGCGCCAGACCCGACAGATATGGATTTGTCTCTCCGCCGTGTGCAAGTCCCTTCAGCGCCCTGACAAACCGCCCCTCGCGTTGCGTCATGCTGTCGAACAGCAGATTCAGCCCTGACGCAACAGCTCTGGCCGCCAAATAGTCGCATTCCGCCGCCTCCGGCAGCAGCACAATACAGCGCAGGCGAAGCTGGCGCAAAATCCCGGCAAGGCCCGGCTCCGCTCTTTCAGAGATTGAAAGGCGGGCGACAAGCCTGTTTATTCTGCCGGCCGCACTCGCGCACCGCGTGAAATCACGCGAGGCGGTGACGGCGGCCTGCAAAGCTTGCAGCGTCCCCGGCACGCATTCGGAAAGCCCGCACAGAAGAACGGTCTCGACCAGACTGAGCGCCTCGTCAAGTTCCGCAGGCGCGGAGCAGGCTTCCAGAATAGTGTTCGCCGCCGCGCACTCAATTGTCGCGCCCAAATGCGCGAGGCCCGCGAAATGAGTCTCCACCTCCGGTGACCATCGCAGCCGCCATTTTTCCGCGTGGAGAGGCGCGTCCCCGCCTGACGTAAGCCGCGCGAAAGAACTGCCCAGCAGCGCGAGTCTGCGCAAAAAAGAAGAGCGCTCGACGGCAAGCTTCGACTCCCCCCGCATACGCCTCAGGTCGAGGGTCAGCCCGGCCGGTTCGGGAGCTAAAAACCGCTCAAGCCTCAGCGCCCTTACATGCCTTTCAAAATCCGCCGCCAGAGGCAGACGCGCGGCGGTTCCGGGGGCAAAGCCCCGCGCCTGGCCAATCTCGACAGTCCGCACGGCCCGCGCGACGCTCAGGGCATCGCCCCTCCCCATACAGCATACAGCCGCCTCGCGCAGCTCGTCCAGACCCGGCCTCGGGCGGCCCCTCACCGAAGCCAGCGAGCGGGCTAGCCTCGCCGCGTCGATGACCGAGCCGGACGGGCACAGATTCCCCTCCGCCCGGATTTTCGCGGCAAGCTCCGACAAATAGCGCTCGGGCAGATTCTCCAAGCCACCGTGCGCCAGACAATCATATAGCATGGCAAAATAGCCCGGAGCCGCGACTCCGAGCCTGTCGTACGAGTATGGTATCAAGACGCATTCCGCGTCCGGCGGGAGCGGCGTCGGGATATCGCCCGCCGGGGCAGTTCCCGCAAGTCTCGCAAGGTGGAACGCCCCCGCGACGACGAGAATGCGCCGGAAACCGTCCGACGCCGCTCTTTCTATCTCGCGGCGCATGTGGCGCTCGCGCAGATCACTGAGCGCTCCGCCCGCGATACCCGCCGCAGCCTCGGAAAGCGTGCGTATGCCGTCCAGATAGGCGTCCGTGTCCCCGTGCTCAAAGCCGGTCTCCCAGTCCCCGTCGAAGGCGGTCTGGTTTTCGTATCGGTCGGAGTCCTCCGGCATCGACAGATAAATCCCGGAGGGCAGGTCTATAAACCGTATCTCCGCGCCGAGCCCCGCCGCGCGTTTCAGCGCCCTCAGCTCAGGCGAAAACCCAGCGAGGGGAAGTACCGAGGCTTCCCCGGACGCGCCCCCCCAGGACACTATGGCCACCGGAGGTATAGTTTCGGGGTCGAGCAGCGCGGGAAGCAGCTGCCGGGTGTCGGCTGGCAGCTCCAGCAGCAGGCAGTCCGGCCTGAGCTCCTCTATGATCCGCTCCGCGTGGAACGCCCCGGCCGGGGACAGGTGCCGGATGCCGAAAAGTCTTACGGATTCAAATCCCGGCAGGCGGAGTAAAGCTCGCTCCATTCGGATCCCCGCTTTTTCATCACGTTCTCAATATACTCTATCCAGGCCGACTTATCGGTTCCGCCGTCCCGCACAACCGCGCTTTGAAGCCCCAGCGCGATATCCCCGGCCTCCGGTCTCCCGCCCCGGAATGCAGCGGACAGCGCCATAGCGCTCATCAGCGCGGAAATCCCATCCGCTGCAGAAACGCCTCCGTCCGGCGCGAGCAGCTTCTGGGAGCCGTCCAGTGTCTCTCCCGAACGCAGCTCGCGGAATATGCGCACGACGCGCGCGACGGCCTCCCTGTCCGGAAGGGCCCCAGCCAGGGCTCCATCTCCCGACAGCTCGGCGACCCTGCGGGACACGATATCCACCTCTGTGTCCAGATCGGGCGGGGGCGGGAGCACAACCATGTTGAAACGCCGCTGAAGCGCCGCCGACATCGCGAACACCCCTCTGTCCCGCTGGTTGGCGGTCGCTATCAGGGCGAAGCCGGGGCGGGCGGGCAGGGAGGTTCCCAGCTCGGGTATCGCCATTGAGCGCTCGGACAATATTGAGATCAGCGCATCCTGAAGCTCGGGCGGGCAGCGGGTTAGCTCCTCAAAGCGGACTATCGTCCCCGACTCCATAGCCCTCATCACCGGGCTTTTGACAAGCGCGTCCAGCGAAGGGCCGTTTGCGATGAGCATGGCGTAGTTCCAGCCATAGCGTATGTGCTCCTCGCCCGTGCCCGCGGTCCCCTGCACCAGTTTTCCCGAGTCCCCGCTGACAGCTGCCGCCAGGCACTCCGACAGCCTGGACTTCGCAGTGCCCGGCTCGCCCAGCAAAAGAAGAGCCCTGTCGGTCAGCAGCGTCGCCACCGCCAGCTCGACAAGCCTCCTGTCCCCGATATATTTGGGCGTTATCACGGTGTCTCCGGCCCGCCCGCCCATGATAAAGTCAAGCGCCGCCGCCGGAGAGAGCCTCCAGCCCCGCGGCCTTTTGCCCTTATCGCACCTCGCCAGAGCCTCAAGCTCGGCGGCGTACATGAGCTCGGCGGGCCTGCTGAGCGCGTCGGTCAATGTAAACACCCTCCCAAGAGATAAAAATGTAATAGTATTGTTTCCTCTCTTAGCTTGCGCTTATTGTGCTGGACTGATAAAATTATTTGTACAGATACTATTTATACTTAGTGGTGTTTATAGCATTGTCGAAATCTTGGACTTGGAGAGGGATCAAATGATGCAACGGTTGCCTGCAATAATTCTAATATTTATATTTTTTATTACATCATGCAGCATTAATCAAAAAGAAGCGTGGGACGATGTATCGAGCCAGAAAGATGGCGACTTGTTTTCACCGGTTCCCGCATCAATCACACCTGTTGAAACAGATAAGTCGACAAGTATAGACTCCCTACAAGAACAGACTGAAAATCCCAAAAAAGAGTTGGCCAATGAGAAGAATGTAGAAGCTATATTCTCTTTAATCTATGATTGGGAAGATACAGAAGACAGGGGAAAAATGCGTGATACGGTTCGTGCTTCATTTTGGGAAGAAGATGAAAAGATAGCTTTTATAAAGGCTTATCTTAAGGAACGCGGAGTATATAAAGAAGCACCAGATGGCCTAGCTTGCGACCAAGCAGGGTTTATCTTTGAATATTATATCGACAAAGAAAACAGAAAGATCAGCTTTGTAGTTCAAGAGTATATTGAAGCTTCTAATTCAACAGCCGACGCCCCCCGTTATGGCATTTACATACATTGTACAACATTATATTGGGATGATTTGGAGCAGACAGGAAGTATCGCTTATGACTATGACCCGAATCAAGACACTTTTTATGAAAGCCTATACAATGCGGAAGAAGAATTGGTGGCAAGCGTTTCATATAAATATATTCCCGGCGTCCCATTTCCCTTAATTATAGAGCATGAGGACACGGACTACGATAAACGGTCAATCTATACTGTGCTTTCAAGAAACAACAAGTTCTGGTTTTACGCAGATGCGGCCGAATTTAACGAATCCGGAAGTTTGGCCGGCTATGATGGAGATATGTTCAGACCGGAAGAATGGAAATCCCCATATGATCATCCCAATAGATATTTATATGAAAATCACTACAGCAACTTCTATTATGACACAGCGAACCGGCTGGAGAAAATACAAGAACCCCTTCATGCAGAGGACCTTGAGTCAAGTTATGATTATTCCGGGCAATGCACACTAACTTATCATGAGAATGGCAGCCTTAGCACTGCAAAATATTGGTGCTGCCCTAATACTCATGGCACGTGGGATAGTGAGGGGACAATATATTATGACGAAGACGGACGGATGATATATAGGAATTATTATCACACTCACGGCAGCCACTCCTGCGTTTACCTTTATGAGGGTGAATTTAGAAGGCCCTGGGCATATATCGAATTTGGCGGCATGGCGGCTTCGGGTGAAGATAATTACGAGTATGGCATGGACATTTATGTCTACCTGTATCTTCCCAAGCAAACCGATGGTATAGGTTATGATTCTATTTTGTCAATTAATCCATAGAAAACAGACAGCCTACAATTATAAAGCCCCGCGAAAGTATTTCTCCAAACCTCTCCGTCCTACACCCCTACACCGAGGTCAGCGTATCATCGTCATACACCCAGTCGCGCACGTTGTAGACGACGTACTGCGTGTCCGATACCCGCGCTATGACCCGGCTGAGCCCCGCGTTGATTATCATCCGGCGGCACATCGGGCACGGCTCGGCGGCTATGGTCTCCTTTGTCTTAGCGTCTCGGCGCACGAGATACATCGTGGCCCCGAGCATGGACTCGCGTGAGGCCGCTATGATCGCGTTGGCCTCGGCGTGGACGCTGCGGCAGAGCTCATAGCGTTCTCCGGCCGGTATCCCCAGCTTGTCCCTTGTGCATATCCCGAGGTCGGAGCAGTTGGCGCGGCCGCGCGGCGCCCCGGCGTAACCTGTCGAAATAATCACGTCGTGCGCGACTATTATAGCGCCCTGGTTGCGGCGGATGCAGGTGTCGCGCTCCAGCACCGTCTGGGCTATGTCCAGATAGTAGTTTTCCTTGTCGATACGATCCATTTTCTACCTCCGCGAACTAATTGATAAAGCTTTCCCCACCTAAGGCGGGGAAAGCTTTACTTTTGTCTTACACCATGCGGGAGGTGGAGACCTTCACGCCCGGGCCCATGGTGGAGGCCACCACGCAGGAACGGACATACTGGCCCTTGGCCGCCGCGGGCTTCGCCTTGATAATCGCGCCCATCAGGGCGTCGAAGTTCTCACCGAGCTTCTCAACGCCGAACGAGACCTTGCCCAGCGGGCAGTGGATGATGTTGGTCTTGTCCAGACGGTACTCGACCTTACCGGCCTTAATCTCGGCGATGGCGCGGGTCACGTCCATCGTGACCGTACCAGCCTTGGGGTTCGGCATGAGTCCCTTCGGGCCAAGCACCTTACCCAGTCGGCCCACTACGCCCATCATATCCGGGGTGGCGACAACCACGTCGTAGTCGAAGAAGTTTTCGGTCTGTATCTTTGTGACCATCTCCTCGGCGCCGACAAAATCGGCTCCGGCCGCCTCGGCCTCCTTGGCCTTGTCGCCCTTGGCGAACACCAGAACCTTGCGGGTCTTGCCGGTTCCGTTGGGGAGCACTATGCTCCCGCGGACCTGCTGGTCGGCGTGGCGGCTGTCCACGCCGAGGCGCACATGGATTTCAACGGTCTCGTCAAATTTGGCCTTAGCGGTCTTTATAACGAGGTCGAGCGCCTCGCCGGATTCATACTGCCTGAGTCTGTCCATCGCCTTGGCGGAATCTACGTATTTTTTTCCACGAAACATACCCGCACCCCCTATTCTTCCACGGTCACGCCCATGCTGCGGGCGGAACCGGCGATCATGCGCATTGCGGCTTCTACCGAGGCCGCGTTGAGGTCGGGCATTTTCATTTCGGCTATCTTGCGCAGGTCTTCCTTGCTGAGCTTGGCAACCTTGGTCTTATTGGGCACACCCGAGCCGGAGTCGATCTTGCACGCCTTCTTGATGAGCACCGGGGCGGGCGGAGTCTTTGTTATAAAGGAGAAGCTGCGGTCGGAGTAGACCGTGATCACCACCGGGATGATGAGGCCGACGTCGTTCTTTGTGCGCTCGTTGAAGTCCTTTGTGAACTGCATGATGTTTACGCCGTGCTGTCCTAGCGCGGGGCCGACCGGGGGCGCGGGCGTCGCCTTTCCCGCCGGAATTTGCAGCTTGATAAAGCCGACTACTTTTGATGCCATTTAACATTATCCTCCTGTTGTGGTAGTTTCGACGGTCTATTCCCGACCGTCTCCCACTTTTGCGCGGGGAAAAAGATATGATGCCTTAATGAACAATCGACTCCACCTGATCAAGCTCAAGCTCGACCGGTGTTTCGCGCCCGAACATGGAAACGACCACGCGCACCCTGTTCTTGTCCAGCGCGATTTCGTCCACCACGCCAATGAAGTTCTCAAGCGGCCCGTCCACAATCTTGACGGAGTCGCCGAGCGAATAAGAGACGACTATCTCGTGCTTCTCAACGCCCAGTGCCGCGACCTCGGCCTCGGTGAGGGCTATAGGCTTGCTGCCGGGGCCGACAAAGCCGGTCACTCCTCTTGTGTTTCGCACAACATGCCAGCTTTCATCGGTCATCACCATTTTAACCAGCACATAGCCGGGAAAAATCTTGCGGTCGACCGTCTTGCGTGAAGACTCGGTGATCTCTGTGACCTCCTCCATCGGTACGTTGACATCGATGATAAGGTGGTGCAGCCTCCGGTTTTCAACGGTCTTCTGTATGGTGGCGGCCACCTTGTTCTCGTATCCCGAGTAAGTGTGGACGACGTACCATTTGGCGTTTTCAGACATTCTCAGGCACCCTTCAGGCTGTTGATAAGCAACATAACCAGATTGGTGGAGACCCAGTCAAACGCCGCGATTATCGCGCCGACCAGTATAACCGCCGCGATTACGATCCCGGTGTTGTTGCGAACCTGCTTGAGGGTGGGCCAGACGACCTTTTTAAGCTCGGAGCGCATCTCACGGAACCACTTGGAAATCCTGGCGCCGGCGCGAACGAAAAATCCCGGGCGCTTTTCGGGAACCTTGTTCTCATTATCGGACATCTTCGCCACTCCTCACTTGGTTTCCTTATGCGGGGTATGTTTGCGGCAGAACCGGCAGTACTTGTTCATTTCCAGCCGGTCAGGATCGTTTTTCTTGTTTTTCATTGTGTTGTAGTTGCGCTGTTTGCATTCCGAGCATGAAAGTGTGATTTTTACGCGCATTTTCGGCACCTCCTTAATCTGACGGCTTTCCACGGGGACCTCGCCCGCGATGCGGATGCCGCCGAGCCTCCCTGGGTCGGGGTAAAAATTTACACAAAAAAAGAAACCCCTTACAGGTAAAGGGAATTCTATCACAAAAAAATAATCAAGTCAAGGCTTTTAGAGGAATATGACATGGCAAATCTCAAAAAAGCTCAACAAAAGCCTGGACGCGCCCTCCTCTGAGCGCGTCCCAAAGACGCTTCCAACAGTTATCTTCTCCCCCGCCTGGTGCCCTTACGGTCTCCGTGCTGACGGAGATCACTGATTTTACTCTCGGAGTCCGTCATGAACTGCTTTAGCTTATCCTCAAAGGTGAGGCTCCCCGATGCGACCTGGCGCCTCGGGCCGGATGAACCGACATAACGCTCCTGACGGGGCGCGGGCGGCTCCAGCGTTTTCTTTATGGACAGATTTACGCGACCGTCCTTATCAATGCCGATAACTTTGACATTGACCTCCTGACCCTCGGAGAGGTGATCCTTGATATCGTTTACGTATGTGTTTGCGATCTCGGATATGTGCACCATACCGGTTTTGTTTTCGGGCAGCGAAATAAATGCCCCAAACTTGGTTATGCCGGTCACCTTGCCGGACAGAACGGCTCCTACAGCAATCTCCATATGTGCCGGAAATCCTCCCTGTATTTTACCGGGGAAAGCGGCTCGTCCGCCGCCCACCCGCTTCTTGCGTTTTTACTATCGCGAAATATCCACAAAGACTATTTCGCCCGGATCGACAAGCCCAAATTTTTCGCGGGCTATCCGCCTGATGTCGGCGTCGTCGGGTTCAGAAGCGATAGCTTCCGACAGTGCGCTGTTGGCTGTTTTTTGCTGAAGCACCTGGGCTTCCAAGTCCGCGTTTTTTTCCCGACCTTTGTTGAGCTGAGGCTGAAGAACGAGCAGGGTCATTACCGCGTAAACCACGAAAATCAGCATCACCAGCTTGGGAAAAAGCTTGAGCTTCTTCTTTTTCACGGACACGTCCCCCTTTCGTCCTCTTTTGTCTCAATCTGCGCACAGCCTGCGCGTCACCGCCCGGTGTCTTTATTGTATTCCTTTTTTCCAATAAATTAAAGTGTTTTTTCAGATATTTTCTTGCGGTGATACGCAGCTTATCCAAATAGCCCAAAGGAAGCAGCAATAGGTTAAGTAAATTCAAAAATCCATCCATTAAAAAAAAGCCGATCGCCCGGAAAAACCTTGAGGCCAGCCAAAAATACAGCGCCGCGCCTATGCCCATACCCACTATGGCAAAAATCCGCAGCTCGCCGCCCCCTATTCCCAGCGCAAACCAGAATGCCGCGCCCGCGCAGACAGCCCAGAATACAATGTCTAAGAAGGCCGTCAGTATCCAGGATATGAAGCGCCCGCGAATAACCCGCATGATGTCGTACACCACGCCCAGGCCTATCCCCATCAAGCAGGAAAAGAAAAACTCCAGGCCTTGCCCGGTTATCGAGACGGCCATATCAGCGGAACATGCGCGACCAGAAGCCGCCCGATGCAGGGGCGCCATCCTCGTACTCAAGGGAATTTATCGTCCCCTCGACGCTCAGCTCGCCGCCTTCAATGCTGAGCTTGTCAATGTGCAGGCTCTCTCCCTTTATTATAAGGGTACCCTTGCTGGTAGAGCAGATGACGCTCTGCTCGTCAAAGCTCTCCACGTCCTCAACCCCCGCCACCGACATGCGGCTGCGTCCCTCGAGAATCACGTGATGCGGCAACCCGCGGTTCCTGTCGTCCATCCTCTGTCCCTCCCATAACTGTTTGTACATTATATGGGAGAGGGCGGGCTTGTATGTTTTTTTTACGGGGGGGCTTTTCCGCGAAACGAAAAGCAACGCCCTTGTCCCCTGCGGGAAAGGATACGGCGGGCGAACGCAGTTCGCCCCTACAGAGGGTGGCTGGCTTCTTACGCCTCCCCGGAAAGTTCCCTGTACATCGCGCCGGCGCTCTCCTTGGTGGCGTGCTCGGACACCTCCAAAACCTCGACCGTCACGCGCCTGGCGCCGAAGCGCATCGAAATCACGTCCCCTGCCTTCACCTCGTATGAGGCCTTGGCAGTCTTGCCGTTCACGGTCACCCTCTCGTTGTCGCACGCCTCGTTCGCGACAGTGCGGCGCTTGATGAGCCGGGACACCTTGAGATATTTGTCAAGTCTCAAAACAACGGCGCCTTTCTAAATTTAATTCGCCGCGCAAATACGCGCTCGACGGCTTCGGTAAGCTTTTGAGCGCTTACCGAAGCCGTCAATATAGCAGGTTTTTATTTGTTGACCGCATCCTTGAGGGCTTTCCCGGGCTTGAAAACAGGAGATTTAGAGGCCGCGATGTCAATTTTCTCCTTGGTCTTGGGATTGCGTCCGATGCGGGGCTTGCGCTCTTTGACCTCGAAGGAGCCGAAGCCGACGAGCTGCACCTTCTCACCAGCGACCATCGCGTCTGAAAGAGTGTCGAACACGGCGGTTATGACGATTTCGGAATCTTTTTTGGTTTGGCCGGTCTTCTCTGCAATCGCGTTCACAAGTTCGGCTTTGTTCATGTTTCTGTGTTCCTCCTCAATTATGGCTCTTTTGAATAGTATGCTAAAGGCGGTAATGTTGTATTCGCCTCTTTGCCTGAAGAAAAAGCATTCAGATTAATGCGGGGGGTATTCTTCACCGAGTTCCCATAGCTCGAACTCACGCACAAGCTCCCGGCATCTGTCAAGCAGGGCAAGCTCGGGATTGACGCCCGCCGCCCTCGCTGAGACCACCAGCGACAGCAGCGCTTCCCCAAGTTCCCTCTCCCCCGCAACGACAGAGGAGGCCTCAAGTCTGTATCCGGCCTTTGACGCCCTGGAGACGAGTTTTTCAGCCCGCATCAAAGCGGGCAGAGCTTCAGACACGGCTTTGAGCGAGTCCGATTTTGTCGTCTGCCCCTTGGATTCGCTCTTTATGCGTTCCCAGTTGCTGAGCACTTCCTCGGCGCCGGACACCCTGACATCCCCGAAGATATGAGGGTGGCGCCGAATCAGTTTGCGACAAATTCCATCAATAACTTCGCCGATGTCAAACCTTTCTGCCTCGCTGGCCATCTGAGCGTGAAATACGACCTGGAGCAACACATCCCCCAGCTCCTCACGCATCAGCTCCGCGTCGTCCAGGTCAATGGCCTCGGAGAGCTCATACGACTCCTCAAGCAGGTTTGAGCGGATGGTGGCGTGAGTCTGCTCCCTGTCCCACGGGCAACCGTCCGGGGAACGCAAAACGCTCATAATCTCAACGAGATCCTCAAAGGTGTATCCAGCGCTCTTATGCAAATCTATCACAGTCCGCGCCTTTCTTCAAGTATTATTTTCGTTTTTCTAGCGTATCCTCAAAAAATTTGCTAATTTTTCCCCTTTCGGGATTAACATAAGGTCATTTCGTGGCAGCGCGCGCAGAAAAAGCGCCATTATCAGGTACGCGAGCGCCCCGGCTGCGATTGAGCCCAGGACGGATACGGCGTTGCTCATATGTCCCGAGAGGAACAGATACACCCCGCGTGTCAGCGCCCCCATCAGCGCCGACGCGAGAAGCGGCTTGGCAAACACCCCGAGCATCCGTGCGCCCGCCCCTGTGACCCTCAGTATGACAGCAATATTGAGAAGGGAAATCAGGCCGTAGCAGACCGCGGTGCTGATCGGCGCGCCGTTTATGTGTATTTGCGGGTTTCCGACCAGGAAGTAGTTGCAGGCTATTTTAGCTATGACACCTACCAGCATCGTCACGACTGGGATCGATACCAGGCCGAGCGCTTGAAGGACGGCGTTGGTGAGCGACACGAGGCATACAAATGGTATCGCCAGCGAAAGGGTTGTGAGCAGCGGAGCCGCGATCCTGACTCCGGAGGGCTGGTTGGAATACAGCATGGACAGGATGGGCCCGGCCAGACTCATAAATCCCGCAGCGCAGGGCATCGCGAGCAGCGCAGTCACCCTGAACGAGCTCTTAATAGTCCCGTTCACGGTCTTTTTATCATTGCGCACCCTCGCGGCGGAGATCGCCGGGATTATGCTGACGGACAGCGTCAAAATAAAGGCGGGCGGCAGATTGAACATGGTAATCGCCCAGGAGTAGGCCCCGTAGAAGTCGTGCGCCTCCTGCGGGCTGAAGCCCGCCGCGCTCTGAAGCCGCCCCAGTATCTGCGACGTGTCTATCAGGGTTCCAAGGCTGAGTATTGAGGAGCTTATAGTTATGGGCAGCGCGATCGCTATAAGCCTTGCCAGTATTTTTTTTCGGCTGGGCACCGCCTCGACTTTGGGGTCGGGGAGCCTTGCCTTGCCCGGCCTGCCCGCGAACCACAGGTAGAGGGCGGCCATCGCGGTGCCGATCGTGACCCCAAGAATGGCGGACGCCGCCTGCGACGGCAGAGCGGCTCCGGCCTTCATCGTCGCAAAGAGCAGCACAAGCCCGAAAACCAGCTTGCCCATGGCCTCTATAACCTGCGATACAGCGGTGGGCAGCATGTTGCCCTTGCCCTGATGATACCCGCGTATGGGGCAGATCAGGCCCACGAAGAAAACTGCGGGAGCTATCGCCCTGATGGCCTGCACGGCCTCATCGTCGTGCATGATGCCGGCAAACGCCGGAGCCCCTATGAACAGGACAAGCGCGCCCACAGTGCCGATAAGTATGAACGCCATCGCGGAGACGCTGAAAATAGCCCGCGCCTCGCGCCTGCGCCCGGCAGTCTCGGCCTCGGAGACCATCTTGGAGACGGCCACCGGAAGCCCCGCCGATGATATGACGAACAGGGTCGCAAAAATATTGTAGGCCACCGTGAAATGCGCGGAGCCTGCCTCGCCCAGCATACGGCCGATCGGAATCTTGAACAGCGCGCCTATAACCTTGACAAGACCGGTGGCTATCGACAGTATAAGCGCCCCGTAGAGGAAGCTCTGCGACTTTGGCCTGCGCTCAGCGGGCATGGAACAACAACACCTTCCGAAGGATTATTGCGACTTCAGGACAGCCCGAAGCGCCTTGTACAACTCTATGAGCCCGAAAGTCAAAAAATTCTGGCCGCAAGCTTAGCCTCGTACAAAATCCTCTCCCGGTCAAGCGTCAAAAACTCCCCGTCCCTGTATACGACCTTTCCGCGCGCCATTGTCAGGCGCACGTCCCCGGCGCGGGCGGCGTACACCAGCTGGGACGGAATATGGTGGCAGGGTGTCAGATGCGGACTGTCGAAGTCCAGCAGGGCAAGATCGGCGTAACAGCCGACCTCTATCCTGCCGGTTTCGGTTCCGCGCCCGGCCGCCTCCGCGCCGCCCCCTGTCGCCATTGCCAGGCTGTCCCCGGCGGTGACGGCCCCAATTTTCATCTGGGCCATAGCCGCCAGCTTCATCTCCTCAAACATGTCGTGGCTGTTGTTGGAGGCCATCCCATCCGTCCCCAGCGCGACGCTGACGCCGCGCGCGCGCATATCCGGCACGCGCGCAGCGCCCGAGGCCAGCTTGAAGTTGCTGACCGGGTTGTGTACCGCGGACACCCCGCGGGCGGCAAGGATATCCATATCACCGTCCTCGACCCACACGCAGTGCGCCGCCACGCCGCCCTGGGCCCAAAGGCCGCTGCGCTCCATGACCTGAACCGGGGTCAGGCCGTTGTTGCGGGCCTTGCACTCCTCGTGCTCCTTCCGAGTCTCCGAGATGTGTATATGGAGCCTGAGACCGTTTTCCGACGCGTACCGGGCCAGCGGCAGATGGTATTTCTCATCCGAGGTGTACTCCGCGTGTATGGAGGCGTCTATTCTTATCCGTCCTCCGTCGTGTCCGTGCCAGCGCTCGACAAGCTCGCGCATCTCGCGGAAACAGCGCGAATTTTCAAAGACCGGGTCGTTGCCGATCATGGTGCAGCCTCTGGACAGGTTCGCGCTGAGCCCCGCCTCGTCCGCCGCCTCGGCTATTGCCATGCAGTGGTCGTACATGTCTATAAAGCAGGTGGTTCCGCCTGCGGCCATCTCAAGCATTGAAAGCCGGGCGCCGAGGCCGACCAGCCTGTCGTCCAGCCTGGCCTCGGCCGGGAAAATGAAATTAAAGAGCCAGTCGTGCAGCTCGTGATCGTCCGCGAAGCCGCGCAGCAGCGACATGGGGACATGGGTGTGCGCGTTTACGAGGCCGGGTATCAATACCAGCCCGGGCCCGGTCACGGCGGAGGAAACGTCCCCGTCCGGCCTCGTGGGGCCGACGTGCGAAATCCTGGAGCCGGACACGCCCACGAAGCCGTCCCTCAGCACGCTTCCGTCCGGAAGCAGGACGGCGACTCTCTCAAACAGGGTATCGGTCAATATGTTCATCCTTTCACGGTGGATGTGGTTTTGGCCCAGGCAAGCCGTCTGACGGCGGAGTCCGAACGCCGGGGGCCATTATGTCCTTTGCCCCGGACTTACGGAAGCCGCGCAAAAGTAACGCCACCATCTCCCGCAGGGAGGGATGCGGCGGGCCGCCGAGGACGTAGGCCCCTACAAGGCTACGGGATCTGGCCGACGGTGGCGGCAGACGTCTGCCGCCCCGTTAGCTGCTCGTCCCTTATTTTTCAACACGCGGGGGCTCCGCTCTTCCTACATCATCTCCAGACATCTAAGCACAAGCTTTGAAAACCTGGGCTTCGCGTCCTCTGCGGCGTCCAGCACTTCTTTCTCGGACAGCGCGTGCTTCTGAAGCCCGGCACCCTTGTTGCAGACAAGGGAGAAGCCCAGAATGCGCATGCCCGCGTGCCTGGCGGCTATGACCTCCGGTACGGTCGACATGCCCACCGCGTCCGCTCCAAGGATCGCGGCTGCCCGCACCTCCGCCGGGGTCTCGTACTGGGGGCCCTGGAAGAACATGTATACCCCCTCCTTCAAAGGCACGCCGGCCGACTCGGCGGCCTCGTGCGCGACCTCGCGCAGCTCCGGGGTATAGGTGGTTGACATGTCCGGAAACCTGGTGCCCAGTTCCGGCATGTTTGGGCCGCGCAGCGGGGAGTCCCCCGACAGCTTGATGTGATCCGAAATCATCATGATGTCCCCAGGCATCAAGTCCTCCCTGACGCCGCCTGACGCATTTGTTACAAGCAGTGTATGCGCCCCGAGCATTTTCAGCACGCGCACGCCGTAGGTCACCAGGTCGAAACCGTGGCCCTCATAGTAATGGGCCCGCCCCTGCATGACCGCCACCTTTTTTCCGGCAAGCCGCCCGAACACCAGCCTGCCCGCGTGACCGGGGGCGGTTGATACCGGGAAATGAGGAATGTCGGTATAGGGTATTGATACCGAATCATTACAGAGGTCTCCTAAAAACCCCAGACCAGAGCCCAGGATCAAGGCGTATTCTGGCGCAAACGGCACCACGCCAATCAGATAGTTGACGCTTTCACGGAGCTTTTCAACCATTTATGCTTCACTCCCCGGCATAATTATTCGCCCAGGCTCTCGCCGCATTTGCGGCAGAATCTGTCCTCCCTGTTTAAGGTCAGCTCGCACCTGGGGCATATCTTGAGCTGCTTCAGCTCGGCGACCCTGTCGTTTATATCCTTTATCGCCTTCTTTTTCTCGTCAACCTCGGCCAGCATTTCGTCCACACTGTCCGTGTCGGCGTTCGGGTCGAGATGGGCCGAATAGACCAGCTCGCCCATCCTCTGCATAAGCTTGCCTATATCGCCGTTCAGCTCCGCAGCCTGAAGGTTGAGCCTGGTGATTTCCCAGAGCTCGCCCGCTTTTTTCCCGGCGCTGTCCAGCGTGCGCCCCGCGGCCTCGCCGGCCACCGCCGCGGTCGATTTGACCTTCCCGATAAAGTTCTTGACCGTATCGCTCATTTCATTGGCCTCCTTTTTTAAAATAGCCCGCCGCCGATAAACTCGCGCAGCAGCGACTTCACAGAAACCATGTGCTCCTCAATGGGATAAAACTCCTCCAGCCTCTTGCCTATCAGACACAGCTCGTCGCCTCGCTCGGCGTCGCAGGGTATAGCGGCGAACAGCGGTATCGCGTGACTGCGCAGCACGGGAAGCTCATAGGGCATTGAGGTGTCGATCTTGATGTCCGCCAGCTCCTTGTAAGGCGAGATGTAATTCTTCTCCCCCCGCCGCACGTTCGCCCACAGCCCCATGGTCTTGTCAGGCTTCCAGCCCCTGAAATTGTCGTCTCTTATGATACGCCGCACCAGCCGAAGCCAAGTGCTTTTGAAAAAAATCTCGCCGTCGCGCTTTGTGTTGCTGCGCGCGGACGCATATACCCTGGTCGCGCCGAAATTACCCTGGAGCATGGACGGGTTAAGCGCGTGAATGCCCTCAAATATCGCCACCTCGTCCTTTTGCAGCCGCATCAGGCGTCCGGGGAGCTCAGAGCGCCTCTGGCGCGTAAAGTCAAAACGCGGTATCTCAACCTCTCCGCCGGACGAGAGTATTTCAAAGTGCTTAGTGAGCAGGGGGATGTCCACGCACTCGGGCGACTCAAAATCAATGTTGCCGTTTTTGTCCTTCGGATGGGTCTCCGCGTTGAAGGGGCGAAAATAGTCGTCGATCGAGACCACATGGCACTTTATGCCGATATAGCCCAGGCCGGACGCCAGCTTGCCCGCGGTGGTCGTCTTGCCCGAGCCGGACGGCCCCGACAGCAGGACTATCGGCTTCTCGGCAGAGTCGGTGGCTATCGCGGCGGCGGCCATCGCGATTTTAGTGTTCAGCGACGCGTCACACTCGGCCAGCAGACCGCGCGGGTCGGTCTTCGCGCGGTGATTTATCTCGGAAAACTCAAAGCTTATGCTCATGTTTCGGCTCCTTGCAGGATATAAATTGGAAAGACGGCGGGCGATCGGGGACGGTCGCCCCTACGGATGGGGGACACTCGCCCGGCTCCACTCTTCCAGCGTCTGAAGATTACGGAGTATTTTATCACGCCCAGACAGATATTCCAAGGGGAATTTTGGGTGGAAGGCCCTTTTTATCAGTCCGGTTTCCCTGTTCACCAGCTTTGTAACCCCTCCGGCGCCAAGAGAAAGCACAGTGTGAAGCTCCTCCATCATGCACAGGTTATACAGCCCGTCCGGGCTTCCAACCCGCCTCCAGCCCGTATTTTCAAGGCTCTCGGCCATGAACTTCTGGCGGTACAGATAGTACGGCTCGTAGCCCCCGCCCCTAAGCGCAACCGACGCGTAATCCAGCATTCGCGCAGCGCCGTGACCGAACTTGTCAAGCTCCTCCTCCAGGTGCGCTCCCTTCTTCAGGCACAGTGTATGCACAGTTATGTTTTCCGGAGCGAGCGACAATATCCGCTCGAGCGAGCGGGAGAAGCCCTCCGGTGTGTCGCCCGGAAGTCCGGCTATCAAATCCATGTTCACGCAGCCGAAGCCCGCGGCCCGCACTGCGGCGAACGCCTCGACCGTCTGCGCTGACGTGTGCCTTCTGCCGATGGCCTCGAGTATTTTGTCCTCCATCGTCTGCGGGTTGACGCTTATCCGGTTCACTCCGCGCGAGCGGAGCACGGCGAGCTTTTCGGCGGTTATGGTGTCCGGCCTCCCCGCCTCGACAGTGTATTCGCGCAGGCACGAGAGATCAAAGCCCAGCTCCAGCGCGCCGGTCAGCGAGTCGAGTTGTTCGGCAGACAGCGTCGTCGGCGTGCCACCGCCGATATACAGCGAGACAACGCGCAGTCCCAGGCGGGACACCTTCTCTCCCGCGAGCGCTATCTCCTCACAGAGCATATCCACATACGGCTCTATCAGTTTGCCGGATTTTTCAACAGAATTCGAAACAAACGAGCAGTATGCGCAGCGGGTGGGGCAAAACGGTATGCCGACGTAGAGGGATATGTCCTTCGGCCCAAGGCTCTCCTGCGCGGTGACAGACGCACGGGCGCACTCCTCCGCCAGCTCCGCGCGCTCCGGCGAGACATGGTATTTTGAGCGCAGCACGGCCTTCGCGTCCGCGCCTCCGTCCAGCAGCCTCGCCGCCAGCTTCGCGGGGCGTATCCCGGTCAGCGAGCCCCACGGCGGAGGATCCGGCAAAAAGGGCAGCGCGGCGCGGTAAAAGCTCTGCTTGATGCAGTAGTCCTCGCCGCCTGAGCCGGCCGGGGCTCTGGCGCGGCCGATCGAGGTTTTTCCGTCAACAGTCAGCCTCGTGGTTCCGGTGAGCCACTTGCTGCCAAAGTGAAGCGAGGACAGCGCCTCGCCCTCCTCACGGCGGCCGAAGTAGTTGAAAAGCGCCTGCTCTGCGGCGGAATAGCGGCTGTGACCCCTGAGCTCCAGCCTCATATCCCCAGAGCCTCGCGCATATTGGCGTTGTGGCGGCGCTCCCTGTCCAGTGTCGTGGATACGTCGTGGCCGGGATAGACACTGTAGTCCCCCTCCAGCGCGGCAAGCAGGCGCAGCGACTCAAGCATTGCCCGGTAATCCCCGCCCGGCAGATCGCAGCGCCCGCAGTCGTCCTCAAAGAGCGTGTCACCCGTGTATAAGTTCTCCCCGCAGATTATGCAGCAGGAGCCGGGAGTGTGCCCCGGGGTGTGCATCCACTTGAATCGCAGACTCCCCAGCTCAAACTCCTCGCCTCCGCGCACCAGGATATCGGCCGTCCCATGAGCTCTGCCGAGCGCCAGGATACCTGGCGGGTGTGTCATCAGGCGCGCGTCGGACTCGTGTAAGACGCATTTGGCCCCGGTTGCCCCGCGCACCCCGTCGACCGCCAGCACATGGTCAAAGTGCCCGTGGGTGAGAAAGATGTATTTCACATTCAAATTTTCAAGCTTGATTACATTCAGTATTTTATCCGCGTTGTCGCCAGGGTCTATGACCGCCGCGTCGCGGGTCTGCTCGTCGGCGACGATATAACAGTTGGTCATAACCCGGCCGACGCACAAGGATCGCTGAAGCATTATTTCACGCCCTCCGTTACCGGGGTTTTTTTTCTTATCCTTCTCGGCTCTCTTATATCGGGAGAGCAAAACCTCCGGTTGTTCCAGAGCTCCTCAAAGTACTCCGAAAAATAGTTCGCGCCCTTCGAATAATTTCCGAACTCAAACGAAATTGCCTGCTGGCTAGCCTTTTCAAAAAGATTGGGCCCCCAGAATACATGCTCGTCAATCCTCAAATAGGAGTACGCCGGGTATGTATCATAGTAGCGGATCTCCACATTGGCGTTTGGGTGCTTCCCCCTGATCTCCTCCAGCCAGTCCGGCAGATAGAGCACGGATACCTTCATCGCTCCGGTGACCACGTCCGCCCTCGACTCGTCCTTTTCCCGCTGCGCCAGACAGGCGGAATGCGGCTGGCAGGTGAGAATTCTGACCGCGACGCCCTTTGATATCTTATCCTCAATAACCCTGCCCTTGGCGTCTATAAAGCTCTGCATCCCAATCGCTATTATATCCAGATGCCTGCCGCACTTTTCCAGATACAGGTTGGAGGTCTCATTCATCACAGCACGCGTTTCATAGATATTCAGCATACCCCACTGTTCTATGACTTCCCTGGCCTGCGACACCTTTATAAGCGCCCTCGTCGTAATCATGGACACCAGGCCGGTCGAGACAAACGACAGCCCGATGCCGTTGGTTATGACGAGCGAGGTACTATTGCCGAAAATAACGCCCAGCACAAAGATCAGGCCACCCGCAAACATAAAGACAAAGTTCAGCAGCGTCGCGTTCATCCGTTTCATTTTATCCATCGTTTTCATTCTGTCCGCCCCCAGCTATCAATAGTTTACAATCTCCGCACAGAGACTCGCTCACATTATACAGCTTCATCTTGCATCCGCAGCGCGGAAACATCTCCGCCGTCACGCATGTTGACGAAAAGAAAACGGGATTGCCGGAGACCTCCGAGAGCGTTTTCGAGAATTCCATCAGCCGATCAAAATAACCCTTCTCAAATATATCTCTCGACTTGCCCGGGTCGTACAGCGTCAGACAGGGCTCGTCGCCCTGAACGCTGAAGTGCGGCCCGACGCAGATATAATCAGGCTCGCTGCCGAAAATGAGCTCGATATATTGGGTCAAGTCCAGGAACGTAGCCTCAATAAACGGTTTTATATACAGACACGAGCAAAGATCATGATATTTCTTTATATTGGCAAAATTCCGCCTCCGCCCGTGATAATCGGCCGCAAAGGGTTCCATTTGCTCTATCCGGCTTATAAGCGGAAGCGATATGTTTATACATATCTGGTTTTTGTACTCTGACAGCTGCGACATCGCTTTCAGTACTTCAGGATCAATGAGTTCCTTCGTCGAGAGCTGAATTGGATTCAAGCGTTTGGAAAAGAACTTTATAATCTCCAGGACAAGCCCGGCGGCGGCCTCCGATTTGAACGGTTCGGTGTTCGGGCAGAGGGAAATCAACGAATTCTCCGTATAATTTGTATCCGCCGCGATCGCCGCGCAGCTTGAGGCTATCTCGCCGCGCTTTAAAAGAATCTGTGGCTCGCCTCTGCCCGCGACATAGCAATAAGAGCAGCCGCTGCCGCAGCCATAGGAGGCGATGTCGATCAAATAGCGGCCATCTATATAAAGCACATTTTCCGGCAGGCTCATTTCCGCCTCCTCGAATCCACCAGTATCGTCACCGGGCCGTCGTTCTGGGAAAAAACCTGCATATCCGCGCCGAACACCCCGGTTTGCACCTCGAAGCCGGCGCCCCGGCACAGAGCGCAAAAGCGCCCGAACAGAGCCTCGGCTGGCTCCGGCCGGGCGGCCTCGGCAAAGTAAGGCCTGCGCTGGGACACGTCGCCGAACAGCGTAAACTGGCTGACAGCCAGTATTGACGCCCCCGCGTCCCTCGGGGAGACGTTCATCTTCCCCTCAGGGTCCTCAAACACCCTCAGGCCGCACACCCTGTCCGCCACATAGGCGGCGTCCTCCTCGGAGTCGTCCCTGTGAACGCCCAGCAGGACGAGAAAGCCCGGGCCTGTTGAGCCCACGATTTTCTCCCCCACCTCAACGCGGGCGTTTTTCACGCGCGTCACGACAGCGAGCAAGGCAAGCCCTCCCCTAAATATTTATTGCCGTCCCCCGTAGGGACACGATATATCGTGTCCCTACATCGTTTCCGGATACCGCTCCGCTCCTCTGTGATGTCGGGCTCCGCTCTTCCTCTATGCCGTTGATTCTCTCCTGCCTATCTCAAGCACGCCCTGCACCTTGGACAGCCGGGATACCATCGCCTCAAGCTGCGCGCGATCCTTGACCTCCAGCAGCATGCTGACCGAGGCGAGCGCAGCGGGCGGCGCCTTCGCGTTCAGCGAAAGCACCGGCACCTTCGCGGCGGCCAGGATCGCCAGCAGATCCATGACAAGCCCATCCCGGTTGTTCGCCATAACCTGCAAAAACGCGCTGTACGGGTCGGTGATGTCGTCCGCCCATTCCACCTCAACCCAGCGCCCCGCATCCCCGGTGAGCTTGCCGGGAACCACATTCTGACAGTCGCTTCGATGGATGGACACACCGTAGCCGCGCGTGATGAAGCCTACAATCTCGTCTCCCGGCAGGGGCGAGCAGCAGCGCGAAAACTTTACAAGGCAGTTCTCCAGCCCGTCCACGATCACGCCGGAGGCCGAGTGCCTGGCCTTTTTCGCGGTCTGCACCATCTTGTCGGCTACCTTGGCGGTCTGCACGCGGTTGGCGCGCACCAGCTCGTCTCGCAGCCGGTTTATCACCCTGTTTGTGGTGATTCCCCCGAAGCCTATTGCCGCGTGGAGGTCGTCCAGAGTGGGGAAGCTCATGCGCTTGAGGGCGGCGGCGATGATATCCTCGTTCATCACAAGGTTCATCGAAAGCCCAGCCCGCCTTATCTCGCGCTCAAGGTCGGCCCTGCCCTGCACGATGTTCTCCTCGCGTTTTTCCTTCTTGAACCACTGCTTGATCTTGTTGCGCGCCTCGGAGGTCTTGACCATCTTCAGCCAGTCCCTGCTGGGGCCGTGGCTGGGGCCGGTCAAAATCTCGACGATATCGCCGTTCTGAAGCTGATAGTCCAGGCTGACCATGCGGTTGTTTATCTTTGCCCCGGTCATCCGGTTGCCCACCGCCGAGTGTATCGCGTAGGCGAAGTCTATCGGGTTTGCACCGTTGGGCAGGTTTATCACGTCCCCGCGCGGGGTGAAGACAAACACCTCATCAGCGAACATGTCGACCTTGAGGGTGCGTATAAAGTCCTCGGCGTCGGTGTCCTGCTGGCTCTCAAGCAGCCGCCGCACCCACTCCAGGCGCTGATCCAAGGCGGATTCGCCATCCACCCCCTGCTTGTATTTCCAGTGCGCGGCGATGCCGTATTCCGCCGTCTTGTGCATCTCCCAGGTGCGTATCTGCACCTCGAACGGCACCCCCTCGCGCCCTATCACGGTGGTGTGCAGCGACTGGTACATGTTGGGCTTTGGGGTGGAAATATAGTCCTTGAAGCGGCCCGGTATGGGCTTGTAGAGATCGTGGATGAAGCCAAGCACATTGTAGCAGTCCGCCAAGCCGGAGACTATGACCCGAACGGCATAGAGGTCGTATATCTCAAACAGCGCCCTGTGCTGGCCGTACATCTTGCGGTATATGCTGTACACATGCTTGACGCGGCCCTCGATGTGCGCCTTTATCTCGGCCTCCTTCAGCCTCCCGGCTATCGCGTTCTTGACGTGGCTGAGCAAGCCCTCATGATCCTGCCTGCGGTTCTCGAGTTCCTTTGTAATCTCGTTATAGCCCACCGGATCCAGATTTTTCAGCGCAAGATCCTCAAGCTCCCATTTGACGCGCTGCATTCCGAGGCGGTGGGCCAGCGGGGCGTATATCTCCATGGTCTCAAGGGACTTTTCCCGACGCTTGGCCTCCGTGTGATATTCCAGCGTGCGCATATTGTGGAGCCTGTCCGAGATTTTGATGAGTATAACCCTTATGTCCCTGGCCATGGCCAGGAACATCTTGCGCAGGTTCTCCATCTGCTGCTCTTCCTTGGAGGTATACGGCACGCGGGTCAGCTTCGTGACGCCGTCCACCATGTCGGCGACCTGTGCTCCGAAGCGGCTCTTTATGTCGGCGTAATCGTAGCCTGTGTCCTCAATCGTGTCATGCAGCAGCGCGGCTATTACCGCGTCCAGGTCGAGACTCATCTCCGCGACTATGATCGCGACCTCAAGCGGATGCACGGCGTACGGCTCTCCCGATTTGCGCTTCTGCGGGGCATGGGCCAGCAGCGTGAAATCATAGGCCGCCTTCAGGCGCTCGGCGTCATAGGATGGCTGGTAGGCCTCCAGCGCCCGGCATAGCTGTTCATATAGTTTTTCCAGTTTCCCGCCAGCAGCTTCGTCACCCACCGGACGAGCCCCCTTCCGCGCAAAGCTTTATCCTTCTGTACAGCGGCGAATCGGAGAGATCGCGCTTTTCCAGTATCTCCGCAGGTATTATTGTGAGATTTTCCCCAAATCTAACCATCTCTATGAGCCCGAGCTCGGAGAACACGTCCAGCCCGGCCAAAATTCTGGACAGGCTTATAGGGTGCCCCGTCTCCCTCGCCAGATCCCTCGACAGCCTGCGGGCGGTCACCGACATCGACCTGCCGCCTCGCCTGCCCAGATACCTCCAGAGCGCACCCAGCTCAGCTCTTGTGGGGAGCAGACGTCTGGCCTGCGCACCGGTCAGCCCCGATCCTCCGCTGAGCGTACGGTAGGCGGACAGCTCGGTATCCTCCGCCTCTCTTTCCCCTGCGGGTGGGCGTATATCGACAAGCTGGAGCTGGAGATTCTCCTCCCCCCGGAAACGGTTTATCTCAAGCTTAAAAGCCGCGTCCACCAAGTCCCCGGCGGCAAATTCCAGTTCCTTCGCGTCAACGCCGAACCACACCGCCTGAAAACGCATCCCTCCGGCCTCCAGGGATGCCCTCGTGTGCTTGCCGGAGCCTATTGGCGAAAGCTCAGCTATACGCGTCTCTTTCAGAAAAAAAACAGGCTGCGCGTTTCCCGCCCCAAACGGCTCCAGCAGGGACAGCTCCTCGGCCGCGCGCCTGCTCAGGAGGGACGGCTCAGCCGCCGCGTCTATATAAAGGCTTGAGGGCGTATCCGGACGCGACGCGCAGAGCTCCCCGACCCTTTTTGCAAACTCCCCGATGTTCCCGGCGCCGAGTGAAAACCCAGCGGCCATCGCGTGGCCCCCGTAATTCTCAAGGACATCCGCGCAGTCGGCCAAAATGTTCACCAAATCCACGCCAGGCACTCCTCGGGCGCTGCCCTTGCCTCTGCCCCCGCATACGCAGATAAGGAACACGGGGCAGCGGTACCTCTCGGCAAGGCGCGAGGCCACAATGCCTATCACTCCATGGTGCCAGTCCTCCCCGGCCAGCACTATCGCGCCGCGCGGCTCCACCGTCTCAAACGGGCCAAGCGTCTCTACAGCCTTGCTTATTATCCCGTTTTCGATCTGCTGGCGGAGCTGGTTCATTTCGCACAGCTCCCTGGCCAGCGCGGATGCCCTGTCCGTATCGCCGGTCATCAGGAGCTCCACCGCCTTTTCCGCCCTGCCTACCCTTCCTGCCGCGTTCAGCCTAGGAGCGAGCACAAAACCTATCGACGAGGCGTTGAGCCTTCCCTTGATTCCTGACTCCCGAACCAGCGCACGGACGCCGGGGTTGTCGGTGGTTTCAAGCGCGTTAAGGCCCGCCTTTATAATAATCCTGTTCTCCCCCGTGACCGGCATAACGTCCGCAAGCGTCCCCAGCGCCACAAGGTCGGAATACATTTTCAACCGCCCGGCCTGATTCCCCTCCATCGCGCACACAAGCTTGAAGGCGACCCCCACCCCGGCAAGCTCGCCGAAGGGGTATGTACTGCCGGGCCTGCACGGATTTACGACCGCGTCCGCCCGGGGCAGCTTCTCCCCGCAGTGGTGGTGGTCGGTAATTATAAGCGACAGGCCGATATCATGGGCAAGCTCAGCCAGCTCAACCGCAGTCACTCCCGAATCGACCGTTATCACGAGCGAAACCCCTCCGGCGCGCAGCTCCCGCAGCGCAGCCTCGTTCAAGCCGTAGCCCTCCTCGGCACGGTCCGGTATGTGTGTGACAAAGTCTGCGCCCTTCTCTATCAAATAACGAGACAGAAGACACACCGAGGTTATACCGTCCACGTCATAGTCCCCATAAACCGCTATTTTTTCTCCGCGCTCAAGGGCAAGACGAAAACGCGACACGGCTCTGTCCATGTCTTCAAGCAGGAACGGGTCGTGCAGCCCATCCGGGCCGGAGCGGAGAAACCCCGCCACCTTTTCCTCGTTATCCAGACCGCGCGAGGCGAG
Organism: Oscillospiraceae bacterium; assembly: GCA_031556035.1. Lineage (GTDB taxonomy): Bacteria > Bacillota > Clostridia > Oscillospirales > UBA929 > JAVBTT01. The sequence goes on from JAVBTT010000005.1 coordinate 68,849, forward strand.
CACGGTCGCCAGCAGCGGATGATACCCCGCCTTCTCAAGCTCCCGCAGCGCCGCCGGGTCGGGGGCGCTCACGTTCCATATGTCGTATCTCAGGTCTGCCCCCTCCATCGTGAACAAAAAGTGTAAAGAATATATTACGCCTGAATAATAATAGCACGAATTGCGGCATACCACAACACCGCCGCGGGCAGATTAATTTTTTCAGCATTTCAGCTAAGGAGCCAAGAGCAAACCCGAGCTCGCTTCTTAAAGTCATTGTGCGAAAGCAACAGGCCGGGATTGTTTATTATAAAAAAAATTGGCGCTTTTGTTAATTGAATTGTTTTTGTCGATTATGTATAATTTCAACAGATCTTAATAAGGGAGGCTGTTAAAAAGTGAACAAACGCTTGCTCGCATTTCCGGTGCTGGCCGTGCTTGCGGCCCTGGTGCTCTGTCTTTCCGCCATCTTTGGTATTATGGCCGCACAAGTCACCTCAAATTCCACCGGAGAGCCAGTTGAAGCACGCGCCATCAACATACCTGACGCACAGGTGCCTCTTGCAACCAGGGGGCATGTGATCCCCGACGAGTGCGTCCCGCTTAAAGCCGGAAATATCACAATCCTTGACGAAGCCGTCCCCCTCGCCTCCCCTTCAAGACCAATTACTCTGGTGGATGAAGCCGTCCCGCTTAAGGCCGGAAGCTTCACAATCCTTGACGAAGCCGTCCCCCTTGCCTCCCCTTCAAGACCAATTACTCTGGTGGATGAAGCCGTCCCGCTTTGATGGGATAATGTTCTAAGGCAGCTTTCAAGCGATTTGCTGATTCCGGCCTCTTGCAAAGACAAGAGGCCGGAATTTCCTGTTTCTCAGAGAACTATCCGCGTTTGACACCAGGCGCGTGGGATGATATCATTGAGCTGCAAAAGGCTGCGGCTTTCCGCGGGGATTTCGGGATATACACGGGCCCGCTCCGCTTAAGTCTTATGGGGGTATGCTCTATGAAAACATTAGGCAGACCGGAAATACGCGTGGACTCGCTTGAAAAAGTGACCGGACACGCGAAATATACGGCTGATCTCTGCCCGGGCAACGCCCTGATTGCCGGTGTGTACCATTCCACCATCGCCCACGGGCTTGTCAGGCGCGTGGACACAGGCGCCGCAGAAGCAGTGCCCGGGGTTGTGCGCGTTATTACCTGCTTTGACGCTCCGGACATCATGTTCCCCACCGCGGGCCACCCGTGGTCTACGGTTGAGTCCCACCAGGACATATGTGACCGAAAGCTCCTTAACGCGCATGTGCGCTATTATGGGGATGACGTGGCGGCGGTCATCGCCGAGGACGAGATAGCCTTGAGGCGCGCGCTTGAGCTTATCAAGGTCGAGTATGACGAATACCCCGCCTGCCTGACCCCGGAGGACGCGATGGCCGAAGGAGCGGTTCAGCTCCATGAGCGCTTCCCGGGAAACGTCCTGCGCCACACCGAGTACACCCTGGGCGACTATGACGCGGCGATAAAAGAACCCGGGCTCGTGGTATTTGAGGACGAGTTCGATACCCCGGTCATACAGCACTGCCATATAGAGCCGCCCGTGAGCTGGGCGTATACGGAAAACGGCCGTATCGTGGTGGTCGCGGCGACTCAGATCCCCCACATTGTCCGCCGGATAATCGGGCAGGCACTGGGGATACCATGGGGCAGGGTGCGGGTTATAAAGCCCTATCTCGGCGGCGGCTTTGGAAACCGCCAGGACGCGCTGTACGAGCCGTTGAACGCATGGCTCGCCACAATGACGGGCGGAAGGCCGGTGAGACTTGAGATATCACGGGAGGAGACATTCACGAGCACTCGGACTCGCCACGCGATGTCCTTTAAAATGATAACCCATGTCCGCCCCACCGGGCGGCTGGTGGCAAGGCGCCTGTGGTGCGTGGCAAACGGAGGGGCATACGCCTCTCACGGCCACGCGGTCGTCGCCAACGCGACCACCTCCTACCGCCAGCTCTATCAGGACGAGAAGGCGATAAAGGTCGATACCACCTCGGTGTACACCAACCTGGCTGTGGCGGGCGCGATGCGGGCCTACGGCATCCCGCAGATGAACTTCGCCTGTGAGTCGCATATGGACAACATCGCGCGCGGACTGGGGCTTGACCCGGTTGAGTTCAGACGGATGAACATGATGAAGGAGGGCTTTGTGGACCCGCTGAACGGCATCACCTGCCGCTCGTGGGGCCTGGACGCCTGCATCGCCGCCGGCCGGGAGCATGTGGAGTGGGATAAAAAGCGCGCATTGACCTCTGTCGGCAACCTCCGGCGCGGGGTGGGCTGCGCGATATTCAGCTACAAGACAGGGGTATACCCGATATCGCTGGAGACCTCAGCCTCCCGCGTTGTGCTCAACCAGGACGGCTCGGTGCAGGTTCAGATGGGCGCGACCGAAATCGGCCAGGGGGCCGACACGGTGTTCGCGCAGATGGCCGCCGAAACGCTCGGGATAGACATATCAGATGTGCATATCGTCACCACTCAGGACACCGACGTGGCCCCGTACGACCCTGGTTGCTACGCTTCGCGCCAGAGCTACGTCAGCGGCATGGGCCTCAAGGCTACCTGCGAGCTGTTGAGGTCCAAAATACTCGATTACGCCGCCAAAATGCTGGCCACCATCCCGGACGCCCTGGACATTGAAGAGGGGAATATCGTGGACTCGCGCACAGGGCAAAGACGGACAGGGCTTTCCGAGGTGGCGACGGAGGCGTTTTACAGTCTGGAGGATGCGAGGCATCTGACCGCCGAGGTCAGCAACCAGTGCAAGGACAACGCGTTTTCATTCGGTGCCTGCTTTGCCGAAGTTGAGGTGGATATTAAGCTCTGCAAGGTGAAAATTCTTAACATAATCGACGTCCACGACTCAGGGCGTATACTAAACCCGCGCACCGCCGAGGGCCAGGTGCACGGCGGAATGAGCATGGCGCTGGGCTACGCGCTCTCCGAACAGATGCTGTTCGACCGAAAAACCGGCAGGCTTCTCAACGGGAACTTCCTGGACTACAAGCTGCCGACCGCTCTGGACACCCCGGAGCTGTGCTGCGCCTTTGCGGATACCTGGGAGCCCACCGGGCCGTACGGCAACAAGGCGCTGGGCGAGCCCCCTGCCATTCCGGCCACGGCGGCCGTCAGAAACGCGATACTGCACGCCACGGGGGTGGGGCTCGGCGAGCTTCCCATGACGCCGGAGCGGCTGTTCACCGCCTTTAAAGCTACCGGATTGGAGGGCTGAGGCCATGTACGACTTCCAAAAGCTCCTGAGACCCAAAAGCCTGGCCGAGGCGCTGGACATGCTGGCGGCCGAGCCCGGGGCGAGGATACTGGCCGGGGGAAGCGACCTGCTTCTGCGCGCCCGAGAGGGGAAGCTCCGGGAGGCCACCCTCGTCAGCATCTACGGACTGCCTGAGCTGCGCGGGGTGAGCCTAACGGACAGCGGCGCTGTCCGCATCCTGCCGCTTACCACCTTCGACGATCTTGAGCGCGACCCTGTCGTCTCAAAGCGCCTGCCCGCGCTGTCCATGGCGGGGGCTTCGGCGGGCGGGCCGCAGCTCCGCAACATAGGCTCGATAGGCGGCAATATCTGCAACGGAGCCACCAGCGCGGACACCGCCCCAAGTCTGTTCGCGCACAACGCGGCGCTTATCCTGCAGAGCGCGTCCGGCGTCAGAACAGTGCCGGTTTCCGAGTTTTACGCCGGGCCCGGCAGGGTGAATATCCAGCGGGGTGAGCTGCTCACCGCGATTGAAATATACAAAGAGGATTACGACGGCTTTGGCGGATACTACTATAAGTATTCTCAGCGCAACGCCATGGATATCTCCACGCTGGGCTGCGCCGCGCTGGTGAGGCTGTCGCCAGATCTGAGCTCTTTAGCCGAAATTCGACTCGCCTTCGGCGTCGCCGCTCCGACTCCGGTGCGCTGCCCGTCGGCTGAGGCGGAGGCGGCGGGCAGGGTTCTGACCGAGGAAAGCCTGCGTGCCGTGGCCAAGGCCGCGCTGCGGGACGTCAATCCCCGCTCAAGCTGGCGCGCGGGGCGGGACTTCCGGCTGCATCTTGTGGAGGAGCTGGCGGCCAGGGCGTTGAGATACGCGGCCGAAAACGCGGGAGGTGCGTTCCATGCTTGAGATCATCAATTTCAATGTCAACGGAAGGGACGTCGAGCTCGCGGTGGACGCCCGCGAGAGCCTGACCGACACGCTCAGAAGCCGGCTGGGTCTCACCAGCGTCAAAAAGGGCTGCGAGGTCGGGGAATGCGGGGCCTGCGCCGTGCTGATTGACGGCAAGGCCGTCAACTCCTGCATGTACCTGGCCGTATGGGCCGAGGGCCGGAGCGTCGTCACCGTCGAGGGGCTTCGCCCTGAGGGAGGCGCCAGGCTCACCCCGGTGCAGCAGGCCTTTGTGGACGAGGCCGCCATACAGTGCGGCTTCTGCACTCCCGGGCTGATCCTGACCGCTACCGAAATCGTCTCGCACGGGCGGCGCTATACAAGGGACGAGCTCCGGCGGCTGATATCAGGCCATCTGTGCCGCTGCACGGGATATCAAAATATCCTGAACGCGGTCGAGAAAGCGGTAGACTCGCAGTTCGAAAAACCGAAGGCCTGACTGGGCGCTAACTTGTTAAAAATGTATAACATGACTTGACATTTTGCTTTTATGGTGCTAAACTCATAAATGAATATTGGTTATATTGTCGAGTATTGTAATATACTCCATTTTGCCGATTATTCATATGGCACGTCAAGGCTGGCAATCCGGGTTTGTTCATAATGCAGAATTTTTGACAAAATCAAATTTTATCAAAAAACCTCTTCCATTTTCGAGTCAGATGGTGTATAATGAACAAAACGGATTTTTTAATCAGCCCGAGTGTTACATAATTCCCGAGCCCCGCGTTAAATTTTGTTGAGAGATTCACATTGTCCGCACAACATCATTTATTGTAGCGCGGCTGATGTGGGTTTTACTCAGGGCCCATCAAGAAAGAAAGGAGACAAACTAATGGAGAAATTAGCGTATGTGGAGCCGACCCTGACAAAGGTGGTTCTCACCAGCAACGAGCGTATCGCGAGCGAGGTATGCGAGCCGACAGGCAGTATTCCGGGTTGCGAAGAAACCGGTAATCCCCTTCCTCAGGAGCTGGATGAGCCCAGCTAACGACCACTGTTATTGCCGTATGGAGACAACTTTATGTTTTGTGCTGTGTCGGCGCCTGCCTTTGGCGTCGACACAGTTCTTTAAAAACGACAACATTTCTGTTTTCCGAATCGTAACAAGATTGGGGACAGAGCTTAATGATATATTTTGTGCCGACCTGTAGGCGGCGGAATGGACGATTTACATGAGAATCATCAACGGATTTATTCTGAGAAATATTGTGGACAGTTGGGTCGTCGTGCCTGTCGGAAAAACCCCGGTGGAAAAAACCTACATGCTAACATTGACCGAAAGCTCCGCTCTGCTTTGGAGCATGCTGGAGAAAGGCGCGGAAAGGGAAGAACTTATTAGTGCCCTGTGTGACAAATATGAGATAGACAGAAGCATTGCGGAGAAAGATACCGATGCTTTTTTACTGGAGCTGAAAAAAGAAGACCTTCTCGACAAATAATCCGGGTATTCAACAGCCAGCAGCTTTGGAGGCATTTATGGAGATTACATATTCCCAGTTTGACAGAGCGCTCTTTGCCTCAGCCAGAGAAAAGCGTGTTCCTATTTCCGGCACATTTGAACTGACCAGCCGATGCAATCTTGACTGCGCAATGTGTTACATACGCAAAGGTCCGAATGATCAGGCGGCTATTCGTGAAGAACTATCTGCCGCGCAGTGGCTCGAGATTGCCCGACAAGCCAGGGACGAGGGGCTGCTTTATCTCCTCCTCACCGGCGGAGAAGTTTTTTTACGCCCTGATTTCTTTGAAATATTAGACGGCTTGAGCGCCCTGGGCCTTAAGCTGACAATCAATTCAAACGCCACTATGATAACCGGGGACGTCGCGAAAAGGCTCGCCGAATACCCCGTAGCTCAAATTGCGGTTACGATTTACGGGGCGTCACCGGAGACATACGGACGCATAAGCGGAAACCCGTCCGGTTTTGATCGAACTGTAAATGGCATACGCATTCTCATGGAAAATGGCATCCGCGTCAGGTTGAGAACTACCATAGTCCGTCAAAACTATGCCGATCTTGAAGCTATGTTTCAGTTGGCAGACGATATTGGCGTTGGTATGCGCCTTAACGCAGGCGTTTATGGTTGCCGCGATGGCGTGGACAACGACCCCTTTGGTGTAAGGTTAACCCCGGAGGAGCAACTCCAGTGTGAGAACTATTACATGGTGCGGCGTCTGAAAAAAGCAGGGTTTGAGGTACCCGAACCCAAACCTCCCGAGACTCCGGAATTTGAGGACATCATGTCCGGGGAGATTGCCGAGAATGGCTCACATAAAGAGCCGCAGGAGAGTATTTTCAAATGCGCTGCCAGTCATTTTATGTTTTCCGTATCCCCTAAAGGAAGATTGTGCGCGTGTCTGTTGATGGACGAGCCATCTGTCAATCTTCTGCCCGACGTAAAATTCAAGCGCGCATGGGAGGATCTGAAGGCTCTCAGCGATAAGCTTCCCCATTGCCAGGAATGTCGCACCTGCAAGCACACCAAATACTGCAAACACTGCCCCGCAAGGCTCTTAGGGGAAACTGGCTGTCTGACAAAAAAAGCTCCGTATTTGTGTGAAAAAGCGGAGCTGATCGCCACCGGCAAATACCTGACTTTGGGCAGTAACCACTGATGGTCTATTATTACGACATATGCGGAACTCGCATCCGCCTGACGTCCCCGGAGACTGTGCGCGAGCCCTTTTCGCCCATTTTCAAGCGGGACGCGTTGAGCGGCGTTGACATGGACGTCGAGCTTGTTCCCGGCGTTGACCACATATCAACCGGCGGGATCGCCTGGGACAAGGACTCCGGCTTCTGCCTGGCGCATGTGCGCGAGGACGGGAGCTCCGTTTACGAATACTCCTACCCCACCGAGGATCGCCTTGTCTGCCGCATGGAGGCTGCCGCCGACTATTCCCGCGCGGTCATCGCCTTCAAAGAGGGTCTGGACGCCTCGGCCGGCCAGTGGCTGACCATGATGATACAGCTCCTGCACAGATGCCATATGATAATCAGCGGCGGGCTGGTGATGCACGCTGTGTCCATACAGGACGGCGGGCGGGCGATACTGTTTTCCGGGCCTTCGGGGATGGGCAAATCCACCCAGGCCAACCTCTGGGCTGAACTCCGCGGCTCTGAGATAATTAACGGCGACCGCACCACATTGGTATTTCGTTCCGGTGTTTTGTACGCCACCGGCTCGGCCTGGAGCGGCAACAGCAGGATTTTCACCGAGCTTTCAGCGCCTGTAAAGGCGATAGTATTTCTGGAGCAGGCCAAGGAGGATACCGCGCGGCGGCTCACCCACGCCGAAGCGCTTCAGAATATGATTCCGCGCAGTTATCTGCCCTACTTCAACCAGGGGCTTATGGACAAGGCCCTCGGCAATATCGAGCTTGTGATGGGATGCACGCCCTTCTTCCTGCTGCGAAACACCGCGACCCTTGAGTCGGTGCGTGTGCTGGAGGAAGCGCTTGCCACTCCTTCCTGAGTAAAACGGATGTCACTGCGAAAAGAGCGCCGTACGGCGCTCTTTTCGCGTTAGTCTCTAAATAACCTCCACGCCGCATGTCCACTCCATGCCGCATGGACGGGGCTTCGGCATAGCCAGGCAGAGCTGATCGGTCACCGAGCTCTCAAAGCTCAGCGCCTCTCTGCCGGCCGCCGGGCGCGAGATCACCGTCGCAGATACGCGGCTCAGCAACTCCGGCCCGCGCTTTCCGATCGCCAGCAGTCTGAGCGGCGGGGTAGCCAGAGCCATATCCTCAGTTATTCCTAAAAATGCGCACAGCACCGCGCGCCGCACCCTGGACAGAGTGAAGCGCTTGCTTTTGACGAGAGAATACAGCTCCTCAAGGCTTCCCGCGCCCGCTATCGCGCCGTGAAGCCGGTTGTGAAAGCCGCCTCTCATCTCGGGAAGCATTGCCAGCTCCTCCCTGCCCATTGTACGCAACTTTGATAAAACCGCTGTTTCCAGCCTGTTAAAATCTATCGGCGCGCGCCCTGCCTCAAGCTCATTAGCAAGCACCTCCTGCTGCGGCAATTTCACGGCCGCGCCGTTCAGTAGACCGCGTCTGTACGCCGACGCGGAGGCAACGCCGTCGTCGTGAAGGCTGCCCCTGCGCTTGACGGTTATGGGTATGAGCGGGCTTCCCAGCGCGCGTATTGCCCTGAGGTACTCTATGCCTAAAATGTTGTTCGGGGTATAGAGCTCCCCGTATCCGGGATTTATCCCCGGCATGGCTCTCGCGAGCGAGATGTCCTTGGGATAATTTGACGCAATGCGCCCCGCGAGCCGCTCAAGCGGCTCCAGCTCCCCGCTCTCCGAACCAAAGCTCAAATGCGTCACAACTCCCAGGCGCGTTAGAATGCCCACCCCCGCCGTCGCGAAGCGCTCTGCGCAGGCGCAGGACCACGGAGAGGGCAGCTCAATCACAAGGTCGGCGCCGGACAGCGCCGCCGCGCGCGCGCGCGCGTACTTGGTCATAACCGGGAAATCCCCGCGCTGTACCGCGTGGCCGCTCATGACCACAACCACCGGCGCGTCCCCGCCCAGGAGCTCCCTTGAGCGCTCCATATGGTATATATGCCCCTCGTGGAGGGGGTTGTACTCCGCTATTATGCCAATGACTCTCATCATATAACTCGTAACTCCCGGTTTATTTCGGAACCCGCCCGGCTTCGCTCTTCTTAACATGTGCATATAACAAAAAAAGTTAACAAAAATGAACAAAAGGTTGAAATATTGAAAAGTTCTGATAGAATGTTATTGTATCACAATACGGGAGGCAAATGAATGAATATTTTAGTCATCAACGCGGGAAGCTCCTCGCTCAAATACCAGCTCTTCGACATGGTCGCCCGCAGGGTCATGGCAAAGGGCCTTTGCGAGCGCATAGGCATTGACGGCCGGGTCAAGCACACCGCCGCGGACAAAGAGCTTGTGCGCGACGTTGAGATGAAGGACCACGCCAGCGCCATGAGGGTCGTGACAGGCCTTCTCACCGACAGGGAGTGCGGTGTTATCGGCAGCATGGCCGAGATAGGAGCTGTCGGGCACCGGGTGGTGCACGGCGGGGAACGCTTCAACAAAAGCGTACTGATCGACGAAAACGTTATAGCGGGCATTGAGGAGTGCGTTTCACTCGCCCCGCTGCACAACCCTCCCAGCCTCTCGGGGATACGGGCCTGTATGGCCGTCATGGGAAATATACCGCAGACAGTGGTGTTCGACACAGCCTTCCACCAGAGCATCCCCACGCACGCTTATTTGTACGCCCTTCCATATCAGTATTACGAAAAATACAGAATTCGCCGCTACGGCTTCCACGGCACCTCAGTGCGCTATGTATCCGGCCGCGCCGCCGAAATGCTGGGCAAGCCGCTTGAGGAGCTGAGGCTAATAGTATGCCACATGGGCAACGGCTCGTCCATTACGGCTGTCGACGGCGGACGCTCGGTGGACACCAGCATGGGCTTCACGCCGCTGGAGGGTGTCCCCATGGGGACGCGCTCCGGCACCATCGACCCGATGATCTGCGGATATCTGGCCGAGAAGGAAGGCATGGGCATTGCCGAGGTCATGGATATATTGAATAAAAAATCGGGAATGCTGGGGGTGTCCGGCATATCCTCCGACTTCCGCGACCTGCACGACGCGGCGGACTCCGGCAACGACAGGGCGCAGACCGCGCTCAATCTGTTCGTGCATTCGGTGCGCAAGATGATCGGCGCGTACGCCGCCGTCATGGGCGGCTGCGACGCGATAGTTTTCACCGCCGGCATTGGCGAGAACAACTCCAAGATAAGGCAGTGGGTCTGCCGCGATCTCGGCTACATGGGCTTTGAGCTCGACACCGCAAAGAACGCAGCAAGAGGCGAGGAGGCCGTCATATCCACGGATTCTTCCAGAGGAAGGCTGCTTGTCATACCCACAAACGAGGAGCTGGTCATCGCGCTTGACACGGAAGAAATAATTGCTTCGAAGATATGATCCTGCACGATATTTCGAGGGGCATATTTAAAGCTCCTCCATATCCCGGAGACCCCGAGCCCCGTATCATGCCGCTCTCGCGCATATCCGAGGGCGCGGACTGCAATCTCAGCGCCCTCTCCGCCTGCCTCCACGCGGCGACCCACGCGGACGCGCCGCTGCATTTTATCGAAGGCGCCGCCGCCATAGACGAGCTTCCGCTTGAGCATTTTATCGGGCCGTGCCTTGTCGCGTCCTCATCTGCCGTGCCCTTCCCCCGCCTTCTCCTGCGCGCGGAAGCGGCTCTTGTTCCGGAGGACGCTGATCGGCTGTGGGTTATGGGCGTGCGCGCGGTGGGAGTCGAGAGTCAAAGCATCGGCGACGCGGAGACCCACCTGGCATTTTTGAAAAAGGGCTTTGCGGTGCTTGAGGGGCTGGATCTTAGCAAGGTGCCCGACGGTGAGTATTTTCTATGTGCGCCTCCCGTACTGATCGAGGGCTCCGACGGGGCCTTCGCGCGCGCCGTCTTGATAGAATGGAGGTAGGCCGTGTCAGGAAAAATCACCCCATCGCTTGAAGACTATCTGGAGACTATATACGATCTGTCGTCAAGAGGGCAAAAGGTCCGCGTGACGGATGTGGCTTCCGCGCTTGGCATAGCAAAGTCAAGCGTCCATCTCGCCATGCACGCGCTCAAGGATCAGGGCCTTGTCGTTCAGGAGCACTACGGCCAGATAGAGCTCACCGAAAGCGGCGAGAGCGCCGCCAGGATCATACGGCACAAGCATGACGCCCTTTTGTCCTTTCTCGTTGGCGTTCTTGGAGTGGAAAGCGGCGTTGCCGAGGAGGAGGCGTGCAAGATAGAGCACGCGGTTAGCGAATCTACTGTGGAGAAAATTATTGCTCTGACCAAGAGACTCACGCTGGAGGGTATCTCCAAAGGAGGAACAGTGCAATGACAACCGAAGGCTGCGCGGAGCTTCTCAAATCCGTTGGTATGAACGCGTCGTACCAGCGGTGCAGGATACTGGAATACCTCCTCAGCCATCTGACACATCCCACGGCGGACGACATATACTCCGCCCTGAGGCCTGAAATGCCCACTCTCTCCAAAATGACGGTGTACAACGTGCTGGGAGCGCTGTGCGAAAACGGCGTTATCCGAGACATGCGCATTGAAACGGGAGAGACGAGGTACGACAGCGTGAGGCATGACCACGGGCACTTTAAATGCGAGGTTTGCGGGGGAATTTACGACTTCGAGATGCCGGCGGCGGCGTTTAGCTCCGATATGCTTGAGGGCTTTAGAATTAAACAGATGGATCTGTTTTACCGGGGCAGTTGTCCCGAGTGCTCAGGCAAAGAGCGCCAGTAGCGCCGCAATAAATATATGAAGTAGAGCATGAGTTTCGGGGGCCGGGGGGGGGGGGCGAAACCACAAGAGTAGGTTAGCCAAAA
>JAVBTT010000038.1:0-19305 GCA_031556035.1 Oscillospiraceae bacterium
AGGCGGCAGTGTGGTGTTCGCCCAACTTGTATGGGTAGGCACCTTCCGAAATGCTGGAGGCGCGGTGATGGACAACTACAACGACGACATTCGTATTATCGGGCCATCCAAAAATGAATACACGATAGCAAGAGATCCCGCGCACAGTCAGCAAGAACAGGCTGTGAACACCATGTTGTACACCAACGCCGCCATCATCACATCCATCATCCAAGCGGAGGGTACCGGGATGTACACCGTAGCCGCGCTGCCCACCCTGGTAGGTTCACAAGACGCCGCTGCGGGCTGGCAGATGATTGTCGTTTACCGCAGGTCGAATGAGCTTCTGCGCAACTTAAACGTGTGGTGCTCCTTTGAGAACGTGACTCTCGGCTCCGAGTTGGTCGTGGTGCCTGTCGACAATTTTATAACCCCCACGCAGTCGAAAACCGGCGCGCGGCTGATTCTGGCGGCAGGTGGCGGCAACCCGAATCTAGTGGGCGAATACTTGCAGTTCGGCCTAGACTATAATGTTCCGGCCAGTATGCATACCCTGTCAGGGCCTAACAATAAAGCCGACGCGTTCTTCGCGTCTCAAATAAACGGCAACGACGGCACGCTGGACACAACCGGTACCTTCGGCCTAGCTAACACCGTACCGCCCAATCAGGCTGCCACCGGCAACCGCAACTCGTGGGATATCACCAATATCGATTTCTCCAGTGCGCTCATCGACAACCAGACCAGTGGCTACCTTACGCTGAGCACCACGAATGATTCTTACCAGCTGGCAGCGATCGGTATCCAGATCGACATGAACCAAGCGTCATTTGATCCGATTATTAAAACCGCGGATAAGAGGACAGCCGAACCGGGGGAAACAATTACCTACACGCTCACATTTAAGAACACCGGCGATGTGCAGGCCGATTCTGTTGTCGTCATTGATGATCTGCCCGATGGTGTCAGTTTTGTGCCGGGTTCTGTTGTGTTCAACGGCGTTTCAATGCCGTCGGCGGATCCGACCACCGGTATTCCGCTCGGCGACATTCCGCCTAGCCAATCGGCGGACTTCACTCTAAGCTTCCAGGCCGTTGTGACAGGCGCTGCGCCGGGCACGGTTGCCAGCAATACCGCGCACATCTCCTATTCGTTTGTGCCGGGCGAGGGGCTAGATCCAATCGATTCGGATCAAACCAGCAATCAAGTAGATATCCCAATTGTGGATAAGGCGAGGTGCCAGGCCATCACCGATCTCATTGAATCGGTTGCGCTGGAGCAGGCTGCCCTCTCGCATATCCTCAATGCCGAGGGTGAAAAGCTCCAAGCGTACCTCGGCCTCAGTAATCAAACGCCCGAATCGCTGAAGAAGATCAACAATTCCGTGAAGAAAATGGTTGATTCGATAACGCAGCTCGAAATGGTTCTGCAGACAAAAATTGGACTCACACAGAAATAGCAGTACACATTACTTGCAAAAAGGATACTTCTTTTTTAACTCGGCTGGCCTTCAACATTGCTTGATTAGTGAACAAGACCAAATCTCCGCTGTTATAAACAATTCTTGGAGACAGTATAGTTTCGTAGTTACTAGAGCTGATGATTCTTTTTCACCGTCTCAAAAACAACTGAATATAATGTGTAGAGACTAGTCGCAAACCGTCACAAATTGTAAATCTTGCCGTCGTTAATGAACCTGCCTATCGAACAGAAAGGCGATATATATGAAATATGATGACTATGTTGTATATTCGATAAAGAATCAGCGTAAATCAACGGGTTCTCACTCTGAATGCTGCGATTGTCCCCATAAAGACAATTGTTCAAAATATATAGCAAGGAATTTCCCTTCGCGCCCGTGTCCGCCACACCCCTATCCTCCGCATCCTTGCCCTCCGCACCCTCCGTACCCGCCCTACCCTCCGTATTCGCCATGCCCGCCCGGCCCTCCGGGACCGCGCGGCCCAAAAGGTGACCCCGGCTCTGCGGGCCCAAAAGGCAGTCAAGGCGCGACAGGCCCGGAAGGTTCCAAGGGCGACAAAGGCGATGAAGGTCCGCAATACAGCGGCGGTAATGCTTCTCCACCTCCACGAGCTCCGGCTCTGCTTTCTCGGAGGCTGCCATTACCTCCGCCTCGTTAACAATGGAGTTGAGTTAAGTCATGCTCGCTCTTCTCGCTCGATACGCCGAACTGCCTGCGACGCGAAAGGCGCATCTGTTCCAGCAGGTAGTCCACCTGCCGCTCCAGACGCGCCCGTCTCCGACTAAACCGTCATATTCGGCTCTTGTAATCGTCACTGTTTCCATAGGTGAATTATATCACAAAAACCCCATAAACACGAGAATTCTCAATGGTTTGGGCCTACATTGCCCGGCGCTCTGCCACCTCGTTTCGCTTGAGCTTCTGTTCAATTCTAGCCCCTCCCAAAAGAATGGATAACTCCTCGCCGCTGAGTGTCATTGTTGCCTCTTCTCCCTCGGACGGCCATCGAAAACGACCTTTCTCAAGCCGCTTAAAGTACAGCCAGAATCCGTCGCCGTCCCATTGCAGTATCTTCACGCGGTCGCGGCTGCGGCTGCAGAACACAAACAACGCTCCGTCGAACGGGTCAAGCTTAAAACTGCTGTCTACTATTGTGGCGATGCTGCTTGCGGTGACAATGCTGGCGGGAATAGTGCCGACAGCCCTGGGGGCCAGAACGGATGCTAGATTTCTTAGTCTTACGGTAAACGAGACGAACTTTTAGTTTTCAAGGATGATATACGATGATCCGGTATTTGTTGAGAAACCGATATTTCTGCCTGTTGTCGGTGATATCATTATTTTAAAGGGGGCATATCTCACCCATATGCCCCCTTTGTCTTATCATATTTTTCTCCCGCCGTGGTGGAATTTTCAACTATATTCTTTGGCGGGTTTTTCATTTGACAAAAACACTTGTACATGAACCCACCCCATCTGCAAGGTTTTTTGCTGTTTATCGCTGTTTCCCTTGCAGATATTATACCACAATACCTCCCGTTATGCCAGTGTTTTCAATGGGTACATGGTTTGTTCAGTAAACATAAATTACGCCTTCGTGGGCTCCCGCGTCTATGTGACAATTGAGAAAAGAGACGGTATGGGCCTGCTGACGATAAAGAACATATCAGCCCATGAGCTGGAGTCGGACGTGTCAGAGCTGACCGAATGGTTCACGCGCGGGGACGCGTCGCGGGGAGGCGAGGGGTGCGGGCTGGGTCTCGCGATAGTCAAGGATTTTGTCAGGCTTCAAAAGGGGAGCTTCAACCTTGAGGTGGACGGGAATTTGTTTAAAACGATTATCACTCTGCCGCTCGCGTAATGGTGAAAGCACTTCAAGCGTATTGTTATCCGAACTGGCTTTTCCGGTAATCCAGCGGTGTTTTTCCTGTCGTACGCTTGAATTGCTTGGAAAAATACGGAATACTATCATAGCCGGATTCTGCGGCCACCTTGCCGATGGGATAACGGGTAGTCGACAAAAGCTTTTTTGCCATAGCAATGCGTCGCTCCAGGATGAAATCGGACAGAGACGAGCCGGTTCGGGATTTGAACAGGTGGGACAGGTGGTCGGGCGAAAGGTGCACCGTAGCGGCAATGTCGGTTCGCCGGATGTTCTGTCTGAGATGCTCCTCGATATAGACCTTCGCAAGTTCAACCGCATTGGTATAGCTGTCATCTGACTGGACGGACGACAGCCAATCGGTGACGTGACAAATCCATTTCATCAATCCGTCGGGTGACTGCAGCGCCCCGCAGGCCAGCAACGTGTCCTCCTTTGTGTAAAACAGTCTGTCGGGCGATAGTCCTCTAAACTCCAGCAGGGAATGGATGCCGGACATAAAATCATGAAAGAAGCGCGCACAAAAGGTTCGGTCGGAAGGTGCGTCGGTAAGATACGCCCGAATGCCGCAAAGCGCAACGTCGCTTTGATTCTGGGTAAGCTCTGTCATCCACCGCTCGATAAGTCTCTCACTGTTTTTTTTCTCGAGGTGACAGCTTTGCTCAAAAAACACTGCCTCTCCATTCCCCGGAATGAGGCCGTTTTTTTGTGACAGCAACAACGAGACCTGTCCGAACAGACCCTCGGGGAAATGCGCTTTTCCTGTGCACCCTCTGACGGTGCGGTCAAAAAGCGCACTTAGGATACTGACTGATTTGCGCAGTGCGTCCAAAAACCATGTCTCATCATGCTCCGCCTCCGACAGAACAAGGCGGCAATCGTTATCCAGTCTCAGAATGACTGGCGCTGTGCCTTCGAAAGATAGCATCTCGCTTAACACGTTAGTTATCGCAGTCTCAAGAAGGTCGGGCTCCCATGCGATGTCGGCGATGGGGCACAGCTCAATGAGCGCCGGCCATTTCCGCTCATTCGGTAAGTCGATGTGCCGCCGCGCAGCAGCGCAGCGTATCTGCTCTCTGTCGGCCGGCAGTATGCCGCAGACAACCTCCAGCCAGAAACGCTCCTCGATCTGTCGGCGGCTTTCGTTCCAGTAAATGGCCTCCTGTGTCTCCGATCTGCGCTTCCGCAGGGCGTGCACTCGCTCAACCGCTTTCGCAATTGCCCGGTATAGTTCGTTGCGGGGGGCGGGTTTTAGCAAATAGTCCATACTCCCCAAGCGCAGGGCGGTGTTGGCATAACTGAAGTTCGCATGACTCGTTAAAAAGAGGCAAACCATGCCCTCCTGCCTTGAGCTAGCCCACTGAACCAGCTCAAGGCCGCTTCCCTTGGGCATTTCGATATCGCTGAGCAATATGTCGATGTCCGTTTCCATGAGAACGTTCTGGGCCTGGCTAAGGCTGTAGGCAGTATAGGCTTCGTTTATGCCAAGCTCGGCCCAGTTCGTTGTCTTCGCAATGCTCTCGATGGCATGAACGTCATCGTCCACCAGTAAAATTCGAATCATCGCGCCTGCCCTCCCGATGTGTGCCCCATGGAATTATAAGCTCCATCTGCGCCCCCGCCCCGGGGCGATTGCTGAACTCCACCCTTGTCTCGGCCCTCCCGTAGAGCAGAACCAGCCTTAGCTTGAGATTCGACAGGCCTATGCCCTCGCCGGACTCTCCCGCCTTTGCGTCCGGTACTTTTAGCCGGTCCAATGTATCCACGGAGTATCCGTCTCCCGTATCCCACGCCTGGACGCGGAGGGTTCCGGACGCGCCCCTGCGGATTCTAAGATGCACAAGAGTTTCGCGTCCCGGTACCACCTCGTGTTTAACAGTGTTTTCCACAAAAGTCTGCAACAGTAACGGCGGCACCATGGCCCCCTCTACGCCGTCCTCTACGTCCTCGACGAGTCGTATGCCATTGGGAAAGCGTATTGCCGAAAGCTCAGCGTAATTTCGAACATGCTCCAGCTCCATCGAGAGCGGGACTACCTCGCGGTCGGCAAGCGCATAGCGCAGATGCCTGCCCAGTCCTACAGCCATTTGCTGTATCAGTTGAGTCTCACCGGTGCTCGCCAGACCGTGGATCGTGTTCAGGCAATTGACGAACGTGTGCGGCGCCAGCTGCTGCTTTAACAGCTGCATCTGCGCGCTTTTCTGCTGTAACTCACGCTCGTATACGCTGATTTTCAGCGTTTCAATTTCGTCCACCATCTGGTTGAATGCCGCGTTAACCTCTACAAACTCGTCGTAGGTTCTGTGTTCGGCGATCTGGGCCTTTTTCCAGTCGCCCCCCTTAAGCGACCGCATGGCGTTGGTCAGCTTGTTGAGCGGTTGAATTAAATACCGCCGCATGGAGAGAACCAGCAGGATTATCGACAGGCAGCTGCCCAGGATAAGCAATGTCAAAAGCGGAAAAAGATTGTCCAAGCCATGAAGGATGGTATTGTCGCTTAGCAGCGCGGCCAAATACAGCGTACTGTCAGCGCTGCTTTGGGTAATCAGCATCCATCGGTTCTTACTCCCGGCAAGCCGATAGTGCTCAGTGGCTCCGGAAATATCCAGCCTCAGGTTGCGCCCAGCCAACTCATGGTCGAGCGGATGCCCCTCCCGGTCGCTGAAAAACACATATCCAAGGTCGGCATAACCACTGTCCAGCAAAGGGGACGTAAGATGCCGCGTGTCCACCCATGCACCGACATGACAACCGTTGATGTCAACAACCCTGACCAGCGCAAACTCCGAGCCGGTGTCCAGTGCAACCCACCGCCCAGCGTTACTTGGTTTATAGAGCTGCCTGCTTTCCAGCAAAGGAACGAGGGCGTCGCGCAGCCTAAGTCTGTGGTCGTTGCCGTACTGCACCTGCGTAGCGTCAATCCACATGCCGTGATTCGGTTCATAGATAAATAGCCCGTCAATGGCGCTTTGAGATGGAATGGCTTGGGTAAGGCGCCGCTTTTCCCGCACAGCGGCAATGCTCCACGCCTGCTCGTCGTGAGTGGCGATGCGAAGCAGGTCGGCGCTTTCCAGAGCCATGCTGGTCAGAAATGTCTCGGCGTCCCTAAAGCCCCGCTCGTATCCGTTCAGAGAAATGCGAAGGGTGTTGCTGTATGTTTCGTACGCCTGCTTGCGGATTATGTGAATCGCGTACAGGTTGCTGACCGCCAGCAGGGCGTACAGCAGCAAAACAATGGCTGAAACGACCGATATGATCCGGAAACGCATTGACCTTGTCGATATCCTCAGGCTCATGCGTACCCCCGCTTTCCTGCGCCGTCATTTACCGGGGATTGCCAAGACAGCACAATCGTTATAAAACTCGACAGAATTGTTATTTCAAGGAGATGGCTTTCGTGTTACGATAATTTTGCAATTCGGCAGAAATAGGAAAGGGAGATTGACATGAAAAAACGTATTCTTGCCGCGGCTCTGTCCTGCCTCCTGCTGCTTGGCTTACTAGCCGGCTGCGCCAGCAACTCCGCGCCCCCAGCCGCCTCGCCGTCCACCTCTTCCAACATAACGAGTCCAGCCACAGCCTCTTCCTCCGACCCAACTCCGTCAGCCAGTGAAGAAATCAAAAAAGTAATTGTCGCCTTCCCGACTTGGAGCGGCCCGCCCGCCGATCTCGGCAAGGTGCAGGACGCCATCAACGAGATATCACGCGCGGAAATCGGGGTGGAAGTCGAATTCATGGTCACCGACTACGCCTCATTCCAGCAGCAGATTATCCTGATGCTTTCCGGTAACGAGCAGGTGGATATCGTAGTCTCGTTAGGTGGGTTTTACCCGACAATAGTACGCAATGGGCAGCTGATCGATCTGGAAAAGGATGATCTGCTTCAGACATACGGGAAGGGAATCATCGAGCAGGTTGGCATGACCTTCATCGATGCCTGCCGGATGGGCGGTGTGCTGTACGGCCTGCCGAACAACCGTGACTTCGCTCAGGGCAAGGGCTGCTTCGCGGTGCGCACAGACCTTCTCGAGGGCATCGGCTACCAGTTTCAGAACAAGGGCGAAATCGAGACCGGAACCATGCAGGATATTGAAACCATATTCCAAAAAATTCACGAGAAGTACCCTGAGATGCAGGTCTACAGGCCGGTGGCCAACGCGATGCAGCAGTATGCAACTGCCGACTTCCTGGGTGGCGATGTGTACGGCGTTCTGATGGATTACGGCCAGAACCTCGATGTGGTAAACTTCTTTGAAACCGACTACTTCAAGGATTACTGCGAACAGCTCAATAAATGGTACAAGGCGGGTTACATAAGCTCAGACGCCGCCACAGACACAACCGCAGTCAGCGCGCTCACCATGTCGGGCGTACTGGCCGCCTACAATACCGCGGGCAAGCCGGGCATCAAGGCGCAGGAGACAAATCTGTGCGGCTATCCGATGACGATTATCCAGACTCAGAAGGATTTCATCTCCTCAAGCGCTGTGGCCGGCTTCCCCTGGTGTATCCCGCTGAACACCGCCGACGCCGTCGCCTCAATGAAATTCCTCAATCTGATGTACACAAACGCCGACGTAATGAATCTCATCTGCTGGGGCATCGAGGGACAACACTATGTCGCCCAGGGCGACGGCTTACTGAACTACCCCTCCGGAGTTGACGCCAAGTCATCTGGATACAACCACAGCATGAACTGGATGTTCCCCAACGAGTACCTGCTGAAGGTCTGGAACGGCGACGACCCCAATCTGTGGAGCAACATGAAGACGTTTAACGACAACGCGGAGAAGTCCAAGGCTCTCGGGTTTATGTTCAATTCGGGCGCCGTCTCCACCGAGATGACCGCCGTCGCCAACGTTTACGCCGAGTATTCCAGTAGCCTCGTGTTCGGCCTGATGGATCCCGCCACCGGCATACCGGAACTCAACAGCAAGCTCAAGGCGGCGGGACTGGATAAAATAATCGTCGAAAAGAAAGCCCAGCTGGAACAGTGGCTGGCGGACAAGAAATAACGGAAAGGTGCTGGCCGGGAAGACCGCGTTTTCCCGGCCTTTTCCTATAAAGGAGGATTCTCGTGAGCAGCAGGGCGTTGCCGCGCCAGCGGAAACGGAAAAAATTCCTCACGTTTCTGCCGGTATATCTAATGATGCTTCCCGGGCTGGTGTATCTGATAATCAACAACTACTTGCCCATGCCTGGCGCAATAGTGGCATTCAAGACATACAACAAGACCATGGGTATATACGGAAGCCCGTGGGCCGGACTGGACAATTTCCGCTACCTGTTCGCCACTGACGACGCGTGGATCATCACGCGAAATACCGTGCTGTACAATCTGGCCTTCATCGTTGTCAACACGATTCTGGCCATTGCGGTCGCCATCATTCTCAGCGAAATGACTACAAAGCGGATCAAGAAGTTCACACAGAGCGCAATTTTGCTGCCGTACCTGATTTCCTGGGTCATCGTCAGTTATCTAGTATACGCCTTTCTCAGCGGAGACAGCGGGTTTCTCAACAAGTCCATACTGCCCCTGCTCGGCAGGGACGCTGTTTCGTGGTACAGCATTCCCAAAGTCTGGCCGGGGATCATGCTTTTCGCCAACGCGTGGAAAACGGTGGGATACAGCTGCATCATTTATTTGGCAACCATAATCGGCATCGACCGGGGCTATTACGAAGCCGCCGCCATTGACGGGGCAACAAAATTGAGGCAGATATGGCACATTACGCTTCCTCTGCTGCGTCCGACCGTGACCATACTTTCGCTTCTGGCCATAGGCCGCATCTTTTACTCAGACTTCGGTCTGTTTTACCAGGTTCCAATGAATTCCGGCGCGCTGTTTTCCACGACAAACACCATTGACACCTATGTGTACCGCGGACTGCTCCAGTTGAACAACATCAGTATGTCGTCGGCCGCAGGCCTGTATCAGAGCTTTGTAGGCTTTATCCTCATTCTCGGCTCAAACCTGCTGGTGCGCAAGTTTGACAAAGAAAACGCGCTGTTTTAGGGAGGAGCCGTATGAAAAGTAAAAGTGAAAAGAGATTCCAGTTTTTCTGCGCCGCGTTTATGCTGTTGCTGTCGCTTTGCGCCCTCATCCCGATCCTGCTGCTGACCATCTCCTCCTTCACAAGCCAGACCGCTCTGCTTCAGAACGGCTACTCGTTTTTCCCGAAGGAATGGAGCCTGGAGGGATACAAGTACGTGTTTGACACCGGCAGCAAGGTGCCTAAGGCCTACGGCGTTTCAGTCTTTATCACGGCGGTGGGCACTGCGGTCAGCCTCGTCATCACAACTATGCTGGCGTACGGTCTCTCCCGCAAGGGCCTCCCCTTCCGCAACGCCCTGACCTTCTTTGTTGTATTCACCATGCTCTTCAACGGAGGTCTGGTTCCGACCTATTTGCTGTACACGAATACCTTAAATATCAAGAACACGATTTTCGCGCTGCTGGTGCCTGGCCTGATGATGAACGCGTTTAACGTCATGCTGTGCAAAAGCTACTTTGTAAGTAATGTTCCCGACGAAATTCTCGAGGCGGCTAAAATCGACGGCGCGGGAGAATTCAAGATATTTTACCGGGTGGCGCTGCCGATGGCCAAGCCCATTATCGCCACTATCGGGATGTTCGTCGGAATCGCGTACTGGAACGACTGGTATAACGGCTACATTTACATCACGACGAAAACCGATCTGTTCAGCATTCAGAACTTACTCAACCGCATGATGCAGAATATTCAGTTCCTGAGCCAGAACGCGGCGGGAGTCAGCAACGCGTCGCAGGGGCTGGCGTCAATCCCGACTGCGTCTGTACGAATGGCCATGGCCGTGCTCGGCATCCTGCCCATAATAATAATTTACCCTTTTATACAAAACAACTTTGTAAAAGGAATCACGCTTGGCGGCGTGAAGGGGTGAGTTGATGGAAATTATCATGCTTCCCATTCTGGACAGGGACGCCGTACTGACTGCGTATCTTCAGGCACCCTCCCGTGAAATGCAGGACGCCGCGCGGAAGCCGGCAATGCTGGTGCTGCCAGGCGGAGCCTATATGTTTACGTCTGACCGCGAGGCTGAGCCGGTCGCGCTGGCTTATGCCGCCGAAGGCTTCCAGGCCTTTGTGCTCCACTACTCCACCGGGGCTGACGCAGTTGGCTGTCAGCCCCTGAGGGAGGTGGAGGAGGCGATTTCCATTATCCGGGAAAACGCTTCGCAATGGCACATCAACCCAAGCCAGATAACCGTGTGCGGTTTTTCAGCCGGCGGACATCTGGCCGCCTGGGTCGGACTGACCGGCAAAATCCGGCCTGACGCGGTGATCCTTGGTTACGCCGCCACCACACTGTATACAGGCGAGCCACCCGACTTCATCGTTAAAGCGCTGCTGGGAGAGAGTTACACACACGAGCAGGCTAAGGCGCTCAATCTCTCCGGATTTGTCGACGGCTGCACGCCGCCGATCTTTTGCTGGACGACAAGCGAGGACGCCGTCGTTGACGCGCGGCAGACGCTGGACATTGCCGTCGCCTGCTCCAGGGCCGGACGACCGTTTGAACTGCATGTCTTCCAGCGCGGTGAGCACGGCCTTTCGTTGGCCAAATCCGTGACGGCTTCCGGCAGGCTGGCGATGACCGACGCGCAGGCGGCATTTTGGTATCCTCTGAGTATCCGGTGGCTGACGGCGCTGTTCGGCCTGTTCCCAGTGGAGGACAAGCCCTATCAGCGTCCGGACTGGCTGCCGGTTCCATGACGCTTTTCGGACGTGGCCATCAGCAAGGCGTTTTTCCAGCCGTCAAGCTTTTTGACCCTCCGCGCGGCGTTCATGGCGGGCAGAAACCGTTTTCTGCCGATGCTGTTAAACACGCTGTCGTTGTACAGCCCAAGCGCGATACCGGCGGCATACGCCGCGCCGGTTCCCGAAAGCTCCTCCCGATCGGAGACATCCACAGGAAGATCGAGGATGTCGCTTTGAAACTGCATTAAGAATTCGTCCCTTGTCGCCCCGCCGTCGACCCTTAGCGCCTCCCCTGACAGACCGGACACGTCGCCCATTGCCGCGACGATATCAGCGATCTGGTAGGCGATGCACTCCTCGGCGGCACGGATTATCTCGGCCTTGCCGGTCGTCCGGCTCATGCCGCACAAGACAGCGCGAGCCTTGCTGTCCCAGTACGGCGCGCCCAGACCGCTGAACGCCGGCACGAGGTAGGTCTCATCCTCCTCGCTGGCCTGCGCGGCCAGTTGCGCCGCCAGCTTTGGCGACGGTATCAGGCCGAGCTCATCAGACATCCATGTCATCACGGCTCCGGAATAGTTGATGTTGCCTTCAAGCACATAGCTGACGGCGCCGTTCATGCCCCAGCCCACCGACGTGACGATGCCGTCGGGGGTGAACACGGGGCTGCTGCCGATGTTCATCATCACGGACGAGCCGGTTCCATAGGTGGCCTTAACCATACCAGGCGAATGGCAGCCCTGCCCAAACAGAGCGCCATGGCTATCGCCGAATACGGCGCGAATCGGGACTTTTCGCTCAAGAAAGCCCGAAAAGTCGGTTGAACCAAAGTCGGTGTCGGAGAAACACGGTTCTGCAAGCATGGAGAGTTCGATGCCGAACAGCGCACAAATCTCCTCGCTCCAGTTGAGCGCCCGGAGGTCAAACAGCTGGGTGCGCGACGCATTGGAGTAGTCCGTTTTAAACTGTCCGGTCAGTTTGTAGAGAAGCCAGCTGTCCATAGTGCCACAGCAAAGCTTTCGATCTCCAACGTCGGCATTCCGCAGAACCCAGACGAGCTTGGCAGCTGAAAAATATGGCGACAATGGCAGTCCGGTGATCTCCTGAATGCGCGGAGCGTGGCCCCTTGACCGCAGATCCTCACAAATCGCCTCTCCTCGCGCACACTGCCAAACGACTGCGTTGTGCACCGGAAGCCCGGTGCCGCTGTCCCAGACAAGCGCTGTTTCACGCTGGTTGCTGATACCGACGCCGACAATGCTCGACTTGTCGACGTCGGTTTTGTCCACAACCGCCCGAACTGCCTCAAGCGTTTTGGCGTAAATCTCCATAGGGTCGTGTTCGACCCAGCCGTGATTGTCGACAAATTGCCGGTGGGGCGCGTCAACCCGACCGACAAGACCTCCGGCGTAGTCAAACAGCAGCGCCTTCGTTCCAGCAGTGCTCTGGTCTATTGAAATAATATATTCAGACATGGCTCAAAAGCTCCATCACAGCAAACTCAATGCCTTCGGCGTTCAGCCCGTAATGGTCGAACACCTCCTTTGACGTACCGGCAATCACCGGACAGTCGGGAAGAGTCAGGTTCCTCACGCGTACCGGATGCGTTTCGGCGACAATCTGACTGACCATTGCACCAAGCCCTCCGAAGCGGCTGTGCTCCTCCACCGTGACAATAGCCTTTGTTTCGGTCGCGGCGGCAATCACGGCGGCATCATCAATAGGTTTGAGACAGAACATGTCAAGCACGCGTGCCGAGAGGCCTTTCCGGGCAAGTGACTCCCCGGCTGCAAAAGCCGCCGACACCATCTCGCCACAGGCGATGATCGTGACATCGATTCCTGCGCGAAGTTGAGCCGCCCTGTCGGGAGTAAAGTGGAAGCCCTCCTTGTACACGTCGGGGACGGAGTTTCGCCCGACACGGATATAGGCAGGCTGTGTGTCCCGCAGCAGCTCTTCCATCAGAAATTTCGTCTGCACTCTGTCGCTGGGCAGATATACCCTCAGATTGGGGATCGCCGCAATCGCGGCGACATCCCCCGCCGAATGGTGTGTCATGCCGAGCGCGCCATAACTGACACCGCCGCTGATTCCGATGAGCTTGACGTTTCGCTCTGAATAGGCCACGTCAACCTTAACCTGCTCTAGACTTCTTGATGACAGGAAGCACGCGGGAGAGGCGGCGAAAGTTTTTTTTCCGCAGGCCGCCAGCCCCGCCGCGATCGACACCAGATTCTGTTCGGCGATGCCAACCTCGATGAACTGAGCAGGAAAACGTTCGGCAAACGCCGACAGTGAAGCTGAGCCGCGTGAGTCACTGCACAGAACGACGACATCCCGGTCTCGCGCGGCAGCGCTTATCAGCGCGTCGCAGATGATTTGACGGTTTGGGATCGTGTTCATGTCGCTTTCGCCTCCCTCTCCGTTAGCTCAGACATGGCGGCAGCGTATTGCTCGGGAGACGGCACTCTATGATGCCAGTCTGTACGGTTCTCGGCTTCCGAAAAGCCATATCCCTTTATTGTGTTGCAAATGACGACAGAAGGCCTGCTTCGGTTGTCTTTTGCCAGGCGTATCGCCTCGTTCAACTCTGAAATATTGTGTCCGTTTGAGACCTCGAGGACATGCCAACCGAAGGAAGTCCAGCGCTCGCGCAGACTCTCCTGCGCCATGACCGACTCGGTCGGCCCCGAAATCTGCAGCCGGTTCCGGTCGACAAAGGCGATGAGGTTGTCAAGCTTGAAGTGCCCTGCTGCCATCGCGCCCTCCCAGACAGAGCCCTCGGCAAGTTCGCCATCGCCCATCACGACGTATACGCGGTAACCCGCGCCGTCCATTTTGCCGGCCAGTGCCATACCGACGCCGACCGACAGCCCGTGCCCGAGCGAGCCCGAATTGGTTTCAACGCCGCATACCTTATTGCTCGGGTGCCCAATGTACTTCGTGCCAAAGCGGCCGTAGCCGTTCAGGTCTTCTGCGGGGAAGAAGCCCCTGTCGGCAAGCACGGCATAGAGAGCCTCGACCGAATGCCCCTTGCTGAGAACAAGGCGGTCATGTCCGGGGCTGCCGACCGTCTCTGGGGATATGTTCATATGGCGGTAATACAGCGCCACAAGAATGTCCATGACGCTGAAGTCGCCGCCGAAATGCCCCGACCTTCCCCGATAGATCATATCGAGCACATCCCGGCGAAGTGCGAAGCCCTTGGCGGTTAGTTCACTGTCGTTCATGGCGTACACTCCCCCCTGATGATCGCCCTCACACGCTCATCTATTGGATCGTACAGGTCTGGCTTTACTCGGATGTATTTGCATGCTTCATACAACACCGGCACGACGTCGCCGTGAATACCTGTGCAGTGGTGGATGTACGGCCCACACACGATTTTGTCCTCCAACCGGTCGAGGTTTTCCACTTCGACCCAGAGGTAGGTCCCCTTCGTGTACGGCCCCTCGACCGCCCGGGCGTTGCCCAGCAGCAGAGAATACTCACCGTTGTCACCGTCAAACCGAGCAAGCGTAATGTCGCCGTGCTGGCATTCAGCAGCTACCGAACCGGGAAAATCGAAAGCCAGCGGCACGCCCAGCACTGGCTTTGTCTTTGCAATTGAAAGAGGCCAGGGGCCGCAGTGCTGCAGCAGCTCGGCGTTTTCATTGTCCGGATGGCGCACTGTCCAGTCGGCGAAGAAGGTCGGCGTCACCCCCATGCCTGCCGCCTGCATGAGGATTGAGGTAATCGCGCCATGGATGTCGGTCTCACAGACAACCGGCAGACCTTCGTCAGTCAGCAGGGAATTGGCCGTGCACGGCATAACGCAGAGCTCATCCTGAAGGCAGTTCCAGCATTGAATTGCGACGGCGTTGCAG
Source organism: Oscillospiraceae bacterium (assembly GCA_031556035.1). Taxonomy (GTDB): domain Bacteria; phylum Bacillota; class Clostridia; order Oscillospirales; family UBA929; genus JAVBTT01. The sequence continues at coordinate 14,952 of JAVBTT010000038.1, forward strand.
CCGTAGCGGTCGGCGAGACGGCGCATGGCCAGCTTCAGCGCCGCCACGGTTTCCAGCTCCTCCGGCCTGACGTTGATCTGCATGTTTTCACGCAGAAAGTCGATCGTCTCGGCGACTTCGGTTTTCCCAGCCTTGACATTTCTGACCTCGGCGGTCAGCTCTGGCATCGGGATGGGCGCGAGCTGGATGTTAAAGCGCTCAAGAAGCTCTCCCTCGTTGCACATCGTCGTGAGAAAGTCGTAGGGACGAGTGGATATCTGTAGAATACGTGTGCCTCGAAACGCCTTGACTGCATTGCACACAGCCAGGAAGCGCCCGACGCCCTGCGCAAATGCCCTGTCGGAGAGACGGCAGTTTTTCAGGTAGGTAAACGGCACCTGAAAGCGGCGCAGAACCTTACCTGTCGCGAACAGGCCGCACTGGGTATCTCTCAGCCGGACGCCGCTTTCATCGGGACGTTCGTCGCGCGGGCCCCACAGCAGTACGGGTACGCCGAGTTCCTTGGCCAGCCTTGCCACGATGAGCTCTGTGCCGAAATTGCAGTGCGGGATGAACAGCCCGTCTATCCGCTCATCCTTGAACTTCGCCGCAATTCTTTGGCGGTCCTCCTCGCTGTAAAGAAGCCCCTCGCCGTTAAACTCAGTGATGTCGACAAACGACACATCCAGTTCTTTCAGCTTGTCGCGGGTCAGATTAGCGTACTTGACGGCGTCGGGAGCGCTGAATATACTTCGACGTGTCGGCGCGAAGCCGATTTTGACCTGGTCCATCTTCTCACACCCTATACTTTCTTAATGCGTATCGCCATGTATTCCTTCCCGGGAAGCTCTACCCGGAACGCTCCCCGGAAAACTCCGGCACGCGTGACCGTCATCTTCCAAGTGTCGATGACGTGAACCTCATAGTCGTTGTCGTCATCAATGCGATACTCCCGGAAGCTCGGACGAAAAAGCCCAAAGTACAGCAGATAATAGCTTCCGGCGCAGCGGGCGTCAGCGGGAACGGCAACAACGTCATCCCAGGCGAAGGCGCTTTTCTCGCCAAAGGCCGGAGGAGTCCGCTGCACCAAGCCTAGTCCGGGCGTTTGGCGCAGAATATCGTGCAAAAACCTGATTCTGTCTGGACTTTCACCGTGCAGTTCACCGCCGTGGGACCACCACAAAACATCGTCGGGGTGTACATAGGTCTCGCCGTGTCCGGCGTAGCCACCCCGAACGGCAGCCTCCCAAAAACGGCGGACAAGCTCCATGGCGGAAATGTTTCCCCAGCAGTGGTTTATGTTTCCCTCGTAAGCGATTTCGTCAAGGACGATCGGTTTACGGTATCGCTCACGCCACTCGGAGGTGAGCTCGGCGGTCTTGTGGAGGTCGACGCGCTGGATACTGCAGTGGGTGATCCACGGGCGGGAATGGTCGTAAAGATGCATGCAGTTGTGAATCGAACGCAAATGTGTGTATGGGTCGTTCTCACACAGCAATCTGGCATAGCGCTCCCAGTCGGCGAGATTTTTGGTGCGTAGCAGATCATATTCATTGGCCAGCGACCACCAGACGTTCCGGTAGGCGGCAAAGCGCGCGATCACATAGTTCCAGTAAAGGTCGTCGTTTTCGGCCGACATCTGCGAAAAGCCCCAGCGGTCATATGGATGCATAATGATCAGATCGGCCTCAATGCCCAGCCCCATAAGCGTCTCGATTTGCCGCTCAAAATGCTGGAAATAGGAAGGATTAAAGCGGGAGAAGTCCCAGTCGTTGCCTTCGGACGAGCCGAAATACGACCAGAAATTCTCGGTGGTCAGCCCGGAGATGTCCACAGGGGTACCTTCGTAGGGAAAAGCAACCGGATCGTTGAGGTTATAAGCATAATGCTTGGGAAAGACGCAGAAACGGATTTTGTTGAAGTGCCCTTTCGCAAGCGTCTCCAGTGTATTTTGCTGCAGCTGGTGCGTCTGGTGCGTCCAGGCGTAGCAGGTCGTGCCTACAGGATAGTACGGCGTGCCGTCCTCATAAGAGAAGTGGAAGGTGTTGGCCACACGGACCGGTCCGTGGTTGTTTTCGGATGCGGGTTCGACGACAAAACTGCCTGAAAGGGTCTCCTCCGAAAACGAACCGGAGATATCAAAGACATAAGCCCCTTCAAATGACGGCATGAAGCGCACCTTATACAACCCTCCGCCGTCATAAAAGCCCTTAACGGTTACAGTTTCATTCCTGCCGGTAAACTTAGCCGCAATCGTATAATCGACGAAAGGGTTTTTGTCCGGTTTTCCAGAACAAGAGACCTCAAATACACACCATTTTTCCACACGCGGCGGATAGGCAACCCCATTCAACATTTCCAGCCTCCTTGTCAGCTCCATCTTCAAAGAGCGATGTTCTTTACGCTTTCCCGAGAAATGAACTTTGTGCCGACCTGTACTTTCGAGGGGATCAGGTTAGTGCCCTTGATCTTCTGAGCGAGGCGCTCGACCGCGATTCTGCCCATTTCACCTTGAAAAAACTTAATTGTTGTCAGCGCCGGAGACGATATTTCGCAGAAAGGCATATCGTCAAAGCCAATAATCGAAACGTCCTCCGGTATCTGGATGCCATGCTGCTGAAGGGCTTTCATCGCGCCGAGCGCGATAATGTCGTTGTCAGCGATATAGGCGGTCGGCAATTCCGGAGACGACAAGAGATAAGTATACATATCAGAGCGGGCTCCCTCCAATGTCGGCTGAAGGCGCACTCTATATTTCTCCTCGGCTGTAAGTCCGTTCTCGGCCATTGCCCGCCTGTATCCAAATCCCCGGTGTGAAAAATTTCGAATACGGACGCTGCTGCTCAAATACCCAATCTTTCTATGGCCTTTTTGAATGAGAAAGTTTGTCGCGTCGCTGACGGAATCCTCGTTATTGGTCAGTACCGTATCATACTTCATATTGTCAAACCATGCGTCAAGGACAACCAGAGGGGACAGGACGCTTTCAAAGGGCAGCATGTCTTCGCTAGTAAGCTCGGTCGCCAGCAACAGAATGCCCGAGCCAGTATCAAAGATCAGCTCCTTCAGCCTCTCCTCGCAGTCATCTCTGTTTTGGTTGATGTTGCACATGACAGTCTGAAAGCCCGCCTCGCGGCAGGCTGCCTCGACGCTGTCTATTAAAAAGGAGAAAAACGGGGTGTCTGCGACAATTTGGCTGTCTTTTTTGTAAATTACGAATTTGATGCTCTTGATTCTGGCTCCGTTTACATATCCTGTTTCGCGCGCGACCCTCCAAATTTCCTCTGCCGTTTCCCGGTTAACTCCCTTTTTGTTGTTCAGTGCGTTCGAGACTGTCGCGGGTGAAAAACCGGTAATGCTGCTTATTTTCCTTATACTGAACTTCAATGCACTCACCTCTTACTTAAAATCAATATAAACTATTTATGAACATATTTCAAGTATATTCGTCTATGGGCACAATTATTTGGTGAAAATATACTAAAATATCAAAAATACAGCTAGTTATCTAGATATAATGACGATAACGCACATGCATGATGCCGATATATATTAATAAAGTTAAAATGTATATATTTGTTGACGACTGTCTTGCGGAGCTTATTGACGATGAGGGAATATTCACTAAACAACACAGCTCGATGAGTTAAATGTTTTCAATATTACACAAATATAATAAGATGAAGTATTAGAATACAGTAATTAAAAAGCAATTGGTCATGATGCTGGATAATGACATTGATTTGTGTATGCTTGGCGTTTACATTAACGTTTATATAAATATTTGATTATTTTTTCTGGTTTGTTTATATTAACCTACATTTGATGTAAATTGTATGGCTTAAATCCCCATAAGTGTATTGACAATTTAAGAACTGTGTAGTAATGTTGACTTATAATCTCTGATTGCTTGTTTTGCGGGGCGATAAACAATATTAATAAACAGTTTAATTTCTTTACCTGCGTATTATATGTTTATCTGCTCCAAAGCCTGATTACTATTCTCGTATATGAAAGGGAGTGTTTACAATAATCTGAATCCGTCGTTATCTCAATATTGGCCAGAGGCCAAAAAAAAACCAAGGAGATGTAAAGAATGACTGGAATCCGAAAAACACTTCTCAAGGCTTTGTCTTTCCTTTTGGTGGTCACCTTCCTCGCCTCAATCGGCTCGCCCGTCTTTGCGGCGGGAGGCTCTACGGCAAGGGAAGCGACCGGCCAGGCGGACTTGCCTGAAGGCACAGGCAGGATCATAGCGTACCAAATGAACGGCACGGACTGCTTCGCCTACATGCCGGACGGTTATGAGGGCGGCAGGAGAGGCGCGGGGCGCGGAAACTCGACCGCGATTCAGCAGATCGCGCCGGTCATACTT
>JAVBTT010000019.1:0-52552 GCA_031556035.1 Oscillospiraceae bacterium
AAGTACAGTCGTTGCGGGAAGCTGCGTTATAGGTATTTCAATCAAACCTCCATTTATTATCGGAGTGAGCAATGAGACTTTTACGGTATCTGAAGCAATATGTGTTTGCTTCCGACTTTCCCGCGTTCTCTTTTGGACAACAACTATTAAGGCGGCAATCATAACTACACCGAGTGCTATCGCTATTATAAAAATTAAATAATCCATAATTATTATCACCCTCTAAATCCCATCAATCACCCGCGGACGGGCTTCCCACTCTCTCAGCTCAGGCGACCAGTATCCCGCCCATTCTTTTGCTTCGGCATACTCAGGATGGTCAGGGTTGAGCATAATTTCGCGAAAAGCAATAAAGCCACCCACTCCGCCGACATCCTCCGGCGGAGTTTGACCATTTGCCTCCAATAAATAGGGAGAGTCCTCGTTGTGCTCATCAATTACGCGGATAAGCTCGATTTGATGTTCCCAGTTATCACCCATATCATAGGCATACAAAATGCGCTTTTGCTTCGGAAGATACTCAGACAGCCTGTGACCGTCCATTACCACCGCATCATCGTCATATGACAAGCTTTCTTCGTCAGGAACAAGCCGGGCGCATGGTTCGCTCATCTCATCATCAAATACAACAAAGTCATACAGGTGACAATTTTTCCAACCAAAAACTGCCTGCAATATATTGTGAAGTCTTTGAAACGAAATATTAGCAGGAACAATCAAACGGCGTGACGCCTGATAGATATCCAAATCAAGGATAACAAGCAGTTCAAAAGCGCGGTATTTATAAGCGGGTCTACCGGTGAGTTCTTTGAGGGCTTTTATCATTTCTTTGGCGGGAATAAAGCTGTCTTCATGCGTGTTGCTAAAATTGACCGGCCTTTTGCTGACAACGCGACCCAATGTATCCTCAAATGTGAGTTTTTCTCTGGATTCATTCTCGGCGCGGCCGACAGTGAAAGCGGCGTCCAACCCTTGATGATTTATCTGCGCTGTCATCTTGCGGTCGTGGTTGGCGGTATATGTGACATCCCCTGCATGGCTGATATATTCATCTACAAGTTCGGGGCTTAGGTTCATCGACAACAGCGTGTTTCTAATCGCGGTAATCATTTTCGCCTCGATATCCTTGAACTGATTGCGCTTTACCCCATAAATTGTTACGGTGAATCGTGTGGCGTGATTCACCAGGACAACCATATCCTCTTTTCGCTTCTCAAAGGTGTTTGTCCAGGTCGCTGTCCAACAAAACAGCGGATTGATGGATTCCTCTGTTTCGGCTGGTTTTACGCCCATTGCAGCGGCAAGTTTTTTTGTAATTGCTATTTGCATCATTTTTCACCCTTTCTACATCCTGAACATCACGGAGCCGAATCGCACCACGCGAAATAGGATAAACGACACTGATACATATAGTTGAAACGCGGTAATTGTCGCGCAGGCGATCATCACCGCGACGCGTGAATACTTAGTGGTGGTATATGCCAAGTGGGATATCTGTCACGCGTAGGCATGGCAGGCTGTAAACACAGCTTCTAAAGGAATTCAAAGCTCCCCCCATATTGCGAGAATCGCCGCGAGCGCCGCCGGGGGCGCGGTTTCGCAGCGCAGTATCCTGCTGCCCAACGAGACCGGAGTCCAGCCGAGTTCTTTTGCAAGCTCAGCCTCCCCGGGCGAATACCCTCCCTCAGGGCCGGTCATCAGGGAGAGCTCCCCCGGAGGGCTTTCCCTTAGAAGCTCGCTCAGCAGGAGCCGCCCTTCATCCTCGTAACAGAATACCCTTGTTCCCGCGGCGGACTTCAACGCTTCCCTGAAGCTCACTGCCTCCATGATTTCCGGTATAATACCCCTGCCGGACTGCTGCGCCGCCTCGCGCGTTATTTTGCGCCACCGGTGAAGCTTTTTTATATCCGGGGTGGCGGCTACGCAGCGCTCGGACAGCACAGGGATAATACCGGCAGCCCCCAGCTCCACCGACTTTTGCAGCATCCACTCAAAGCGCTCTCCCTTTGATATCGACGGATACAGCCACAGCGCAGCCCCTGGCTCGCCCGGACTTTTATATTTTTTGAGAATCCTCGCGGACGCCGTTTTACCGTCGGCGGACACAAGCTCGCATTCGGCCTCATAACCGGAGCCGTCGCATACGATTATTCGTTCGCCGATTTTCGAGCGCGATACGGTGAGCAGGTGGTGTGCGTCCTCGCCGCCTATAGAGATATCCCTGTCCTCGGGGAGGCTTTCCACAAAAAATCTGCGCAGTGACATATCAAACTCCTCCAAAATATAGTTGAGATAATAAGAAAACCCGATTTTTTCCCGATAGTGAGAATGATTATCTACATGTATAATTAAGTAATGTGGCTGCTTTTGGAATACTTACACACGCGATGTCGCGTGCGTACTGCGGGCGGTTTGACGAAACGGGCCGAATTTTCTCAAAAACTATTGTAAAATATTTGCCTTTCGTTTACAATAGCAATGTTGTCTTCACGAATTTTTCAAAATCTCGTGTTAAGATAAAGGCGCCCGCACGAAACGCACGGTTTCCAATGGCCGAGCATCGCGGAGTCAGCTAACGTAGTAGGAGGATATGTAACATGAGTGCATCGCGCGAAAAGAAGAAAAGGCAGGAAGAGCGCCTCGATCAGCAGAATAACCCAAAGAAGGCACGGAACAAGGCCGGCGTGGACAGGCTCAGAAGAGGTATAATAATAGCCGTCGCGTCCCTGCTGATCATCGCTGTCGCGGTTCTGGCGGTATTGGGCTCGGGCTTGCCCCAGCAAAAGATTACAGCGCTGACAATCGATGGAGTAGATATATCGGTTGCGGAATACAATTTCAACTATTTTAGCGGCCTGAACAACATGGTGCAAAACTACGGCTCATATTTCGGCTGGGACGAGTCCACCGATTTCTCCAAGGAGGAGTGGACCGAGGGCATGACGGTGGCCGATTACTTCCACGATCAGACGGTTACAAGCCTTAAATCCACGATAGCGCAAAGCGAGCTCGCGAGAAGCAAGGGGCTGACCCTTTCAGATATCGACAAGGAATCCATGGAGGCCACAATAAAGTCCTATGTGGACGCGGCCTCCAGCTACGGACAGAGCACCAGGGATTTCCTGTTCGAGCATTACGGCTACGGCGTGGACGAAAATGTCCTGCGCGCCGCCATAGAACGCATTTACATGGCGACGGCGTGGCAGACGGATACCTCGAAGGCATTTACCTCGGAGGAGATTGAGGCGCGCTACAGCGCGAACAAGCAAAGCTACGACTGGATATCCTACCACTCCTACACTATTTCGGGCGCTTATTCCGGCGATCTTGAGGGCGACGAGAAGACGAAGGCTGAGGAGGACGCGAAGGCCGACGCTAAAAACAAGGCCGAGGACATGCTCTCCAGGGTGACCACCCCCGAGGAGTTCAATGCTCTGTCCAAGGAGTTCGCGCCCGCTCCGGCGGAAGGTGAAGAGGAAGACGCGGGCGGGGAGGAAACAGGGGACAGCACGTTGCATGAAAAGGCCGCGTCCAGTTCCATAACATCGGCCAATCTTTCCGCCTACCTGTACGACGAGGCGCGCGTGAACGGCGACAAGACTGTCATTGAGGACGGCACGGACTATACCGTGGTGCTGTTCCTTGGGCGCGGCAGGGACGAGAGCAAGCTGGTCTCTGTACGCCACATCCTGATACTGAGCGCGGAGGACTACGCAAACGCCACCGACGAGCAGAAGTCTGCCGCTCACGCCAGGTGCGGGGAGCTGCTTGAGCAGTGGAACACCAATGGCGGCGGCGAGGACGAGTTTGCGGCGCTGGCCAGCCAGTACACCGAGGACACGGCTTCCGCGGTCAGCGGAGGGCTATACGAAAACATCAGCAACAGCGGCTGGGAGCAGGCGTTCGCGGACTGGTCCTTCGACCCGGCCAGGCAGCCAGGGGATACCGGGGTTGTCGACACCTCATACGGCTCCCACGCGATGTACTTCATCGGCTACGGAGAGGAGGCGTGGCGCTCGGCGGCGCGCGGCGACCTTCTGAGCGCCGGGTCGTCAGCCCTGCTGGATACCGTCGCTGTCACTGAGAACAGCTTTGGCATGTCCATGTCGCGCACCACAAAGGCAAAATCCTGATTCGATATGCAGAAAGTCCGTGCTCCGCCAATGGCGGCGCACGGACTTCATGAAAATACGAAAAGGAGCTGCTTTATGTCTGTAACCGTAAAACTAGGGGAGTATCTGAACTTTGGGCGCTGCCTGCATATTTCCAACGGCGCTGTCGAGGCCTATGTGACGGTCGATGCGGGACCGCGCGTCATACATTTTGGGCTTGTCGGCGGGGAAAACATGTTCTGGGCGGATGAAAAACGCGACGGCCGCATCACAAGCAAGGGGCTGGACGAGGCTTACGGGCGCGGCGATACTTATGATCTTTTGGGCGGACACAGGCTGTGGACCAGCCCGGAGCATGAGGTGCACTCCTACTTCCCGGACATAGATCCCGTGGCATACGAGATCACGGCGTCCGGCTGCCGCCTGACGCCCCCGGCGCGGCCTGTCGTCGGGCTTCAGCACTTTATGGAGCTTGACATGGATCAGGAAAAGCCACTTGTAAAGGTCTCGGTCTCGGTTAAAAACGTCGGCGACGCGCCCTCGGAGCTGGCTCCGTGGGCGATAACACAGCTCGCGCCCGGCGGGCTCCAGGTGTTTCCGCAGCCAAAGCGGGTGACGGGACTGCTTGCCGACCGCGTTATGGCCATTTGGCCTTATACGAATATGGGGGACGAGCGCCTGGCACTCTCGGACGGATATGTTGCGCTGAGGCAGGATCCCGCGAACGCGAGGCCGTTTAAAATCGGGATGCTGGGAGTTCCGTTTGCGCTGTATCAGAATTTCGGGGCGGTTTTCGCAAAGCGCGCTGTGTTTGACATTGATGGGCGTTATCCGGATTTCGGCTGCTCGTTTGAGACCTACACTAATAATTTCTTCCTTGAGATGGAGACTCTCGGAGAGCTAGGGACACTGTCTCCCGGCGAATCCGCCTCACACAGTGAGGTCTGGGAGCTCTTTTCTCAGAGGGAGATTCTTTCGCCCGAGGAACTTCTTGAAAAATACGGGGAGTAGTCCCCCGGCCGCCCGGAGGATCGTCGAACCTTCGGGCGGCTTCGTATGTACGTTAATTTATTTGACAATATCGGTTTTTTGGATATAATACTAATGGAACCGCTACATGCGCCCGTGGCTCAATGGATAGAGCATCAGATTCCGGTTCTGAGGGTTGGGGGTTCGAGTCCCTCCGGGCGTGCCACGGGCGGTGCTTTCCGGCACCGTCCGTTTTAGGATAAACTTAAGCTATGACGCAAGTGTTTTTCACAACAGAAAGCAGGTGTTTTTTTATGGAAGCTAACCATCCCACAGCCCTTACCGACCAGAATTTTTCATCTGAGGTTTTGCAGTCCGAGACCCCGGTGCTTGTTGATTTCTGGGCCTCCTGGTGCGGCCCGTGCCGTATGATAGCCCCGGTGATTGAGGAGTTGTCCGGCGACTATGCGGGCAAGGCCAAGATCTGCAAGCTGGATGTGGACGCCTATGGCGCCCTTGCGGCCCAGTACGGAGTTATGAGTATACCGACTATTATGCTGTTCAAGGACGGCGCGGAGCTCTCGCGTTTTGTCGGGGTGCAGCCTAAATCCACCTTTACAGAGGCGCTTGACAGGCTTTTAAACTGAAACGAATGATTAACCGCAATAAAACGCCGCGCGCGGCTAACCGGGGGTGTGGACTGTGCCAGCTAAAAGCGAAAAAAGCTTTAGAACGGCGATGGTGGGCGGTTTTAACCGTCAGGATGTGCTGGATTATATCTCAGCCGTAAAAAAGGAGCACCACAACGAGACGGACGCGTACCGCGCGGGCGCGGAAAAGCTGCGCGGCGAGCGAGACGCCTTGTGCAGGCAGGTGGAGGAGCTGTCCTCCCAGCGCGAACGGGCGGACAGGCTTGAGCGCGAGGCAAACGAGCTCAAGCGCGAAATAAATGAGCTCTCGCGGGAAAACTCCCGGCTCGCCAGAAAAGAGGAAGAGCTCACGGTGGAGATCGGGGGCCTTTCGCTCAGAATACTGGACTTTGAAAACAGTGAAAAAGAGCTTGGGGATGCCCGGCTCAGGGCTGAGGAGCTTGAGATGCAGGCGTACCGCCGCGCCGAGGAGATTGAGAGCGAAGCGGCACGGTCCGTTGAAAAACAGCTGCAGGGCTCACGGGAAGCGCTGGATGAGCTTATGGGAAAGCTGGACGGTATACGCTTGGACGCGGAAAAGGCGGCGTATCAGGTTGTGCTTGAGCTTGACAAGATGCGCTCCTGGTACGCCCATTACGGAGAGGCGTTCCAGGAAACCGAGGACAAGCTGCGAGAGCTGGGAGGCGGGGATCAACCCATTGTGCGGGAGTTCGTGCCCCGGGAATTTTAAATGAAAAAAATTGATTCCTCACAACTGAGAAATGCGGCATTGCGCGCCGGAGAGCCCTTGCTGCTTTCCGGCGTAATTTTTACGGCAAGAGACGCGGCTCACGCTCGATTCGGAGAGATGCTTGACAGGGGAGAGCCGATGCCGTTTGATCTGCGGGATGCCGTGATCTATTACGCTGGCCCTGCTGACGCGCCGCCGGGCAGAATAATCGGCTCGATAGGCCCCACCACCGCGGGCAGAATGGATAAATACGCCCCAGGGCTTTACCGCCTTGGGCTGTGCGCGACAATCGGCAAGGGCGCGAGGAGCGCGTCGGTTCGGGAGGCTGTCCGAGATACCGGAGGGCTGTATCTCTGCGCGGTGGGAGGCGCGGGAGCGCTGCTTGCGACGTGTGTCAAGGCCGTTGAGGTGGTCGCGTTTCCTGAGCTTGGCTGCGAAGCCGTGCGGCGGCTTGAGGTTGAGAATATGCCTCTGCTGACGGCAATAGACAGATTTGGTGACTGTATTTTTGACAGACAAACATATACATAGGATATTTTATTCAGGAGAATGGTGGCAGACGATGCAGCATGTAATCGACTTTGAGGACATTACAATCGACCAGTGGAATTCGCTTTATAAGAGATTTGAGGATATACTTGAGCATCCGGAGGACTATCGCACGGCCCTGACTGGCCGCTCGATGGCTTCCCTTTTTTTTGAGCCCTCCACCCGCACGAATTTCTCATTTCAGTCCGCTATGATAAGGCTGGGCGGAGGCGTTTTCGGCTTCAGCGACCCGAACGCCACCTCGGTCGCAAAGGGTGAGACGCTTAAGGACACCATTATAATGGTGTCGGGCTACGCAGATGTGGCGGTCATTCGCCATCCCCGCGAGGGGACGGCGCTGGCCGCCTCGCTGTATTCCTCATGCCCGGTAATAAACGCTGGGGACGGGGGGCATCTGCATCCAACCCAGACGTTGACTGACCTGGCCACAATAACGCGGCTGCGCGGCTCGGTGGACGGTCTGAGAATCGGCCTGTGCGGGGATTTAAAAAACGGGCGGACGGTGCACAGCCTCTTGCGGGCGCTGTGCCGTTTTCAGGGGATTCAGATTTACCTGATCTCGCCGCGTGAGCTGGCGGTTCCGCCCTATCTCAGAGACTATATGCTTAAGAAGAGGATGAGCTTTATTGAGGTGACCTCACTTGAGGCGACACTCGGGCAGCTCGACGCCCTCTACATGACAAGGATACAGAAGGAGAGGTTTATAGACCCGCTGGAGTACCAGCGCCTGAAGGGTGTCTATGTACTGAACGCCCAAAAGCTGAAGCTGGCGAAAAAGGATCTGTTGGTAATGCACCCGCTGCCGCGCGTAGACGAGATACACGAGGAGGTCGATTCCGACCCCCGCGCGGCCTATTTTGAGCAGGCCCGGTTTGGCATGAATATAAGAATGGCGCTGCTGCTGCATTTGGTGGAGCAGGGCAGACGGCAACCCGAATTCAGTTGCTCTCCGGGGTCACGGCTATGCTCCAACCCGAATTGCATAACGGCGAATGAGAGCTATCTCCCACCGCTAGAGAAGGATGGAGTGTGTGGCTTCTGCGAGCATGAGTTATAGGAAGAGCGCACCAGTATAATCTTTTGTAACCGAAATGTTTCCGAAAGGTAACTCAGCCTAACTTGTAATCATAACATTTATGACATATGTTTATAGTGTGGTAATCTATACGTTGCCGTGTATTTTCATTCGCCTTTAGAAGATAGAAAATACATAATCCTGTATGGCGTTTGCCAAAGAGAGGAGGCGGGGCCTTCTGAGAATCAACCGCGTTATGGTAGTGACATTTCTGGCCGGCCTGCTGGTGGGGGCGGCGCTGTTTTGGAGCTTGTTTTTTCTGTTGGGGATAAAAGTCCCGGTTCCGTGGGGATCCCCGCCTTCCACAAAAGTTTCCGGGGAAAATGGCCTTCAGGCGAGCCTTGCGGAATACTACGACTCCGCGATATTGGTTGCGTCCGCCATATACGGCAGGGATTACACCGCATTGGCCGGCTGGCTCGATCCTTCGGAGGGCCTGTATATAGTGCCGTTTTCGACTGTCGACTTTAATAAAAACCTAAAATTCTCACAATCACAGGTAAAGGCTTTTGGAGAGGATAAAACCACGTATTTATGGGGGGTGAACCCCGATACCGGACAACCGATCGAAATGGTTCCAGAAAGCTTTTTTGACACCTTCCTGAGAATCCGTGATTTCTCCACTGCCGAAATTGTGGGGAACAACCGGGTGGTAAGGACGGGGAACGCGGTTGAAAATGTCACCGAAGCGTTTTCGGACGCTTACTTTGTGGATCTGTACTTCTCAAGCTCCGACCCGCAGACGGCGGATTGGGCCAGCCTGAAGCTCGTATTCAGACCGGATTCCTCGGGAGAGCGAAAGCTCATAGCAATAATTCACAGCGTGAATACTCTGCAATAGCGATATCTTCGCGGGCGGGCGTTCTTCCGGTTTTGATCGGGAGGCCGCCCGCTTTAAATATCGCCGGAGGTTACGCTAATACTAGGGTGTGTTCGATAATTCCACAAGACTGTGCTTTGACCAAAAGCATAATACAAGCAAGAAAGACAAAGGACTTAAAACGGCTGATCAACTTTTTTATGACCATCATCGCCGCTCGCACAGCATGAGACGAATAAGGGATGTAAAAGTTTAGCATTAGCTGAAAATTATACATTATGTGCGGATTATTCTAAAGACATTTTTTTCTCATATGATAAAATTATATCTGCCTATATATGGGCCTATGTTATTAGAATTCCTGTTCCAGCTGAATATATACATGCGTCTGCAACTTATGGATAATGCGAAGCATGACGGCAAAGGCTGCTTGATTTTTTTGGCCAAATAAGCGGAGACGCGAAACGGTTTGTTCTTTAGCGCCTTTCTCTGACAAGCACCGTAACGGCCTTGAAAAACGATTCAACTGTTATTTTTGATATTCTTGACACAAAAAGGAGAAAGGTAGGTGGATTAACTTTGCAAAGAGGCATGATCCCAGCTAAAAAGGAGGTGTTTAATGCGAGGCGACTTGAATAAAGCTACTATCAACAGAAAAATTCCCAGGGCATGAGACATGGAAAAAAGCAAATCAAACATAAAAGTGAGTTGGAAAGAATCGGGGGTTTTCAGGGGCCGATTAATAGGCCATATGAGTTAGAATTATCTCCACAGAAAATCAACATCCATCGCGGCAAACCAGCCATAGACAGAAAGCTATAGTGATCGGCACCTTGGTTTTATACTTTGTTGGTGCCTATCGCAGAAAGGTATGGTTAATGTGAATAAAAAAGCGTTAAGACTGGGCTCTCTGCTTTGCATACTGGCCCTTCTTCTAAACTTGTTCAGCGGCGTTTCCGCTATAGCCGCGGAGCCTGTGCTGTCCGACGACGAGGAGCAGGCCCAGGGACAGGCCGACGCCATACAGCGGGCCCTGACCGAAACAGGCCCCAGAGTGTACAGCGGTAGAAACCTGAGGCTGTTTCAGGTTCCGATGGGCGGCCTTGGAAGCGGCGCCATCTACTTTGATGGAAATGCGAAACCTCACAACTGGGATATTGCCAGACTGGGCGACTCCGGACTCGTGAGTGAAAACACCTTTTTTGCCGTTACGGTGAATCAGGGCGCCGGCAAGGTGACAAAAAAACTGCGCGGTGCGCAGGCGCTGTTTGACAATGAGCTGACCAACCAGCCGACCAACAGCGTGCGCTCCGCCTTCGGCAAGCAGGGCACCTGGTTTGTCGGCACATGCGAGATAGGGAACAACACGTTTAACGACGGTCTAAGGGGCTCCCTGCGTTCCGATACGTTCACCATTCCTGAGGGTTGCACCCAATTTTACGCGCTGGTGGGCGGCGGCAACAACATGAGCGCCGAGTATTTTGTTTTGATCAGCGCCGAGACGGGCGAGATCATAGGGAACAAGCTGACCGGAGCAAACAGCGAAGCCATGACGGCCAGAACCGTCTCCATCCCCGCCGCGTATCAGGGGAAAGAGGCTTATTTTGAAATCGTCGATCTGGCCACGGGCGGCTGGGGCCATATTAACGTGGACAACATTCAGCTTCGTGATGGTGCCGGCACAAACCTGAATACCGCCGCCGGCTTTGTAAACGGGGATTTTGAGACAGGCGATCTGACAGGCTGGTCTACCCCCGCTATCACAAATCCGGATGGTTTTGCGAATACCGAGCTAAGCATCGCGTATCCCTTCGCCACTTACAGCTTCAGCGACAACGATATGCCCGTCAAGGCCGACCTGGAAATCGTCAACCCCATGATTCCCTTAAACACCAAGGATTCGGCCATCCCGACCGTGCTCTTCAACATTACGCTGACCAATACAACGGATCAGCCTGTGACAGCTTCGGTTCTGTCCACTCTGGCCAACGGGATCAGCGGCGTCAGAGCAAATACATATTCGACCGATGCCAACGGCACGTACATGACGCTTTCTTCCGACAGGAAAGACGTCACCCAATATTCAGGCAGTATGGCCCTGTGGACGGGTGATACTGTTTCCAGCTATTGCGCCGGCGCGGCTACAGCCGAGGCTTTGGTGGCGCAGATGAATGGCGACGGACTGAACGGGGCCGCAACAGGCGACGCCGCCAACCCGGTGGCTGGCCTGGCCGTTCCCGTAGCGCTCGGCCCCGGCGAGAGCAAGACGGTCGCCTTCAACTATGGCTGGTATTTCCCGCATTTCCTCGGCAGAGAACTCTGGGGCTCCAGTAACACAGACATCGGCAGACAGTACGCCGCGTATTACAACACCATCGGTGATGTCGTGGCGGACGTGACCGCCCGCAGGGATCAGCTTCTGTCCGACACACAGCTGTACATCGACACAATCTATGACACAAATCTTCCGACCTATTTCACCGATTCCATCACGATCAACTCCTGCATTTTGCGGTCGCGCGTCACCTATGTCACAAAGGACGGCAGCATTTACGGCTGGGAGGGCAGCGATGGCAACAACGGTGTCGGATGCTGCACCGGAAACTGCACGCACGTTTGGAACTATGTGCAGACAACGGCCAATCTGTTCCCCGATCTCGCGCGCAAATGGAAGGAACAGGATTTCATCTATAAAAATCCCGCGTCCGGCATGATATGGACCCGTTCGAACACCGTGCCCTTCGTTGAGAACACAAACGGCTCATGGTCCGCCATTGACGGTGTAACCGGCGCCATCGAGGGGGCCTACAGAGAGCATCTCAACGCTCCGGACTACACTTACCTTGAGAACCTCTGGCCCTATATCAAGAGGAGCATGGACGGCGCCATCGCGTCGACAGACCCGAATCATGACGGCATCATGGAGAACGCCAGCGCCTGGGACACGACCTTTGACGTGCTCTACGGCGGCGTCAACTCCTTTACCGGCGCCCAATATCTCGCGGCCTTGCGGGCGGCTGAGAAAATGGCGCTGATCATGGGCGACGGCGAGTCGGCTGCCTTCTACAAGGAGCTCTATACGAAGGGCAGCGATAATCTGGACACACTGACCTTCAACGGCGAATACTATTATCAGATCGGCGCGAACCAGTACGGCACCGGGCTGCTGTCCGACAATTTACTGGGCCAGTCTCATGCTTTCCTGGAGCAGCTGGGCTATGTGCTCCCGAAGGAAAACGTGAATAAAACACTGGAGTCAATATTCAAATACAACTTCTTCTATCCGATCGGCGACAGATATCTTCCCGCGGGGGGCGTCGGCAACTTGAGCAGAACCTATGCCTGGCCGGACGACCCCGGACTGTTTAACTGCACCATGCCGCGCGGAGGCAGCTTTGGATCCTCGCCTTACCTGCAGGAAATCTGGCCCGGCTTCGAATACGAGGTCGCGACGGCAATGATTTACGCGGGTATGATAGACGAGGCGCTCACCATCGTCTGGGCGATCCGGGACCGGCATGACGGCGAAGGCTTCAACCAGATGGACGAGAAAGAATGCGGCGGCTTTTACTCAAGGTCGATGGCCAGCTATGGAATGCTCAACGCAGCCATCGGCTTGGAGAGAAACGGACCCGCCAAAGCGCTGGGCTTTAACCCGAATTATTCACCAGAGGATGTCAAGGGTTACTTTACCTACGTCAACGGCTGGGGAAGCTTTTCGCAGCAGCGTGAGACAAACGGCATTTCTGTCTCCCAGCAGAACCAAATTGACGTCAAATACGGAACAATGGATCTGAACAGCCTGGCTCTGTATCCGGCGGGCAGCGAGGATATCTCACTGAGAGCCGCGAACGCCACTGTCAAGCTGAACAACGAAGATGTAGCCATTGGCAAAGTTGAGCGCAACGGCAACCAGTTGAATATCGTGTTTGCGGAAGAGCTTAAGCTCAAGGCGGGCGATGTTCTGGAGACCGATATCACTGCCGTCACAGACAACAGCAATATCGAAGAGTGGGACGACGTTTCCGGCACCTGGAACGACAGCGTTCTGGGTGGAAGACAAGGCACTGCGCAGGCAGGCGAGCATGCCTTCAGTCTGACCAGAGAAGCGAACTCCTTTGCCCTCGAGGGAGACTTGAGCCTGGTTGCCCCCGCCGTGCCCGGCTCTGTCGGATTTGCATTCGGCGCCGGAGAAAATCCCATCGAGAATTCCTTGGTATTGGCTTGGGACGCGCAAGACAGCAAAATCAAGCTGCTTCAGTTCCCGGGTGCTGCCGTGCTTGCGGAAGCGCCGCTGACGATTCTCGCGGAGCCCGTTCAAGCGAAACTGCAGGTTAGCGGAAAGATTGTCAAGGGATATGTAAACGGCGAGCTTGTTATAAGCCATAACCTAAACAGCCCGGTGACCGGCAGAGTCGGCACCTACGTTTCAGGAACCTCGGCGCTGTTCAGCAACCTCAACCTCACCATTTTTGCGGACAGCGTCACGCTGAACAAGAGCAGCATAATCCTCTATCCTGGTGAAGCGGATCAGCTGTCTGCCACTGTGCTTCCGACGGACGCGGCAGACAAGACCGTGATCTGGAGCTCGAGCGATGAAACGGTGGCTACGGTATCAGATCGCGGCCTTGTCACCGCTGTCGCCAGCGGCTCCGCGGTCATCACCGTTGCGACCGAGGACGGCGCGATTGAGGATACTTGCGCCTTGCTTGTCAAGGACGACAGCGGCGAGTGGCTTGAGCCAAGCGCCCCCTGGGCAAATTATAACGGCACCTGGAGCGAAATCCCGGGCGGCTGGCAAGGGGTGTACGGGGGCGACGCTTTCAGGCTTAGTTCCAGTCGCGGAACCGACTTCGTCTACGAAGCCGATCTTAACGTGATCAGCACAGCCGGCGCGGCCGCCATCACGTTCAGGTCAGCGGATTCTTTTAGCCCGAATACAACAGGTCGCGGCTGTTACACGCTGAATGTCGACCTGACCGCAAGCGTAGTCAAGTTCTTTAAATTCCCCTATGCTCAATTGGCGGCGGTACCCATGACCTTCCAGCCAAACACCGTCTACCACATGAAGGTCATCGCACGGGGGAATAGTTTCACAATATTCTTCAACAACGACCCCACGCCCATCATTACCGCCACCGACAACTCATACAGAAGCGGCCGTTTCGGCGTCAATGTCTGGGCCTCAACCGGTCAAATCACGAACATGAAGTACAAAATCATCAAGCCCAGTGAAGTTACTAATGCGGCGGCAATCCCGGGCATTGAGGACCTGACCATTACCTGGGACGATCCCGTGGACGGCCTGTTTGACAAAGTGCACGTGCTGGACGCCGAGGGACAGATTGCGGCTCAAGTCAATCCGGGAGTCGGAAAGGCTGTCATAGCCGGCCTTGAGTCGGGTGTTGCCCATACGTACAAAATTGTCACTGTCGATCAGACGGGGTACACGTCCGAGGGCGTTACGGTAACGGGAACACCCAATGAGAGAATCCTGGATATTCAGCTAGGCATCTCATCAAAAATAGTCGCCGAGTGCGCCGCGAATATCCCGTTAACTGTTAAACCCGTTGGCTTTGAGCCGGACGCTCCCGTCAGCGTTGTCCTGCTTGACCCGCAAGGTGAGCAGTTTGGCAGCGAAACGCTGGCCGACAGCAAGGGCTACGTATTTTTCAGAGCTCCTGTTTTCCCGGCGGCGGGCACATACACATTCTTTGCGAAGTGCGGGGATGTTATAGGGGGCAAATTGGATCTGGTCGTTGTGCCGTACAACATAAGCATATGGGATATGCTTCTCTCTAAAGCAGAGGACGGCAACACGGAGATGGTCTTTGGCGAAACCGTCGCTCCAAAAAATGGCAAGAATTTTGACGGCTGCGTTACTGTAAATGGCAGTGTAATTCGTACCGGCACGTCGTTCTCCGGCAACACCGTCAAGATTCCGTACATATTTGACGAGCTTAAAGATGGTGACAAAATCGTCATTAACAGTGTGAAATACCCCGATCTCTTCCCGAGTTACAGCTTTACATTTACAAGAGTTTTCGAGAAATCTCCTGAATAAACGCCTTTCCCCCGCGTACCTGAAGGGTGCGGCTACTGAACGTAGCCGCACCCTTCAGCGTTGTAGACAAAACCATGCCCCCTCACGAGGGAGGTCATACTATTGATGTACCAGTTAAACCCTGCCGCCAGTGGCGGGGAAAATGCTCTGCCCGCACAGCGGGCAGAGCATTTTGATAATAGGGCGTGTTTAAAACCTGACGGTATTAATTTGCATAAGCCTGCCGCGGCAGGCTTATGCAAATTTCTGAGCGGAATGTTTCAGTCAGGTGTCAGGGGAGACTTGCCCTAAGTTGGGTCTCCAAGTCTTCAAGAGCCTTTTTCTCAATTCTCGACACATAGGATCTGGATATCCCCAGTTTTTCAGCCACCTCACGCTGCGTAAGCGGCGTCCTGCCGCTAAAGCCATAACGCATCCTGACAATCTGCTTTTGTCGCATATCCTGCATAGAATCAACAAGGCATCCAAGCAGAGCATATGTTTCGCTGAGCTCCATGCGCTCCTGAGTATCGTCATCCGTCTGCAGAACATCCATAACGGACAGCAGCGGACCCTCGCCCTCGTTGTCCAGGGGGTCGCTTAGAGACAGGTCGCTTGCTCGCTTTTTGACGTTGCGGAAGTGCATAAACAGCTCGTTTTGTATGCATTTGCAGGCATAAGTGGGCAGCTTGACGTTCTTGTCCGTCTTATACGAGTCTATCGCCTTTACAAGCCCAATTGTGCCAATTGAAATTAGGTCATCCTGGTCGGAGGAATTGGTGTAGTACTTCTTTATGACGTGGGCAACAAGTCTGAGGTTGTGCAGAATGAGCTTTTCCCTGGCGTTGAGGTCACCGGCGCACATTTCCTCAATGGCTTTTTTCTCCTCTTCGGGGGTGAGCGGGCGGGGGAAGGAGCCGGAACGCCCGGTGAGGCGCAGGCGCAGGTAAAAGCTTTGCAGCAACAGGGTGAGCATTGAGCCTATCATACATACACCTCCAAAGAGTGCTGTTGCTCCGGCACTTTAAAAGCAGAAATTATTCAGCCGGCTTGATGTGCCGTAATATATACAATATATGGTATGGGGGCTAAATGCGTGACGGCTTTTCTTGACAAAACGGCTTATATTAAGTAAAATATGCTGGGTAAATGCTTTGGCGGAGCGTATTGTTCTCAAGGCGCTCGTTTTTTGGAGGCGTGACTTTTGTTTATGCGCCTATTACGCCACGGTAGAGAAAGATGGAGTATTGTGAGGCGATTTGCTTGGATTTTACCAACGTGATAACCCTGCTGGGGGGTGTCGCGCTTTTTCTGTTCGGCATGTCCTTTATGGCGGGCGGCTTGGAAAAGATGTCCGGAGGCAGACTTGAGCGCATTCTGGAACGAATGACCTCCAACGTTTTCAAAGGCGTGCTGCTTGGCACTATGGTAACGGCCCTGATCCAAAGCTCATCCGCAACGACCGTCATGGTGGTCGGTTTTGTAAACGCCGGAATAATGAAGCTTGCCCAGACCGTGGGCATAATAATGGGCGCCAACATAGGCACAACAGCCACCTCCCTCATACTCGGAATGAACGACATAGACAGCGGCTTTTTCCTGCTCAGGCTTTTGAAACCCTCCTCTCTGGCTCCGATAATCTCGGTCATTGGAGTAATGCTGTACATGTTCTCGTCCCGCGGCGGGAAAAAAAACATCGCCGGACAGATTTTTCTCGGCTTCGGGGTGCTTTTTTTCGGAATGCTCACCATGGAAACTGCCGTGGCCCCGCTGAAGGATATCCCGGAGTTCGCGGATATACTTATGAGGTTTACCAACCCTCTGCTGGGTCTGCTTGCCGGGATGCTTCTTACGGCGATAATCCAGAGCTCCTCGGCTTCGGTGGGGATATTGCAGGCGCTGAGTACAACGGGGGCAATACCCTTCTCTGCTGCGGCTCCGATTATACTGGGGCAGAATATCGGAACCTGTGTCACCGCCCTGATATCAGGCATCGGCGCGAGCAAAAACGCAAAGCGCGCCGCGCTTATTCACCTGTATTTCAACATTATTGGCACAGTTATATTCCTGATAGGAATATATGCCGTTCAGGCGGTGTTTACGCTTCCATTCTGGGATGATATTGTGAACCGCAGCATGATAGCGTCGTTTCATCTTGTGTTCAATATCGGATCCACGCTGGTGCTTCTGCCTTTTTCAAAGGGGATCCTCTGGCTGGCCACCAAGTCGCTCAGGGAAACAGGCGAACGAGAGGATGAGGGCCCCGCCTCCGGCGTTCTGGACGAGCGATTCCTCACCTCGCCTTCGGTTGCTCTGGCACGTGCGCATGACGCTGTGGTGCATATGGGGCGGCTCGCGTCTCTCAACTTCAGCGATTCGGTTTTGCTTTTGGAAAACTGTGACGAAAAGATCACGGAGCGGATAAAGACGCGTGAAAATGACCTCGACATCCTGGAGGTGGCTATAGAGCACTATTTGCTCAAACTGACCGACCGTGAGCTGACTGACAGAGAAAACATGCTGCATATGCAGCTGCTCCATTCCACCGGGGATGTTGAGAGAATAGGGGACTACGCGATTAATATCGCCGAGGCGGCGCAGGAGAAATCGAAGCTAGGCACCTCGTTTTCGGGTTCGGCGCTAAAGGAGCTTAAGGCGATTTCGAGCGCCGTAGAGGAAATTTTGAACCTCACAATAGACAGCTATATTCACGACGAAGTTGAGGAAGCTAACCGCATAGAGCCCATTGAGCAAGTCATTGATCTGATGACCGAGATGCTCAAGACCCGCCACATAGCAAGGCTCAAGAAGGGCAACTGTCAGACGGAGGCGGGCGCGCTGTTCCTGGAGCTGCTGATCAACTTCGAGCGCATCGCGGATCACTGCTCGAATATTGCTCTCTATGTGATACAGGCCAATATAAGCTCGGGACAGGCTGGCTTTTTTGACTCGCACGAGTATGTACGCAAGCTGCATCAGGGCAAGAAGGACGAATACAACAGGGTGTTTGCCGAATATGAGAGCACTTACCTTGAGCCTTTGAGGAAAATTGAGATATGAGGGTGCTCCACATGATTGGCGGAGGAGATGTGGGAGGGGCGAAAACCCACGTTATCTCGCTTCTGGCCGGTTTGAGCAGGACGATGAAGGTTTCCCTCGTGAGCTTCCGCGCTGGGGACTTCGCGGAGGACTGCCGCAAGGCGGGCATAGACGTGCACATTTCGGACGGGAGCTTTGTATCAGACGTTAGAACCGCCCGGAGGCTGGCAGAGGACTACGATATACTGCACTGCCACGGGGCCCGGGCTAACCTTATAGGCTCAATGCTTCGCGGAAGGCTGAAAAAGCCTGTTATCACAACTGTTCACTCGGACTATAGGCTTGACTATATGGGAAGGCCGTTTTCCAGGGCGACCATCGGCACTGTGAACGCCCTGGCTCTGAGGCGGCTGGACTACCGCATAGGGGTAGCCGACCCGATGACCGAACTCCTGATATCGCGCGGCTTTCCCGCGGAGCGCCAGTATACGATATATAACGGTATAGACTTCAATACCGGGGTCGGAGAGTTCGACAAGGGAGAAGCCGCGAAAAAGCTGGGGGTTGACTATTGTGATGGGGATTTGATTGTGGGAATAGCCGCCCGCTTCGACCCTGTAAAGGATATAGCCACCTTTATCCGCGCGGCGGCGCGGCTTCGCTCCTCCTGCCCGAGGATGCATTTTCTAATCGCGGGCAGCGGGCAGCAGGAGGATATGCTGAAAAAACTCGCAGCGGATACGGGCGCCCCGGTAAAGTTTTGCGGCTGGCTCAGCGACACGGATGAGTTCTTCCGCTTGCTGGACGTAAACACCCTGACCTCGCTCTCCGAGACCTTCCCGTATGTGCTGACCGAGGGTACCCGCATGAGCTGTGCGACTGTGGCCACCGCCGTGGGGGGTATCCCGGTGCTCATCGACCACGGCATCAACGGCTTTTTGTTTGAGCCCGGGGACGACGCTGCCCTGGCCGGGCACCTCCTGGAGCTCTATAACGACCGGGAGCTCTGCCGCGATATGGGTAATAAGCTGCACGAGAAGGCCATCGCAACCTATTCCATAGAAGTCACGCTGAAAAGACAACTGGAAATATATGAGAGTGTGCTGCGCCGGGAGGCCAGGCCGAAGAAGAAGCGCGAGGGGTTGACCCTCTGTGGCGCCTACGGCATGGACAACGCCGGAGACGACGCGATACTTGAGGCGATACTCCTTGAGATAAGGGAGCTTGACCCGGATATACCGGTACGGGTTCTGTCCCGTAACCCGGAGGAGACGAGAATAACCTATCGGGAGCACAGCTTTCACACCTTCAATCTGCTGGCGTTTACGAGGGCCGCCAGAAGCTCTACTATATATCTCAGCGGAGGAGGAAACCTCCTTCAGGACACCACCTCCAGCCGATCCCTGCTCTTTTATCTTTTGACGATATTCTGGGCCCGTGCGCTGGGTTGCCGCGTCTTGATGTACGGCTGCGGAGTGGGGCCTATCAATTACCCGTTTAACCGCAGGCTGACGGCGAAGGTGCTCAGGGGTAATGTGGAGACGATAGCCCTGCGCGAGAAGGGCTCAAGGCAGGTGCTCGAGGACATGGGGGTTACCGGCCCGAACATTGTTATTTCCGCTGATCCGGCCCTTATACTGACCCCCGCCGAGGAGGAGAAGGTAGACAGCCTGATGCTCCGCCAGGGAGTCCCGCGCCATGGGAACTATATCTGCTTCGCGCTGCGCAACTGGCCGGGATATGAGGATAAGCTCCCCGCGATAGGCGCGGCTGCGGATTTCGCGTATAAGGAGTTCGGCCTCACGCCGGTCTTTGTCCCGGTCGACCGCAAGCAGGACGTCTCCGCAGCGAGGCTTGCCGCATCGCACACTAGCTGCCCGCATTATCTGTTTACTGAGGCGGGCTCGGCGAGGGTGACGATAGGGCTTCTCAGCCGCATGGAGGTTGTCGTGGCGATGCGCCTGCACGCGCTGATATTCGCTGCGGGGCAGGGCGTGCCGCTGGTGGGTATATCCTACAACGAAAAGGTCTCCTCGTTTTTGGAATATATTGGGCAGAACCTCAGCACCCCTCTGGGAGACTTGAGCGCCGAAAAGCTGAAGAGCGATATCGCGGTAGCCGTATCGCTGATACCGGAGCGCGAAAGCAGGCTGGAGGCCGTTGAGACCCTGAGAAATAAAGAACGCCTAAACCGAGAGGTTCTGGCTAAGATGTTGACGGAGTAGGCTGATGAGTCAGATAGTGTGTTTAGCCGGGACGCCGTGGGGCGATTATACGGGACGCTCAAGGCAGCTAATGGGCAGGATGGGCAGGCACAGGATACTCTATTTTGATCCTCCGCCCGAAAATGCGCGGCGCGGCGGTGTCAGGGAGACCACGCATAAGGACGAGGGCCGGCAGGTGGCAAAGTGGATCACATGCTACGCAACGCCACCGACAAGGCGGGAAGCGCTGTGGCCGCTGCGAGCCGCCGCTCACCGCCTCATGTCTTCCAATATAAAGGGCAGAATGTCCGAGGTGGGCTTTACGTCGCCCGTGCTGTGGATTGGCTCGCCTCTCTGGACGCCTTATGTCAAGGATATTCCGCATGGGCTGGTGATTTTTGACTGCCCGCCCCCTTGCGCGTCATGGAGCCGAAATGATCTTGAGCGCTGCGCTGAACTATCTGACGTTGTGTTTTGCCGATCTCCCGAGGAGCTTGAGCGCCTCGCCAGTCACTGTAAAAGCGCGTTTGTCCTGCGGGACGGGGCGGATTTTGAGCTGTTTAACACCGCTTCGGGAGATGAGCTTCCGTTCCCGGACGCGCTGTTCAACGTGAAAAATCCGATACTGGGTCTTGTCGGGGATATAGACAGCCGCCTTGAGCTCGGCTTTATAGAGAAGGCCGCCAAGGAGCGACCGGATTGGTCGTTCGCGCTGATAGGCAGGAAGGACGAAAACTCTGACCTGTCCTGCATTGAGGGACTCAAAAATGTCCGGTTCATGGGATATGTGGAGCAGAGGCAGCTTCCGCACTTTATAAGCCGCTTTGACGCCTGTCTGTATCTTGAGAGGAGCGGTTCTGAAGGGCGCGGAATAAGGCGGGGCGTTCTGTACGAGTATCTGGCGTCCGGAAAACCGATAGTTGGGACTCCGGGCGCGTTACTTGAGTACTCGGACGTGGCATATATCGCGGGGACGCCTCAGGAGTTCATAGAGCAGTGCAAAAGGGCGGTCGGCGAGCGGGACGCCTGGAAGGTCAGGCAGAGGATAACATACGGAAGGGCGGCCTCCTGGGACGCCCGTGTGCTGGAAATTGAGCGCGCCATACGTGACAAGGGGGAGACTGTGTGAAAAAGGCAGCAGTACTGATGGGCTCGGAAAGTGATTTTCCCGTTATGAAAAAGGCTATGGATATGCTTTCGGCGCTCGGGGTGGAATATGAGGCGCATGTTTGCTCGGCCCACAGAAGTCCGGACAGGGTCAGGGAATTTTCCCGGGACGCGGAGGCGTCAGGCTTCGGGGTGATTATCGCCGGGGCGGGGAAAGCCGCGCATTTGGCCGGGGCGGTGGCCGCGAACACTGCGCTGCCGGTGATAGGAGTGCCACTGAGCGCTTCGAGGCTGGACGGGCTGGACGCGCTGCTTTCCACAGTGCAGATGCCAACCGGCATACCGGTGGCCACTGTGGCGGTTGACGGAGCGGAGAACGCCGCGATACTGGCCTGTCAGATTCTCTCTGCCGGTGACGGGGAACTGGCCGTGCGCGTCAGGGATTACAGGCGGGAGCTGACCGAAAAGGCCGCGAAGGCTGACGCTGAGCTTCAGGCCAGGCTGAATGAGGTATAAGATGACGTGTTTTCCGTCCTTAACGGAAAAAGTGATTTTTGAGATGGGAGTCTTTTGAATGGAAAAACTGGAGATGCTATATGAAGGGAAGGCGAAGAAGGTGTTTGCGACCGACGCGCCAGACCTGCTGATCGTTGAGTACAAGGACGACGCCACCGCCTTTAATGGTCTGAAAAAGGGCACTATTTCAGGCAAGGGCGTTGTAAACAACCGCGTTACAAACCATCTGATGCGTATGCTGGAAGCCAAAGGGGTGCCAACCCACTATGTCAGCGAGCTAAGCGACAGGGAAACTCTCGTCAAGAAGGTTGACATAGTCAGGATTGAGGTTATCGTGCGCAATATCGCGGCGGGCTCGTTGTCCAAGCGCCTGGGACTTCCGGAGGGGAAAAAGCTCCCGTGCACCGTGCTGGAATACTGCTACAAGGACGACGAGCTTGGCGACCCGATGATAAACCGCTATCATGCGTTCGCGCTGGAACTGGCGACGGCGGAGGAGCTTGACAGCATAGACTGCTACTCGTTCCTGATAAACGACGCGCTGAGGGACTATCTCTCCACCGCCGACGTTGAACTGATCGACTTTAAGCTTGAATTTGGGCGGCTTGCTGACGGGACTGTCGTGCTCGCGGACGAAATAAGCCCGGATACCTGCCGTTTTTGGGATACCAAGACAGGGGAAAGGCTGGACAAGGATCGCTTCCGCCGGGATTTGGGCGGGGAGGCCGAGGCGTATCAGGAGATACTGAACAGACTGCTAGGAGACTGATATGGATTTTTTTGAGCATGCGGACAAGCTTCATGAGGAATGCGGGATATTCGGCATGGTCGCAGAGGAGCACGAAACAGGTGTGGCCTTTGAGACGTACAACGCGCTTATGGCACTCCAGCACAGGGGGCAGCACTCAGCGGGCATCGCGGTGAGCGACGGCGCGGAAATACGCTACAAGAAGGGGGACGGTCTTGTAGCAGAGGTGTTTGATGACAAGGCTCTTGGCAGGCTGCGCGGGTACCTCGCCATAGGGCATGTTCGCTATGCGACGCATGGCGGCACCTCGGGAGTAAACGCGCACCCCGTGGTTGTAAAGCATCGCGGCAAATATTTCGCGCTCGCTTTCAATGGCAACCTCACAAACGCGGATTTTTTAAGGGAGGAGTACGAGAGCAGAGGCGCGGTCTTTCAGACAACGGGCGACGCTGAGGTGATGCTGCACATAATTGTCCGTGAGCACATCAGTACGGGCTCAATTGAGCAGGCGCTGCTTAGGACGATGACCCGGCTTGAGGGCGCTTATTCGCTGCTGCTGATGACTGAGGATCGGATATACGCCGTGCGTGACCCGCACGGCTTTCGTCCGCTTTGTATCGGCAGGACGGGCAGGAATACCGTTTTTACCTCTGAGTCCTGCGCTTTGGACGCGGTGGGGGCGATTTTCGTGCGTGACGTCAAGCCGGGAGAGATATGCGTGGCGGAGCTGGGGACAATGCGCTCGATAATGAGCGGTATTTCCGCAATAGAGTCGCTGTGCGTGTTTGAGTATATCTATTTCGCAAGAACCGATTCTGTCATTGACGGGATATCTGTGGAGCTCGCGCGGCAGGAGGCCGGGCGCTGCCTTGCCAGAGAGGATAATATTGAGGCTGACGTTGTGATAGGGGTGCCGGATTCGGGCCTGAGCGCCGCGCTCGGTTACTCGCTGGAGTCCGGGCTGCCCTACGCCAACGGGCTTGTAAAAAACCGGTATATCGGCCGGACGTTTATACAGGAGACGCAGCTCCAGCGCGAACGGGCTGTCAAGCTCAAGCTTAACGCGATGTCGGCCGTCGTCTCGGGAAAGAGGGTGGTCATGGTTGACGACTCGATTGTTCGAGGAACCACCAGCGGCAGAACTATCTCAATCCTGCGGGAAGCCGGTGCAAAAGAGGTTCATATGAGGGTGAGCTCGCCGCCTTTTTTATATCCGTGCTACTTCGGAACCGATGTCCCAGACCGCTCCATGCTGATTGCGGTTAACCACTCGGTGGAGAAAATCGCCTCAATGATAGGGGTGGACAGTTTGAAATATCTGTCAATTGACTCCCTGAATGCGATGACGCGCGGCATTAAATGCGGCTTCTGCGACGGCTGCTTTACCGGAAATTATTCGGTAGAGGTGCCGGGCCAGCCGTGCTTTGGAGGCTGTGAGGCGCTATAACATTTTTTGAAGGAGACTGAAATGAGCGAGAATTACGCGGGAGCCGGCGTAGATGTCGAGGCAGGCTATAAGGCCGTGCGCCTGATGAAGGCCCATGTGGAATCTACCTTTACCAAGGGCGTGCTGGGGGGCTTTGGCGGCTTTGGCGGCATGTTTGAGCCGGATTTTTCAGGGCTTAGCCGTCCCGTGCTGGTTTCGGGGACCGACGGGGTGGGCACAAAACTCAAGCTGGCGATAATGGCCGGAAAGCACGACACGATAGGGATCGACTGCGTCGCCATGTGCGTCAACGACGTTGTCTGCTCAGGAGCGATGCCCCTGTTTTTCCTGGACTACATCGCCTGCGGCAAAAATGTGCCGGAGCGTATAGCGTCGATAGTCTCCGGCATAGCCGAGGGCTGCCGTCAGGCGGGCGCCGCGCTCATCGGCGGGGAGACGGCGGAGCACCCCGGCTGTATGCCGGAGGACGAATACGACCTGGCCGGCTTTTGCGTTGGAATAGTAGACTACGACAGCCGGATAGACGGAAGCCGTATCCGCCCGGGAGACGTTCTTGTCGGTCTGCCGTCTTCAGGGGTGCACTCCAATGGATTTTCACTGGTGCGCAAGCTGTTTCCCAAGCCGGATGAATCCATGCTCTACGAGCTGCTTACCCCCACCAAGATATATGTCTCCGCGGTGAAAGAGCTTGCCTCGAAAGTAGATGTTAAGGGCGCGGCGCATATCACGGGCGGGGGATGGATCGAGAATATACCGCGTATGCTGCCTGAGGGTCTGTGCGCGGAAATGTATGACAACTCAGCCCGCGAGCCGGTGATTTTCCGCCGCCTTCAGCGCAAGGGCGATATTTCCCGGGACGACATGTACAACACCTTCAACATGGGGATCGGCATGGCGGTCTGCGTCTCCGAGACGCAGGCGGAGCTTTCCGGATATCCGGTCATTGGGCGCATTACCGAGGGGAGCGGCAGCATCAGATTATGGTAAAAATCGCTGTGCTTGTCTCGGGTGGAGGCACTAATCTTCAGGCTCTTATAGACAGGCGGGGTTACTTCCCGGACGGGGAGCTCTCGCTTGTGCTCAGCTCATCCGGGGACGCTTACGCTCTCGAAAGGGCCCGGACTGCGGGGATAGAGACGCTTGTGCTGGAGCCGGGGGCGTTCGCGGACAGGGAGTCTTTTACCCGCGCTGTGACGGACGCGCTGCTTGCGCGGGGAATCGGCCTTGTGGTGCTGGCAGGCTTCATGTTTATTCTGTCG
Source organism: Oscillospiraceae bacterium (assembly GCA_031556035.1). Classification (GTDB taxonomy): domain Bacteria; phylum Bacillota; class Clostridia; order Oscillospirales; family UBA929; genus JAVBTT01. The sequence continues at coordinate 25,269 of JAVBTT010000019.1, forward strand.
CCCTGTTTTTTCGACGCGTTCGGAGGCAGGGTGGTAAACGTGCACCCGGCGCTTATCCCAGCATTTTGCGGCAAGGGGTTTTACGGTCTCAGGGTGCACAGGGCAGTTTTGGACTATGGCGTTAAGCTCACCGGGGCCACTGTGCATTTTGTGGACAGCGTAGTCGACGGAGGGCCGATCATCCTTCAGAAGGCCATTGAGGTTTTGCCGGACGATTCTCCGGAGAGCCTGCAAAAGCGGGTGATGGAGCAATGCGAATGGGAGCTCCTGCCCCGGGCGGTCGGGCTGTTCTGCGCGGGAAGGCTGAGGATATCCGGCAGAGTTGTCTATTGCGGCGCTGAGGATAGCGTGATATAATCGTTTTCTTAGATAAGCGAAAATTGCACAGAGGATTTAGAAGGGGGATACCGGCATGAAACGAAGGGCGTTATTCAGCGTGTCAGACAAGACCGGGGTGGTAGACTTCGCGAAGAGAGTGTCCGCGCTGGGTTATGAGATACTCTCGACCGGCGGTACGCAGCTCGCGCTTGAGCAGGGCGGCGTTGAGGTGGTTAGCGTCTCGTCTGTCACCGGCTTTCCGGAATGTCTGGACGGTCGGCTCAAGACGTTGCATCCAATTGTGCATGGGGGCATAATGGCCATACGCGACAACGCGGATCATATGGCACAGCTGGAGCTCCTGGGCATCGACCCTATCGACATAGTGGTTATCAACCTATACCCGTTCAAGCAGACCATACTCCGCGAGGGGGTCAAGCTGGACGAGGCCATTGAGAACATAGACATCGGGGGCCCGACGATGATCCGCTCCGCCGCCAAGAACTGGCAGGACGTTGTCGTTGTTGTCGATCCCGAGGACTACGGCTGGGTTATCAATGAGCTTGAAAACGGCGGCGTGTCGCGTGAGCACAAATTTACGCTCGCCGGAAAGATATTTGAACATACCGCGCACTACGACGCGCTCATCGCCGAGTATCTGCGCCGCGATACCGGGCGCCGTTATCCGGATTATCTCACGCTTACCTTTGAGAAGCATCAGGAGATGCGCTACGGCGAAAACCCGCACCAATCCGGCGTGTTTTACCGCGAGGTGGGAGGTCTGGACGGCACTATCTGTGAGGCCGAGCAACTCCACGGCAAGGAGCTCAGCTATAACAACATAGGTGACGCGGCCAGCGCCGCCGCGGTGGTAAAGGAGTTCGAGGGCCCCTGCGCTGTGGCTGTCAAGCATGACAACCCCTGTGGAGTCGGGCTGGGCTCAACCATACTTGAAGCATACCGCAACGCCTACGAGGCGGATCCGGTATCCATATACGGCGGGATTGTCGCGCTCAACCGCTCCTGCGACGCAGACACCGCGGCCGAGCTTGCCAAGATATTCCTCGACATTATAATTGCTCCTGATTTTACCGACGAGGCCCTTGAGATACTCATGAAGAAAAAGAACACCAGGATACTCGGTCTGGAGCACATAGCCCTGCCCGTGCGCGAGGAGTCCCTGCACATGCGAAAAATTCCCGGAGGGCTGCTTGTTCAGTCTCAGGATACGGTGCTGGTCGGGGACGACTTGCGCTGCGTCACCGAGCGCCAGCCCACCGAGGCAGAGAAGGATTCCCTGATGTTCGCCTGGAAGGTCTGCAAGCATGTGCATTCAAACGGCATAGTTCTTGTCAACGGAGGCAGGACAGCCGGTGTCGGCCCGGGGCAGACCAACCGCATCACCTCAGTCGAGCTGGCCGTCAAGTTTGCCGGAGACAAGTCCAAGGGCTCCGTTATGGCGTCCGACGCGTTTTTCCCGTTCGCTGACTGCGTTGAGGCGGCGGCGGCGGCGGGAGTGACAGCCATAATCCAGCCGGGCGGCTCGATAAGGGACAAGGAATCCATCGACGCCTGCAACGCGCACGGCATCGCGATGATATTCACCGGAGTGAGGCATTTCAAGCATTGAGAGTTTTAGTTGTCGGAGGCGGCGGACGCGAGCACGCGATATGCGTAAAGCTGTCCCAAAGTCCCAATGTAAGCGAACTGCTCTGTGCGCCCGGCAATGGAGGAATTGCCTCCGTTGCCGAATGCGTGCCTGTAATAGCGACAGATATTCAGGGCATTGTGGCCTTATCCAGGGAAAAAGCGGTCGATTTTGTGGTCGTCGCTCCGGACGATCCGCTTGCCATGGGCTGCGTGGACGCGCTGGAAAAAGCGGGAGTGCCCGCTTTCGGCCCGACGGCGTCGGCGGCCCGAATTGAGGCGAGCAAGACCTTTTCCAAGTCCCTGATGCGTGAGTATAATATCCCCACTGCCCGCTGGGCGTCGTTTGACGATGTTGTCGAGGCCGTGCGCTACCTTGACGGTCAGAGTCTGCCCATCGTCATCAAGTGCGACGGGCTTGCGCTGGGCAAGGGCGTTATAATAGCCCAGACCCGAGCGGAGGCGGAAAGCGCGGTGTGCGACATGCTGGAGGGCGAGAGGTTTTCGGAAGCCGGGCGGCGTGTGGTGATAGAGGAGTTCATGGAGGGACGGGAAGTCACCGTGCTTGCGTTTTGCGACGGCGAGACCGTTGTGCCTATGCCGGCCTCCAGGGATCACAAGAGAGCCTTTGACGGGGATAGAGGCCCGAATACCGGGGGCATGGGGGCGGTTTGCCCTGTGCCGGACTACACTCCGGAGCTCGCGGCGCGCTGTATGGATGAGATTTTTCTGCCGACCGTGCGGGCGATGAATGCCGAGGGCTGCCCGTTCAAGGGTGTGCTCTATTTTGGGCTGATGCTCACAAAGGACGGCCCGAAGGTCGTCGAGTACAACGCCCGCTTCGGAGACCCCGAGACTCAGGCGGTGCTGAGTCTGCTGGATACCGATCTTATGGAGATATTACTCGCGGTGCGAGAGGGGCGGCTGAAGGATATAACCATAACCTGGAAGCCGGGGGCCGCCGCGGTTGTCGTGCTCGCGAGCGGTGGGTATCCGGGTGACTACGGGAAGGGATACGCGATAAGCGGTCTGGACAGCGCTTCGGACTGCGAGGTGTACCACGCTGGCACAGCCAGAACCGGAGAGGGCTATGTTACCGCCGGGGGCCGTGTGCTGGGTGTGACCGCCGTAGGGGGCACTCTGACGGACGCTCTTGAAAACGCATATCGAGGCGCAGCGAAAATAAGCTTCTCCGGCGCACATTACAGGAAAGATATAGGCAGTACAACAAAGGAACTATTACAATACAATGGATGAGCAAATTCTAAGCTACTTTAATACATTGTCCACACCTGAATGGCTTGATTATATTTTTATATTCATTACAAGACTCGGGGATATGGGCTTCGCCTGGATACTCTGCACAGTCATACTGCTATGCTTCCGCAATAAGCGACGCTCCGGCTTCGCGATGGCGCTGGCCCTTGTGTTTTCGGCGATTGCGGTAAACCTTGCTCTGAAAAATCTTGCGGCGCGCCCCAGACCGTATGATTTTTATCAGGGCATAGCTTTGATAATCCAGCCGGAGACCTCGTATTCTTTTCCGTCGGGGCATACAACATCCAGCTTTGCGGCCGCGCTGACGCTTTTTTGGCTTGAAAAAAAGATTGCGCCGTATGCCGTAATTCTCGCGTCGCTGATCGCGTTCTCGCGCCTCTACCTGTGTGTGCATTATTTTACCGACGTGCTTGGAGGCATGCTTTTAGGCGCACTTCTCGCCTTCGCGGCCGTGCTTGTTGCAAAAAGGGTACACAGGATAGGCTCTTTTGAGCTGGGATAGACTAAAGAATGGTATATACCTGCCGCTTTAGGCCGATATATACCATTCTTGCTTTTTGGGGGGAGCGTCTTGGAAAAAATCACTTTGCAGATTAATGGCATGACCTGCGCCGCATGCGCACGCGCCGTGGAGAGAGCCGCCGTCAAGGTTTCGGGGGTGGGGGAGGCGTCTGTCAATCTGGCGACAGAGCGCCTTACTATGAGCGTCGCCCGGGAGGTCAAGATAAAAGCGATTCAGAGAGCTATAAAAAAGGCGGGATACGAGGCGGTTGAGGAGAGCGGAACGTATGACCCTGCCGCGAAGGACGACGAGATCAGGGCGATGTGGAGGCGCTTTGTTTTGTCCGCCTGCTTCGCCGCGCCGCTGCTCATAGTGGCGATGGTTCCGATGCTGCTTGAAATGGCGGGAGCCGCGCTGCCGAACGCCATAGACCCGATGGCACGTCCCAGGGCAAACGCCCTTGTCCAGCTTGCACTGGCCACGCCGGTACTGATAATCGGCCGGGAGTTTTTCAGGGTGGGCTTCAAAGCCCTGTTCAGTGGGAGCCCCAACATGGATTCGCTGATCGCGGTCGGATCCTCCACCGCATACCTATACAGCCTGTACGGGGTGTTCATGATTTTTTCCGGGGCGCATCACACGGATTTGTACTTTGAGTCTGCCGGGGTGATTTTGACCCTGATAACCCTCGGGAAGACGCTTGAAACGGTGTCAAAGGGCAAGACCTCGGACACAATTAAAAAGCTTATTTCCCTGTCTCCACAAACAGCTAACGTTGAGCGGGGCGGAGCGGAAATAAGCTTGCCTGTGGCGGAGGTTGCTGTGGGAGACATAGTTGTTGTGCGCCCGGGGGAGAAAATCCCGGTGGATGGCGTAGTCGTCGCGGGCGGCTCGGCGGTGGACGAGTCGATGCTGACCGGAGAGAGTATGCCTGTGGACAAAAGAGAGGGGGACAAAGCCGTCGGAGCCACCCTCAACCGCAACGGGCTTTTGCGGATACGAGCCTTAAAGGTCGGAGAGGACACGGCGCTGGCGCAAATAATAGCCCTGGTCGAGGAGGCTCAGGGGGGGAAAGCCCCTATAGCGCGGCTGGCAGACGTGATATCGGGCCGCTTTGTTCCGGTCGTTATCGCGCTGGCGCTGTTGTCGGGCGCGGGCTGGATTATAGCGGGGCAGAGCCTGGAGTTCGCGCTGAACATTTTCATATCTGTGCTTGTCATCGCCTGCCCGTGCGCACTTGGGCTGGCCACCCCCACCGCAATTATGGTGGGCACCGGCAAGGGCGCGGAAAACGGGATACTGATCAAAAGCGGGGCGTCGCTTGAGCTGGCGCACAAGGTAAGCGCCGTTGTGTTCGACAAGACCGGCACCTTGACTAAGGGTACTCCCGCGCTCACAGACGTCCTTCCGGAGCCGTGGACTGATGAGGCGGAGCTGCTGGCGCTCGCGGCTTCGGCGGAGCTCGGCTCTGAGCACCCTCTGGGCGAGGCGGTGGTGCGCGCCGCGCGGGAAAAAAGACTTGAGTTAACCCATCCGGAGCGCTTTGAGGCGCTTCCGGGGACTGGAGTTTCAGCGTCTGTCGGAGGAAGGGAGATTCGGATAGGCAATGAGCGCCTGATGAAAGCGCTAAATTTGTGGGCTGCGGGGGGCGAGCGCTCGGAAAAAATGTCCGCACAGGGGAAAACACCAGTATTCGTGGCTATAGACGGGAAATACGCCGGGACTCTCGCGATTGCAGACGCAGTTAAGGACGGCAGCGCGGATGCGGTGTCAAGGCTGCACGCTATGGGCGTCAAAACGGTTATGCTCACAGGGGACAACACGCGCACCGCGAAGGCGATAGCCGCTCAGCTTGGAATAGACGAGGTGGTCGCCGAGGTTCTGCCGCAGCAGAAGGCGGAGGAGCTCAAGCGGCTTCAGTCGGACGGCTCGGTTTGCGCCATGGTCGGAGACGGCATCAACGACGCTCCAGCGCTGGTCCAAGCTGACGTAGGCATCGCGATAGGCGCGGGGACAGACGTAGCGGTGGAGTCGGCCGACATAGTTCTTATGGGCGGGGACCTTAAGGGCGTCGCCGCCGCTATAAAGCTGAGCCGCAGCACAATCAGGAACATCAGGCAGAACCTCTTTTGGGCTTTCGCGTACAACACGCTGGGCATCCCGGTGGCCATGGGGCTGCTGTACCCGCTGTGGGGTGTGCTGCTCAACCCCATGATAGCGGCGCTGGCCATGAGCCTGAGCTCGGTGTCGGTGGTGACAAACGCACTGAGGCTGAGGTCGTTCAGGGTTTAATACCGGGGCGTGATTGACCATCATTCTATTTCGGCGATGCTCTCGCGCAGAATAATCTGCGTCTGTATATAGTTGCTCCCGGGCGGAATCTTGCTGGCGGCAAGGTAGTCGAACAAAATACGAATTGCCCGGTAGCCCTGCTGACTCGGATTCTGTGTAATGGACGCGAGAATACCGCGGTCCTCCAGACCCTTTTGAACCTCGTCGGAGTAGTCGTAGACGACCACTTTTACTTTTTCATAGAGCCCCAAATCCTTCAGTGCCTGCACCGTGCCTCTGATGGAGGTCGCGCCGGGACATATGAGGATGTCCGTGTCCGGGTATTGCGTGAAGGCGTTCTTCGTTTCGTTATAGCTGAAGATGTCGTCGTCCGGCATTTCCACAACCTGTTGCAGCGCAATCCCGCCGTAGCATTTTTGCAGCCGGTCCCTGAGCGCCTCCATGCGGTAGCGGTGGCCCAGCATTTGAAAGCTGGGTGAAAAGACCAGCAGCTTCCCGCGCCCTCCGCTGATGATGTCGATGAGGCCGGCCGTGATTTTCCCCGCGGAGGCGTAATTGCAGCCCACATAGCTCAGGCAGGGCGTGTTCTCAAGAAGGGCGCCCAGAAAAACGACCGGGAACCGGCGCTCGTGCAGCTCCTCCAGCTTCTGTTTTACTTCAGGGTGGTTGATGGGGACAATCGCCAGCGCGTTAAAGCCCTCCGCCAGAACCTCGTCTATGAGCCTGAGCTGAACGGCATGGTCGAAATCACGCCCCCGCTTAATAACGACCGAGATTCCAAAATCCCGGATCTCCTGGGCGGCTTGCTCCACGCCCCCGAGAATCGTGTCCCAAAAGCTGTTGTGCTCAATATGCAGAATCAGGGCGATCTTCAGCTTCCGGTTGCGCACAGCCAGGGACTTAGCGACGCTGTTGGGTCTGTAATTAAGAAGCTCTGCAATTTCCTGAACCCGCTTGACCACGTCCGGACTCACCCGGCCGCGATTGTGCAGCACGCGGTCAACGGTTCCGATGGACACGCCAGCCATCTCCGCGATGCGCTTAATTGTAACCGACATAGGACGCTCACTCACCATTCATTCTTTATATTAACGTGTTAACGATAACGCAATGTGGCCTTAAATTGAATTATATGGATTTATTGAATAAATGTCAAGAGTAATTCGGGAATGTCTTTTACTTTTGTTGCCCGAGAATTTTTGGGCAGAATTTATAAATCATAAGAAATACTTTTAGAAAAATAAAAATATTGGACAAAACGCAAAATCACACATTGTAAATGATTCACAAAAAAACTTGGATTTATATAAAAGTTATTGACATGGCAAATTTTTATAATATACTGGAGGTGAACTTGCGTTAACGCACACGCAAAAAACACAATAGGAGGAGCATTATGAAAAAAAGAGGAGTTTCCATTCTGGTTGCGCTCGTACTTTTGACGGCCGTTCTGACCGGCTGCGCGACACAGACCCCGCCCTCATCCGCTCCAAGCCAGGCGCAGACCCAGACCTCGCCCGCACAGGCAACTGAAAGCGCTTCGCCCTCCAAGGCCCCGGAGTTTAAAAAGCTGACCGTAGGTACCATGCCGCTGACGGTCGGCGTCCCGGTCCAGTACGCCTTTGACAATGGCTTCTATGAGGAAGAGGGCCTGGATGTGGAGATCATCATCTTCGCCACCGGCGCGCCCATCAACGAGGCCTACGCAGCCGGACAGCTCGACGTGGCGGTCAGTGGCCTTGCCTCGGTCTACTCACTGGCCAACGGCAACGCCAAATGGGTCGGCGAAATCAATTCCACCGGCGGAATGGGCATATTTGTGCGCCCCGACAGCCCGATTCTCGACGCCAAGGGCCAGGTCGCGGGGAAGGCGAACATTTACGGCAGCGCCGACTTGGTGAAGGGCCTCAAGATACTCGGGCCTCTCGGCACGACGGCGCAGTTTAACGCGATCGGCTACGCCAAATGCTTCGGATTGTCCAGCGCCGACATTGAGCAGGTGCATATGGAGTACGGCGCTGCCTATCAGGCGTTCCAGTCCGGAGAGGGAGACGCCTTTGCCGCCAACCCGCCGTTCTCTTTCCAGGCCGCGGACGCGGGCTATGTCTGCGCCGCCACCTTTGAGGATTCCACAGGCGTGTCCCTGATGGACGGCATATTCTGCACACTCAAGATGTATGATGACAGGCGCGAGGAGCTGGTGCGCTTTGTCCGCGCGACCTACAAGGCCTGCGAGGAGCTTCAGGACTACGACACACGCTTTGAGTTCTCCAAGACCTGGTTCAACGCCAACGGCAAGGAGTATGACGACAAGACGCTGGCCAGTGAAATCGAGGTGCGCAACTACATAGACAAGGCATACATGAGCAAATCTGGCTACGTCTTCGGAAAGGGCATGACCCAAATCGCCGACTTCTTTGTGCAGGACGGCAAAATTGAAAAAGGCAACTTCCCGAACGTGCAGGCCTCGTATGACAGCGGAATTATCCAGGAAGCGCTGGGTATCGGATTTAGTGTAGATAATTAGAAAGCATTCGCGGACGGCCCGAGCTTTTACAGACCAACGGCGCGGGCCGTCCGCCCTGACAGAGGTGTTTTCATGGTTAAGAAAAAAAGCGGCAAGAAGTATGTCCTGATATCCATCCTATCCGTTTTTACATTCCTGTTCATATGGTGGCTCATGACCGATATTCTCAAACTCGCCTCGCCAACTACCCTCCCAAGCCCGGTAAAGGTCATACGCACGTTCATCGTCAAGCTGTACGACCCCGCGCCGGACGGAGCGACCATGATTCAGCATATGGCGTCCAGCCTCAAAATCGCGCTGACCGGCTATGCGATGGGCCTGGTTATCGGCATACCGCTGGGCATCCTGATGGCGTGGTACAAGACGCTTGACATGTTCGTCCGGCCGCTGTTCGACCTTCTGCGCCCCATCCCTGGCATCGCCTGGATCCCTCTGATGATCATCCTGTTCGGTATCGGCATGCTGTCCAAGGCTGTGGTCATCTTTCTCACCGCGTTTATCGCCTGCGTGGTCAACTCGTACACTGGAGTCAGGCAGACAAAGCAGGTGCACCTCTGGGTCGGACAGACCTTCGGGGCGTCCAACCTCCAGCTGCTGGCGCGCGTTGCCATCCCCACCTCCTTCCCCATGATCCTGACCGGAATGCGGGTGGCGCTGGGCGCGTCCTGGACCGCGCTTGTGGCAGCGGAGCTGCTTGCCTCCACGCGCGGGCTGGGCTTCATGATTCAGCAGTGCAGGGGGTTGTACCGACCGGACGTGATCATCGCTGGAATGATCGCGATAGGCGCGATTGGCGCATTTCTCACGTGGCTCCTAGGCTTTCTTGAAAAGGCCATTTTGAAGGGAGGGCGTTGGTGATGGGCAGGTTCCTCTACCGGTACAGGGCTGTCGGAGCGGCGCTGCTCTCCATCGGGGCGTTCCTGCTGCTTTGGCATCTGGGGACAAACGGAACCGAGCTTGGAAAGATGATGCCCGGCCCCGGGAAGGTGCTCTCCAGCTTTTTCGGCACATTCTCCCGTCCCATCGGCAGGTACTCCATCCTCGGGCATATAGGCTGGAGCCTTTCCCGCGTGCTGATCGGGTACGCGTTGGCCGCCGCCGTGGGCATATCGCTGGGCACGTTCATGGGATGGAACAAGACAGCGGCCGCGATTTTCAACCCGATCTACCAGATGATCCGCCCCATCCCCCCGATCGCCTGGATACCCCTTACAATCTTGTGGTTCGGCCTGGGAGAGTCCGCCAAGTACTTCTTGATCTTTCTGGCCGCCTTTAACAGCATCACCCTCAATGCCTATGAGGGGGCACGGTCGGTGGACAAGACGCTTATTGGCGCGTCAAAGATGCTTGGCGCAAACGATGTTCAAACCCTGTTCACGATTGTGCTGCCCTCCTCTGTCCCCGCTATCTTCGCCGGCCTGCAGGTAGCCGTCTCGGTCGCCTGGGCAACGGTGGTCGCGGCCGAAATGGTGCGCTCGACCGAGGGGGCGGGATGGGTAATCATCAACGGGCAGGAAATGAACAACACCACGCAGATACTGGTCGGAATCGTCGCCATCGGCGTTGTGGGCTTTTTGCTCGCTGTCCTGATGCGGAAACTGGAGGAGAAGTTATGCAGGTGGAGCAAGAGCGGGAGATAATGATACTCTGCGAGCATGTAAGCAAGAGGTTTGAAAGTGGCGGCGCATCCAACGACGTGGTCGCGGATTTGAATCTGGATGTGGCGAAAAATGAGTTCCTGGTGCTGTTCGGCCCCGGCCAGTGCGGGAAGACCACCATCATCAACATGCTGGCCGGTCTGGAAACGCCCACCGGGGGCACCGTGGACGTCAACGGTAGCCGAGTGAGGCAACCCGGCCCGGAGCGGGGCGTCGTGTACCAGTCCGTCGCGCTTTTCCCGTGGCTGACGACGATGGGGAATGTGGAGTATGGCCCGAAGGTGCGCGGGGTGCCAAAGCGGGAGCGACGCGAGCGCGCCCAGCACTATATTGACCTGGTGGGCTTGCAGGGCTTTGAAAACGCCTATCCGGTCAGCCTGTCCGGGGGCATGAAGCAGCGCGTGGGCATCGCGCGGGCCTACTGCAACGAGCCGGCCGTCATGCTAATGGACGAACCCTTCGGGGCGCTGGACGCGCAGACCCGCTACCTGATGCAGGAGGAGCTCGAGCGCATCTGGCAGCGCGAGAAGCGCACGGTGGTCTTCGTCACCAACAACCTGGAGGAGGCTATATACCTGGCCGACCGGATCGTCGTGCTGCGCAACTGCCCCACCGGCGTAAAGGCGCAGTTCCAAATCGATCTGCCCCGGCCCAGAGATTATGTCGATCCGGAATTTTTGCGCATCAGAAAAGAAATCAGCGCGGTCATCGACGAGACGCTGTAGGGAGGAGGCCGGCATTGAAGGATAATGTGAAGGTCAAGGTGCGCAACCTGACTAAGAAATTCGGCGACCTGCTGGTGCTGGACGACGTGTCGTTTGACATCGCGCGGGGCGAGCTGATGTGCGTGGTCGGCCCGACCGGATGCGGGAAAACCACGTTTTTAAACAGCGTGACCAAGCTCTACGACATCACGAGCGGGGAGATATTGCTCGACGACGAGCCCGTCGACCTCAAAAAGCACAACATTTCCTATATATTTCAGGAGAATTCCACTATGCAGTGGCTGACGGTGGAGCAGAACGTGTCCTTTGGACTGGACATCAAGCACATCCCGGAAAAGGAAAAGCGGGCCAGTGTGGACGAGGTTTTGGAGATGGTGGGCCTGACCGAGTACCGCAAGTACTACCCGCGACAGCTGTCCGCCAGCATGCTTCAGCGCGTGGTCATCGCGCGCGCCTTCGCCACCAGGCCCGAGCTGCTCCTGATGGACGAACCTTACGCGCAGCTGGACATTGAGCTGCGCTTCAAGCTGGAGGACGAGCTGGTCAGGCTCTGGCAGAAGACCGGCACGACCGTGCTGTTTATCACACACAACATCGAAGAGGCTGTATACCTTGGGGAAAAGATCATGGTTCTGACCAACAAGCCCACCAAGGTAAAGGAAATCCTGACAAACCCGATTCCTAGACCCCGGGACATCGCCGCGCCCGAGTTCGTCGCGCTGCGCAACCGCGTGACCGAACTCATTCGCTGGTGGTAAGGGTAGTTTACTTTGGGAGGACATAACGCCATGCGGACCATACTTCTCATGTTCGATTCGCTGAATCGCCGTCTGCTGGAGCCCTACGGATGCGACTGGACGCGCACGCCCAATTTCTCGCGCCTGGCGGAGAAGAGCGTGACGTTTGACACCTGCTACGCGGGGAGCCTTCCTTGCATGCCGGCGCGCCGCGAGCTGCACACCGGTCGGTACAATTTCCTGCACAGAAGCTGGGGCCCGCTGGAGCCGTTCGACGACTCGCTGCCCGAACTCCTCCGGAAGGCAGGCGTATACACCCATATGATCAGCGACCACCAGCACTACTGGGAGGACGGCGGCGCCACCTACCACCACCGCTACGACACATGGGAAATCGTGCGCGGGCAGGAGGGGGACTGCTGGAAGGCCAGCGTGCGTGACCCCGAATACGGTCCGCACTACGGGCGCATGTGGCGGCAGGACGTCGTCAACCGCGCCTATATAAGGGGCGAGGAGGACTTCCCCCAGGCCAAGGTTTTTGATCTGGGTCTGGAATTTCTGGAGAAGAACGGCGGGGAGGACAATTGGTTTCTACATCTGGAGACCTTTGACCCCCATGAGCCGTTCGCGGCGGCGCAGAGATACCGGGAGCTGTATCCGCACGACTATTCGGGCCCGCCCTTTGACTGGCCGGAATACCGCAGGGTTACCGAACCGAGGGAGGCGGTGGAGCACTGCCGCTATGAGTACGCTGCCCTGCTGAGCATGTGCGACGCCTATCTGGGACGTATTCTGGACTACATGGACGAACACGCTATGTGGGAGGACACGGCGCTAATTGTGTGCACCGACCACGGCTTCCTGCTGGGCGAGCACGACTGCTGGGCTAAATGCGTCCATCCGTTTTACAACGAGGTCGCGCACATCCCGCTGTTTATATGGGACCCGCGCCTTGGAGAGGCCGGAACGCGCCGGAGCTCGCTGGTCCAGACAATCGACCTGCCCCCCACTGTCCTGGATCTTTATGGGCTCTCCCCCACAAAGGACATGCAGGGGAGAAGTCTGCGCCCGGTTATGGAATGTGACGCGCCCGTTCGGGAGTTTGCGCTGTTCGGGCTGCATGGAGGTCAGGTGAACGTCACGGACGGAGCGTACGTGTATATGCGCGACTACGCCGAAAGCAACAAGCCGCTGTACAACTACACCGTCATGCCCACACACATGCGCAGCATGTTCTCAGTAGAGGAACTGCGTACGATGGAGAGGCACCCCGGCTTTTCCTTTACCAAGAGCTGCCCCGTTATGCGGATGGAATCGGTCGTCGCCGAGGACAGCGACATCGTGATGAAGGAACGGACCGGCAATCTCCTGTTTGACTTGCGGGCCGATCCGGAGCAGAAAGCGGCGATAGAGGATCCGGACGCCGAGGCTCGCATGATCCGGGGCTTAGTTGGGCTTCTGAAGGAGTCGGACGCGCCCGCGGAGCAATATGAGCGGCTGGGGCTTGGGGAAATCGGGCAGGTCCGGCCCGCGCAGGCGGCGCTCGTGCATGGTGAACATTGTTTACATGAGAGAGGTTGATTTGGTCTCCGGAACGGGAGGAGTGTCGCATGACGGAGGAAACTCACCGCTACGACATAAGCGACAAGGCATGGGAGCTGGTGGCGCCGCATCTGCCGGGGCAGCGGGAGCAGTGGGGCGGCATCGCGGAAGATAACCGGAAATTTGTCAATGCCGTGTTCTGGATCCTGCGCTCAGGCCTTCCGTGGCGGAATTTGCCCCCCGAATACGGGAAATGGGGCTCGGTTTACCAGCGCTTTAACCGCTGGCGCGTCAAGGGAATCTGGGAAAAGCTGCTGGAACTTCTGATTGACGAACCGGAATTTGAATGGCTGATGGTTGACAAAAGGTGCGTCGGATCCCCCGGGAGCGCGGAGGAACGCAAGGGCGCCGGGCGGGACGGCGGCAAGGACTCCGGACTCAAGTACATCTGGCCCTGGATGCGTATGGTGTGTCGCTCAGAGTCATTGCTGCACAAGCTTCCGCGCCGGATAGCCTCTATACCGACAGCCGTGGACGGCGTGGATTCGCATTTAGGTTCCCGTGTGGGCGACTAATCACATTTGTTCGCATAAACTCGTGTAAACATGTGCAATATATACAATAAAATTTACGATAATTTAGCAAAAACTTGACAAATTGTACAAAACAACTATAATAAAGAGCAGGACTCGAGCGGAAATTTGCTTGGTTTTTTGTCGGAGGGAGGTGCGCAGGGGAACAAACGAGATCCGAGGAAGATTTCATACGAACCCTGTTTAAGAAGAAAGGATGAAAAAAGTGAAAAAGAGGATACTCAGCCTGTTGCTGGCCACAGTGCTCATGGCGGCCATCGCCCTTCCCGGTGTCTCGCCGGTCGCCGCGGCCGCAGGCGAGGCGGGAAGGACCTACATCGTCAAGCAGGACGGCACGGGCGACTTCACGACCATTCAGGCGGCCGCGAACGTGGCGCAGCCGGGGGACACCGTTCTGGTGTACGGCGGCACCTACCGCGAGGAGGTCGTGCTCCCGCGCGGCGGCACGGGCGAGGACGCCCGGATTACGCTCAGAGCCGCCGAGGGCGAGGAGGTCATTGTGACCGGCTCGGATCCTGTCGCGCCCAGCGAGTGGCAGGAAACCGAAATGCCCGGCGTGTACAAAATGGTTAAGCCCAACAGCTACTTCCCCGGCCACCGGGAGGACAGAGGAGACAGGCTCCCCGGATGGACCAGCGATTTGGATCAGTTCAATCCGTTCAACTCATTCTGGAGATCCAGGGCCAACAGCAGTACGCCCAGCAGCGGCAGCGGCGCCGATCAGAAACTTGGATATGTCTCCTGCGGTCAGGTCTACCTAAACGGCGAACCGATGAACCAGCGTTGGAGCCTGAACGGCGAGGCCGATGGCATCACCAACGCCACCTTCGGAACCGTCGCGGGAACGCCCGGGACATGGATTGCCTATGTGGACGTGATCGACGACGGTGAAAACCCCATAACCACAAGCCCCAACGGCAACCCCGACATGGAGGGAGACACCACCATTTATGTCAACTTCGGCGATGTGGATCCCCGAGATGCCGAGGTGGATACTGAGATCAACGTGCGGATGCAGTGCATCACGGCGGAATGGAATCTGGGCTACATAACCGTCGACGGCTTCACCGTCATGCGCGGCGCGGGCCCCAAGACCGTCGACTTCTGGCAGATCCGCGCTGAGGGCATGTTCGGCGCTATCTCGACCAACGGCGGTTATTACTGGGTCATCGAAAACTGCGACGTCACCCAATGCCGCGGCGTGGGTGTCGACTTCGGAAACGGTTCTCGCGGTCAGGAGGAGCGGTACGGCCCCGGATACCGATACGGTGACTACGAGAGCAGCCACACCGTAGACGGTTTGCCTGCATACAACGGAAACGGCCCCGAACTGTACGGCTATCATACCATCCGCGACTGCAACCTCTTCGACAACGCCACAAACGCCATGTTCGCCTACCGCGGCGCGTACACCGAGATCTACGGTTGTTCCTTCGTCAACAACAACGCGATCAACACGGGGCTCGCGTCCGAGGCGTACTTCAAGAACGTCAGCGGCGGCTTCGGCATCAACCTACACGACAACTATTTCTACAGCGACCAGACATGGACCACCAGGGCGATCTGGATGGACTGCGAAAACGACAACGCCATCGTGGCTAACAATGTCGTCTATACGCCAACACGGGGCAGAGGGTTTTCGACTATCGACTATGAGCTCAACGCCGGCTGGAACCTCTTTGCCAATAATATCCTGGTCAATGTCAACAACATCAACAACGGCGTAAACGGCAACCTCAACGTCATGAATAACCTGCTGATCAACAGCGGTACATTCAACGTCATTGGAAGCGCCAGTCAAGGCCGTGCCGGTGCCGAGGGCGGCGCCAGCAACGCGGACACCATCACGCCGTATAACGGCATCACCACCAATCCCACAAGCGCCCGCAACCGAACCAATCGCGTCGTGGCACCGGGGACGCTGAACGAAATCACGACGGTCGGCAATCCAACCAGCCGGTTCGATGGCTACAGCCGGTTCAACAAGTACATGGGCAACATGGTCTTTAACACCAACGCTTCCAACACCTCGGGCACCCAGTATACGGGCGACGACCGGGTGACCGGATACGGCGAGTTTGTCCTCAAGCGCGAGGACGAATGCGAGCCGGGCCATGTCTCCATGCCGGACTTCTCGGGCGGCGTCGCCAGCTTCCACGCGGGTCTGCCGGACGTGGTCGCGTTGCAGCAAGCGGGTACAATATTCGACTGGACCTGGGTATATGCGGCGGGCGAAGCCGGGAACAAGCCGATCTCCCGCACGGTTTACGGCAACGAAGCTGACTGGAACGTATACTACGGCGTTTCGACACGGCCTTCCGCTTGGGAAAGCCGCGGATTCGAAGAAAAAAGCGTCGTCGTTCCGGATTCGGAAGGCAACAGCTATGTGATCACCGCCGACAAAGATTCCTTCTCCATCGCGCTCAACGTGGACGACAGCGCCATCACCGTGAATCCGCCGCTCTTCACCAGCGAGTTCATGGGCCCAAGCGATATGCTGCTGAATCTTGGGTACACCAGCTATCCGCCCAGCGTGACGCATGACATCCTCGGCAACGTCCGCAATGCGGAAAACAACGTGGCGGGCCCCTTCGCCGACCTGAAGGCGGGCTATAACGTCTATCAGCTCTGGCCGCAAAAAGACAAGGTATATGCCTTGACGTCTCCCGTCAAAACAATTGTGGCCGGCTGCGCGGCCAATATCCCCGCCGACATTTCGTTTGCGGGCGAGGCGGTTCCCTTCGACCTGGGGCTGTACAATCCGGACGGCGCGCTCATCGACACGCTCCGAGTCACCGCCGACGGCAGGTACACCTTTAAGATCACGACTTCCGATACCGCCAAGGCGGGCGCCTATGTCATCAAGGCGGTCGGCGCGGCAAGCGGCTGCGTAATCGACTGCGTCGCTCAGCCGGACGATCTGTGGGCGCCGACCGTTGCCGACGGAGAGAGCTCCGTCACGGTCGTCTTCGCCTCGGATGTGAGCTTCAACGCGGCCAAGAAGTCCGTCAAAATTGACGGGGTCGCCGTCAACAACATCAAGGTCAGCGTTTCCGGGAAAGTTATGACCATTGCGGACACGACAGTCACAGCGGGACAAAGCATTGTGATCGCGGGCGTGAAATACGCGGATCTCTTCCCGAGCTACAGCTTTACCTTTACTCTGAAGATGCCGTAAGTCGGCAAGTCCGAGCCTCCTATACCTGCGCCGCCCGTTGCCCCGATCCCCCGTTTTTAATGGGTCACGGGGCAACAGGCGGCATTCTTTTCGGGGAAAGGGCATCGCATCTGCTTTGGGGCGAAGAACCGTACCATCTGCCTGCGCAACATTAAGAAGAACAGAAAAAAACGGAGGTAAAGAAAGTGAAAAGAAAGCTGCTCAGTTTATTCGTCGCGGCGGCGCTTGCCGTGTCTTGCATGATGCCGACGATAACCGCAAGCGCGCAGCCGGGCGATGAAAGCAAAATCTACACTGTCAGACAGGACGGCGCCGGGGATTTCGACACCATCCAGGCGGCGGCCGACGTCGCGCAGCCGGGCGACACCATACTTGTTTACGAGGGCATCTATCGTGAGCAGGTCATATTTCCGCGCGGCGGCACGGGCGAGGACGCCCGGATCACGCTGAAGGTAGCCGAGGGCGAGGATGTCTCCGTCACCGGTTCGGAGATCGTCACGGGCTGGGCGGAGGTGCCGGAGCATCCAGGCGTCTGGAGCATTACCATACCGGGGACTATTTTCGAGGAGGATGTGGGCGGCGCCTTTTTCAACCCCTATGCGGTGAGGTGGCAGTCCCGGGTCCGCGGTCAATATCCGACCTGCGGTACGATCTATCTGAATGAAACGCCGCTGGAGGAAGTCTATCAGGATGACAATTCAGGCTCCGGCAGCAACGCTCAAAAGGGCTTGCTGGTCAACGCGAACACCTGGAAACTGGTTGCTATTGACGAGACAAGCAACGACACTACGGTCTGGGCGAACTTCGGCGACGTCGACCCCAACGCGGCGGGCAACGTGACCGAGTCCAACGCGCACAAGCAGGTCATCACCGGAAAATGGAACCAGGGCTACATTACGGTGGACGGCTTTACCGTCCTGCGCGGCTGCGCCCCCAAGGCGATAGACTTCTGGAGAAGCGACCGCGCCTCCATGTCCGGCGGCATCGCCACCAACGGCGGCTACTATTGGATTATTGAAAACTGCGACGTATCCCAGTGTCGCGGAGTCGCAGTCGACTTCGGGCTCGGTTCCCGCACGCATGAGGTCAACAGCGGCGGCACGCCCGACCTGTACGGCTATCACATCATCCGCAACAACAACATCCACGGCAACCAGAGCAACGGCGTCATGGCCTATTGCGGCCCGTACACCGAGATATACGGCAATATCCTCGCGAACAACAACGCCATGAACACAACCTTGCTGTCCGAAGCGTACGTCAAGGACGTCAACGGCGGCTGGGGCATTAAAATCTACGACAACTATTTCTACAGTGACAAGACCTGGGGGACGCTGGCGATCTGGCTGGATTCTGAAACGGACGGATGCGTCATCTCCAACAACATCATCTATTCCGAGACCGGCGGGTTCAACAGCACGTACGGCGCGATTCTGTATGAGACCTGTCACGGCTGGAATGTCTGTTCCAATAACATCGTGGTCGGCGGTTATATAAGACTGTTTGGCAACAGTGTATCCGACACCTACGTCATCAACAACCTGATCATCGACACCCCGACCGCCAACCAGTTGATCCACATGGGCAGGAACGGAACCAACCCCGGCGCCAGCTTCAATCCGGAGGCTTCGCCCGTTCCCGCAATGGGCACCAAGGAGGAGCAAAACGCGGCGGCTGAAGCCGCAATCGCCCTTGGCGCCCGTGAAATCATTGGGCTTGGGGTGGAAGGCATCGGCTTCCTCGGCACTTCCGGAATATCGACCAGCGGCAGCGAGGGCGCCACATATTTTGCCAACGGTATTGGCGTGGGCCGTTCTATGCGCCCGATCGTCCCCGGCGAATTGACCGCGCTGGGAACCGCCCCGATCCCCGAATACCGCGACTACAACGTCAGCGTCGCGCGTCTCGGATGCACAAACCGCTATAACAAGCTGCTCAACAACATCTTCTTTGACGCCAAGGTTACGGGCAGCGGCGCCGAGGTGGATAAGGCCGATTACATCAGCGACTGGGTCGAGCTGACCCGCAACTATGAGGCGATATACGAAAACGGCAGCCGGTCGAGCGTGTTTTATCCCGCGACGGCCCGGGCCGTTGAGCTCACTTCAACGCTGTACAGGCAGTACTACCCAAGCACTACCTGGGGCAACCGCGCCGACTACAACGCGTATTACAAGGACGCAAGCTCGGATTTCAGCGGTTATGTCACAGGGGACGGCTATGTGCAGGACGGCAACAGCGTACAGAAACCGGACACCGGAAACTACAATATTGAAGCGACCCAGGATTCCTTCAAGATCACCCTGACGGTGGACGAGAGCGTGCTGGATCTGGGCAAGCAGAGCTATCTGACCGTAGATACCTTCGGCCCCGCAAACGCTTATAAGTACCTTGGCGTTGAATGGTATCCGGACGAGGCGTACATCACAAGGGACTTCTTCGGAAACGAGCGCGACGCTGAAAGCAACGTCATCGGCCCCTTTGCCGACCTGAAGGCAGGGACAAACACCTATGCCCTGTGGCCGCGGGCTGAAAGTCATGAACCTACTGTTTACACTGTAAAACAGGACGGCACCGGCGACTTTGCCACCATCCAGGCAGCGGCAAGCATTGCGTATCCGGGCGATACCATAATCGTCTATGAAGGTGTCTATCGTGAAGAGGTTGTGTTTCCACGTGGTGGCACCGGCGAGGACGCCCGGATCACGCTGAAAGCGGCTCCAGGAGAAGAAGTGGTTATTACCGGCGCGGAGATCGTGGCAGGAAACCTATGGGAGCCGGTGGAGGGTGCGCCCGGTGTCTTTAAGGTAACCATTAACGACAGAGATTATTTTCAAATAGAAAACACCTTTGGCGAGTTCTACAACCCCTTCGCCCAGTGGTGGCGCGCTGCAGGGAATTCACCGGCTCCGATGCGCTTCACTTGCGGAGCTGTCTATGTCAACGACGAGGTAGCGATGACGCAGTTGTGGACCTTAAACGGAGAAGTACCCGCTACTGTTAATACTTCCCAAGCAAACGGCATTCGAAATCGCGGAACAGTCTATAATACACCAGGTTCCTGGATCGCTCTTACGGACGCGTATCTGGACACATCTCAAACATACAGACCAGGGCAAACTACCGGCGGCAATCCCAATCCAATCATGCATCCTCTCATCAGCAACCCGGACACCGACACCACCACCATCTATGCTAATTTCGGCGACGTGGACCCGAGAGACCCCGGTAACAGGATCGAGATCAATGCCCGCAAGCAAGTGATCACGGCCGCTTGGAACCAAAGCTACATTACAATTGACGGATTTAAGGTCACACGCGGAGCCGGTCCCAAGACCATTGACTTCTGGCAGACGCAAGCCCAGCCTATGGACGGGGCAATCTCCACCAACGGCGGTTACCGTTGGATCATCGAAAATTGCGAAGTCTCACAAAACCGCGGCGTGGGCATCGACTTCGGCAACGGTTCCCGAGGGAAGGAAGATTATTATGAAGGACTTCTTGGCGCGCAATACCACGGCAACGGTCCCGATCTGTACGGCTACCACATCATCCGTTACAACAACGTTCACGAGAACGCTACTAACGGCATGATGGCTTACCGGGGCGCATACACCGAGATCCACGGCAACAAACTGGTCAACAACAATAATATCAACACAGGATTGTTATCCGAGGGCTACATCAAGGATGTCAGCGGCGGCTTCGGCATTATCATCCGTGACAACTATTTTTATAACGACCAGACTTGGTTGAGCTACGGTGTTTGGCTGGATAGCGAGTGTGATATGACACGCGTGACCGGAAATGTATTCTACAGTAAGAATGGCGGCTTTAGAGACGTTGACTATGAGGTCAACGCGGGCTGGAACTTGTTTGACAATAACGTTGTGGTCGGATTTGGCTGGACGATTAACACCAGCAGCAACACGTACTTAGTCAACAATCTCTGGCTCGGTATTCCTAGTGCCAGCGCGGCTACCTGGCCAGGCCAAGGAGCGCACGGGCTTATGGGCGCTGAGGGCTGGACTGACTACAGCCGTTCGCACCGGATTGTAGAACCGGGCACCTTGAACGAAATCAGTACGGTAGGAAATCCAACCAGCCGTTTCGAGAACTACACACGATTCAACAAATTGCTTAACAACGTATTTTTCGATAGAGGCGTTACTGGGCGGACAAATATTGCGTATGTCAGACACGGGGCGGTTGGGTACAGCCCTAACTCCGCTGTCGGCTTTGCCAGCGAAGTGCCCGAAGAATTCTACAACGACCTTTGGACCGAGGTGGTTCTGTCTAACTCCCCGAACGTCAATCCGGATTTCAGCGGCGGCACATGGAACGCGGGAGAGAATCCACATGGTGTCGGACTTCCGATTGCCTGGGTGGCGGCTAAACCTGGCGCAATGATGCCCATTGCTAACGGGACCCCCTTCCCAAATTTCGGTTATCCAGTTTTAGGCGTCGGCACTGCCACATCTCACCGCGCGACCATTAATGGCGCCACCCTCACCTGGGGCAACGAATGCGACTACAACGCCTATTTCGGCGGTGCTAAGATAATTGACCACCAATACGCCGCTGCCCGAGGTTACACAGCCGATGCCAACAGCACACAATCCGCGAACGGAAGCTGGAGCGTGGAAGCTGATAAGGATTCCTTCAAGCTGACATTGGATGTTGACCAATCCATGTTTAGCATTGATGCGCCACTGCTCACCAGCGAATATCTCGGCAATACCAGCCTCTATGAATTCCTTGGAATGGAATCTTACGCTCCTGACGTTGATACAGACTTCTTTGGCAATGCCAGGGATATGGGCAACAACGTGGTCGGGCCCTTCGCAAATTTGAAACCGGGCGTCAACGCGTTTGTATTGTGGGGCGAACCTGATGAAGACATCGACGTGGCCATCACCTCCCCCGTGAGCAAAATTGTGGCCGGCTGCGCGGCCAATATCCCCGCCGACATTACATTCGCGGGCGAGGCGGTTTCCTTTGATCTAGGCCTGTACAATCCGGACGGCGCGCTCATCGACACGCTCCACATCTCCGCCGACGGCAGGTACACGTTCAAGATCACGGCTTCCGATACCGCCAAGGCGGGCGCCTATGTCATCAAGGCGGTCGGCGCGGCAAGCGGCTGCGCCATTGACTGCGTCGTTCAGCCGGACGATCTGTGGGCGCCGACCGTTATCGGCGGAGAGAGCTCCGTCACGGTCGTCTTCGCCTCGGATGTGAGCTTCAACGCGGCCAAGAAGTC
Organism: Oscillospiraceae bacterium; assembly: GCA_031556035.1. Classification (GTDB taxonomy): domain Bacteria; phylum Bacillota; class Clostridia; order Oscillospirales; family UBA929; genus JAVBTT01. The sequence continues at coordinate 47,529 of JAVBTT010000019.1, forward strand.
CGTCAAAATTGACGGGGTCGCCGTCAACAACATCAAGGTCAGCGTGTCCGGGAAGATTCTGACCATTGCGGACACGACAGCCGCGGCGGGACAAACCATTGTAATCGCGGGCGTGAAATACGCGGATCTCTTCCCGAGCTACAGCTTTACCTTCACCGTTCAAGTGGGCTGATATCGCAGCCTAAAACAAGAGGTCGGCGCGGCTTTTGCCGCGCCGACATACTCAAAACAAAAGGGGGAGAAAGCATGTTCAGGCATCCTTTGAGAGAAAGCTGGAAGAACAGCCTGCTCAAGACGATCGCGTTGACCACAACGGCCGCCACTCTCGCATCGCCTTTCGCCCACTCCTATTCCGACATCGGCCAAAACGCAGCCCCTGCGGAAGACAGGCCCAACATACTGGTCGTAATGACTGAGGATATGAGCCCCTTCCTTGGATGTTATGGTGATGAGGCTGCCGTGACGCCGACAATAGATCGATTTGCGGAAGAAGGCGTAAGATACACAAATGTGTATGCGACCATGGGCGTTTGTGCGCCGAGCAGGTGCTCGTTTATCACCGGCATGTACCAGCAGTCCATCGGCGGTCAACATATGCGAACCAATGATCCGAACGTGGGATATAATTACAGAACGGTACCTGCTCCGGAGGTAAAGGCATTCCCTGAACTTCTGAGGGCGGCGGGATACTATACCTTTACGGCGGAGAAGCTTGACTATCAGTTCAGCGCTTTTGGTATTGGAAGCGGGCCGTTTACCATTTGGGATAATCAGACATCGTCATATAATATGAACAACCCCAATTGGAGGAACAATACGCAAGGACAACCCTTCTTCGGCCTGCTCAATCCGCAGGAGACACACGAGAGCAAATTGTTTGCCAACTACGCCGCTAAAGCGAATGTTGTCGCTCCAGAAGATGTCGAAGTGCCACCCTATTTCCCGGACACGCCGGTCTTAAGGCAGGAAATCGCGAAGTTTTACAACCAAATAAGCTATACGTCTGAAACCATTTTCAAAAGCATTCTCGACAACTTAGAAAAGGATGGGCTGGTCGACTCAACAATCGTTGTATTCACAGCGGATCATGGCGGCTGCTATCCTCGCCACAAAAGAGAATTGTATGATACCGGCTTGCATGTACCCATGATCATAAGGTGGCCCGAAAAGTACCGTCCGGCAGATGTGGAACCGGGCACGGTGGATGACAGAATGATCAGCTTTGTAGATTTGGCTCCCACCATCCTGTCGCTTGCGGGCGCAGATGTCCCGGAGCACATGCAGGGCCAGGTTGTACTGGGCGACAATGCTGAGCAGAGAGAATACATTTATGGTATTCGTGACCGCGTAGGCGATGTTTTCGACAGGCAGCGCGCGGTGCGGGACAATCGGTATAAGTATATGTACAATTTTTATCCGGAGCAGCCAGTTGGCGTTCATTCGGCATATCGTGACGGAATGCCGATCACCAAAGAGCTTTGGAGATGCTATGATAATAACCTCTTAAATGACGTACAGAAAATCTGGTTTGAACCCCGTCGGGTAGAGCAGCTCTATGATACCTGGTCCGATCCGTATGAACTCAACAATGTAGCCGCCGATCCCGAATACGCGGATGTCCTCGCGCGCATGAGGAGGGCCTACAACGCCTGGATGGCGGTGACCCCAGACCTTTCTGAAATGCCTGAGTCCGAGATGATAGAACTGTTTTGGCCGGGCGGTGTGCAGCCGGTCACCGAGGTGCCGAAATACAGCCTGTCCTTTGACGGAGAAAAGGCGCTGGTCAGCTTGGAGGGCGTGACGGAAGGCTCCTCAATCGGGTATCAAATCGTCGGGGTGGACAGCTCGACTACATGGCGGCTTTATACCGGTAGCTTCGAGGCGCCGCTGGACGCGCAGATCAGAGCGAAGGCGGTGAGATACGGCTACAGGGAAAGCGGCGTCGTGACGATTGTGCCCGATGAGATCGCGAAGAGGCCCGTGATCGTTTCCACTGTAGGCAAGATTGTGGCCGGCTGCGCGGCCAATATCCCCGCGACCGTCACCTTCCCATACGAAACCGTCCCCTTTGAGCTCGGCCTGTACAATGCGGACGGCGCGCTCATAGAGGCCATCAGCGTCTCAGAGGCCGGAAAGTATACATTCAGGGTGACCGCCTCCGATACGGAGACGGCCGGCGTCTATGTGGTAAAGGCGGTTGGCGCGGAAGAGGGCTTAGCTATTGACTGCGTGCCGTTGCCGACGGACATCTGGTCCCCTGTCGCAACGCGGACTGAAAATGGCGTGACCGTGACGTTTGCGTCCGAGGTCACCTTTAACGCTTCGAAAAAGAGCGTAAAGCTCGCGGGCGTCGCCGTCGACAACGCCAGGGTCGGCACGTCGGGCCGAACGCTTACGGTATCGGATGTGTCGGCGGCGGAGGGGCAGACGCTCGTAATTGCGGGAATTAAGTATGCCGACCTCTTCCCGAGCTACAGCTTCACCTTCACGCTGGCGATACGGTAAAGTCCGGCACTTGCGTATGCGCGGCGAATGGCGGCATTTGCCCTGAGTAAACCCACGCGCGGCGCGTGCGTTTTAGCGCAAACACTCACGCATCTCCTGCAAGATGACTGTGTTCCCTGTGTTTGGTCAGGCGCGGGGAGCACGGCCGCCCTGCAGCGTGATGCTGTTTTTGGGATTGCAAAAAGAAAGAGGGCTGTCGTTATGCCGCCGTTGAGCATGTTGATCAAACCCGCCTCGGGTAGCTGCAATTTGCGCTGCAGGTACTGCTTTTATCACGACGTTTCCGAAAACAGACTGAAAAAATCTTTTGGCATGATGGACACGGAAACTCTGGAAATACTTGTTAAGAAGGCGCTTGCATTTGCGGACCAGTCGTGTACATTTTCTTTTCAGGGCGGAGAGCCCATGTTGGCAGGCATGGATTTCTTCAGACAGCTTGTAGCATTTCAAAAGCAATATAATAATAAGAATGTGAAAATTTGTAACTCCATTCAAACAAATGGCACGCTTACTGACAATAAATGGGCTTGGTTTTTCAAAAAGAATCACTTTCTGGTGGGGCTTTCCCTGGACGGAACAAAAGACGTACATGATGCGATGAGAATAGACGCCAGAGGAAACGGAAGCTTTGACAAGGTCATGGATGCGTCGGAGCGCTTTGACTTATATGGTGTGGATTACAATATACTTTGCGTAGTCAATAAGCATGTGGCTGAAAACATTGTGGATATATACCGTTTTTTTAGAGAGAAGAATTTTGCATTTATACAGCCCATACCCTGCCTGGATCCGCTGGGAGAAAAACCGGGCGGAAACGCCTTCTCTTTAGTGCCTGAGGCATATACATTCTTTTTGAAAAGGCTCTTTGGCTTGTGGTACCGCGACATCATGAGCGGGCATCCTATCGTAATACGCAATTTTGACAATTATATCGGGATGCTGATGGGCTACAGACCCGAGATGTGCAGTATGCTGGGAGAATGTATCTGTCAATATGTGGTGGAGGCTGACGGAAGTGTTTATCCCTGCGATTTTTACGTTCTTGACGAGTGGGTTTTGGGAAATATCAAAGAGGGTGATATGAGAGACATAGGCGCATGCGAAACAGCGAACCGGTTTGTGCATGTTTCCAGGCACATCGACCCCGCCTGTCGGGCGTGCGAGTGGAATTTTTTATGCCGCGGCGGTTGCAGACGGAACAGGGAACCTTTCACGGACGGCAAGCCGGGACTGAACTATTTCTGCGATTCGTATAAGGCCTTTTTTCAGTATGCTATGCCCGGATTACAGGATATTAAACAGATGCTGCTGCAAAGGCGGTGAAATATCGGAAATCACGGTTTGGGTTAAGCCGTAGTCTGGTCTAATACTATTTCTGGATATACTTCTTCCAATGGATGACAGGAAATGATATAATAGCTTTCCCGGTACGGGAGAGGATGCCCGTCAATATATGCCTTGACCCCGCCGTACATGGGATGCTCCCGCCCATCCACGTTTCCATGCAGGACGCACCGGCTCCGACCGCGCAGCTCGGAGGTAGTCCACGGTAATGATGGCATGGAGGTGGCTAACTCACCTTTTTCAGGGCCGGCGTGGTCGCACACGCCGGTCCTGCTGTGACGCTTATTCAAACGAAAAAGCCTCCGCTTTGTGTATTGAAGCTTGGCGCGGAGGGATTGTCAAGTCATTCTGTTTTCTATTGCTCTTGGGCTTCATAAAGAATAAAGCGACAAGGAGGCGGCTGAAGCGTGGATAACAGAACCTATATCGCAATTGACCTCAAAAGCTTTTACGCTTCGGTCGAATGCATGGAGCGTGGGCTTGACCCGATGACCACAAACCTTGTGGTTGCCGACGCAAGCCGGACGGAAAAGACCATCTGCCTTGCTGTTTCCCCCTCCCTGAAAGCCTACGGCATTCCGGGTCGGGCGAGGCTGTTTGAGGTCGTTCAAAAGGTAAAGGAGGCCAATGCCAGGAGAAAAATCAGTGCGCCTGGGCGGGCCTTCACCGGCTCGTCCTCCAGCAGCACGGAACTCAAATCCTCGCCGGAACTGGCGATTGACTATATTACCGCCCGCCCGCATATGGCGCACTATATGGAGTGCAGCACCAGGATTTATAACGTCTACCTGAGATACGTTGCCCCGGAGGACATTCACGTATATTCCATTGACGAGGTTTTCATAGACGCGACCAGCTATCTGCCCAACGCCAACATTTCGCCCCGCGAGTTTGCCATGAAGATCATCCTCGATGTGCTGCGTTCTACCGGTATCACGGCGACGGCCGGCATCGGCACAAACCTGTATCTGGCAAAGGTTGCGATGGACATCGAGGCAAAGCACATCCCGGCAGATAAAAACGGCGTTAGGATTGCCGAACTGGACGAAATGAAATACCGCCGCTCCCTGTGGACACACCGCCCACTCACCGATTTCTGGCGCGTGGGCAGAGGATACGCCAAAAAGCTGGAAGATCACGGATTGTTTACGATGGGCGACGTAGCGCGGTGCTCG
>JAVBTT010000021.1:0-78196 GCA_031556035.1 Oscillospiraceae bacterium
AAGGCTTTCCCGGAGTGAATCCGTGAAAGCCTTGAATTTCAAACTTTTTCACTCTTGCGGTCAAGCAAGAACCTGCCGCCTCCGGCGTCAGGCTCGACGCGCAAAAGTGAAAAAGGACGGAGGTCGCGGACTTTGTCTTCACTCTGATTTGCAGAAGCTTGCTGAGGCAAGCTTCTGCAAATTAATACCGTCAGGGTTTAAACAGGTATTAGTATAAGCGGAGGACTCAGGTTGCTGACAAAGCCCCCGTTTGTTGCGAGCAAACGGGGGCAAAATGGAGTGTCGGGGCAAATGTGTAAATGGAATAACCAGCCAATGATAAGGGGACAATAGAATAGCTTTTACCTGTTGTTAGTCAGTACCGCCTGCTTTAATCAAACGAAAAACTTCCAAAGGAATAGTATTATAAAGCGCTCAAAGCCCTGAAGCTGTCCTTCAGCGCCGGATACAGAGAGCGGTATATGCTGTGGAGCTGCGCATACCTTTGGCTGTTTTCAGGGATAGGCTCCTGCGGCGGATTGGTCTTGATTACCGACTGGCAGGCCTCAGGCACCGACTTGAACAAGCCGGCGCCCACGCCGGCAAGGATGGCGACTCCCAGTGCCGGGCCCTCCTTTGATCTGACCGTCCTGACGGGCAGGTCAAATGCGTCAGCCAGCATCTGCCGCCACAGCGGGCTTGTGCCTCCGCCGCCGCACGCCAGCATCTCGCCGGGGGCGACGCCCATATTTCCCAGGACATCCAGACAGTCCCTGAGGGAGTATACGACGCCTTCCATAACGGCGCGGAGCATATCCTGCCTTGTGTGCATACCGGAAAGCCCGATGAAGGCCCCACGGCAGTCCGGATCCAGGTGAGGTGTCCTCTCGCCCATTAGATAAGGAAGATAAAAAAGCCTGTTAGCCCCAATTGGAACCCGCTCCGCCTGAGCGTCCATCAGAACATAGGGATCCCTGCCCATTCCTGCCGCCGCGTCCAGCTCGGCGCGGCAGAAATTATCCCTGAACCATTTAAGCGACAGCCCCGCCGCCTGGGTTACGCCCATCACATGCCACGCTCCGGGTACGGCGCAGCAGAACGTGTGAACCCTGCCGGACGGATCGATTGAAATACTGTCGGTATGGGCAAACACCACACCCGACGTTCCAATGGTAGTAAACGCCTTGCCGTCCATCACAACCCCGGTGCCGACAGCCGCGGCCGCGTTGTCGCCCGCGCCTCCGACAACCGCCGTTTTTTTGCTTAATCCGGTAAGCCTGGCGGCATGCGCGCATATATAGCCCGTTATCTCGGGGGATTCGTACACCTTGGCGAGCAGCGCCGGGTCAATGTCGAGCTTTTCAAGCAGCTCCAGCGACCAGCGGCGGTTTGGGACGTCAAGCAGCTGCATGCCCGAGGCGTCCGAGACCTCGGTCGCGAACTCGCCGGTGAGCCTGTAGCGCAGATAGTCCTTGGGCAGCAGTATATGCCGGCATTTGCTGTAGATGTCCGGCTGGTGCTTTTTGACCCACAGTATCTTGGAAGCGGTGAAGCCGGTCAGCGCTGGATTGGCGGTTATCTCTATCAGGCGCCCGGCCCCAACTTTCTCGGTCATCTCGGCGCATTCCGCTCCGGTGCGCTGGTCGCACCAGATTATGCTGGGACGCAGCGTGTTTCCGTCTCCGTCAAGCATCACAAGCCCGTGCATTTGACCGGATATCCCGATTGCCGCTATGTCATCTGCGGATATACCGCTTTCTGACAGCACACCCTGGATTGTTGCGACAGCCGCGTTCCACCAATCCTCCGGGTTTTGCTCAGCCCATCCGTTTTGAGGCTGAGACATTCCGTACTCGGCGGAAGACGAACAGACAGGCTCGTACTCCTGCGAATAGAGAACTGTTTTTGTGCCGGAGGTTCCAAGATCAATCCCAAGCAGATATTTCATATCGCACCCCTTTTAAGACAATTATACCTGTTTAAACCTGATAGTATTAATTTGAAAAAGCTTGCAGCAGTGAGCTATGTAAATTTCTGAACGGAAGGTTTAAACATTGGGTTAGGGTAACATTAGTTTAGTATGAAGCGCCATCTGAGGACTTTACGATGGCCGCGACCGTTTGGAGCATAATGCCGATATCTCTCCAGAAGCTGAATTCTTCAATATAGCGTAAATTGTATTTCATTTTTGCTGGCAAAACGGTATTTACGTATATGTCAACCGGATTTTGCGCTCCCACAAGCACGAGATCCTCATCCTTATACCTTATGCTGGCCAGAGAAGTGATACCGGCGGGCATTAAAAGCGTAGCCAGCATTTCATTGGTATATTCATCCACATACCTCGGAACCTCAGGCCTTGTTCCAACAAAGCTCATATCTCCGAACAAAACATTTAGAAGCTGGGGCAGCTCGTCAAGACGTTTTTTTCGCAGCATAGCGCCAGCCCTTGTAATCCGGTTGTCTCCGGCAGTAGTTATTTGCTGTCCGGTATTGTCCGCCTCGGGAATCATTGTTCTGAATTTAAAAATTCTAAATTGCCTTCCGTATTGTGTCACCCTGATCTGCCTGAAAAAGACCGGGCCGCGCGAATCAGTCTTTATAATTATTGCAAGAATGAGGAGGACAGGGGAGAGAATAATGAGTAGGATTGACGCCGCAACAATATCGAACAGACGCTTTATGAGCAAAGATATTTTTTTTGCCGCCAGAATGTCGTAATATTTTTCTACTTCACCCACGCGCAGACCGCCGGGGAGCTTATCCCATGCGCGGAGCATTACTTAGAGCTCCCTAATATACGCTTAAGGTTATCTGTAACAAACTCCGCATGCTCGTCCGTGAGAAGAGTATGAAGCGGCAGGGTAATTTCATTCTGATACTGAGAAAAGGCGTTGGGGAAATCCTTGATATTAAATCCCAGGTTTTTATACGCAGTAAACATGGGCAGCGGCTTGTAATGCACGTTACAAGCTATTCCAGCCTCGCCCATTCTCTCTATTACGCCGTTTCGGAATTTTTCGTCTCTTCCCAGCAGACGGAGCATATAAAGATGCCCGCTTCCGGAAAAATTGTCCCCATAATGCCGCAGTATGGAAAAGCGCTCATTTTCGAACGCACTGTCGTACATGCCGATAAGCTCACGTCTGCGCGATAGCAAATCGGGGTATCGCTGCAACTGTGCCAGCCCAAGAGCGGCCATGATGTCGGTCATGTTGCATTTATAGTATGTACCTATGATATCGTATTCCCAATCCCCACATCTGGATTTTGCAAGAGCGTCCTTGTTTTGCCCGTGCAGGGAGAGCAGCATGAGCTTGCGGTATATCTCGTCGTCACTTACTCCTGGAATGGTTTTCCAAGTAGCCGCTCCGCCCTCGGAGGTTGTGAGGTTTTTGACTGCGTGAAATGAAAAGCAGGAAAAATCCGCGATTTCTCCGCTCATCCTGCCCGAACGGGACGCGCCAAAGGAATGAGCGGTGTCCCCCAATACGGCTATTCTTCCCAAAGCTTCCTGAAGCCCTCCTCTTGGTTTGAAAAGGTGCCTGGCTGTTTCGGCAATTCCCAGTATTCTGTCATAATCACATACTACGCCCGCTATGTCAATTGGGATGATGGCCTTGGTCTTATCCGTTATGGCGGCCTCAAGAGCGTCATAATCCATTTCATAGCTTCCGGGTGCCGTGTCAATTAATACGGGAGTGGCTCCAACGTGATATATTATGCTGCATGAGGCTGTGTATGTATATGGTGATGTAATGACTTCGTCGCCCGGGCCGATATCGAAAAGCCTTAAAACAAGTTCAGCGGCGGCGGTCTGTGAGGCCAGGCACACCGCCTTTTTAGTATTACAGTATAAAGCAACTGCCTCTTCAAGTTTTTTAGTTTTCGGGCCTGTGGTAATCCAGCCCGAACGAAGAACCTCAGAGACCTCTTTGATTTCTAGCTCACTTATGTCAGGAGGGGAAAAGGGGATTTTCATAAAAAACCTCATTTTAATTTATTTGGAGGACTTAAAGAAATAATTACAGGCTGCTGACAAACTATTCCCGACCCGAAGCCCTCGCACAGGGCGAGTTGTCAGAGTCAGTATTTTGCAGCCGTTTTACGCAGTAACAACGGGAAAAAATTCTGAATCCGCTGGTCGGGAAGGGGTTGAGAAGCGCTACTATGGCTTTGTCTATAGCCTGATAATTACAAAGGTATTATAACATATATCGCGCAGGTGAGCCGAACATTAAATTATACCAAGGCATTTTACCGCGTTTTGTCCGTATCGTTCCGTTTTACCAAAACCAGCCTATAGGGTTTATTTGTCTTCATGCAGGTCATAATAACGTTCAGCGATCCGCGCGAGGAACCGTCCCAAAGCACAAGCACGAAATCCGCCCGCGCGACTATGCTTGAATTGCGAATAATCGGGGCTGCCTTGTCAAAGGTGTCGTAGTCGGGGCGAATTACAGTCAGAAGCAGATTGTTTTCAGAGGCGTAGCGTTCGGCCATGGTATCCACGCCTTTCGCGCCACCGCTGATTATTTCGCTGCACCCCGGGGGAATATTCTGCCCGATCATATTGTAACATCTTTCATCAAGAGATCTTGAGCCGATAACTGCTACTTTCAAAATATAATCACCCAAAGCATCATTTGCAGTGTCAGTGGAAAGCTGGAAAAATAATAGTTTTTTTATCAAAATATTGTTGCGTGGAGAGAACGACGCCCGATAGACTGGGGAAATTCATTTTTTTACAAGGATACGCTGCCGTGATTTGGGCGCGAAAGTGTCGAGTGACGTGGCGATAATCATGGCATATTAATACCACTGTCCCGCAAGTGCGGACGGAAGAGCCTGGAAGCCCCGGCGGACCTTCAGGAGCTTATTTTTTTGATCGCCGGAGAAAAGAGAACATCATATGAAAGTTAAAACTAAAACAATTGGAATCATTATTTGCCTTGCGCTGCTTTTAAATATAACCGCTCTTGCCGCCGAGATGCCTGCCGAGATTATTCCCGTTGGACATACGATGGGAATTAAGGTATACACCGAGGGGGTGTTGATTATAGGCACCGCGCCTGTACTCACCGCGGAGGGAGAAAAGGATCCGGCAGGTCTCGCGGGGCTTGCCAAGGGGGATGTCATCACTCATATAGAGGATAAGCCCATACTGTCGGCAAAAGAGATGCAAAATGCTATAAGAAATTCCGAAGGCCGTGAGTTGCTGATAAGGATACGACGGGATAATAAGACTGAGGAGCTCCGCGCTGAAGCTGTGAAAAGCGCGACAGACGGAGAACTCAAATTGGGCGTATGGATTAGAGACAGTATGGCCGGAATTGGAACCATAACGTTTTATGACCCGAAAACTCAACTGTTCGGAGCGCTCGGACATGGGGTGAACGACTCACAGACGGGGGGACTGCTTGAGATAAGCGCGGGACAAATTGTCCATTCTGTAGTGGTTGACGTAATGCCGGGGCAGAGCGGGGCCCCGGGCGAATTGCGCGGGCAGTTCGATTCTCAGTGCGATGGAGGGGAGCTTCTTGACAACACGAATAACGGCGTGTTTGGCATTTTGAAAGGTAAAAGCGTACTAGGCGAAAAATTGAGGGCCCCTATGCCGGTTGGCGCCCCGGAGGAGCTGAAGACGGGCAGGGCCACGATACTGAGCAATGTGCAGGGAAATGAAATTGAGGAATTTGATATTGAAATAACCAAAATCATCAGCGAAAATGGAAACGCCAAAAATTTTATGATAAAAGTCATCGACGATCGGCTGATTGGCATCACTGGAGGCATTGTCCAAGGGATGAGCGGTAGTCCTGTAATACAGGACGGGAAAATTATGGGAGCAGTAACACATGTGCTAATAAACGATCCCAGGCGCGGATACGGCATATTTATTCACAGCATGATTAATGACGGTATGAAAAGTTTAAAAATGAGTAAAAAAGTTGCATAAAAGTGCTTTTGTGTGCCGATCCTGTTGCGGGAAATATAGGGAAAATACACTGAAACGCTAAAATGTCTGATATAATGCGATGCTTTAAATCGACACAATACAGCAAGATATTGTTGGATGCGGCACGACATTCATACAATATATTGGAACAGTGCAAATATTGAGTAAAATTGTCGAGAGAAAAATGGCAAAAAAAGCAATCCTTCTATTGCAAAAACATTTTCTTTGTGTTATTTTATACTCAGATGCATAGATAATAAAAAGGGGAGCATGAAATGGAGGTATTGGAGTGGAGAATGGCAAAAGGATATTAATTGCTGACGGAAACTCGGATTTCAGGGCGCTTTTGACCGATGCTCTGGAGGGGTACCCGGGGATAGAAATATCGGGGACCTCGTCTGATGGGTACGAAACCGTGGACCTGATTTCGACGCTTGAACCTGATGTGGTTCTGATGGATATCGTTTTGCCGGGGCTTGACGGATTTGGGGTCATGAAAGCGGTAAATGCGATGAGCCTGAAGATGAGGCCGGCCTTTATTGTTCTCTCGTGCTTCGCGACAGACGCGGTAACAGCCGAGGCGGCGGCGCTGGGGGCGCAATATTTCATGGTAAAGCCCTTTGATATCTCCGCCCTGATAGACAGGCTTAATCTTACCGGTCCAAGCAGACAGAAGGGATTCCCGCTCCCGCCCCAGAAAGCGTCGCGTATGGAAATTGACCTTGAGGCGAGAGTTACGGCAATCATACACGAGATTGGAGTGCCGGCTCATATTAAGGGCTATCAGTACCTCAGAGAGGCTATCATGGTAGCGGTGAGAGACCGTGAGGCGGTCGGCGCAATAACAAAGGTGCTCTATCCGACGGTTGCAAAAACATTTGCTACAACCGCATCGCGTGTAGAGAGAGCGATCAGGCATGCGATTGAGGTCGCCTGGGACAGGGGAGATCTTGAAACACTCCAAAAGTTTTTCGGATACACTGTAAGCAACGTAAAAGGGAAACCAACAAACTCTGAATTTATCGCCATGATAGCCGACAGGCTTCAGCTCCAGCTCAAGGCGGGAGCATAGTGCCGGAATGTCGGGAGACAGGCGGTTGGTTGGGTAAGACATAAGGCAGGCAGCTGGGTACGCTGTCTGCCTTTTGGCTTCATAATATCATGTTTATTGGTTCTAGTAAATATTTAATTTGAAATATTGAGGTGCCAATTATTTTTTTGCGCGTTCAGCGTGGAAGAAAGCGCCGCAGACGCAGCCGCGAAGCGTTTTGATTAGCTTTTCAGATATTCTCCAGCGAGACGCGCCCTGTGTGCTTTATTTCCACCCATTTCGTGGTCTTTTTAAACAGCGAGGCGGTCTGGAGCGGGAGCCAGGAGAAGGTGAACAGGGCATATGTAAACACGCTTTTCAGCATCCGCATGTTGAGTTTCCGGCTGGTAGCTGCGATTATAGCGGCTAGAAGGGTGCTTCCTATGTAATAGGATAATATTGGGACTGCAGACGCGAGTATAAGCGCGGAAGGCGCAGGTGTTTTCAGGGCTGGGTAGAGCAGGCCGGTCATAAGGGGTATCAGTGACAATGCCTGCACAAATGGACTCAGCATAAACACGAGGGAGTCGAACACCAACGCGCTTTTCCCTCCGCGCAGATTTTTGACAAGCGAGGGCATCATATGCCTTGATGCCTGCATTATGCCACTGCACCACCGCTTGCGCTGCGTAAGGGAAAGCCTGAAGGAGACGGGTTCTTCGTCATAGGCTATTGCCTCGGGCACCCAGGCTACTCTCTCTCCGGCGAGGGCGCACTGCGCTGAAAACTCCGCGTCCTCGGCAATTGTCTCAGTTCCCCAACCTCCGGATTTTTCAAGCACTTCCCGATGAACGGCGAAGGCAGTGCCGATCAGCTTGGCGGAGAGCCCGCAGGCAGCTCTCGCTCTGTTGTAAAATATATTGAACATGTCGAAATATATAGAATAGCATCCGGACACCCACGAATCATATCTGTTCATAGCCTCTGTACGGCCTTTCGCAACCCGTGCGCCCGCGCAGAAGGCGTAGTTGATTTCAGCGAGAAAACGGCAGTCGGCGATATTGTCCGCGTCGAATACGCAAAAAGCGTCGTAATCATATGGCTTGTCCATCAATATCTCAAAGGATTGCTTGAGCGCGTCCCCCTTGCACCTCACAACGCGCTGACAACTTATTATACAAGCCCCCGCTGACTTGGCGATCTGCTCGGTATTGTCGGAGCAGTTGTTGGGTACAACATAGATATCAAACAGCTCGCGCGGGTAATCCTGGGCTCTCAGGCTTTCCACCAGATTCCCGATGACCTTGGCCTCGTTTCTGGCTGGGATCACTATCGCAAACTTACAGGACGGGGCGGCTTGTGGAAAGGCTCTGGGCTTTTTCAGACAAAATATAGCTATTGCAACGAAGTACACGCTGAAGAAAAGACTCAATGTCTTTATGATCAGCGCTATAGCGGGAATAAGCTCCTCAATGTACACGTTTCGACGCTCCTCTCGCATTCTCTTTACATAAGTGAGCTTACATTAAATTTATTAAGGTGAAGCTGCGAAAAAAATGAAGATTTTCTTAAAAAGCTTCCTGGTATCCGGGTTTTTCCGAAGAATGCGAATTAAAGATCTTTTCCGGCTGTATTTATTGTAGTATAATCATCATGCGCCCCAGTGCGCTACGATAAACACAAGGTTGCATGGCGCATTAAGATGATTATCATTTAAATATTGCTGTACACGTTAGTACAGCAATAAAATCGCATTTTGAGTCAGGGGGATATTGCCATATGTGCGGCATCATAGGGTACGCAGGGGACAAAAGAACAAGCGACATCCTTGTTGAGGGCCTGACCAAACTGGAGTACAGGGGATACGACTCTGCCGGGATAGCGGTAATGACAGACAGCGGTATTGAGGTGCGCAAATGCAAGGGGCGCATAAAAAACCTGGAGTCGGTGCTTGAGGAAGAGGGCGGGCTTGACGGCTTCTGCGGGGTGGGACACACCCGGTGGGCGACCCACGGCGAGCCGTCGGATATAAATTCCCATCCGCATGTCGGCAAACGGATAGCGCTGGTGCACAACGGGATAGTCGAGAATTACATGGCGCTCAGGCATATGCTCGAGGGGCACGGCTATGTGTTTGAGTCCCAGACAGACACCGAGGTCGCGGCGAAGCTGGTCGACTATTATTTTGACAATGACCCAATTGAAGCGATCGCGCGCGCGGTCGACAAAATACGGGGTTCGTTCGCGCTGGCGATCATATTCGCCGGCTTTGAGGGCCGCGTATACGCGGCAAGGCGCGGCAACCCCATAATCGCGGGCCTCGGCAAAAACGAGAACTTTGTCGCGTCCGATATACCCGCCATTCTCAGGTATACGCGAGAGTACTACATACTCGATGAAAACGAGATAGCTGCAGTTACTTCGGAGGGAGTAACGGTTTGCGATCTCGAGGGTTCGCCGGTGGCAAAGGAGACCCATGTCGCCGAGTGGGACATGGAGGCCGCCGAAAAGGGCGGGTATCCCCACTTTATGCTGAAGGAAATCATGGAGCAGCCCAGGGCGCTGCGTGACACGGTGTCGCCGCGCGTGCATAACGGGCATATAAGCTTTGAGGACGCCTCCGTCATGGATAGGCTTGCAGGCTCAGGCAGGATTTTTATCGCCGCCTGCGGCACCGCGATGCATGCCGGCATGGTGGGCAAGCATCTTATAGAACGTCTGGCGCGTATGCCGGTGGAGGTTGACATAGCCAGTGAGTTCCGCTACCGCAACCCGATTATTGGCCTGTCCGACAGCGTCATAATTATTTCGCAGTCCGGGGAGACTGCGGACACGCTCGCGGCTCTGAGGCTGGCAAAGAGCAGGGGAGCGTTTGTGCTCGGGGTGGTGAATGTTGTGTCGTCTTCAATAGCCAGGGAGGCCGACAGCGTGATATATACCGCCGCCGGGCCGGAGATAGCGGTTGCGAGCACAAAGGCGTACACGGTGCAGCTGGCGGTTATGACGATGCTGGCGATAGCGCTGGCCGAGCGCAAGGGGACGGTTTCCTGCGAGGAGGCCGAAGCTCTGACCGGCGAGTTGACGGCTATGCCGGCTTATCTTGATAAGCTTTGCGCCGACACCTCGCACTGCCAGTATGTGGCGTCCACTTATCAGAGCGTCCACAATATGTTTTATATCGGGCGCGATCTTGACTACGCGCTGTCTCTGGAAAGCGCGCTCAAGCTCAAGGAGATATCTTATATCCACAGCGAGGCATATGCCGCTGGCGAGCTCAAGCACGGCACGATATCTCTCATAGAGGACGGGACGCCCGTTATCGCCGTGGCAACGCAGGACGGTCTTTTTGAGAAAACCGCGTCGAATATAAGGGAGGTTAAGGCTCGCGGAGCGCGGGTGTTGCTAGTCTGCAAAGAGGGGCGGGAGGATATGGAGGGGCTGTATGATGACGTGATATTTTTACCTCCCGTATCCGACGTGCTCAGCCCGATAGCGGCTATACTGCCGATGCAGCTTATGGCCTACTATACCTCGGTGCTCAGGGGCTGCGATGTGGATAAGCCGCGCAATCTTGCCAAGTCAGTGACGGTGGAGTAGGCTTTGTAGAATGTGTGTCCCCGCCTCCGGCGGGGACACACATCGAAAAACTTTCTGATTTAAGGATGAGGTTTATGTCCAGAGGGTCAATAACGAATGCGGTCAATTCAGGCAGACTGCTTGTTGCAGACGGGGCCTGGGGAACCGTTATGCAGGGCAAAGGGCTCAAGCCGGGCGAATGCCACGAGCTTTGGAGCCTTGAGCGTCCGGAGGATATAAGGCTGATCGCGCGGGGCTATGTTGAGGCAGGGGCGGATATCATAGGAACCAACAGCTTCGGAGCGAACCGTCCCAAGCTGGAGCGCTACGGGCTTGGGGCCCGCGCTGCCGAACTCAACGAGGCGGCGGCGCGGCTGTCCCGCGCGGAGGCGGGGGACGGCGTGCGGGTCATGGGCTCCATGGGTTCTACCGGAAAGCTGCTCATTATGGAGGACATTACCGGAGAGGAACTCTACGCGGTTTATAAAGAGCAGGCCGAAGCGCTGGAGAGGGGAGGCGCGGACGCCGTGTGCGTTGAAACAATGAGTGATATTGAGGAGGCCTGCATAGCTGTCAGGGCGACCCGGGAAAACACGGGGCTTGAGGTAATCTGCTCGTTTACATTTGAGAGGACTGTCAAAGGGGAGTACCGCACCATAATGGGGGCTACCCCGGCGCGGGCCGCGCTCGCGGCCGTGGAAGCGGGAGCGCATATAATTGGGACAAACTGCGGGGGAGGCGCTGACAGTATGGCCTACATAGTGGCCGAACTCAGGGAGACCTGTCCCGATATTCCGCTGCTGGCAAAACCCAACGCCGGACTGCCCAGGCGGCTGGACGGAAGGGATGTCTACCCCGCTACACCAGAGGATATGGCGGCATGCGCCGCGGAGCTTGCCAGGGCTGGAGCTGCTATTATAGGAGGCTGCTGCGGCACGACGCCGGAGCATATCAGGGCGATAAAGCAAGTTGTTTTGCTGAAAAACAACTGAATTACGTGGAAAAATGTTAAGTTTACGAGATTTACAAAGGCAATCTCATATGATAAAATTCATAAGAGATATGGATACCTGTAAAAAATCTACAGCAGACAAAATAATACAAGGGGAGATGATCTGATTGATCAACGTGCCTAAGGTCAGGCTTGGGATAGTGGCGGTCAGCCGCGACTGCTTCCCGATGCAGCTCAGCAGGTCACGTGCGGAGAGGGTGGCGGGGGAATGCCGGAAGTCCATGCCGGATGTCTACCTTGCCGATACTGTGGTGGAAAACGAGAAGGACGCTCTGAAGGCCCTGGCTGAGCTCAGGGAATCCGGCGTCAATGCCCTGATGATATATCTCGGCAACTTTGGGCCGGAGGGTCCGGAGACATACATCGCGCAGGAGTTTAACGGCCCGGTGATGATAGCGGCGGCGGCCGAAGAGAGCGGGAGCAACCTGATCGACGGACGCGGCGATGCCTACTGCGGTGTGCTCAACTGCTCCTACAATCTGGCGTTGCGCGGGGTGAGGGCGTATATACCTGAGTATCCGGTCGGGCTGCCCTCCGAGGTTGCCCAAATGGCGGAGGAATTTGTACCGATAGCCGCCGCGCTGATAGGCGTATCTAAGCTGAAGCTCTTCGGCTTCGGGCCGCGTCCATACGACTTCCTGGCCTGCAACGCGCCGATAAAGCCGCTGTACGATCTGGGCGTCACGGTTATGGAGAACTCGGAGCTCGACCTCTTCGCTTCTTTCAACGCACATAAGGACGACAAGCGCATAGACGCGGTTGTCGAGGATATGGCAAGGGAATTGGGTACAGGCAATAAGCACTCGGGAGTGCTGACTCGGCTTGCCCAGTATGAGCTGACGCTGCTTGATTTCATGGAGGCAAATCTCGGCTATTGCGAATATGCGGTGTTCGCCAACAAATGCTGGCCCGCGTTCCAGACGCAATTCGGCTTCGTGCCCTGCTATGTGAACTCGCGCCTCGCCGCGAGGGGAATCCCTGTGGCTTGCGAGACCGACATATACGGAGCTCTTACAGAGTATATACTTACCTGCGTGACCGGAAGCCCGGCCACTCTGCTGGACATAAACAACACGGTGCCGCAGGACATGATCGACCCCACCGCGATAAAGCCGTATTCGCCCGGCGACCTGTTTATGGGCTTTCACTGCGGAAATACGGCCGCCTGCCTGTTAAAGGCGCCTGCGATGGAGCATCAGCGCATAATGAAACGTGCGCTTGAGCCGGACGGCGAGCCCGATATTACGCGCGGCACGATTGAGGGCGCGATAAGGGCGGGCGAGGTCACGATATTCCGCATTCAGTCCACCGCCGGGTGCGAGCTCAAGAGCTACATCGCGGAGGGTGATGTGCTGGACATGGATCCGCGCTCGTTCGGAGGCATAGGGGTGTTCGCGATCCCCGAAATGAGGCGCTTCTACCGCCATGTGCTTGTTGAAAAGAATTACCCTCACCACGCGGGGATAGGCTTCAAGCGATGCGGAAAGGCTCTGTTCGAGGTAATGAAGCTGCTCGGGGTGGGAGATATTGCCTATAATCGTCCGGCAAGTCTGCCTTATCAGACCGAGAACCCATTTAAATAGGGACAGACGTTGGGGATGCCGCTTCCGCCTGCGAAGCCGGCATCCCTTAATATTTGCTTAACCATCTGATATTTAAGTTGCCAAAAAAACTGCCCTGTGGTAAAATATCGTGAAATGGATGGAGGGGCGATACATGAAGGTGGACGTGCTCGGCATCGGCTTTGACAGCGTGACACTCGCGGAAGCGGTGACGCGCGCTGTGGCTATGTCCGGGGACGGCAGGCCTCATTACATTGTTACGCCAAATCCGGAAATACTGTATAAATGCGTTACGAACAAGGACCTTCGCGACGCTGTGGGTGACGCGGACATGGTTTTAGCCGACGGGATAGGCGTTGTCAAGGCGTCACGCAAGCTCGAGAGACCTCTGCCCGAGCGTGTGGCGGGCTTTGATTTTGCAAATACACTTTTGCCGGAGCTGGTAAGGCACAACAAACGCCTGTTTTTGCTGGGTTCAAAGCCAGGTATAGCGGAAAAGGCCGCAGAACGCCTGAAGGCAGAGCATATGGGGCTTCGTATATGCGGGGCCGGGGACGGGTATTTCACGGATGACAGGCAAGTGACCGATAAAATTGTCAATGCAGGCGCGGACGTCGTGTTCGTATGCCTGGGGGCGCCTAAGCAGGAGCTGTGGATGGCCCGGAACATAGGGGGGGTCGGGCACGCGCTGATGGTGGGACTGGGGGGCTCGATCGACCACTGGGCCGGCGTCATGAAGCGTGCTCCGGCGATATTCAGAAGGCTGGGCCTCGAGTGGCTGTACAGATTTATAAGGTATCCGAGCAGGCTTGGGCGTGCGATTTTTATCCCGAGGTTTTTGCGAGCTGTAAGCCGGCAGAGAAAAGAGGAAAGCAAGCATGGTTAGCCTGTTGACATATACGCCTGAGCCGGAAAAAATTGTTGCCGCCGCGGCGAAGAACTGCTACAGCGGCGCAGGGGCACAGGCCCTAATGGACGGCATGGACGGTGCCGAGGTGGAAAAGTTTCTGAATAAGTTCATGTCCATGGGGCATGAGAGCGTGCTTGAGCATGTCAGCTTCACCTTCTCGGTCGACGGGGTGTCCAGATCGCTGTTGGCGCAGATAACAAGGCACCGCATAGCTTCATTCAGTGTTAAATCCCAGAGATATGTTAAGGAAAAGAGTTTTGAGAGGGTAACGCCACACACGATAGAGGAAAATATACATGCCCTTGAGCTGTTCGACGCGGCGATGATATTGGCGGAGGAGACGTACAGGGGACTTCTGGATATGGGGATACCCAAGGAGGATGCCCGCTTTGTGCTTCCCAATGCGTGCGCGACCAATATTCTGTTTACAATGAACGCCAGGGAGCTCCGCCACTTTTTCAAGCTGCGCTGCTGTAACAGAGCGCAGTGGGAAATAAGGGAGCTGGCTTGCGATATGCTGGCGCTGGTGAAAAAAGCCGCGCCGTTGCTGTTTGTGAACGCTGGGCCAGCCTGTGTTCGCGGAATCTGTCCGGAGGGCAAGCTCACCTGTGGCAGGATGGATGAGGTTCGAAAGCGCTTTTCTTAGGGGATGAGTTGAAGCGGCGGCGTCTGAATTTTGCCGAGAGGCGCCCTAAACAATATAGCCGGTGACGGCCCCGGCGGAAATGCGATTTATGTTTCGCCCCCTTGAGCTTTCCGACAAAGAGCTCTTTATGTCCTATACCCTGAGAGGGGATTACAGAAACGTCGAGGCGGGGTTTGCCTGCGCCTATATTTGGCGTCATAAATACAATCACGAGATATACACCACGAACAACGCGATGTATATCAAGTTCAACGACGGCGAGGCCGACTATGTAACCCCGTTCGGTGTCCGGAACTGGCGGAAAGCTATGGAAGAACTGGACGCACTTGATCCGGGGGCTTCACTCGGCGAGCTTACCGGCGAGGATGTGGCCGCGATAGAAGAGGCGGTTCCCGGCAGGTACGAGTTTATTGAAAACAGGAATATCACCGACTATCTCTATCTGCAGAGCGAGCTTGCTGAGTTTTCCGGCAAAAAGTTTCATTCAAAGCGGAATTTCTGCTCCCGTTTTGAGCGCGAGTATGAGGGACGCTGGCGCTTTGAGGAGATAACTGAGAAG
Organism: Oscillospiraceae bacterium; assembly: GCA_031556035.1. Lineage (GTDB taxonomy): Bacteria > Bacillota > Clostridia > Oscillospirales > UBA929 > JAVBTT01. The sequence continues at coordinate 15,234 of JAVBTT010000021.1, forward strand.
AACATAGACGACGTATGGCTTTTTCACGACGCCTGGTCGCGAAAAAACGGGGGGAGCTCGAGCCTGACCCTCCAGGAGGAGAGCACCACCATCGCGCTGTTGCTTTACAACCTCAACACTTTGGGAGCGCGTGGCGGGCTTTTGAGGGCGAACGGCAAGGTTGTGGCCTTTACGGCGGGGGCGCCTGTTTCCAGGGACACATACGATGTATCCGTGGAAAAGGCGGATTACGACATTGTGGGCGCGTATCCTATGATTTGCAGAGAATTTGTTAGAAATGTCTGTAATGGCTATCAGTTTATCAACCGCGAGGACGATATGGGGCTTGAGAACCTTCGGAAGGCCAAGCTGAGCTATAATCCGGTTATGCTTATAAATAAGTACAACGCCTTTAAGAGGTGATATGATGGAGCTCAGGTATGCCGCTGAAGGCGATGACCTTGGAGGGCTTTGGCGCTCAGTGTTCTCCGGGGATGACGGCGGCGTCTACTTTGCCCGGGATTTTTCAGGCGCCGGAGTGCTTGTCTGCGCGGACGTCGGGGAAGTCGTATCCATGCTCCACTGGATAACGCAGGATATGCGACTGTGGGGCGAGACCGTGCCGTGCGCGTATATAATGGGCGTGGGGACTCGCGCGGATTACCGGGGCAGGGGACTGGCGGGGGACTTGATTGAGCAGGCGCTGTTTGAGCTGCATCTGAGAAAGATACCGCTTGCCTGCCTGATTCCGGCTGAGCAGTCGCTCGCTGGATTTTACGCGAGGTACGGCTTTTACCAGGCGGGTGCGCGCATGAGGGCCCCGGCTGAACTCAAGCGGTATCCTGGGGCGGGGGATTCGGATATACCGCGACTGAACGGGCTGTACGAGGATATGCTGCGCGGTCTTCCGCATTTGATCCGGTCGAGAGAACGTTGGGAGGCTATATTGGACGAGTATGACGTTGAGCTCGGGCGGGAAGGGGAGTACGCGGTCTTTGACCGGGGCGTATGGCTTGAAGGAACCGGAGGGGCTGTCGAGAAGGGGCATCCTGCCGCCGCCTGCCTGAGGGTAGTGGAGGCTAAGGCAATTGCCGCGCTTGCCGAAAAAAGCGGCAAGCCAGCGCCGTCGGCGCTGTATGATGACTGTTGCCCGTGGAATGGCACGGACGGCAAAGAGGGAGCTCGAACAGCTGAGGAACTGTGGTTTTCTGACGAGCCGCCTTACATTAACCTATTGTACAACTGAAAGGATGCTGGGACATGGTAGCTGTTTTGCTTGCGGACGGATTTGAAACGGCGGAGGCGCTGATTCCTGTAGACATACTGCGCCGCGCGGGGGTCGAGGTTGTTCTTGCGGGAGTCGGCTCAATTGAGGTCGTATCTTCGCACAGAGTCCCGGTCAGGGCGGATCAGACACTGGAGGAGTTGAATTCCGCTGAGCTTGAGATGCTTGTGCTTCCGGGCGGAGGAGTCGGGGTTGAAAATCTTGGTAAGAGTGAGGCAGTTAGGGCTCTGATTCTCAAAATGTCGGAGGAGGGCAAATTGATAGGAGCCATATGCGCTGCTCCGGTGCTGCTTGCCGAGCTTGGGATACTTGAGGGAAAGCGCGCAGTCTGCTTCCCGTCCATGACGGACGAGCTCGTCAAATATGGGGCAAGACTTCAAGCTGACGAGAGAGTCACCCATGACCGCAATATAATAACCGCGCAGGCGGCCGGCTCCAGCTTTGATTTCGGTTTCAAGCTGGTCGCGATGTTGCTGGGTTGGCAGGCTTCCGAAAAAGTCAGAAAAAACATGTATTATCCCGAGCTTGCGGTGGCCCTGACCTGATTTCATTATGGCATGTCTTTTTTAACATAAGGGAAAAGCGGGGCGTACGCCCCGCATAAGCTGTGTCCTATTGCTTATTTGCAGGATATTAGTCGCCGCAGCAGCAGCACATAAGAACGACGATGATCAGGATGATCCAGATGCAGCTGTTATCCTCGAAAAGACCTTTAAAGCACATGAAAGTCACCTCTCTGCGATATTTGACGGAAGGCGTGAGCCTTTCTCATCTGCCTTATTCTATGCGATGCGCTTAGCGCTGGTTACAGGTCGGGATAATTTTGTGAAATGGAAAGGTTAGATATGTCGGAACATACTCCTAGGAATTCGGCGAATCAATCTAAAAAAGAGGCGGTAGCCAGAGCACCCAGGACGGCATCCGCGCCGGTTGACTCAGGTAGGCATACCGGTGACATAAAGTATGAAAAGAGAAAAAAAGCACACACCGGCTGCCTGACCGGAGTGCTCTACGTTGTGCTGATTATCGCGGTCTCCTTCGGGCTGGCCGTGTTTGCTTGGACGTGCGCCAACGATGTGCTGGCGCTTGTCAAGGACGAAGCGGAGGTTAAAATAACCGTCAGGGAGGATTCAACCGTTTCGGAGATTTCCAGGGAGCTCGAGGAAAAGAAAATCATAAACTTCGCTTGGCTGTTTAATCTGTACTGCAAGCTCACTGATGTGCAGGTGGGCAACGCGCCCGTCGTCAGCCCAACACCCAAGCCGTCGCCCACGCCTACTCCCAAGCCGGGAACGAGCCCCGCGCCGTCTCCGAGTCCGAGCCCCGCGAAAAAGTCGCCAAAATATATTAACCCCGGCACATATACGCTCAGCTCAATGGACGATTACCGTGCGCTGGTCTACGCGATGAAAAAAGGCTCGGAGCAGGCGGAGGTTGTCAATGGCGTTACGATCAGGGAGGGACTCACCCTCAAGCAGACGCTGGAGATACTTGTGGAAAAGCGCGTCTCCACAATGGAGGAGCTGCTGGACGCTGTTGAAAACTACGACTTCACAAACGAGTTTGTGAAGGACCTTCCCAAGTCACCGGGCAGGCTGGAGGGCTATCTCTATCCCGACACCTATGATTTCTTTGTGGACGAGGACCCGCACAAGGCACTGAACAAGCTGCTGAGCAACTTCAGCCGCAAGCTCACCTCCGATTTCCGCAAGCGCATTGAGGACATGGACTACTCGATGCAGGAGATCATCATAATCGCGTCGATGATTGAAATGGAATCCCGTGACGACATGGACGACAAGAAAAATATCGCCTCAGTCATTTACAACAGGCTGGAGAAATGGGAGGTTCCGCTGCTCCAGATCGACGCGACCATCCAGTATTTCCTGCCGGAGCGCGTACCGAGAGTGCTGAACGAGCATCTTGCCATAGACAATCCGTATAACACCTATATGTATCCGGGACTGCCCCCAGGGCCGATATGCAGCCCGTCGATAGACTCGATACGCGCGGCGCTGTACCCCTACAGTACAAAGTACAATTACTATGCCATGACCGACGATGGGACGCACGCGTTTTGCAGTACACTGCCCGAGCTTGAGAAGATAAAGAAGAATAATCCAAAGACTTACGGGCCTTAAAAACACATTATATGCAGACCAAAACGGGTCGCCGGGCGGCGGCACCTACAAAAGGAGCATGCAAATGAAAAAGATGGGTCTCAACCAGATACGCGAGGAATTCCTGAGCTTTTTTGAGAGCAAGGGGCATCTCAGGCAGGAGAGCTTTCCGCTTGTGCCCCAGGGGGACGCAGGGCTTTTGCTTATAAACTCAGGCATGGCGCCGCTCAAGCCGTATTTTTCGGGCGAGGTGACCCCGCCAAGCAAGCGCATGACAACCTGTCAGAAATGCGTGCGCACCCCCGACATTGAGCGGGTGGGCAAGACCTCGCGCCACGGCACCTTTTTTGAAATGCTCGGAAATTTCTCGTTCGGGGATTATTTTAAGCGCGAGGCGGCGGCCTGGGCCTGGGAGTTCTGTATAAATGTGATGGAGCTGCCGGAGGACAGGCTGTATGTGTCCGTGTATCTGGACGATGACGAGGCCTGGGATATCTGGACTAAGGAGGTCGGGGTGGCCGAGTCGCATATGACAAGGCTAGGCAAGGCCGACAACTTCTGGGAGATCGGCGCGGGGCCGTGCGGGCCCTGCTCGGAGATATACTTCGACCGGGGCGAGGAGAACGGCTGCGGAAGCCCGGACTGCAGGGTGGGCTGCGACTGCGACCGCTATGTGGAGTTCTGGAACCTGGTGTTCACCCAGTTCAACAACGACGGAGCGGGGAATTACACGCCGCTGAAGCAAAAGAACATCGATACCGGCATGGGGCTGGAGCGGCTGGCCTGCATATCGCAGGGGGTGGACAACCTGTTTGAGGTGGACACCGTGAGGCGCATACGGGAGCATGTGTCGGAGATAGCGGGAGTCGCCTACGGAGAGGACGACAGAAGGGACGCCTCGCTGAGAATTGTCACAGACCATATACGCTCTACCACAATGCTTGTCTGCGACGGTGTGCTGCCGTCAAACGAGGGCAGGGGATATGTGCTGCGCCGCCTTCTGCGCCGCGCCGCGCGGCACGGGCGGCTTTTGGGTGTGACCGAGCCGTTTTTATATAAGGTGTGCGAGACGGTAATCAGCGAGAGCGGCGGGGCGTATCCGGAGCTTGCGGAGAAAAAGGCCCATATCGTGCGGGTGATAACCCAGGAGGAGGAGCGCTTCGCGCAGACGATTGACGCGGGAATGCGTATGCTGGGGGAGGCGCTGGAGAACGTCAGGGGCGTCCTGATGGGCGAGACGGCGTTTAAGCTTTACGACACCTACGGCTTTCCGGTGGACCTCACGGCGGAGATTTTGGAGGAGGCCGGTGTGGGGCTTGACCGTGAGGGCTTTGACAGGCTGATGGAGCTTCAGAAGCGGCGCGCGAGAGAGGCCCGCAAGGCCATGGGGGATCTGGGCTGGACGGCGCTGGAGCTGGGGCTCGACCGCGATATCAAAACAGAGTTTGTCGGCTACAATGAGACGGTCTGCGCCGCCAAAATATTGTCGGTTCTTGTGGACGGCCAGGTGACCGGAAGCATGGAAGAGGGACAGGAGGGTGTCATTGTTCTTGACAGAACGCCTTTTTACGCCGAAAGCGGCGGCCAAACGGCGGATTGCGGCGTAATCTCCTCCGATATGGGGAGCTTTGCCGTCTCCGATGTTCAAAAGAGCAAGGACGGCAAATACCTGCATATAGGCAGGGCGGAATCCGGAGCGCTTTCCAAGGGCGACAGCGTGGAGTCGGCGATTGACGGCGCGCGCCGGGCCGCGATAATGAGGGCGCACACAGCTACGCACCTGCTGCAGAAGGCTCTGCGAAACGTGCTGGGCGAGCATGTGACCCAGGCGGGGTCGTACGTGGAGCCGGACAGGCTCAGGCTGGACTTTACGCACTATGTCGCGCTGACTCCGGAGGAGATCGAGCGCGTCAACACCGAGGTGAACGAGGCTATACTCAGGGGTCTGCCCGTAACCGCTTCTGAAATGCCGCTGGACGAGGCCAAGGCCATTGGGGCCATGGCGCTGTTTTCCGAGAAATACGGGAGCACAGTCAGGGTTGTCAGAGCGGGGGATTACTCTATAGAGCTATGCGGCGGAACGCATCTGGACAATACTGCCAAGACCGGATCGCTTTTCTTTCGCTCCGAGTCCTCGGTGGCGGCTGGCGTCAGGCGCATAGAGGCGTGGGTCGGCATGGGCGTCGTGGAGCTGATGAACTCCAACGCCCGCGTCATGCAGGAGGCGTCGGGCCTGCTCAACACCTCCCCCGGCGAGCTGCTGCAAAACCTGAAAAATACGCTGGGCGAGCTGAAAAATCTCAACAGAACCCTATCTAAGTTCAAGCAGGCCCGCTCGAACGATATAGCGGAGCATATGCTTGTTTCGGCAAAGCAGGTCGCCGGGCTCAACGTGGTCACAGGCGTCAGGAACGATGTCGACGCGGAGCAGCTGCGTGCCATGGGGGATTTCATGCGCGACAGGAATCCTTGTATCGTCGCGGTCATGGCCTCGGTCGCCGATGAAAAGATAACGTTTTTTGCCGTGTGCGGGGCGAACGCCGTATCCAGGGGGATAAAGGCGGGCGATATTATACGCATGGTCTCCAAGGCCTGCGGTGGCAGCGGGGGCGGCAAGCCCGAGAGCGCGATGGGCGGCGGCAGGGACGTATTGAAGCTGGACGACGCCCTTGCGATGCTGGACGATTACGTATCTGAAAACGCGAAGGAGGCCTGAGGATGGACTGCCTGTTCTGCGGTATTATTTCCGGGGAAATCCCCTCAAAGAAGGTGTATGAGGACGAGCTGTGCCTCGCTTTTGAGGACATAAGCCCGGTCGCTCCCTTTCATGTGCTTGTGATACCTAAAAAGCACATTGCGAGCGCCGCCGAGGTGACGGGGGAGGATGAGGCGCTTATCGGGCATATCTTCGCCGTGATAGCAAAAATAACTGAGGGATGCAGCGGCTTCCGGGTTGTTACAAACTCCGGCAGGGAGGCGGGGCAGAGCGTGGAGCATCTGCACTTCCATGTGATTTCCGGGCGCAAGCTGGCCCTTCAGATGGGCTGATGTGAATATTACGAAAAACAGGCGGGCGCGGGGGCTGCTTACGGCGCTCCTGTGCCTGCTTGTCTATTTTGCCTGGCGCGCCGCCTATACCCGCCTGTTCCTGGATGAGGCATTCTCATATGTTGGCTATTCGCTCAACGCCGAGCTCACGGTGGAGAGCTTCAGCAAGCCGTCCGTCTACGGACTTTCAGCGGTTGTGAGGGTTAAGGGCGTCAAAGCAGTGTTTTACTATGATTCGCTTGAAATGCTGAAGCCCGGAGATAAGGTAACCGCCCATATTAAAATTGAAGCGGCTAAGGATTACTACAGTGGAGTGCATCTTGCCGCGTCCGACAGCGGAACGGGCATGAAGGTTCACCGAGCGGACAGGCCCCCGCTGAGGTATCTCCCCGTGTATTGGGCCGAAAGCATACGTTCCGGGATCAACTCAATACTCCCCGAGGAGCCTGCTGCGCTGCTGCGCGGTATTTTGACGGGGGATAAGACGGGCTTCTCACAGTCGCTCTCCTCAGATTTGTCTGCTGCGGGGATGTCCCATGTAGCGGCTGTGTCCGGTCTTCATGTCAGTATGCTGCTGGGGTTTATTGTATTGATATTCGGGAACAGGCGGACTGCGGCGTGGATTGGGGTGCCCTTGATCTGGCTGTTTGTCGCGGTGACTGGCTTTTCCCCTTCGGCGGTGCGCGCCGGGATTATGATAACTATGACACTTGTCGCGCCGTTTCTGGGCCGCGAGTACAGCGCTGTTACGGCGCTGCTAGCCGCGCTGTTTGTGCTTCTGCTGATCGACCCGTATTCGGTAAGCGATATCGGATTGCAGCTCTCCTTTCTGTCGACGCTCGGAATTATACTGTTTTCCGGAAAGCTGCGGACGTGGATAACAGGGGTTCTGCCGGGCAAAATCCCGCTCCCGGTGAGCCGGATGCTGTCGTCGACGCTGGCGGCATCGCTGTCCGCGCTGGTGTTTACAACTCCGGTGATCGCCTACCGATTCGGCTCGGTGTCTGTCATAGCTCCGCTTGCCAACCTTCTCCTGCTCTGGATGGTGAACCTGATTTTTATCACCGGGGCGCTTGCGGTGCTTATCTCTTATATATGGTGGCCCGCCGCCTATTTCGCCGGATATTTGCCGCGCTTACTTCTCTGGGCGTTCAGAGGGGGGATTGGGGTGCTTGCCAAAATCCCTTTCGCCAGAATATTCACGACCCGTCCCATCCTGGTGGCCTGGCTGGTGTTTGTGTACGGCATGATATTGCTCATGGCCTTCGGGCTTCCGAGGCGCAGGGGAATCGCCATAACTCTGGCAATGCTTGTCGTCTGCGCGGCGCTGGACATGGTTCACTCCTCCCTGTTCTCGCTTGAGATCGCGGTGCTCAACGTGGGGCAGGGGGAATGCGTAGTGATACGCTCGGGAGGAAAGACGGCGGTGGTGGACTGCGGAGGCAACCTGGGCAACGCCGGCAATATCGCGGCGGATTATCTTGAGAGCGTGGGAGTGCGAAGGGTGGACGCGCTGATACTGACCCACCTGGACGGCGACCATTTCAACGGAACACAGACCCTGAGGGACAGGGTTAAAGTCAGGGAAACATATATATCGGGATATCAGGATGTAAACGAATCTGACTTTACATACGTGCCGGTGCTCTTGGAATTGACGCTTGAGCTCGGGGAGGCCAGGCTGATATTGGTGCCGTCACGGTGGAGCGGCGACGGCGGCGAAAACGAGAAGTGCATGTCGGTGATTTGTATACGTGATCAGTTTTCATTTGTCACCACCGGGGATTTGAGCGCGTCCGCCGAGCGCTGGCTCACAAGGCGCATAGATCTCCCGTCCGGCGGGATACTCATGGCGGGGCATCACGGCTCTGCGGGCTCATCCTCGGATGAATTTCTTGGCGCTCTGAAGCCGCAGGCGGCTGTCGTTTCAGTCGGAAAAAACTCCTTCGGGCATCCGGATACCAAGACGCTTAAAAAACTTGAGGCGTCCGGCTGCCAGATATACAGGACGGATTTGGACGGACATGTTATAATAAAGGTTCCGTGAGGTGATTGGTAAATGGGCGGGTATTCCGCGATAGATGCGCTTAAAAAGCAGCTTGCCTCGGGAGAGGTAGGCACGCTTTATGTTTTTTACGGCCCGGAACAGTACCTACTGGAGCACTATTTGAAAGAGCTGCAAAAAAAGCTTGTTCCGGAGGGGATGGAGGCCTTTAACATTGACAGGCTCGACGGGGGCTCTGTAAGCCCGAGCGAGCTGAGGGACGCGGTGGAGTGCGTCCCTATGCTGTGCGACAAACGGCTTGTGATTGTCACCGACTACGACTTGTTTAAGCAGAACGCGGATACTAGAAAGCGGCTGGAGGAGCTGCTGGCCGGCATACCGGACTCCTGCTGCCTTGTCTTTGTATATGACACTCTGGAATACAAGAGGGACAAGAGGCAGAAGCTGGGCGAGCTGATAGGGGGGTGCGCACTTGAGGTCGAGTTCATGCTTCAGGAAGAGGCGCAGCTCGTCAAATGGATACGAAGGCGCTTCGGCGCGCATGGAAAAGACATAAGTCCGGCGGATGCGCAGTATATGCTCTTTCTGTGCGGCGCTAAAATGCACATGCTTGGCCAGGAAGTCGAGAAGCTGGCAGCTTACACAAAAGGTGGGGTTATAACCAAACCTGACTTAGACACTGTGGTTGTGCCGGTTCTGGAAGCGAGGGTTTTCGCGATGTGCTCCGCGCTTGCCGATGGAAAGTCCGGGAAAGCGGTTTTAATTCTTCAGGAGCTTATGGCTATGCGAGAGGAGCCGGTGGCGATACTGGGGGCGCTGTCCTGGCAGCTCAGGGGAATATACGCGGCGAGGCTGGTTGCGGACAGGAGACTTGGCGTAAAGGACTATATTGACCTCACGGGGAGCCGCAGCCAGTACCAGGCGGGGGAAATGCTGAGGGCGGCGAGAAGGCATACACTTGAGTGGTGCCGCAGTGCGGCGGAGCTGTGCCTTGAAACGGACAGGCTGCTCAAGGGGCAGAGCCGCAGCCGTGACCGCGAGCTTGAGCTTCTGCTGGCAAGGCTGGTGTGAGAGCATGATAAAAATAAATGAGGTAATCGTTGTAGAGGGAGTCTACGATAAAAACGCGCTCAGGCAGGTTGTGGACGCTACCGTGATCGACATCGGAGGGTTTGGGATATTCAAAAACAGCGAGCTCCGCGAGCTACTGCGGAGATTAGCGCAAGAACGCGGCGTCATTATCCTGACGGACAGTGACGCCGCGGGCTTTGTGATTAGAAATCACCTGAAAGGCGCACTGCCCCCGGACAGGGTGAAGCACGCGTATATACCCGATGTGTACGGCAAGGAGCGGCGAAAGGCGAAGGCGGGCAGGGAGGGCAAGCTGGGAGTAGAGGGCATGCCGCCGGACATTCTGCTGGGGGCGCTTGTTAGGGCCGGGGCCGCGATGGGCGAGAGCGACGGCTCATCCGCGCCCACCTCCGCGGATTTTTACGAGTGGGGTCTTTCGGGCGGGGAGGACAGCTCCGCCAGGCGCGACGAACTCAAGGCGCGCCTTGGCCTGCCGTCAAGGCTGTCCTCAAGAGCGTTTTTTGGTGTGCTTGCCGCCCTGTATGGCAGGGAGGAACTGGATAAAATTGTAAACATAAACAGACAAAGCTTGCCGCTAATGGTGAGCCCTGAATCAGAGCAAAATAACAAAACATAGCACTATACCGCTTGTTCCTATCCCGGTGCGCTGTTTGCGCCTCCTTTATTATTTTTCTCTAATGTCTCAGGTCGCGTTTTCCATATACCCTGTATGAAAAAAACCCGGTCGTCGAGATTAAAGCGGCGGAAATAAACAGATATAAGGGAATAAGCCCGCTTTCCATCACCCCCGCCGCATGAAAATACCTGAAGGGAGACAGAAAATTTAGATAGTCAACCTCTCCGGACATCTCAATCAACACCGACACGAAATATGTTATTATCACAGAGCACGCCGCCAGCTGGCCGGAGCGCCCATGGTCACGCGACAGGGACGCGAACAGCAGACCGGCGAATAAGAACACAAGCTGAGTCACAAGCATCCCCAGCATAGTCAGGTGTATGTCGCGAGCCAGCCCTTTGTCCTCAACCTGCGGCAGCATGGTGGCGAGGCTCGTACCCCACGCGACCACTGCTACGCACAGCACGTTGACAACCCCCGCCAGAGCCTTGCCTGACACTGCGGAGGCCCGGCTGAGCGGCAGTGTGAACAAAAAATCCGCAGTCTTGTCCCGTTCCTCCCTGGATATTAACGACGCCCCGAGAAGCGCGGCGTGCAGAAATGCTATAAGGCTCAGCCACAGGAACATGCAGGCGTAATAACCCTCCGGGGTCTCCAGAGGGAGCGCACCCATGCCGAACATCACCCGCACCATACGCGGCATGAAAGCGAAAATCGCGTTCAGCGAGCCCTTGGCGCTGACTATACCGCCGTATTCATAAAAGCCAATGGCGCAAAGCGCCAGCATCCCCAGCGACCAGAACAGAAGGCTTTTCGCGTTTGCCTTCAGCTCGCGCTTAAAAACCCGTATCATTTGCGCTCCCCCTTTCAGACTGCCTTGACGTCCCGCCTTGTATAGGCGAGGTACGCGCACAACGTCAGCGCCGGCGGGATTAGCAGGCTCATGATAAGGTATCGGGGCTCGTAGGCGTTGTTAAGCATGATGTAGTTGTTGTCGAAATACTTAAGCGGCGAGATGTGGCGCAGGGCTTCGCTGCCTGTAATTCCCGAGATCATGCCGAGCAAAAAGAATCCCATCGAAACGCCCATCGAAACCGTTATCACCGACTTTATCTTTGGGGCAACGGCTCCTATGAATATCCCAATCGCGAAGAATATGAGCTGGACGAGGCTGAAGGTCAGGCTAATAAGTACAAAGGGCTTTATAGATATTTCGATGCCGCTCAGAACAAGCATTGAGACCGAGGATACGGTGTAGAAGACAAGCTGCGTCACGGCCAGGCGCGTCAGCGCCGCCAAAAGCTTTGAAAAAAAGATGCTCGAGCGGCTCCTTGGCTTTGTCAGCAGGAAATCCGCCATTCTCATGTTTCTCTCTTTGGATATAACCGCCATACCGGAGCTGACCGCCTGTATCGCGGCTATCAGTGTCAAAAAGGTGAAGAGAAATCCGTAAAAGCCCAGCGCCCCGAACAGCAGATCCGGATTGAGCCCCATCGCCTTGAGCACATCTTCCCCGAGTCCGGACGTAAACTCCCTGAGAGCGTCCCCCTCCTCGACAAACGCGCTCATAAAGGGCATGTATATCATCAGAAAAACACATACTCCGATGCACCAGCCGAGCAGCCCGCGGCGGCCCTGTCTCAGCTCCTGCCTGAAAACGTTCATACGGTCGCCCCCTACTTATAGTAGTGGAGGAATATCTCCTCCAGGTCGGGCTCCTCTATCGTGAGGTCGTCCAGCGGGAGTATTCCGACCTTTTCTATAACCCTGTTGATATCTCCCCTGAACAGAAAGCTGGCTGAAAAGCCGTCCGACGTCAGGTCCGTCACCCCATCCCCGTCGAAAAAGCTCCTGGCGAACTGCTCTCTGGACGAAATATGGAATCGCTTGCAGTTGTCTTCGCGCAGCTCGCTGATCTTTTGCAGCTTTATCAGCCGGCCCTCCTTAAGTATGGCCACCCTGCCGCAGAGCCTCTGAACCTCGCTCAGAATGTGTGAGGAGAACAGTATGGTGGCTCCCCGGGCGTTTTCCTCCCGCAGCAGTTCAAAAAAGCTCTGCTGCATAAGCGGGTCGAGACCGCTCGTGGGCTCATCGAGTATGATTAGTTTAGGGGAGTGAAGCAGACCCTGGACAATCCCCACCTTTTTCTTGTTGCCGTAGGACAGATCCTCGATTTTGCGGGAAAGATCCAGCTCCAGCCTCCCGGACAGCTCCTTTATGCGCGCTGAGCAGTCCTTTTTGTAGAAGCTGGCGGCGTATTTAAGCAGATCTATGACCTTCATTCCGTCGTAGTAAAACACCTCGGACGGCAGATAGCCCACCTCTCTGGCTATGACGGGGGCCTCTTTAACGCAGTCCATGCCGAAAATTGAGGCGCTCCCCGAGGTCGGGAAAATCAGCGCGAGAAGGGTGCGTATCGTTGTAGACTTCCCCGCGCCGTTTGGCCCGATAAAGCCGAATATCTCGCCCTCCTCCACCGAAAAGCTGACATCCTCGATGCCCTTGAATTTGCCGTAGTACTTCGTGAGCCCATTTATTTCGATTACGTTTGTGCCCATGCCAAAGCAGCCCCCCTGTACGGTTTTTTTCGCGAGATTCTGTGGAGTTGTTTTGAGTATAGACCGGTTAGCTAATCCGGTCAATTGTGCAATATCACAAAAATATAAAGCGCTTTTGCTTTTTCGCTTTTGTTTTTTGTAAAAATATGATAGCATGAAAGGCACGGTCGGAGATATTAATGGATTAACAGGCGTAAACAGGCGTAAAATTTGTATTCCTAACTTTTTTTATCTCGTCTGTCGGCGTGCAATAAAACATATGCAGGGGTGTGATGATGAATAAGAAGCTGAAGGAAAAAATCACAGAGGCATTCTCATCTGTACTGCCCATAACGCTGATAGTGCTGCTGCTCAGCGTATTCCTCTCCATGCCGATAGACACGATAGTGATGTTTCTGATGGGGGCGGCGCTGCTGATAATCGGCATGGGCTTTTTCTCGCTGGGGGCCGATATGTCCATGATGCCCATGGGTGAGGGTATCGGGGGGGAGTTTACAAAGAGCAAAAAAATCTGGCTGATCGCGGCCCTCAGTTTTTTATTGGGTTTTGTAATCACGGTGGCTGAGCCGGATCTCCAGGTGCTGGCCGAGCAGGTGCCGTCCATAAGCAATATGGTGCTGATTGCGACTGTTGGTGTGGGCGTCGGCGTGTTCCTCGTGATCGCCGTGCTGAGAATTCTGTTTAAGGTCAGGCTTTCGCATCTGTTCCTGGGCTTCTACGCCCTCATTTTGATTGTTTCAATATTTACACCCAACAATTTTGTTCCGGTGGCCTTTGACTCCGGCGGTGTTACCACCGGACCCATCACCGTACCGTTTATAATGGCGCTCGGCCTGGGCATTGCGTCCGTCAGAGGCGGAAAGGACTCTCATGACGACAGCTTTGGACTCGTTGCGCTGTGCTCAATCGGACCCATTCTGGCCGTCATGATCCTCGGGATGATTTACAACCCCCAGGAGGCGGGGTATACAAAAGTGCTGCTTCCGGAGGTGCACACCACGCGGGACGTCGTCAGGGAGTTCGCCGTCGCGCTGCCGGACTTTCTCAAAGAAGTTCTGGTGGCGTTGGTGCCGATCGTGATCTTTTTCATCGGTTCGCAGATAATAACGAGAAAATACAGGAGACGCCAGCTCGCCCGCATGTCAATGGGCTTCCTGTACACCCTTATTGGGCTGGTGCTGTTTTTAACCGGCGTCAACGTCGGTTTTATCCCGGTGGGAAACCTGATAGGCTCCGAGATAGCCGCATCGCAGTATAAATGGCTGCTCCTCCCCATAGGTATGGTAGTCGGCTACTTTATCGTTGTAGCCGAGCCCGCCGTTCATGTTTTAAACAAGCAAGTCGAGGAGGTTACAGGCGGAACCATTTCAAAATCGGCGATGAACACCTCGCTTTCAATAGGAGTGGCGATCTCGCTCGCGCTTGCCATGATAAGGGTTCTGACGGGGATATCGATATACTGGATGCTGATCCCCGGCTACGCAATAGCTCTGGGGCTCACATTTGCCGTTCCCAGGATATTTACTGGCATAGCCTTTGATTCCGGCGGGGTGGTCAGCGGTCCCATGACCTCCACATTCCTGCTGCCCTTCGCCATAGGCGCGTGCGAAGCGTCCGGAGGAAACGTGCTGACCGACGCGTTCGGTATTGTGGCCATGGTGGCAATGACTCCGCTTATAACCATTCAGATAATGGGACTTATCTACAAGCTCAAGCTCAAAAAGGCTGAGGAGGCGGAGATTGTTGAGACTGGGGAGCTTGAGGGCCCAGAAGAGATAATCGAGTATGAGGAGGATATTACGAATGACTAGCCACGCAAGGCAGATGATAAAGCTGCTGGCTGTTATCGTTGACAGAGATAAAGTAAAGCAGGCTGCGGGCGTATTTCGGGCTATGCATGTCCATTTCACCCTTTCCCTTTTGGCGAGGGGTACCGCGAATTCCGAGGTCATGGATTTTCTGGGGCTTGGCTCCGTAGACAAGGCCGTGCTCATATCGCTTGAACCGGATTTCAAGGCCAAACACATGATAGAGGTGCTGCACGACGTTCTGGAGCTTAAAAATCCCGGCAAGGGGATAGCGTTTACCCTGCCGCTGTCCGGGGTTTGCGCCCCGATGCCGCACCTGATGGACGACGAGGACCGCGAGAGGATACAAAACGAGGTGGAAAGACAAGTGGAAAATATACGCCATGAAATAAAGCACGATTTGATTGTCGCCGTCGTCAACGAAGGATACTCGGACGACGTGATGGACGCCGCAAAGTCCGCCGGAGCCACCGGGGGTACAATGCTTCTGGCCAGACGCGTCGGTGTTGAGGACGCCGTGAAGTTTTTCGGCGTTGAGCTCCAGGCCGAGAAAGAGATAATTGCGATGCTTGTGTCAAGGGACGTGAAACGTGAAATTATGCAGAAGGTGAATAACGTCTGCGGTATGAGAACCGAGGCCAGAGGCATGATTTTTTCGTTGCCGGTCGACACAATAGTCGGTCTCAGCGAGGAAGGGTGAGTCAGACCTGTTTTCCACTCTGCTTCGGCAAATTTCCTTGCCATAAACCAATTATGCCTGCGAAAATTTGTCTTGCAGAACGAAAAAATATCTCGCTCTTGTGCATATGGCTAATTATCGAACACACCCTAGTATCAAACAAGCGGCCCCGTATACACAGCATACGGGGCCGCTTGTTTGTATGGTTTGCTTACTTAACCTCTGTGAGCGTTTCCTTGATGCCGGAGGCGAGGCCGGCAAGCGACTGTATCTCGGAGGGGATGATGATCTTCGTAGCTTTGCCATCCGCCGCCTTGGCGAAGGCCTCAAGCGCTTTGATTTTCAGAACGGATTCGGCGGCGTCCGCTTGATTCAGAAGCTTGATCGAGTCGGCAAGAGCCTGCTGCACCTTCATTATAGCCTGCGCCTCGCCCTCGGACTCGAGTATCTTCGTCTGCTTGACCGCGTCCGCGCGGAGTATCGCGGCCTGCTTTTCACCTTCAGCGACAAGGATCTGGGAGGCTTTTTCTCCCTCGGCCTTCAGAATCGCCTGGCGGCGCTCGCGCTCGGCCTTCATCTGCTTCTCCATGGCGTCCTGAATCTCACGGGGCGGTATGATGCTCTTGAGTTCGACGCGGTTAACCTTGATCCCCCACGGGTCGGTCGCCTCGTCCAGAATGGTGCGCATCTGGCTGTTGATGACGTCGCGGGAGGTGAGCGTCTGGTCTAGCTCCAGATCGCCGACAATGTTACGCAGGGTGGTGGCGGTGAGGTTTTCGATGGCGTCCATCGGATGCTCAACGCCGTAGGTATACAGTTTGGAATCGGTGATTTGGAAATATATGACCGTGTCAATCTGCATAGTGACGTTGTCCTTGGTGATGACGGGCTGCGGCGGGAAGTCCACGACCTGCTCCTTGAGGCTCACCACCTTGGATACCCTTTCAATAAAGGGTATCTTCAGGTGAAGGCCAGTGTCCCAGGTTGTGCTGTAGACGCCCAGCCGCTCGATAACATAGGCGCGGGCCTGCTTGACGACTTTGATGTTGGAAGCGATCAGGATAATGACTACAAGCGCTACTATTCCCCAGATTATGTACGGCATTGACTCAACCTCCCTATACTTTAGCGGCGGGACGTTCCGCCGGTTCGACTATGAGCTTAACTCCCTCAATGCGGAGCACCTTAACGTGCGCACCCTCCGGAATGGCTACGCTGTCCGAGCTGCTGCGCGCTGTCCAGGTCTTTCCGTAGACATAAACAGCGCCGGTGGCGTCCTCGTTGGAGATGGGTTCGATGACCTTGCCTGTCTTGCCGATGTTGATGTCCGCGTTGGTGCCGACCTTTCTGGCCTTGAGCATGCGCTGGGCGAAGGGCCTGAGCCCGGCGAGAGTGGCGCCGGACAGCAGCAGGAACACCGTGACCTGCGCCCAGTAGAGCTCGGGCGCGATACAGGCCGCGATAAGCGCCCCGAGAGACCCGGCGGCAAACCATATGGAGTACAACCCCATGGTGAGACCCTCTATAATCAGAAAGGCCACGAACGCGATTAGCCAGACTATCTGCATTAGTTCCATTGTAGATCGCCCTTTCCGCCGCCGCCGTCGCGGCACAAGCCATATACCGCCCCCCGGCCGGATTGGGACGGCTCTTACAATAATACTATAACACATTTGTTGAAAAAAGAAAAGGGCTTTGGGTAAATTATTTTTACGTTTGTTATTGAATACTATTTACTATTGTTTTCCTGATCCTCTGCGCAGCCTGTCTGCCGCCGCCGCTCGTCAATCATGGAGTGGAGCGCGTCCAGCGCGTCGGACAGCCCTCCGACCCGGTCGATCAGCCCGAGCCCGACCGCCTCCTCGCCATATATGACACTGCCGACGTCCCCGGCGAGCTCACCGGTGCGCAGCATCAGCTCCTTGAATTTATCCTCGCTGACCCGGCTGTTGCTGACGACGAATCTGACTATGCGCTCCTGGATTTTCTCGAAATATGCGAAGGTCTGGGGCACGCCAATGACGACCCCGTTGAGCCTGACCGGGTGTATGGTCATAGCCGCCGACGGCGCAATCATGGAAACCTTGGCTGAGACGCCCAGAGGGACGCCGATCGAATGCCCGCCGCCCAGCACGAGTGATACGGTTGGCTTGCGCATACCGCAGATCAGTTCGGCAATGGCGAGTCCGGCCTCAATGTCTCCGCCGACCGTGTTTATCAGTATCAGCAGACCGTCGATGTCCTCGGCCTCCTCTATGGCGGCCAGCTGCGGGCACACATGCTCGTACTTGGTGGTCTTGTTGTTAGAGGGCAGAAGCTGGTGGCCCTCAATCTGCCCGACGATGGTTAAACAGTGAATGGAATATTTCTTACTGCGGGCTGTTGTAGAGCCCATCTGCACTATCTCGTTGAGACGCTCGCGGTTTTCCCCTGCCTCGCCGTCCAGCCTGTCCTCCTGGTTGAGATGATCTTCTCTGTCGATATCCATAGAACTTCTCCTTTGAAAATATATTACGCAGTATGCCCGGTTATCCCTGAGTAAATCCGGGGGATATAAGACTTAAATTGGTTTACAGGCGTAAACTGCTTTGGCGCTCAGTAGTGTTTGAAATAATTTAATATTTTTGTAATATATTTTATTTACCCGAGGTTTATATAAGCAGAAGGAGTATTAAAAACATATTGGAGTGAGGAATGATGAAACTCAGACTTCTTGGATTGCTGTGCCTGATTTTGGCGCTTCTGTCGTTTGCCGCATGCTCCGCGAAAAATAATACGCCGGCGTCTGCTCCTTCGCCTATGCCGTCCGCCGCTCCCTATGAGTATGGCGAATCGGACGGCAAATACCTTGATTTGGAGAGATCAGGCGTCAGGGAGGAGGCGCAAGCGGTCGACATGGAGCCTGACCCGCTGCGTAAAATAATATGGACAGGAGAAGCGGTTGTCGAAACCCAGGATTATGAAAGCGATTATGAGGAGTTTCAGCTTTTGATATCCGAGTGCGGTGGATATATTCAGTCCTCGTCGGTGACCGGGGGAGGCATCCTGCGTTCCGGGGAGCGCAGGATGCGCAGCGCCAGGCTGACGGTCAGGGTGCCGTCTGAAAACTTCAGCCTGTTTATGGGGGGCGCGGGGCGGATCGGGACGCTCATATCCTCAGGCACCGACTCAAGCGATGTGACCGACGATTATTTCGACATGGAATCGCGGCTCAAGGTGCTCCGCGTAAAGGAGCAGCGGCTTATTGAGATGATCTCGAGGGAGGGGACGCTTGAGGATCTGCTGAAGCTGGAACAAGAGCTGTCGGAGACGCTGTACGAAATTGAATCCCTGACAGGCAAGCTCAGAAAATACGACGGCCTTATAAGCTATGGCACGGTTACGCTGTACCTCAACGAGGTGAGCTCGGAAAGCACCGTGCCCGCCGATACGGGAGTAATGACCAGACTGTCGTACAGCTTTGACAAAAGCCTGTTGGGCTTGGTATCGTTTTTAACCTCGTTGTTTGTCTTCATTGTTGGAAATTCCCCTGCAATAGTTTTTGTACTGCTGCTGGCGTTTGGAGCGTTTATGACTGTCAGGGCGCTCCGCCGCAGGAGGCTAAGGAAAAATATGCTTATAGAGGATATAACGGAAAAAAATGTCGACCCGGAGGGAGCGAAGGCTCCGCCGCCGGATCGTGAGGAATAAACGCAAAAGGGCCGGCGGACTATCCGCCGGCCGATAATATTGTTCATTTTTTATGATACAATCCTGCGGGCTCCCACATAAACCTTCGTATAATACTTATCGCTGAGGTCGGATATCTTGACCATGCGCGAGGAGGAGCCGGAGGAGGCGTGTATGAACTGGCCCGAGCCTATGTACATCCCCACGTGACTGGCGGCGGCCTTGCTGATTGAGGTGTCGCGGAAGAAAACCAGATCGCCCGCCACAAGCTCGCTTTTATCTATCTTGGTGCCGTTGCCGAGCTGCCCGGCGGCGCTTCGGTTGAGGGAGTATCCAAAATTCTTATATACGTATGAAGTGAGCCCGGAGCAGTCGAATGTCTTGCCGTTCATGCTGCCGTACACGTACTTGCAGCCGAGGAATGTCTTGGCGTAGTCAACCAGCTGCTGACGAAGGGTCTGCACGTCTGAGGAAGCGACTTCCACGGAGGCTGCGACGACAGTCTCGCCGGAATCCTGCTCAATCACGATGTCTATGAATTCGGTGTTTATGTACCCGGTGGTTTCTTCATATATTGCCTTGTACCAGTCTCCGCTGACACTCAGCACTTCTATACAAGTCCCTTTTTGCAGATCAGTTATTATATTGTCGCTTGAGGAGGCGTCCGGGGAGGTTCTGAAACGAACGTTGCTGCCGGTCACCTTGCCCCCGACTGACGAATCCTCATCCTCTTTGGTGGCTTCTATGTATTGAGCCGACATATAGCCTGTATTGCCGTCATATGTGACGCTAAACCATTCTCCGTCTTTATTTTTAACCGACGCGCCCATTATGAGGACAACATCGCCCGTATTAGCCTTGTTAAGTATTTTGGCGGACAGCGAGGCCTCGGCTCTGAGTCTGAGGTTGTTTGTCTTTACAACACCTGTTTTTAACGCGGTCTCTTCCGGTGAGGCGGACGCCATCAACGGGATGGTGATCACTATGGCGAGCAGTATTGCGCACATGCGCCTGAGAATGGGGAATCTGTGCATAAGAAATGTCCTCCGGTTAGTTAAAATTCTGACGTCACTTCGAGGCCAATGCCCGTTCAAGCCATACGGCGGCGATGTCCATTGCCGCGTAAAGCCCGTCTTTTTCGCTTTTCTTGACAATCCTGTCCCTGCTCTTCAGATCAGGGTCGGTGAGCTGGAGCTGCACCGATACGCGGTTGGCGACATCCATGTCTCCAACCTTTGTTGAGTCAAGAATCTGAAGCATGATGATGTATTTTTCCGACATGCTTCCATAGTAGATAAGGCTGTCCTTGCGCATGAGCGGCCTGCCCTTGTACTGAAGAATCTCGTTTTTCTTTTTTGTTACACTCATGTAAACACCTCGAAGAATCAGTTACCCTTTTGTAACCGAATTGTAACACATATTACCCCAGTTGTCAAATCATCTTAATGCAAAATTGCTCGCAATATGCCGCGCAGTAGCCGCACAAAAGACATGCCTCTTTGATGCAAATCACATGATTCCCTTGCAGCGCAAGGGCTTTGGACTTGCATGCCAAAACACACTTTTGACATCCTATGCAATGATCCTCTATTAAAATTTGTCTATTTTGACGAAGCAATAATTCTTGATCTTCCGGGGGAAATCGGCCTGTTTCGAGAAAAAAGACGTTAGAATTCAACTCGAGCTCACTCTTCATGCCGACCGCCAGACTGTGCCCCCACTTGAGAGCGTAGGTCAAAGCCTCGCCCGCCCTCGCGTACAGGTGACCGCCGCCAAGAGCCTTCATGGTGTACACCCCCAGTCCGGACTCCTTGGCGCGACGGACGGCGTTCTCCATATCCTCCCTGGAGCCGTCCAGAATGCCAAGTCCAGTCAGATTAATCAGGGGATGCACTACATCGAGCCCAGCGTCCACCGCCGCATGTACGCCGTCCACCGCGTGAGTTGACAGGCCGACTGCGCGTATTCTCCCTCTGGCTTTTTCATTCATAAAGAAATCAAGCGCTTCCGCGTGTCCGCGCAGGGTGTGCTCACTCTCTTGCTCATGGAGCAGGAAAATGTCTATCACATCCCTGTCGAGTTCTCTCCGAGCTTCCTCAAGCGCGCTTTTCGCAAGCTCCGCGGAATAAGCGTAGGTCTTGGTGGCGACAACGATATCCTTGTCAGTCTTCTTCAAAGCATGACGAATGTGAGGATATGTCTGATATAATTGGGCTGTGTCAACAAAATTGACGCCCTTATCGAACGCCTTTAATAATAGCTCCCCGCCCTCTGACGGGGACAGGTTGTTCTGAAGCGGTCCCAAAGTCAGTGAGCCAAAGCACAGTCTGGATACCTTGAGTCCGGTTTTTCCAAGTGTTGAATACTCCATTAGTCTCTCCCTCACAGTAAAGCGGGTTGCCGTATGGCAACCCGCTGAGCGTTTTTATTAGGATATCAGGCGAGATAGCACTTGACAAGCTCCTGAAGCAACTCGTCCCTGTCAAGCCGACGGATCATGCTGCGCGCGTTCTTATGGTTGGTTATATAGGTGGGATCCTCCGACAGAATGTAGCCGACTATCTGATTTATGGGATTATATCCCTTTTCCTGGAGCGCCGTATAGACAGAGAGCAGGATGCTCTTCATCTCCTTGTCCCGTTCATCGGAAATAGCGAATCTTCTGGTGTGATCCAATTGAAGGCACCCCCCTTTAATACCCATTATTATAGCCAAAAGAATACCGGTTGTAAAGAGGGGAAGGAAAATTTTGAAAAAATATCTCTGTCTGTAATATGTCAGTTATACCCTCAGGGTTGTATTCTCTGAGGTTACTTCCGAATATTTTTCAAGCGCAGGCGCTATTTGCTTTCTCAAAAAGCTCTCCACCTGCTCAGGACAGCGCCCGATATAGAGCTCCGGCACCAGCAGCTTTTCAAGCACCTCCTGCGTCATTCCGAACACGGGGTCACCCGCGATACGGTTCAGCAGATCATTGGCGAGACCATCTTCCTTCACCGACCTGCCTGCTTCAATCGAGTGCACTCTGATGCGCTCGTGCAGTTCCTGGCGGTCTCCACCCCGCCGCACCGCGTCCATCATGATGTTCTCGGTGGCCATGAACGGCAGCTCCTCGCGAAGCCGCTTTTCTATAACCCTTGGATACACCCTGAGGCCGGAGGCGACATTGAGGTATATTCCCAAAATCGCGTCGGTGGTCAAAAACGCCTCCGGGACAGCGACGCGCTTGCCCGCGGAATCGTCCAGGGTGCGCTCAAACCACTGCGTTGAGGCCGTCTGAGCGGCGTACTGCTCATATCCCGCGACCAGCCTCGCAAGAGAGCAAATACGCTCCGAGCGCATCGGGTTGCGCTTGTACGGCATGGCGCTGGAGCCCACCTGCGCGCTTTCAAACGGCTCCTCAAGCTCCTTGAGGTGGGAGAGCAGCCGTATGTCGCAGGCGAATTTGTGCGCGCTTTGCGCCACGCCGGACAGGGTTGACAGTACAGAAGCGTCCACCTTGCGGGAATAGGTCTGTCCGGTGACCGCGTACGCGCCGTCAAAGCCCATCTCGGCGCAGACAAGGCGCTCCAGCTCCTCCACTTTGGCGTGGTTCCCGTCAAACAGCTCCAGAAAGCTGGCCTGGGTGCCGGTGGTGCCCTTGGCCCCGCGCAGCCTCAGTCCGCCAATGCGGTGCTCCAGCTCGTCCAAATCCAGCAGCAGCTCCTGCATCCACAGGGCGGCCCGCTTGCCCACAGTAACCGGCTGGGCGGGCTGGAAATGCGTAAAGCCCAAGGTGGGAAGGGACTTGTACTCATCCGCGAATACGGCCAGAGCGCGCAGGACACGGATCACGCCATCGCGGATGAGTCGCAGCCCCTCGCGCATCAGGATGATATCGGTATTGTCTCCTACATAACAGCTGGTCGCGCCAAGGTGGATGACGGGCATAGCGTCCGGGCACTGCTCACCCCAGGCGTGGATATGCGCCATGACATCGTGGCGCAGCTTTTTTTCCCAGTGAGCGGCGCGTTCGTAGTCTATATTTGTAAGATTGGCCTCCATCTGGGCTATTTGCGCGTCGGTTATTGGAAGCCCAAGCGCCCTCTCGGATTTCGCGAGCGCCAGCCAGAGCTTTCGCCAGGTTCTGAATTTTGTGTCCGGGCTGAAAAGCTCCAGCATGGCCCGGCTTGCGTAGCGGGAGGCGAGGGGAGTCTCATAGGTGTCCTTCATTCTCTCTATCCTTTTATGAATTGTTCAAAGCGATCCATGCCCTTGCAGATATTCTCCATTGAGGTGGCATAGGACCAGCGCAGATACCCGTCTATTCCGAAGCTTTCGCAGGGCACGACGGCGACCATGGCCTTTTCCAGCAGCAGGGCGGCGAAATCGGACGCGGTATCAATCCTGACTCCGTGCAGGGACTTTCCAAGAAGCTCCCTGATGTTCATAAACAGGTAAAACGCTCCGTCCGGCTTAAGACAGCTCACGCCGTCCAGGGCGTTGACTCGCCCGACGAAATAGTCCCTGCGCTTCTCAAAGGCCACGCGCATGGTTTCAACCGTGTCCTGGGGGCCGCTGAGCGCCTCCAGCGCCGCGAGCTGGGACATGGTAGCCGGCCCGGATGTGCTGTGTGACTGATAGGCTGCCATGACCTTGGATATCTCCGGGTTGGCACAGGCCCAGCCTATGCGCCAGCCGGTCATGGAAAAGCTCTTGGACACCCCGTTTATCAATACGGTAAGCTCCTTGACATCTTCTCCGAGGGCGGCGAAAGACGTATAGGCCAGCCCGTCAAACAGCAGCTTGTCGTATATCTCGTCCGCTATAACATATATGCCGTGCTTTACGCAGACGTCGGCGATAGCCCGCAGTTCGGCTTCGTTGTATACCATACCGGTGGGGTTTGAGGGCGAATTGAGAATCAGCGCCTTGGTTTTGGCGGTGACGGCGGCATCCAGCTTGGCCGGAGTGAGCTTGAAGCTTTCCGCCTCGGAGGTGTGGAGGACTATCGGCTTCGCCCCGGCCATGGCGATGGCCTCAGCGTAAGTGACCCAGTAGGGGGCGGGGAGTATGACCTCGTCGCCGGGGTCGCACAGCGTCATGAGAGCGATAAAAATGTTGTGCTTCGCGCCGGAAGATATGAGCACCTGGCTCGGGGCGTATTCGACGCCGTAATCGCGCATGATCTGTCCGCAGACAGCCTTACGCAGAGACTCAAGCCCGGAGGCGGGCGTGTACTTGGTCTGGTTGGACTGAATGGCCTTTATGCCGGCGGAGCTGATATTGTCCGGAGTGGGGAAATCGGGCTCGCCAGCGCCGAAGCCGACTACGTCGAGGCCGTCGGCCTGCATTTTCTTGAACATGGCGTCGATTTTCAGGGTGGCCGAGGCCTGCACGGCTGAGGCGATGCGGGAAATAGGCTTTTTCATAAACAGTCTCCCTACCGTAAAGAGTTTTTGATACTTCAAGCTGTATAGACGCTAAACTTTTTGCCTTTTCATAACCTCAATCAATACCCGGCCTATCAGGACGGTGAGGACTCCCGCCACAGCGGCCTCTATAAGACCGTTGAGGCTTATTATGCCCATGATAATGTCCCAAAGTGCGCTGATTGAGATGCCGGCGGCGTCCGAGTAGGATTCGCGGAAGAAGAGGAATACCCCGCCAAGGACAAGAATTGTATTCGCCAGAGACGCGCTGACCCCGGCAACCGCCAGGGACACGACCTTGGGCATCCTGCCCACACTGTCAAAGCCTTTGAAAATCAGAGCAGCCGTAATACCGACCAGTATTCTCGGCACAAAACAGATCACGAGGCTCCAGCCGTTGCCGTGAAAGGCGCCTCCCTGATAAAACGGGGAGTAAAGAGGGGATTCTATCGGGCTTGGAAGCAGGAAGGTGGCGTTAATGAGCGAGGTGAGGCCGAAGAAAAATCCCACAAGAGCGCCGGAGCGCCAGCCGAGCAGGACACCGGCAAGTATAACCGGTATATGCATGACCGTTATCGCCATGGTCGGGTTTGCCCTTATATACCCTATATTGGGGATAAGACCGATGGCGAGCTCAATGGCCACGAACATCGAGACAATTGCGAGTCTTTTTGTATTTTTCATTCTCTGCACCCCCGTTAAACACGCTCTTTTTTAGAATGTCGTCAAAACTCAGCGTTACCGGGCGTTCTCGGAAACGCGATCACGTCGCGTATGTTGGCCATTCCCGTCAAATACATGAGCATGCGCTCAAAGCCCAGTCCGTAGCCCGCGTGCTTGGTTGAGCCGTATTTGCGCAGGTCGAGATACCACTTGTAGTTTTCAAGCTCAAGACCAAGCTCGTTTACGCGCTCTAGCAATCTGTCGTAGCGCTCCTCACGCTGGCTGCCGCCGATGAGCTCGCCGACGGCCGGTACCAGCAGATCCATGGCGGCCACCGTTTTTCCGTCGTCGTTCAGGCGCATATAAAAAGCCTTGATCTCCTTGGGGTAGTCCGTCACGAACACCGGGCGCCCAACCACCTTCTCGGTCAGGTAACGCTCGTGCTCGGTCTGGAGGTCGCAGCCCCAGAACACCGGATACTGGAAGCCGTCAGAGTTTTTTTCCAGGTGGGATATAGCTTCGGTGTAGGTCATGCGTGCAAATTCGGAGTTGAGCACAAAGTTGAGGCGCTCAAGGAGGCCGGTGTCTATAAAGCCGTTGAAAAATGCCATCTCGTCCGGGCAGCGTTCCAGTACGCGCCGGATTACATGCTTCACCATGTCCTCGGCAAGCCTCATGTCGTCGTTTAGGTCGGCAAAGGCTATTTCGGGCTCGATCATCCAGAACTCGGCGGCATGGCGCGGGGTGTTGGACTTTTCCGCGCGGAAGGTGGGGCCGAAGGTGTAGGTTTTGGAATAGGCCTGCGCGAACGTCTCGGCCTCCAGCTGGCCGGTGACGGTAAGACCGGTGAACTGCCCGAAAAAGTCCTTCGAGAAGTCGTTTTCGCCGGGCGCAAGGGTTGATACGCGGAACATCTCGCCCGCGCCCTCGCCGTCGCTGGCGGTGATGATCGGGGTGTGGGCATAGACAAAGCCCCGGTCATGGAAAAACTCGTGGATGGCGAACGCCGCCTCGCTGCGCACCCGGAACACCGCCTGAAACGTGTTGGTTCTCGGGCGCAAATGCGCGATGGTGCGCAGGAACTCGAAGCTGTGCCGTTTTTTTTGAAGCGGATAGTCAGGCGGGCATTCGCCTTCAACCGCCAAGCTTGTTGCCCTGATCTCAAACGGCTGCTTGGCGTCCGGGGTGAGCAACAGGGTGCCGCTGACGACCACCGCGGAGCCAATACCGAGCTTAACCGCCTTTTCAAAGTCCGGATTGCCGCTGTCGATCACCGCCTGCACGCTCTTGACGGTGCTGCCGTCGCTGAGCTCAAGGAAGCCGACGACCTTGGAGTCGCGCACGGTGCGAAGCCAGCCGCAGACGGTGACGTCCGCGCCTGAATACTCCTGCGCCTTTTTATAAAGCTCGGATATGGCGGTCATGAGTAACCCCTCCTATATTATATGTGTTTTATCAGATTGCTTTTAATTTTTTCTCCCACTTCCCGCGTCCCGGCGCCGCCGCCGAGATCGGGGGTGAGGAATTTTTCGCGGAGCGTTTTTTCCACCGCGCGTTCGACGCAATCCGCGGCGGCGTCCTGCGAAAGGCCGTGGCGCAGAAGCATTGCAGCGGACAGCACAGCCGCTATGGGATTTGCCAGATTTCTGCCGGCTATATCCGGAGCCGAGCCGTGAACCGGCTCGAAAAGCCCTGGAGTGTCCGGCATACCCAGGCTGGCGGACGGCAGGAGGCCGATTGAGCCGCATACCGCCCCTGCCTCGTCCGAGAGGATGTCGCCAAACATGTTCTCTGTCACAATGACGTCGAACTGCGCGGGGGTTAATACAAGCTGCATCGCCGCGTTGTCGACAAGCATATGTGAAAGCTCAACGTCGGGATATTCCCGGGAAAGGCGAACTGCCGTCTCCCTCCATAGGCGGGAGGACTCCAGCACGTTGGCCTTGTCCACGCTGGTGAGCTTTTTGCGGCGGCGTCCCGCGGCCTCGAACGCGACCCGGCATACCCGCTCAATTTCGGCCTCGCTGTAAGTCATCGTGTCGTATGCCGTCATGTTGCCGTACTCGTCGCTGAAGAGGCCGCTTTTCCCAAAGTAAAGCCCCCCGGTCAGCTCCCTGACTATGAGTATGTCTATGGGGGACGGGGCTTTAAGGGGAGACATTGAAGCAAGCCCCGGCCATATTTTTGCCGGGCGCAGATTGGCGAATACGCCGAGTCCGGCGCGAAGCTTGAGGAGCCCCTGCTCGGGCCTGACGTGAGACAGCTCCCACTCAGGGCCGCCAACCGCGCCCATCAGGACGGCGTCCGAGGCTTTGCAGGCGTCCAATACCTCGTCTGTCAAGGGGACTCCGTGCCGCTCTATAGAGCAGCCTCCGAACAGATAATCCCGGCGTTCAAACCTGATGCCGTACAGCTCTCCGGCGGCGTCGAGCACGTCAAGCGCGGCGGCGGTTACCTCCGGGCCTATGCCGTCACCGGGCAGTACAACCAGCCTGAAGCTACGCATGGCTGCCACCCCGCGCTATTGATTCCAGCAGACCGCCCGCGCTGATTATGCGGCGGATGAAATCCGGCATTGGCGCAGCGGAAAAGCGGGTGCCGTCTACAATGATTTCGCCGGAGGCGAGATCAAGCGATACCGTCGAGTCGGGCCTGACGGCGGAAACCGCGGCAGGGCATTCCAGTATGGGCAGACCGATATTGATGGCATTGCGGTAGAATATCCGCGCAAAGCTTTTGGCCACCACGGCTGATATTCCGGACTCCTTGATCGCGAGCGGCGCATGCTCCCGGGAGGAGCCGCAGCCGAAGTTTTCCCCGGCAAATATTATATCACCATTTTGCGCGGCTTTGGAATAATTTTCATCAAAGTCAATAAAGCAATAACGCGAAAGCTCTGAGGGTACGGACGTGTACAGGTAACGCGCGGGTATGATGGCGTCGGTGTCCACATTGTCGCCGTATATAAAAATATTCATTGTGTCACCCCTGACGGATCGGTCAGCTCACCCGCTATAGCTGTCGCGGCCGCGACAGCGGGGGAGACAAGATAGACCTCGGATTTCGCGTGGCCCATCCGGCCCTGAAAATTCCGGTTTGTTGTGGCCGCGCAGCGCTCTCCATCCGCCAGTATGCCCATATGTCCGCCCAGGCACGGGCCGCAGGTCGGGGTGGAGACGGCGGCCCCTGCCTCTATAAAGGCTTCGATGAGCCCCAGCCTGAGCGCGTCCAGATATATCCTCTGCGTGGCGGGAATAATTATACACCGCACTCCCTTTGCGACCCTGCGCCCGCGCATCAGCTCCGCGGCGAGCTTTAAATCCTCCAGCCGCCCGTTTGTGCATGAGCCGATCACGACCTGATTGACCGAGATTACGCCGGCGTCCCTGACCCTGCGCACGTTGCCGGGGGATGGCGGAAGCGCAACTACCGGGGAGAGACCGCCAAGGTCGATTCTGACCGTACGCGCGTATTCGGCATCGGGACCCGGCTTATAAACATTATATTTCCTGCTCACCCTGTCCTTAATATAGCCGAGCGTCTTTTCGTCAACCTGGAATATCCCGTTCTTGGCCCCGCACTCAATCGCCATGTTCGCGATAGTGAACCTGTCGTCCATCGACAGCGCTTCGGCCCCGAAAAACTCAAGGGAGGAGTAACGCGCGCCGTCCACTCCGAGTATACCGATCAGCGTCAGAATAATGTCCTTGCCGGTCACGTATTTTCGCGGGCTGCCGGACAGCTCCACCTTAATGGCGTCCGGAATCCTGAGCCAGATTTTGCCTGTCGCCATTCCGGCGGCCATGTCCGTGCTGCCGGAGCCGGTGGAAAAAGCGCCGAGTGCTCCGTAGGTGCAGGTGTGGCTGTCCGCCCCGAGTATCAGCTCCCCCGGGGCGGCGAGGCCTCTTTCGGGTATCAGCGCGTGTTCTATTCCCATATCGCCAACGTCGAAGAAGTTTGCGATGCCGTGCTTTTTCGCGAAATCCCGAACCCCGGCGCACTGCGCGGCGCTCTGAATATCCTTGTTGGGGGTGAAGTGATCCAGCACAAGCGCGATTTTGTCCCTGTCAAACACGCTGTCCAGCCCGTGCCTCGCCATTTCCCTGATGGCGACCGGGGCAGTGATATCGTTGCCCAGAACCAGGTCGAGGTCGGCCTCAATAAGCTGGCCCGGCTCAACGTTCTCCTGGCCGGAGTGAGCCGCCAGAATCTGCTGGGTCATTGTCATGTTCAGGTCCTCCCTCCTCCGGCAAGCTTATACTCCACAGAGTCGGACAGAGCCTGCCAGCTCGCGTGTATGATGTCGGTGGATACTCCCACCGTGCTCCAGATGCCTGTGCCGTCGGATGAGGTGATCAAAACCCTGACCTGCGCGGCGGTGGCCTCCTGTGGATTGAGTACGCGAACCTTATAGTCGATCAGGCGCATGTCCCTGACCTCTCTATAAAACGGGGAGAGTGCGTCCCTCAGCGCGCTGTCCAGCGCGTGCACGGGGCCGTCGCCCTCGCCGCAGGCGAGGCGCTCCTCGCCGCCCACCCGTATCTTGACAAGCGCGCTGGCCTTTACCGTGTCCGCGCCGTCCTGCTCGCTGAAGGTTTTGAAATAGACCAGATCGAAAAATGGGCTGTAAAGCCCGAGCTGGCGGCGAGCCAGCAGCTCAAAGCTGGCTTCGGCAGACTCGTAGGCGTATCCGGCCTTTTCTCGTGTCTTTAATGTATCGGCAAGAGCCGAGAGCTCCGGGGAGCTTTTGGCAAGCTCCGGGGCCATATGGCGTATCCTGTCCAGAAGCTGTGTTCTGCCGCTGAGCTCGGAGGTCAGCGTGCGCCTTTGATTGCCGACCAGCTCGGGGGGCATGTGCTCAAAGGTGGCCGGATTCTTCAGCACCGCGTCTATATGCATCCCCGCCTTGTGCGCGAACGCGCTCCGGCCGACAAAGGGCTGGGCGGGGGAGAGGGTGAGGTTGGCGATGTCGGCCACGCCGCGCGCGGTGCGCGTCAGCTCGGAGAGGTCAGCGCCGAGCTCGTAGCCCAGCTTGCCCTTGAGGGCGGCTATGACGGTCGCAAGATTGGCGTTTCCGCAGCGCTCGCCGTTTCCGCATAGCGTGCCCTGCACATGCCGGGCGCCGGCGCGGACGGCCGCGATGGAGTTCGCCGCCGCGAGCTCCATATCGTTGTGCGCGTGTATGCCGACCGGAAGGCTGTATCGCTTAGCGGCGCAGGCCACAAGCTCTTCCAGCTCGCCCGTGAACTCGCCGCCGTTCGTGTCGCACAGCGTGAGTATATCCGCGCCGCCCATCGCCGCCGCCTCAAGGCAGCGAAAGGCGTATTCCGCGTTCTCTTTCGCGCCGTCGAAGAAGTGCTCCGCGTCGAAAATGACCTCGCGCCCCGCGTTTTTGGCGCAGCGGCAGCTCTCCTCGATCATCCGCAGATTTTCCGAGGGAGAACACCGCAGCACATGGTCGACGTGCAGGAGCGACGCCTTGCCAAAGAGCACGATCACAGGGGCTGAGGTAGCCAGAAGGGACTGGAGGTTCTCATCCTCCGCCGGGGACATGCCCTTGCGCACCGTGGGGCCGAACGCAGCCAGCTTTGCCCTGTTCAGTGACGGATTGCGGGCGAAAAGCTCCATGTCCTTTGGGTTTGAGGGCTGGCCAGCCTCTATATAGTCGACCCCGAGGGAATCCAGCAGGCCGATAATCTCCAGCTTGTCCCGAAGCGAGAACGAGACACCCTCCGCCTGCGCCCCGTCGCGCAGGGTGGTGTCAAGCACGGTCACGCGCATCACTCCGCGCCCCCCATCAGACACTTGTTGACGGCGTTGACGTATGCCTTGATTGA
Organism: Oscillospiraceae bacterium; assembly: GCA_031556035.1. Classification (GTDB taxonomy): domain Bacteria; phylum Bacillota; class Clostridia; order Oscillospirales; family UBA929; genus JAVBTT01. The sequence goes on from JAVBTT010000021.1 coordinate 46,007, forward strand.
CGCCTCAATCACGTCGGTGGACAGGCCGCGCCCGGTGTATATCCTGCCCATGCTGGACACCCGTACAAGTGCCTCACCCAGGGCGTCCCCGCCCTCGGTGATCGAGTGCAGCGAGTAGTTTTCCAGCTTGTAGCGCCCGCCCGCGATGGCGTTTATCGCCTTGAACGCCGCGTCCACCGGGCCGTCCCCCATCTCGACGCGCTGGACGACAGAGTCCCCGCAGGTGAGCTTGATTATCGCGGTGGAGTCAATGGTGTTGCCCGAGTTGATCACAAAGCTCTCAAGCCTGTAAAGGCCGAAGTCCTCGTCCGCCTCGTTTTTCATAAGCGCGATGATGTCCAGGTCCGAAACAGTTTTTTTCTTGTCCGCCAGCACCTTGAAGCTGGCGAAGGCCTCGTCCAGCTCCTCTTTGGATACGGAGAAGCCCAGCGCCTCCAGCCGCTCCTCGAATGCGTGACGCCCCGAGTGCTTGCCCAGCACCATGCGGTTCTGCGGGATTCCCAGCGCCTCGGGACGCATGATTTCGTATGTCTCGGGGTTTGCCATGACGCCGTGCTGGTGTATGCCGGCCTCATGCGCGAACGCGTTGGCCCCGATGACGGCCTTATTGGGAGGGATGGGAAGCCCGGTGATTGTCTGAATGAGCCGCGAGGCCCTGTATATCTGAGTTGTGTCTACATCACAGGATACGTCAAGGGTTGAGCCGCGGGTGACAATGGCCATGACAACCTCCTCGAGCGGGGTGTTGCCGGCCCGCTCGCCGATGCCGTTCAGAGTGCACTCGACCTGGGATGCCCCTGCCGCCACGCCGGAGATCGAGTTCGCGGTCGCCATGCCGAGGTCATTGTGGCAGTGCGCGGAGATGACGACCTTATCGGCGCCCGGGCAGCTTGACAGCACATCCCGAACTATACGGTAGTATTCGTTGGGTGTGATGTAGCCCACCGTGTCCGGGATATTTATAACGGTCGCGCCAGCCTCAATGACCGCAGAAAATATGCGGCGCAAAAACACCGGATCCGAGCGGCAGGCGTCCTCGGCGGAAAACTGTACTCCCTCGCAGAAGCGCCTTGCGTATTTCACAGCGCCCACAGCCTGCTCCAGCACCTGCTCCGGCGTCATTTTCAGCTTGGCGCGCATGTGAATGGGGGAGGTGGCCAGAAAGAGGTGGATAAGAGGGGAGACCGCTCCGCTGAGCGCGTCACGTGCGGCGTCGATGTCCTTTTCAACGCAACGGCACAGAGAGGCCACCCGGCAGCCCTTGATCTGCTCTGACACCGCTTTGACCGCCGCTAAGTCGCCGGGAGAGGCGATGGCGAAGCCGGCCTCTATGCAGTCCACCCGAAGCCGCTCGAGCTGGCGGGCCACCTCAAGCTTTTCGGAGATGTCCATGGAGCAGCCCGGCGCCTGCTCGCCGTCCCTGAGGGTGGTGTCGAATATGCTGATCTTCATGCCCATGCTTCCGTACTCCTTATATAAAACATTGCGTGTGAGTAGGGACGGCACCCCTCGGCGTCCCGCGTGCAATCAGAGGGACGTGCGAAATCATCTGAAAAACCTTGAAAAATATTATTTGATAGTATATACTAACCAGAAATCCACGTCAAGAGATTTGCAAGACCGGAATGCCTGAGTTTCATTTCAGAAACAGGCTTGCAGTGAGGAGAGAGGCAATGATGAGGGAACAGCTTGAGGCGCTTAAGACAGGCGCGGCGGCCGCGCTCAAGGAGGTGAGCGACGCTTCCGGGCTTGAGGCGCTCAGGGTGCGTTTTTTGGGCAAAAAGGGCGAGCTGACCGCCGTGCTGAAATCCATGGGGTCGCTCAGCGCGGAGGAGCGCCCGGTTATAGGCGCGCTCGCCAACGATATACGGGGCTTTTTGGAAGAGGAAATAGAGAAGGCTGGCAGGCTGATCGCCTCCGAGAGCACGAAGCGCAGACTGCTTGAGGAAAGACTGGACGTCACGCTGCCGGGAGCTCCTGTCAGGATAGGGCACAGGCACCCCATGAGCATCGTGCTTGACGAGATTAAGGACATCTTCCTGGGCATGGGCTTCAGCATAGCGGAAGGGCCGGAGGTCGAAAGCACCTGGTACTGCTTCGACGCGCTGAACACCGGCCCCGACCACCCGGCCCGGGACATGCAGGACACCTTTTATATAGACCCTCGGACAATTTTGCGCACGCAGACCTCATCGGTGCAGATACGCACGATGGAAAAGCAAAAGCCGCCGGTGCGCGTAATATCGCCCGGCAGGGTCTACCGCAAGGACGAGTTCGACGCGACCCACTCGCCGATGTTCCACCAGATCGAGGGTCTGGTGGTGGACGAGGGGATAACATTCGCCGACCTAAAGGGCACTCTTGAGACTATGATGAAAAGTATCTTCGGCGCGGAGGCCAAGCTGCGCTTCCGGCCGCACCACTTCCCGTACACCGAGCCGTCCGCCGAGGTGGATTTGCAGTGCTTCGCCTGCCACGGCGAGGGATGCCCGATGTGCAAGCAGGAGGGCTGGATTGAGATGCTCGGGTCCGGCATGGTGCATCCGAATGTTTTGAGGGTATGCGGCATCGACCCGGAAAAGTATTCGGGCTTCGCTTTCGGAGTGGGGCTGGAAAGACTGGCGCTGATGCGCTACAACGTCAGCGACATGCGCCTGTTTTTCGAAAATGACGTGCGCTTTCTCGGGCAGTTTGTGGGTTAGGGGGGGAAGAGATGAAGTTATCTGTTGAATGGCTTAAGGAATTTGTGGATATAAGCGAGTCGTCGAAGGATATCGCCGCGGCGCTCACCATGTCCGGCTCAAAGGTGGAGACGGTTGAACATTTGGGGGCGGACATCACAAATGTCGTTGTCGGCAGGGTTGAGAGCGTCGTACGCCACCCCAACGCGGACAAGCTCTTCATCTGCAAGGTGGACGTCGGGCGCGGGGAAGCGGCGCAGATAATCACCGGAGCCACGAATGTGACCGCCGGGGTGTTTGTGCCCGTGGCGCTCGCGGTCGCAAACCTGCCCTGCGGAAAGGTGATAAAGGCGGGGAAGATGCGCGGCGAGGTCTCGGAGGGCATGCTCTGCTCGGGCGAGGAGCTGTGCCTCACGGGGGCGGATCAGCCGGGCGCGGACGCCGACGGCATATTGCTGCTTGAGGGCTCGGATTACACCCCGGGCGAGGATATACACGGCCCGCTCATGCTTTCGGACAGCGTGCTGGATTTTGAAATCACCCCCAACCGCCCGGACTGCCTGTCTGTGATCGGACTGGCCCGGGAGGCTGCGGCGACGTTTGGGCGAGAGGCCAGATGGCACGGGCCGGAGGTCAGGGCAGAGGGCTCCAAAATAGAGGAGCATCTGTCGGTTGAGGTGCCGGACTCTGACCTGTGCCCGCGCTATACGGCGCGCATGGTGGAAAACGTGAGGATCGGGCCCTCCCCGATGTGGATGCGCCGCAGGCTCAGGGCATGTGGGATCAGACCGATCAACAATATTGTCGACATCACGAACTATGTGCTGCTGGAGTATGGCCAGCCGATGCACGCGTTTGACTATGCCTGTGTCCAGGGAGGCAAAATCGTCGTGCGCCGCGCGGCACAGGGCGAGACGATTGAAACGCTCGACGGGCAGACGCGCAATCTGACGGGCGACATGCTGGTAATCGCGGACGCTGAAAAGCCGGTCGGCATCGCGGGCGTCATGGGCGGAGAGGGCAGCGGCATCACGGCTGAAACCAGAACCATCGTGTTCGAGTCCGCCAACTTCAGCGGCCCGTCGATACGAAAGACCGCTTTGTCACTGGCTATGCGCACCGACGCGTCGTCGCGCTTCGAGAAGGGGCTTGACCTGACCGCAACCGTTCCGGCCGTACAGCGAGCCTGCGAGCTGGTTGAGCTGCTGGGCGCCGGCACTGTCTGCTCCGGTATGATTGATGTGGGGCAAAAGGAACTTGAAAGCAATGCAATTAAGCTTGACTGCGCACAGATAAACGGCTTTTTGGGCACCGATATCTCTGAAAGCCGAATGCAGGCTTATCTCCGCGCGGTGGGCTGTGAAGTTGGCATTGATAACAGTGTCACCCCTCCGAGCTGGCGGGCCGATATCTCGATATGGCAGGATTTGGCGGAGGAGGTGGCGCGGTTTTACGGCTACGACAATATACCGTCAAGCCTCACGATATCCAAGACGCAGGGGCGTAAAACCGGAAGGCAGTACGCAGAGGATGCGGTCAAGAGCGCACTGCTGTCCATGGGCTTTGACGAGATGCTGACGTTTTCGTTTGTGGGTCGCTCCGACTATGTAAAATGCGGTCTGGACGGAGGTCAAGACTTCGTGTCGCTGCTCAATCCGCTGGGCGAGGAGACGTCCGTTATGCGTACAACCGCGCTGCCGTCCCTTCTGGGTTCGCTGGCGCGCAACAACAGCAGGCGGAATCAGGAGGCTATGCTTTTTGAAATCGCGATGACCTACCAGCCAAGGGCGGGAGAGCTCCCGGACGAGCGCCCGAAGCTTGTGCTCGGCGGACACGGCGGCGGGCTGGATTTCTTTGCGCTCAAGGGATGTGTGGAAAAGCTTCTTGAGGTTATGCGCGTGAATGGAGTACAATATTTCTCCCGAACGGATCATCCGTCCTTCCATCCGGGGCGCTGCGCCGAGGTCAGGCTAGGGGACAATGCGCTTGGAGTATTTGGGGAGATTCACCCGGAAATACAGCAGCGTTTTGATGTTGACAAAAAGCTCTACGCCTGCGAGCTGGACTTCCTGAGTATGCTTGAGCTGTCCTCGCCGGAGGCCAAATATATACCGCTGCCGAGATATCCGTCCGTTTCCCGGGATCTTGCCCTGGTGTGCGACGAGTCCATACCGGCGGCAGAGCTCATTGAGGCGGTCAAGTCGTCCGGCGGGAAGCTCTTGAGGGAGTGCGCGGTGTTTGACGTTTATACCGGAAGCCACATACCAACGGGGAAAAAGAGCGTGGCGTTTTCCCTTCTGTACAGGGCGGACGACCGGACGCTGACCGACGAGGAGGTCGACGCGTCCATCAAGAAGGTGCTCAAGGCGCTTCACTCCCGCTTTGAGGCTGTCATACGCTCGTAGACTTTAGACGCCGCTCCAATTATTTGCAGTCATATTTTGATGATTTCATTGACTTTGCGCAAATACTACTATATAATCAACAAGTTGCGAATTTTGTAAGAATTGGTTGAGGAGGCAGTCTTCATGAAGAGGCTCAAGCATATCCTGGTATTTGTGGCGATTATTCTGGTCATAGGCATTCTGTCTGGAATCGCCGCGATGGGAGCGGATCTGGTATTTGTAAAAATCCCCAGCGTGCAGAGCGGAATAAAGCTCGGTCTTGACCTGCGCGGAGGGTCGATTATTACTCTTGAGGCTGCCGAGGATCAGATTAATCCGGATACCCTCGCCAACGATATAGAGGTGGCGAAGACTCTCATCGAGAGGCGCCTGACCGCTTCGGGTTACACTGAGGCGATGGTATACAAGGTTTCCTCAAACCGCATCCGCATTGAGATTCCCGATGTGGAAGACCCGGAGGAGGCGGTTGCCCTTGTCGGCAAGACCGCCAAGCTCGAGTTCAGGGACTATACCGGCAAGGTGTGGCTGAATGGAGACGCCGTTGAGAGCGCCAAGGCCGAATACAGCCCTGTCGACAACACCGGGATTTCCAAGCACCATGTTGTGCTTTCCTTCAAACAGGAATATCGCGACGCCTGGGCCGACGCGACTAAGTTCGCCGCCAGCCAGAGCGACGGCAGCAACTATATCGCAATTTATATGGATGAGACCGAGCAAAGCGCCCCCCGCGTGGGCTCAGAGTACGCGTCCACCGGACTCACGGGCGACAGCTGCGTTGTCACCTTCGGAGACGGCACGAACAAGGAGCTCCAGCAGAGAGCAGCCGAGTTCGCGAACCTGGTTCAGATCGGCCGCCTGCCGTTCGACCTCAAGCAGGTCGAGCTTCGCAGCGTGGGCCCTACCCTGGGCGAGCGCTCTCTTGAGACAAGCATACTTGCCGGCGCAATCGGCCTGATTCTGGTTATCCTGTTTATGATAATCTTCTACCGTGTGCCTGGCCTTGTTTCCGGCATTTCTCTTATCTTTTACACGGCGCTCATGCTGGTCGTTTTGGCTGTGCTGCGCGTCAACCTTTCGCTGCCGGGCATTGCGGGTATCATACTGTCTATAGGCATGGCGGTCGACGCGAACGTCATTATATTTGAGCGTATAAAAGAAGAGCTGCGCTCAGGCAAGACAATCGCCTCCGCGGTTGCCTCGGGCTACAAGAGGGCGCTCACCGCCATCATAGACTCAAATATCACAACGATAATAGCCGCCGTCGTGCTGCTCATATTTGGAACAGGAGCCATTACCGGCTTCGCCATAACCCTTCTCACCGGCGTCCTGCTCTCCATGTTCACCGTCCTTGTCGTTTCAAGGCTGCTGCTCAACCAGCTTGTAATGATGGGCCTCAAGAGCCTCAGGCTTTTCGGCGTAAACACCGAGAAGAAGCCGTTTGTCGGCGAGGGGACCTTCAGCTTTGTCAAGAAATTCAATATGTTCGGCATTATAGCGATTGTGCTTGTCGCCACAGGCTTAATAGGGCTGGTGCTCCTGCCGTTCGGGGTAGGTATGTATAACTTCGATATTGACTTTGTCGGCGGTACCACCTTCCACATTGATATGGGCGTCCAGCTCGATAGGGCAAAGCTGGACGATATAGCCGGCGTCGTCGAAAAAGCGTCGGGGGTTAAGCCATCAGCGCCTCAGATAACGGGCACGGGCGGCACTGAGGTCATCATCAAGATGACCAGCATAGACTCTCCGACCCGTGAGGCGGTGTTCAACGCCCTAAAGCAGGAATACGGTCTTAGCGACAGCGCCAGGCTCAACGTCGAGGATGTCGGGGCGACTGTGGGAAGAAGCCTTCAGCAGTCGGCAATTCTGTCAGTTACCGTCGCCGCTCTGCTCATACTGCTGTATATCACAATCCGCTTCCAGTTCAGCTCCGGTCTAGCCGCGGTCATCTGCCTGATTCAGGATCTTCTGGTGATGCTGAGTGCGTATGTGATCTTCCGCATACCGATCAACATGAACTTTATCGCCGCAATGCTGACTATACTAGGCTATTCAATCAACGCGAACATCATTGTCTTTGACCGTGTTCGCGAGAACAGAAAGCTCATGCTGAAGAAGCCGTTCGGCGAAATTGTCGACCGCTCCATCCATCAGACTCTCGGAAGAAGCATCAACACCACGGTTACAACCCTGATTCCGCTCGTATTAATTATAATTATCGGCGTTACCTCAATCCGGGAATTCGCGATACCCCTCATGGTGGGTATAGTCAGCGGACTTTATTCGTCGGTGTGCCTTGCCGGCGGCATGTGGGCAAAGTTTATCAAAGGCGACGTAAAGCTCAAGTAAGTCTGCCAAAGGCCGTATAGTTTTCCCCCTGTGTCACAGGATTCTGCGGCACAGGGGGATTATCATGTTAAAATTTGCCGTTTTTGAGACGGAAAGTTGTCTATTTTCAAAAGAGAAATTATATGATATACTATCCGAAAATATTGTCCGGCGAAAACAGATTTAGGAGATGTAAATTATATGGAAAATAAAGAATCCACCGTTAAGCTGGAGGAGCAGGGCTCGATCCATATCGCGGAGGAGGTTGTGGCCTCCATTGCCGCGCTGGCGGTTTCGGAGGTCGAGGGGGTGTCATCCCTGACTGCGGGGACGGGAGTCGCCGAGCTGCTGTCAAAAAAGACTCCGGCGAAGGGGGTCAAGATAACAATGGACGGAGCGAAGGTAAACATTGACGTTTCAATGCTGGTGCAGTACGGCTATCAGATAACCAGCGTCGCGCAAAAGGTTCAGGAGAGCGTCAGGAGCGCCATTGAGACCATGACCGGACTTGAGGCCGGTGTTATAAACGTGCACATTAATGGGGTTTCATTTGATAAACCGGCAAAAAAGTAATGTGTTTTCTATAATAAAGATAAAACCATTTTATTACTGAGGCAGGACTCCATATGACAAGAAGAAACGCCCGCGAGTTCACTGTGGGCATGGTGTATTGTTTCGACTACGGCGCACGGCCTGCGGAGCTCATTGCGGAGAGGCTGTCCGAAGATTTCTTCAGGCGCGTTTCCGGCGAGGACGAGATCTTCGCAACGCTCCCTGACGAGGTTCAGAGGGAGTACATTTCCAGGCTTATAAACGGGGTCTATGAACACCTGACCGAGCTGGACGGCTATATTGAGAAGTATTCGGTGGGCTGGAAGTTCGGCCGGCTGCCGCGAATGGCGCTCGCAGTCATGCGGGTGTGCATGTACGAAGTGTTATATATGCAGGACGTGCCGGACGGAGCCGCAATGGACGAGGCGGTAGAGATATCCAAGCACTATGAGCCTGCGGAGGTCAGCGCTTTTATTAACGGGATACTGGGGAGCTTTTTCCGCGCGGAGATAAAGGATTAGGCGTGTCCACGTAAGCAGGGGAGGGATGAGGCGGAATGGACGATGCTCTGTCCGTTTCTCAGGTGAACGCGTATTTAAAAGCACTGATTGACGGAGACAATGTATTGCAGCAGCTTTTTATACGCGGAGAACTGTCAAACTACAAGCGCTATCCCTCAGGGCACCACTATTTCACCCTCAAGGACAGCGAAAGCGTGCTCAGGTGCGTATTTTTTAAAGGCGACGCGTCAAAACTGAGCTTTTCGCCGTCGGATGGTATGAAGGTTATTGCCGCAGGGCGTCTGTCGGTCTTCCCCAGGGACGGCGCGGTGCAGCTATATTGCAGCAGGCTGCTGCCGGACGGCGTGGGCTCACTGTCAGCGGCGTTTGAACAGCTGAAGGAAAAGCTGTCGCAGGAGGGGCTGTTTGACGAAGCGCATAAGAAGACGCTTCCCCGCTTCCCGGAGAGGGTGGTCTTGATAACAAGCCCAGCCGGGGCCGCCGTGCGGGATATGATACGCATCTTCAAAAGGCGCTGGCCGCTGTGCAGTCTTGTAGTGGCCCCGGTGAGGGTTCAGGGCGATGAGGCTCCCGGGGAAATTGTCTCCGCGCTGCGTTATGTCAACAAAATGAGGCTGGGCGATATCATCATCACCGGGCGCGGGGGAGGCTCCCTTGAGGATCTTTGGGCATTCAACGACGAACGGGTCGCGCGCGCGATATTCGCGTCCGCGATACCGGTAGTCTCGGCTGTAGGGCATGAGCCCGACATCACAATATCTGATTTTGTCGCGGATGTCAGGGCGTCCACCCCGTCGCACGCGGCGGAGCTTGTGGCCCCGGATCAGGCGGAGTGGGCTGGAAGGCTGGAGCAGATGGGCTCGCGACTGCGCGGATCCGTCGGCATGAGACTTGAAAGGGCCGCTGAAAAGCTGTCGCAGTACAGCAAGGCGTTTGAAAACCCGATGCGCCTGCTTGAGACCCGCGCCCAGCTTGTCGATATACAATATGCGCGTGTGTGTGAAAGCTTTAACAGACTTTCCTCGACAAAGCGCGAGCGTTTTCTTCAGAGCGCGGCGAGGCTGGACTCCCTGAGTCCTCTTAAGGTGTTGTCTCGTGGTTATTCGCTTGCGTTTGACGGAGAGGGCGGCGTAATCAAGGACGCCTCCGCCGCGCATCCTGATGATATTATAACGATACGCCCCGAGAAGGGAAGACTGTACTGCCGGGTTGAGAGGGTTGAGGCTTGATGGAGTTAAGTTTTGAGCAGGCGCTTGCAAGACTTGAGGAAATTGTAGCGCAAATGGACAGGGGGGACATGCCCCTGGACAAGGCCATCGCGCTTTTCGAGGAGGGAACCGGACTTGTAAGGCGCTGCTCCGGCCTTCTCAAGGATGCGGAACAAACCGTTGTGAAGCTGGGCAGGAACAGCGAAGGCGCAGTCGGGGAACTGCCTTTCGGGGAGGGTGAAGATGGCGCATCAGAAAAGACTTGATGAGTATATTGCTAATATAGAGCAGGCTATGGAGCGGTATCTGCCCAATGTTCCGGTAGCGCAGGCAAGGCTGCTGGATTCGATGTACTACAGCCTGTTCGCGGGCGGAAAGAGAATACGCCCCGTGTTGCTTCTGGAATTTTGCCGCATGTGCGGGGGCAATACTAATGACGCGATGCCGTTTGCTGCCGCGCTTGAGATGATACACACCTATTCGCTGATTCACGACGACCTTCCCTGCATGGACGATGACGAGCTGCGGCGGGGACGACCGTGTAACCATATAATCTTCGGTGAGGCCACGGCAATGCTTGCCGGGGACGCGCTCCTGACCGCAGCGTTTGAGACCATGCTGGATTCGGACAATCTGCAGGGAGTTGATCCGGCTCGCGTTGTCAGGGCGGCCCATGTCATAGCCTGGTCATCCGGCGTGTATGGAATGGCCGGAGGGCAGGAGCTTGACATGGGAAATGAGGATTTGGAAAGCACACTCCAATCCGCCGCGTTTATACATCAGCTGAAAACCGGGGCGCTTTTCAGGGCGGCAGCCGAGGCAGGCTGCATAATCGGCGGCGAAGGACCGGCGTTGATAAATCACGCGTCCTCGTACGCCAACTTTATGGGGCTCGTATTCCAGATAACGGATGACATATTGAATGTCGAGGGCTCAAAGGAGAAGCTGGGCAAGGGGACGGGCACGGACGTCATAAACGACAAGCTGACGTTTGTAAAGGTCTTGGGCATAGAAAAGTGCAAGGAGCTGGTAAGCACCCTGACGGCGGACGCCATACAGTGCCTTGAGCCATTTGATGACAAGGGATTCCTTGTATGGCTCACAAATAAACTGGCAAAAAGAGAATTTTAACATGAGAAACGCAGTTGATTTCCTCACAGGCAACCATGTATTGAACGTCACCTTTTTTGCCTTTTTAACCGCCCAGGTTTTGAAGGTTATTATAGTGCTGATTACTAAAAGAAAGCTGGATTTCAGAAGGCTTGTTGGATCGGGAGGCATGCCGAGCTCACACGCGTCGACCGTATCCTGCCTCGCGGCGGCAGTGGGAAAGAATATGGGCACCGACACAGTCATTTTTGCGGTATCAGTGGTGTTTGCAATAATTGTCATGTATGACGCCTCAAACGTGCGCCGGGCTGCGGGAGAGCAGGCTAAAATACTGAACTATATGATGGAGCACTGGTCTGAAACAACGCCTGAGGTATTTGGCAAGGAGCTCAAGGAGCTTCTTGGGCATACTCCGGTGGAGGTGTTTTTTGGTTCTCTGCTCGGGATTGCGTTTGGGGTAGTCTTATGAGATAATAGATTGGAGTTTTGGAGGCGCGGTATCCTAGTCAGAGCTTCCGATCCCCAAGACGGGCCTAAAAATCCGTCAAAGGGCACATCGATGAAGTCCCTGGTGCTTGCTGCTTACGCCCAGTTTGGGGTGGGTGCTGGGGGTTAAGGCTTGGGGGCGTGGCGCAATGGCATGTGCCTGCCGACCCCTTTGCCGTGGAGACCTGTTCTTGTGGGCGATAGTATCTGCGATTCGTCTACGACTCAGGGGGAACCTGCAATGCGGTGCCTTCGGGTGGCTGTGTGCAGAGTAGCCTGCCTTGCGTGGGTATGGCGGATAAGGATTCATGCCGAAGGCTCATGGCCATGAGCCAATAGGCTATTGTCCTTTGAAACCATGTCTGCTAAAGAGGCCAAGGATCGGCTTGCCTGCGGCGGAAAACGCCTAGGCCGTCTTTCGGGGACGTCCGGGGGATTACAGTGCGGACTCAGTGGCAATTCGGTAACGCTGCGGTGGCTAGCGCCGCCGCCTGGCAACAGTGCGGAGCATGGTTTAAAGGGAAACCGCCCGATCGGCGACGAGGGGTACCATGCGGGGAAAACCAACCGAACCTATGCCGTAAGATTTACTCCGGGCGCCGCCTCCAAACTAAAAAGAATAGCGAAGCCACCGCGTGTGAGCAAATAAGCAAGGAGCGACCTTCAGGTAGCGACGCAGACATATTGATTTAGGAGTGAAAATATTTGGTTAGCGAGGACCCTCCGGAACAAAAGCTGAAGCCGCATGGCAAGGATTATTTCCATCCGGACAGGAGAGTCAGGAAGAGTAAAAAGGCGAAAGCCTCAAAAATCAGATGGGTTCTTAAGACAATCGGGTGGACTTTTGTCATCTCAATCCTGTTCTCGTTTATTTCCAACACGGCCATAAGCGGTCTGAGCGTATTCCCGGCGATGCTCATTCTGCTGATGTTTATATTGTTTGGAATAATTTTCGATATCGTCGGTCTGGCGGTTGCGACAGCTGACGAGAAGCCGTTTCATTCCATGGCGACCCGAAGGGTGAAGGGAGCGCATCAGAGCCTGCGGCTTGTTCGCAGCGCCGAAAAGGTGTCAAGCTTTTGCAATGATGTGGTGGGGGATATTTCGGGTATCATATCCGGCGCCACCACATCAGTTATCGCGTCCAGCCTTATCGCGGACTATTCTCTGAATAATCTGCTCACGCAGCTTATATTTTCAGCGGTTGTCGCGTCGATGACGGTGGGCGGAAAAGCCATGGGGAAATCCTTCGCAATGAAAAACAACACACGCATCGTGCATCTTGTGGGAATTATTATGTACCATGTAACCGGTGTGGCGCGCATTATACGAAAACCAAGGTCGTGATATATTATGGGCTTTCTGTGCCAAAGGGATTTGAATATCAAAGAACTTCAGGACTCCGATATCCCTGCGCTCTGCGGGGAGATCAGGGAGTTTTTAATAGATAACCTCTCGCAAAACGGCGGGCATTTGGCCTCCAATCTGGGGACTGTCGAGCTGACGGTCGCTCTGCACAGGGTCTTTGATACCGCCTGGGACAGAATTGTTTTCGATGTGGGGCACCAGTGCTACACGCACAAGCTGCTGACAGGCAGAAAGGAAGGCTTTTCCACATTCCGTCACCTGGGGTCGATAGCCGGATTTCCCAAGCCGGACGAAAGCCCGCACGACGCGTTTGCAACGGGGCATGCCTCGACTTCTGTGTCGGCTGCGCTTGGCATGGCCAGAGCCTTCGCGCTTAAGGGAGAGGACAGGCGGGCGGTCGCGGTTATAGGGGACGGTGCGCTGACCGGGGGACTCGCGTATGAGGGACTCAACGACGCGGGGCAGAGTGGGCTTCCTCTCATAGTTGTACTTAATGATAACGGCATGTCGATAGCGGGAAATGTGGGGGGCGTGTCTAAACACTTGGCGGCGCTGAGAGTCAAGCCGCAGTATTTCATGGCGAAATCCGCCGTGCACAGGGCCCTGAAGCCCATACCCGGCGGTAAAGTCATTGAAACACTGATTGGCGTTGGAAAGCGAACGGTCAAGGAGATTCTGCTCCCGGAGACCATTTTTGAGAACATGGGGTTTACTTATCTTGGCCCTATGGACGGACACGACGTGGAGGCGATGGTCCACGTTTTCCGCCAGGCGGTATCCCTTGATCGTCCGGTGCTGGTGCACCTTTCCACAATCAAGGGAAAGGGCTACAGCTTTTCGGAGGCCAACCCCAGCAAATTCCACGGTGTGGCACGCTTTAACATTGGAAACGGAAAATCTGTAGAAGCCAAAAAGGATACATTTTCCTCCGTATTTGGAAAAACACTTACCGAGCTCGCGGATAATGACGGCAGGATTTGCGCCATTACCGCCGCTATGCGTTCGGCGACGGGGCTTGATCCGTTCTGTCGGCGCTTCAAAGCAAGGTTTTTTGACGTTGGCATCGCGGAGGGCCATGCAGTAACGATGGCCGCGGGCCTTGCAAAACAGGGGATGCGGCCGGTTGTCGCTATATACTCGACATTTCTACAAAGGGCATACGACCAGATAATTCATGATGTCGCCCTGCAAAGGCTGCCCGTCGTGTTCGCAATAGACAGGGCCGGACTTGTGGGTGAGGACGGCGAAACTCATCATGGAGTTTTTGACGCGGAGTTTATTTCCTCGATACCCAATATGCGCCTGTACTGCCCCGCGAGCTTTGCGGAGCTTAGCGCCATGCTTGCGGAGGCACTCGCTATGAACGCTCCGGCCGCGATACGCTATCCAAGGGGAGGCGAAGGGGAGTATGCCGGATGCGGCCTTGCCCCCGCCGCGCTCAGGGAGGGCGGAGACGCGACCATAGTCACGCACGGATTTATTGCGAATGAGGCGGTAAAGGCCTCTGATTTGCTCAAAAACAGCGGGATTGGCTGCTCTGTTATTAAGTTAGATAGGCTAAAACCATTTGATAAAGACAAGGTAAAGTCCCTGCTAAAGGGAAAAGTATTTCTCCTCGAAGAAAATATAGGGGTATTGCCGAAATTGCTCGACGGCATACCGCTGAACCTTGACGGAGAATTTGTATCTCACGGAACAAGGGAAGAATTGCTGCGTGTCTGCGGGATTGACGGAGCGTCCATCGCGCACAGGATTGCCAATGCTTAAAAAAAGACTTGATCTGTTGCTCTACGAGCGAGGTCTGTGCCCTTCGCGCGAACGGGCTAAAACCACGATAATGAGCGGAATGGTTTATGTCGACGGGCAAAAATCCTGCAAGCCCGGCTTGGAGGTGCGCGAGGATTCATTGCTGGAGGTGCGTGAGGATCCGATTGGCTTTGTGAGCAGGGGAGGGCTGAAGCTCAAAAAGGCTCTGGAGGAGTTCGGGGTTGATCCCGCGGGACGCAACGCCCTGGATTGCGGAGCCTCTACCGGGGGCTTTACAGATTGTCTGCTTAAGCGCGGGGCGAGCCACGTATGGGCGATAGACGTTGGATACGGACAGCTCGCCTGGACTTTAAGAAATGACGAGCGCGTCACCTGCATTGAGCGCTTCAACGTGCGCAGCCTGACGAGAGAGCATATTGGGCAGCCCGTTGACCTGGCTGTTATAGACGTAAGCTTTATTTCGCTGAAGCTGGTTTTGCCTGTTGTGTTCAATGTGCTGGAGGAAGCATGTGAAGTAATATGCCTTGTCAAGCCTCAGTTTGAGGCGACGCGCGAATTGGTTGGGAAAAATGGCGTAATCAGGGATCCAGCTACCCACAGCGATATTCTTGCTGGGCTTGTCGGCTGTTTTGACGGAAACGGCATGACTGTAAAGCATATAACCTATTCGCCAATAAAGGGACCGAAGGGCAATATAGAGTTTTTAATGCACTTGGCAAGACCCGGCTTTGGAGGATGCGTCACTTCTGCCCAGATTGAGAATATTATTAATAGCGCGCATTTTGACTTGAAAGGACAGGAACAATGAAGAATATCCTGTTGTTTCCCAACTCAGAGCGCGATATCGGATTTACAAACACATTAAAGATCGCAAAAATGCTGCGCGAGTTTGGCGCGGAGGTCTCGCTTCCGCTTGAGCTCGCTCCGGCAGAGTATGATTTTAAGGATATTAATGTGCTCCCGCTGAATCAGGCGCTTAGTACGCTTGACCTGGTTATTTCTTTGGGCGGGGATGGCACACTGCTGCGCTGCGCCCAGTTCGCGAGTGAGTACCGCATACCGATACTGGGGATTAATCTTGGGAACATAGGAATGCTGGCCGAGCTTGAGCAGGACGAGTATGGGATGCTTGAGCACGTTTTCGCGGGAGAGTATGAACTCGACCGCCGCATGATGATAAGATCCTCAGTGCAAACCGGCGAAAGCTCAATGTCGGTCTATGCCCTTAATGACGTCGTGATATTCCGGGGAACGCTGGGTCAGTCTATCAAGCTCAGGCTCCTGGTGGGCGGAAGCTATTTGTACGAATTTTTTGGAGACGGTATAATTATTTCAACTCCCACCGGTTCATCAGGCTACTCAATGTCGGCGGGAGGTCCGCTGGTTGAGCCGAACGCAAATACAATACTTCTGACTCCGATATGCCCGTACGCCTCTTACGCGCATTCCTTTGTCCTGGACGCGGACAGGGAGATTGAGATAATCCCGATAGTATCCGCAGAGCGATACGCGTTTGTCACCGCTGACGGCGGACAGGCGGTCAGGCTTACGGAAAACTCTCGCGTTACCGTAAACAAGGCCGACCGCCATACTGATATTCTGAGATTGAAAAAACGCAATTTTTATGAGATAATCCGGGAAAAGCTAAACAAACCGAGGTGATAGCAATGAAATTTCAGAGACAGTCGAAGATATTGGAAATCATTCAGGCGAGCGAGGTGGAGACACAGGAGGAATTGTCATCTCTGCTCCAGCGGGCCGGTTTCAGGACTACCCAGGCCACTATTTCCAGGGATATAAAAGAGCTCAGGCTTGTGAAGGCGCTTTCCGGAGACAACAAGTACAAATATACTGTTTCGTCCGGGAACGGGGAGATCACGCATTCCGGACGTTTGAGGACAATATTTCACGAAAGCGTCACCTCATGTGAAGCGGCGCAGAATATTCTGGTTCTCAAAACACTGCCGGGTCTTGCCTCGGCAGCATGCGCGGCGCTTGACGCGATGAATTTTCCATCTCTAGTGGGAACCATCGCCGGAGACGACACTGCATTTCTCGCGCTGAGAGATAGCGCCGCAGCGGAAGAGCTTTTGGCGATAATACACACAATGATGGACTAGGTATAAAGAGTAACTGTTATTATTTATTCGAATATCTATTGGGATGTGAAAGCATGCTTTCCCTTTTGCACATTGAGAATGTGGCCGTAATCGAATCGGTCGATATAGATTTCGATAACCGCCTGAACGTGCTGACAGGGGAGACGGGGGCCGGAAAGTCGATAGTTATCGACGCGCTTGGCGCTATCCTTGGGAACAGAGCGTCTCGGGAGCTTATACGCACAGGCTGCGACAGAGCGTCGGTAAGGGCGCTTTTTCACGGAATCGGCGAATCGGCTGTTAAAATGCTTGAGGAGGCCGGTATTACCGCTGAAGAGGAGCTGGTTATTTCCAGGGATATTCTCGCGGATGGCCGCAACATATGCAAAATCGCGGGAACGCCCGCTACGGTCGCTCAGCTTCGCCAGCTTGGGGAGCTGCTTGTCCATGTGCATGGCCAGCACGACAGCCAGTCGCTTCTCCAGGATGAAAGACACCTCGGCGTGCTCGACGCGTTTGGCTCGATAGACCTCAAGACTTACAGGAAGGCCTATGGAGACTGGATTGGCATAAAAAAAGCTATTGCGTCCCTCAGCATGGACGACGAGGAAAAATCCCGCCGTATTGATATGCTGACCTACAGACTGGGCGAGATTGACGCAGCCGGGCTGGACGCCGAGGAGGAGACCGAACTGGCTGACAAGCGAAAAAGACTTCAAAACTCGGAGAAGATTACCTCCGCCACAGAGGCGGCGCTCGTCTGTCTCAGCGGCGGGGAGGATTCGGAGGGCGCTGCCGCGCTGCTCTCGACCGCGTCCTTGGAGCTGCGCTCGATAGCCGGCTTTGGACAAGCCTACGACGATATAGGCAAAAGGCTGGATGAGCTCGCGTTTTCGCTTGAGGACTGCGTGGACGCGCTTGTGTCTTTGACGAGGGACGATGAAATGTCTCCCCGCGAGCTGGACGCGATTGAGTCCAGGATAGATGTGTACTACAGGCTAAAGCGCAAATACGGCTGCGACACAGGGGAACTGCTTGAGAGGGCTGAGGGCTGGAGGGAGGAGCTGGAGAGAATCCAGCTTTCCGAGGAACGGCTTGAGAGACTGGAGATGGACAGGCGGGAGGCGGAGGCTCGATTGCTTGAACTGGCGGGGGAGCTGTCCTTGTGCCGCGCCGCCGCAGCCGCTGAATTGGAGAAAAGGATGGCGGACGAGCTCTCCGAGCTGGACATGGGCAAGGCGCGTTTTAAAGTCTCACTTGAGCGCAGGGAGCCATCCGGAGACGGCGCGGATACCGTCTCATTCAGGTTTTCGGCAAACCCCGGCGAGGAAATAAAGCCTCTTTCCAGGGTGGCGTCGGGAGGGGAGTTGGCGCGGATAATGCTCGCGCTGAAAAACCTTCAGAGCGACGAGGTGCCCACCCTGATCTTTGACGAGGTTGACTCCGGGGTCTCGGGCAGGGCAGCGCATAGGGTGGCGCAAAAGCTATGCTCCGTATCCAGAAAAAAGCAGGTGCTCTGCGTCACTCATCTGGCTCAGATTGCGGCCATGGGGGACAATCATTTCCTGATTGAGAAGGGGATATCCGGAGGGCGCACCGTGACAGCGGTAAACAGGCTTGACAGCGGGGGAAGGGCGGCGGAAATCGCCCGACTGACCGGGGGAAGTGAAATAACGGACACAACGCTTCAGAACGCGGGCGAGCTTATCGGGCAGGCTGACGCGTATAAAGCGGGATTATGAAGCTGGAAATAAGAATATTACGCCGGAAGCATAATGCCGGAATAATATATAAAAAGGAGAGGGACATATGACGGTGTTTGAGGAGCTGAAGCTCAGGGGACTGCTGGCTCAGACCACGGGCGAGGACGAGGTCAGGGAGCTTATCGACAACGGCAGAGCCGTGTTTTATATTGGCTTTGACCCGACCGCAAACAGCCTTACGGTCGGGCATTTCATACCTCTGATACTGATGCGCCATCTTCAGAAGGCTGGCAACAAGCCGATTGTGCTCATCGGCGGCGGCACCACAATGATTGGCGACCCTACCGACAAGACCGACATGCGCAACATCATGACGGTCGAGCAGATTGACGCCAACGGGGAGCGCTTTAAGGAGCAGATGGGAAGGTTTATAGATTTCCCGCCTGCCGTCATGGTGAATAACGGGGACTGGCTGAGAAACCTGAACTACATGACCTTTTTGCGGGATGTGGGCGTCCACTTCTCGGTAAACCAGATGCTTACGGCCGATTGCTACCGCACAAGGCTTGAGAAGGGCCTCAGCTTTCTGGAATTCAACTACATGCTGATGCAGAGCTACGATTTCTTATATCTTCATGAGAATTACGGAGTCAACATGCAATGCGGGGGCAATGACCAGTGGGCCAACATGCTTGGCGGGACCGAGCTGATACGAAGGAAGCTTGGCCATGACGCTCATGTGCTCACCGTGACGCTTTTGCTTACCTCTGAGGGCACAAAGATGGGCAAGACGGCAAAGGGCGCCGTGTGGCTCGATCCGGAAAAAACGTCGCCGTATGAGTTTTACCAGTATTTCCGCAACACGGCGGACGCTGACGTGATAAAGTTTCTCAAGATGCTGACCTTTGTTCCGCTTGAAGATATTGCGGAAATGGAGGGCTGGGAGGGCCAGCAGCTCAATGCCGCAAAGGATCGCCTTGCCTATGAGCTGACCGCTCTTGTGCACGGAGAGGCGGAGGCGGAAAAGGCGAAGCAGGCTGCGCGCGCACTGTTCGCGGGCTCCGGGGACATGGAGAACGTCCCGACGACGGCTGTTCAGGCACCGGGTGAAATCAACGTCATTGACCTGCTGCTGCTGTGCGGGCTCGTGCCCTCGAAGGGGGAGGGACGCAGACTTATTGAGCAGGGCGGGCTCGAGATAGACGGAGTAAAAGTCGAAAGCTTTTCCGAAGCTCTTGCTCCGGTGCGTTTTGCCGGAGACGGCGTATTGATTAAAAAAGGGAAAAAGACATATCACCGGGCCGTGTCCGTTAAGTGATAAACTCTGAGAGACCCCCGCCGTTCGGCGGGGGTCTCTCAGAGTTTATCTATAGAAATGAGGTACTAATTATCCGCGCCAGCCCAGCAGAAGGGAAGCGGTACGCTCTATATCCCGGCGGGTTATGCCGTGGTGAGTGACAAACCGGATCCCTGAGGCGTCACAGGGGTTGGCGAGCACGCCGTTTTCCCTCAGGTATATGTGCAGCCCGGAAGCGTCTCTGCCGGGAAAGCTGACAAACGCCATGTTTATTTCCACCGGCCTTATGCTGACTGCGCCGCTCTCTGAAAGCAGGGAGGCAAGATATGCCGCGTTTTCATGATCCTCGGCCAGCCTCTCCCTCATACTCTCCAGCGCGACAATTCCGGCCGCCGCCAGTATTCCCGCCTGCCGCATTCCGCCGCCGAGCAACTTGCGGTTTTTTCGAGCCCGGCAGATTATGCCGGCGTCTCCGCAGAGCATGGAGCCCACTGGGGCGCAAAGGCCCTTGGACAGGCAGAACATCACCGTATCGGCGTGCCGGGCGATATCCGAAGCCTGGCAGCCCAGGACGAGCGCTGCGTTGAATATTCTGGCGCCGTCCAGATGGACGCGCAGCCCAGCGTTATCGGCCACGGCGCGCATATCCGCCATATACTCAAGCGGGGGCACCCTGCCGCAGCCGTGTGCATTTTCAAGGCAGAGCATCGCGGAGGTTGGCTCATGGATATCGTCGGGCCTGACGGCGGCCTTGACCTCGCCAATTTCCATACGGCCCTCAACAGATTTAACAGTCCGTATATTGACACCGGACAGCACCGCCGCCGCGCCGACCTCATGCCAGACGATATGAGAGCTTACGTCTGCTATTATTTCGTCCCCGCGTCTTGTCTGGCTCATTATGGCTAGCTGGTTGCCCATAGTGCCGGAGGGGACGAACAGGGCGGCCTCTTTTTTAAGTATTGCCGCAGACAGCTCCTCAAGTCTCTTGACAGTGGGGTCATCCCCGTACACGTCGTCGCCGACCTCGGCGCTCATCATGGCACGGCGCATCCCCTCCGTGGGCATTGTCACCGTGTCGCTGCGAAGGTCTATTATATTCATCTTTTGGTCCTCATTTTTTGAGTTTGTAGACGCATCCCCGCCTAGGGCGTCGATACCGGATTCTCACAGGAACTTTTTTATCTCGACCGCCAAAGCTGCGGCAAGCGATCTGTGCGCCTCGCGGTCCAGATGAACGCCCTCTGTTTCAGATACCGAGCAGTAGCTCCCGGCGTCTAAAAAGCGGCAGCCAAGCTCTTTGGCGACAGCGGAAAAGTGACGGGCAAGCCCTTTGGAGCGCTCAATGGCAAGCGGGCCAAAGTGCTCGTCGAAAACCGAATTGTTCAACAGACCCTCGCCAAGCGGTGCGGGGGAGACGAGCATAAGCTCAGCCCTGCTTCCCCGTTCCCAGTTCTGTGGATTCAGCACCACCCGCGCGAGCCGAGACATGCCGCGCGCGATGTCGTAGGCGCTGTTGGCGAAAAAACCCTTGCAGTCGTTGGTTCCCAGCATGATGATCACCAAGTCAAGCGGCTGGTGGCTCTGCAGGCAGGGGAGCAGATAATCAACTCCACTGCGGTGAGGGGAGGTCTGATCGTCAAAGACGGTCGTGCGCCCGCCGAGGCCTTCCTCGATTATTCTGTACTCATTGCCAAGCGTTTCCTGCAAAAGCCCGGTCCAGCGCTCGTGAAGCTGAAAGCGCCCCCAGGTCTCCGGGTCGCAGCCGTATGTATTAGAGTCTCCAAAGCATAAAATGTGTTTCATAGTTTATTGATAACCTCATTACTTATGGAAAAAGACTTGCCTGAGCTTGGGCTGTGCGCCGGTATCAGGGTCTTTTTCGGACGGCATTATCACATCGCTCATATGCTTGTCCCACTTTTTTACTATTTCGCTTCCCGCCTGGGTTTTAGCCGCGAAATCCACTCCGAATTCGCATTCGTAATAACCGAACAGCTCGTTTCCCACATTCCAGATGGTGTAGTTGTGGATACCGGCCTTGTTGAGCAGCTCGGTCATCTCGGGCCATATCTCGTCATGGCGCTTGATGTATTCGTCCAACTTCCCGTCAAATATCCTGAGTTTCCACGCGTATCTTTCCATAATGTTCCTCCTGAATTGTTTGTGTACTCGCGTTATTTGGATTTCCCACCCGTTTCGACATATGCTGCGAGCTTTTCGCTGAGTATCTCCTGATAGCCTGCGTCCAGATAATTCTCGACCGCCAAATCGTACAAATGGTCAAACTCAGAGGGTCTGCAGGTTATAAGCTTGATCTGGTATTCCTCCCACAGGGCCTTTAGGGTGGCCTGGTATATGCTGAGTGATTCTATGGTGTGGCCGGCAAACAGGTAGTCCTCATATTCGTTTGGACGCAGGTATTTGTCAATGCACTCCTTGTTGTCCTTAATCAGATACTCAAAGCCCTCCGGGGCGTATGTCACCATCTGAACCCTTAAATTATCCTCCTCATTGCCGAAGTCTTTACCCTCGGTGACAAGACACCAGATATCCTTATTCGAGTTGTAGTTGAGGGCCTCTTCGCCGGCGTATTCTATCGGCTTTGGCAAACCGTCCTCCAGCGCATAGGTAAGGCCTTCAATACCGTTCTGAAGAGTGAAGAGGTTCTCCTGGTCGCACATCCAATCCAGCAGCATGAGCACTGCCTCGGGGTGCTTGGAGCTCGCGTTTATGCCGTTGAGCATCCCAAAGGGCCAGTAAGCCCGTCTGGCCACATTTGTCCCTTTCGGGCTCAGGGCGCGGGGATCGAGGATGGCAAGCCGGGCCGAGGGGACGGAGGCGACTAGATTTTGGATGACCTGCGGGTTTGTGCTCATATAAAAGCTGTAGACCCCACCCTTACCGCTCATAAAATCAGTCTGCGCGGTATTGCCGTTTTTGTCAAACGCCCAGTCGGGGCTAATTAAGCCCTCACTGAACATTTGGTTGTACCATTTCAGAGCGTGCCGCGTCGCCTCCCAGGGCAGAGCGGCCACCGACACATCGGAGTACAGGGCGACTTCCTCTGGGTCTGGGGGATAGTCGCGGAACGGATAATTATACATGGTATTGGGATTAATGACTGAAAGAGTATAGGGAACGGTAGCTTCGCCGCCGAGTCCCAGCTCTTTAAATTTGCGAAGAGCGGCTTCAAACTCCGTGATGCTTTCCGGCATATGGAGTCCGACCGCGTCAAGCCAGTCCTGCCGGATAAGTGTCACCCAGTTATATACCTCAGGGCGGGTGGCCGGGAGAAAAATCTGCTTTCCCTCGACAATGCCGTAACTGATTACGCCTGCTGAATGAGCGAGGTAGTTAGGGGCGTAGCGCTCAAGCATGTCCTTGGGAATCTCCTGAAACACGCCCATGGAATAGTATTTCATCGCAACCGGATAGTCGTAATCAAAAATTAAATCGGGGGCTTCGTTTACTGCCAGCATCATAGTGAATTTCTCAACGCCGGAGTTGCGGTTTATGGGTACATATGTAACCTGAATATTTAAAGCATCGCCAAAGCTCTCCTGTATGTATCTGGTCCAGTAGTTGTTGTCGACAGGCTTTTGCCCTTGGATAATGCGGTCATAAACCGGGATTCTTATTTCAATTTGATTTTCGTATTTGGTGTATTTTCCCGATTTAAGTCCGTTGGACACTGAAGTAGAATCCGGCTTAACTGATGGAGATGGCTCCGGCGAGACGCTAAAGCATCCCGTGAGCGAAATGAAAAGGGCCGACGAAAGCAATAATAAAATAAAAAAACTGCGAACCTTCATAATTGGGCCCTCCTTTCATACGTCTCAAAAATGCCTGTTCAGTCTGATGTTATTCCTGCTGATCACCCTTTGAACTTAAATACCTGTACTCGCCCGGAGTGATCCCCTCATATTTTTTGAAAAACCTGTTGAAGCTCTGCAGATTGCTGTAGCCAAGCTGAGAAGATATCGACGCGAGCGTCATGCCCGTTTCCTTGAGCAAGTGCTTGGCCTCATTTATCCTTCTGGTATTCACAAGATCCAAAAGGCTTTCCCCTGTGTTTTCCTTGACGATTTTCCTTATATAGGAATAGCTTATGCCGATCTCAGCGGCCATTTTCTCAAAATCTATTTCCTGCCTGAAATGGTTGTCGATATACTCGGTGATCATGGAAATATGGCTTTGTTCGCCGATGCTGTTTTGATTAGAGTAGAGTATAATTTTTTTGCATAAATCCTTGAGGAAATCGCTTTTTTCAGACAGGGTTTCCATGCCGGCCAGCAAGGAGTAAAGATCGGCGGTGTTTCCATAGGCGGAGCTTATGCGTATTTCCTGTTCGGTGCAGTATTTGATTATGACACCTAAAATAACATGGAACACTTGAATAATATTGTCGGTGGACAGTTCTCTCATTTCAAGGGCGAGAGCGTCGAATTCCTGTTCCAGCGATTCGATGTTTTGGGCGTTTAAATAATTTAAAATGCGGATTTCGCGTTGGTATGGATAACTGTATCGTGGATACTGGCTTTGTTCCCAGCAGATCACCTCGCCATAACCGACGACTATTCTTCTTCCAAGAGCTTCGAGTGCCTGGAGGAAGGACGGTCTGATCCCGTTGAGGGTTTTCTGAGGAGAGCCCACTCCTATTGTGAAGGTGTGCTTGACAAGCTTGGAGGCTTCGGAGGCAATTTCAAACGCATTTTCAGAGAGCGTTCCACATATGGAAGGCAGGATTTTGGCGGGGAAATTTACAACGGCGGCCACGGAGCCTCCTTCAATCACAGCGGAGGTGCAAACGCCCTCCGGCATAATGCCGCTCTCACAGCGTGAGGCGATGAAATTCAGGAAGTAGCTGCGCTGCTCGGACGTGAAACGGTCGACAAAGGCAGCGTTCTGGTCCACTGAAAAAACCAGGACAATAAAATTTTCATGCGGATAGCTTGTTAGCTTTATATCGTCGGCATCACAGCGGGAGGGAAGGCCGTGCAGAAGGTCAAGGACATACATCTCCTGAACTCTGTTTTTGCTGCTCTCCACAACTTCCCTGAGTTGCTGCTCCTGACCGGTGACATCCTCAAAGGCTTTGAGGATATACACAAACTCATTTCTGAGCCCTTTGCCAAACGTGTATCTTCCGCGCAAACTGGCGAGCAGCTTGCTCATAGGGGAGGCTATTCTTATGAGCAATATGGATATTATGATCAAGCCTGCGGAAATGCAGGCAGCAAGAACGGCTAAGTTGCGGTTTCTCAGAGCGGTGACCTGCGCGGTCAAATTTTCGAGGGAATGATTGCTTATATATATCCATCCGCTGAAGTCCGTCTTGTTATATACGGACAGGCTGTGCTCGTCGCTGCCCGGATTGGAGATGTAGCCACTTTGCTCGTAGGAGGCCAGAACCTGCGAAATGACAGGGTCGTCCGACATATTCCTGGAAAACATTAGCTTATCGGGATGCAGCACGATATTTCCCTCGGTGTCGACAACATAACAGTAGCCGTCCGAATCAAATTCCGAGATATTGGCGAGGTCGCACAGGTTTTTCTCATATATGTTTGCAATCAGCACGCCGTCAAATCCGGCGATTATTGATTTAATCTGATATACGCAGCTTACGACATTGATTTCAGGGTCGCTCTGCGAAAAATTCGATACGACGGAGCCGGATATTTTGCGGGGAATCCATTTCCTTGAGGGCGCCCCTGAAAACTCCTCCTCATATGAGCTCAGCCAGTCCAGGTCGGTAAATTCGTCGTATCTTACTATGCCGTTGTCAGTTGTTATTATGTAGTCCGCGTTTCTGGGATAGATGTATATCGAGTGAAAAAAAGTGTTGGTATAGGTCGCGTCCTGAAGGAGGCCCAAAACCTTGTTGTATTGAAGGATATTGTTGACATTGTTTTTTATGGTGTCATATGACTTTACCCTGCCTATATATGACACTGACTCGTTCATCGGAATCCGTGTTATTTCCCTGTTTATTTCATTGAACATCATGCTGCTCATTTTCTGTGCGTTTTGAAGATTTATGTTGGCGAACCTGGATATTTCGCCTTCGGTATAGCGCATGAATTCATTGCTGTAGGTATAGTATGATACGATTAGAGGCGCAATAATGAAGGCGAGGAAGGAAAAAAAGAGAAGAATAATCATATTGAGCCTTTTCACTGCTTCTCCCACCTCCCTTTGTCGACTTGCCTGAAAAAAACTGAATCGACAATATGTATTATAGCATATAATCGACGGCTGGCAAGCGATTAATTATTTTTTGACTTGGTATTTAAACCATTTATTATATTTATGTGGTTGTTATTATTTCGTTAAATGCTGAAATAATATATAAACAGACTTTTTATGGAGTGAAGCAGTATATTTATGCGCAAAACAATAATATTATGCATATTGACCATATTTGTTGCGGAGCAAGGCGGGACGGTGTGCGCTTTTGACAATGTGGAAAGCTGCAAAACAGCAGAATTGCCAATATTGATGTATCACAGAGTAAGCAGGGACGCAGGTCTTCAGGGGAGGTTTTGCATTTCGCCGCAGGCGCTGGAGCGTGATCTTGCCTACCTAAAGGAAAACGGCTATGAATGCGTGCTGTTCTCCGATGTAATTGCCTTTGCAGAGGGAACGGGGGAGCTGCCCCGAAAGCCCGTAATGCTGACGTTTGACGACGGGAACTACTCAGATTACAGATACCTGTACCCGCTGCTCAAAAAATACGATGTGAAGGCCGTGATCTCCATATTGGGAAAGGAAACTGATAAATACTCTGCCGACGGGAGAAACATTAACTACCCAAACCTGACCTGGAAGCAGCTTGCGGAAATGGCTGAAAGCGGTCATGTGGAAATTCAGAGTCACGGCTATGATCTGCACGGCCCTAACGGGGCTCTGAAGCGAAGGGGGGAGAGCGCGGAAGAATATGAGGAGAGGCTGTCGGAGGATTTAATGAGGCTTCAGGAGAGGGTAGAGGAGATGACTGGAACAGCTCCAACGGTCTTTGCCTATCCCAAGGGCGCGATAAGCGCAGCGTCAAAGGGAATATTGAAGAACCTGGGATTCAAGGGCAGCCTGGGCTGCGAGGAGGGCGTCAACATAATAGAGGTGGGAAAGCCGGAACAGCTCTTCAAGCTCAGGCGCATGATAAGGACAAGCGGTATAAGCGCGGAAACAGCGCTTATAAAGGCCCAAAAAGATAAATGACCTGTTTATGCCGCGGACGTCTTGAGTCGCCCGCGGCATAAACACGCCCTAGTATAACGCCTGCACAAATTCAGCTTTTCTCGGAAAGTCTGCTCACCGCGTCGGCAATGCGCCGCTTTGCGTCATCTCCGGTGGCGGCGCCTTGTATTCCGTTGATGATCTCCGTTTTTTCCCCGTCGCTCAGCGCCCCAAACGCGCTCTGGGCATTGGAGTTTTGAGCAAGCGCCATTCC
The DNA here is from genome assembly GCA_031556035.1 of Oscillospiraceae bacterium. Classification (GTDB taxonomy): domain Bacteria; phylum Bacillota; class Clostridia; order Oscillospirales; family UBA929; genus JAVBTT01. The sequence goes on from JAVBTT010000021.1 coordinate 72,988, forward strand.
GAAGCCGAGCGGAAGATCGGGGACGTTGGGATTGGGGTTTTTGCCGATGCCAATAAATGTATCGCTATTTTTCATTTTCCACGCACCTCCGCGCTCATTTTGCGCCTTGGGGCGTAAATTATACTAATACCTCAAAAGCTCCTTAGCTGCGCGTTCCAGAGCTCGGAGTATAGCCCGTTTTTAGCCAGAAGCTCATCGTGCGTACCGCTCTCCACAATGCCGTTTTCCGCGATGACGACAATTTCGTCGGCGTTTCTGATGGTGGAGAGCCGATGCGCAACCACAAGGGTAGTGCGGCCCTGCGACAATCCGTCAAGCGCCTGCTGAATAGCAGCCTCGGTGGTGTTGTCAAGGGCGGAGGTGGCCTCGTCCAGTATAAGCAGGGGGGGATTTTTCAAAAAAACCCTAGCAATGGATATCCGCTGCTTCTGGCCGCCCGAGAGCATCACGCCGCGCTCTCCCACGAAGGTGTCGTATTTGTCCGGCAGGCTGTCTATAAAGTCGTGTATGTTGGCCGATTGGGCGGCTTTTATTATGTCGTCCTCGGATGCGTCAAAGTCGCCGTACGCTATGTTGTCTCGTATGCTGCCGGTGAACAGAAATGTGTCCTGCTGTACTATACCTATATTGCGGCGCAGGCTGAGGCGGGTATAGCGCCTGATGTCCGTTCCGTCAATGGCTATCTCGCCGCTCTCCGGCTCGTAGAAGCGGGGCAGCAGATGGCATAGCGTGGACTTGCCTCCGCCCGACGGTCCAACCAGCGCGACGGTTCGGCCGGGCTTTATATCCAACGAGAGGTTGCGGAGCACATGCTGTCCCTCGTCATAACTGAAGGTGACGTTCCGGAAGCTGACGTCGCCCTTTATTGTGCTGAGCTCTATGGCGTCCGGGTCATCTGCCTCCGGAGGAACCTCCAGCAGTTCCTGGACGCGCGTGAAGCCGCTCATGCCGGCCTGCAGCTGCTCAATAAAGTTTATTAGCTTTTTGATAGGATCGGTAAACTGCCCGGCAAACAGCAGATATGCGGCGTAATCTCCGCCGTTGATTTTTCCGTGGTAGGCGAACAGTCCGCCGGAAATAAGAGTGACTAGCACTAGTATGTCCATGATCAGTCCTGTACCTGAGAAAAATTCCGCCATAGCCTGATATTGCTTTCCGCGCGCCTTGGCAAAGTCTACGCTTCCGGTCTGAAACTTGTTAAGCTCATAGTTCGAGGATTCGTACGCCTTGGATACGCGCACCCCCGCGATGCTGTTTTCGAGCTCCGCGTTGACCTCTCCGATTTTTACGCGGGTAAGCATGGCGGTATTCATCAGCTTTACGCGTTTTTTTGCCGCGAACCAAACGAGAAACGGTAGAAACGCGAAAATAATCAGGGTCAGGGCAATATTCATTCTGGCGAGAAGTATAAAGGAGCCAACTAGCGTTATTATTGATTATCCCGACAAACAGATTATCCCGATTTATATCGGACAGCCCTGCAATCAGGGCAGATTTCTTAAATAAATCGGGATAATAATGTTACTTCAAGCCATACAGCTCCCTAAGCAGTTCTTCATCATCCTTCCATGCCTGGGGTAATCGTACATCTTTACGAATCGGGTTTGCCGCGGCGGTCGCCTTCTGTATTGCCTGGCGTTTCATCTCGGTATCCGCATGTGCGTAGATCAGGGTGGTCTCGAACTGAGCGTGTCCCAGCCACTCGGATAGCAGCGCAAGAGGCATCCCTCCCCGATACAGATGCATGGCCCGCGTGTGCCGGAATAAATGGGGGTGGATTTTGTCGGGCACTTCAGAGCATTTGGCTTTGGCGAGACCGCCATAGTGGTTCAGGAAGCGGGCAACATTATCGGCGGACATCTGCCGTTTTTCGCCCTGCCTTATGGTATAAAGCAGATACTGATTTGAATCCGGCTCAGAGCGGTGGAAGATATTGAGATACTTTTTGCAGTGCTCCACCGTTTTTTCCATGATGGGGATCAGCCGCTGCTTATTGCCCTTGCCCGTGACTCGTATCATACCGCGCTTCGGAGCCAGATCAATGTCCTTCAATCTCAGATCGAGAAGCTCCTGGTTTCTGGCTCCGGTATCATACAGTAGAATCATGTGGAACATATCCCGGAAACCCTTGGGAATTTTGACGTCAGGCGCCTCAAGAACAGACTTCAGCGCGTTCTCCGAAAGAAATTCAACAGATTGAGATGCCGCGCTCTTTTTAAGCGAGATTTTCCTGAGCTCGTTTTGATGCTCAAGCAGGGAAAACTCCATTTTGCCGGCATAGTTGAAAAAAGAGCGTATGCAAGCCAGCCGCTGATTGATTGTTGAGGCGGCGCAATGACGCTCGGTCTCCAGCCAGGTTAAAAACTCTTGTATTACGGGCGCGTCCAACAGTTCAAAGGAAACATCAAACAGCGCGATGGACTTTCTCATCTCCAAAAACGAAAACAGCAGATTAAACGCTTCCCTGCAAGACTTAACCGTATTGGCGCTGCACATACGCTGCTGCGGAAGATACACCGTGAGGAAGCTGCGAAGCAGCCGGAAGAAGGTCTCATCCTTCAGCCTTTTCATTCCGGCACCTCAGGAATAAGCTCCTCGAAAGCCAACCAATTGATGGCTTCTGTTGCCGCGAGACGCTCCGGCAGCAGGTGAATATAATATGCCGTGCTCGAAAAATTACTGTGTCCCATGTAGGCACTGAGATAAGGAAGACAGAAATAAAGATCCTCCTTGCCCTCCATCCATTGGTACAGGCATCGCGTGGCGAATGTATGGCGGAAGTCATAAACTCGCGGCTTAGGTTCAGTAAAACTTGCGATACCGGCATTTCTCCAGCATTTGTGAAAGTTGTATCGCAGCCAAACAGTACCATACGGCTTTCCATTTATACTAGGGAAAAAGTATTTGGTTTCCCCATAACATCCCTTCAGTTCTTCGGCGTATTTGCCGCATAGCTTGAGCAGATCATCCGACAGCATAACGACACGATCCTTGTGGCGTTTGGCCTGGCGTATACACAGCCTGCCCGTAGTCAGATCAATGTCGTCAGTCTTAATCAGCAGACCTTCCGAGGGTCGCAGCCCGCAGCAATAGATCAGGCGAAAAACGACCGGGATGATCAGATGCCGCAGCGGGTCGCACACATATTTCTCATAGTGGTCGGCGCCGTAAAAGAAGGCTTTCAGCTCTTCATTGGTGAAAATATGTGGAACATACGCCTGCCGCGCGGCTGCCATCTTATCCGGGAACAGATACGCGGGCAGGCCAACACTCTGCAAATACCGGGCGAACTCGCGTATGCAGGCCAACCTGCGTCTGAATGTGTTTGCGGATTCCGTGCCTGACGTCTTTGCCCAGCTCAAGACGAGTTCCTTGGTCAGAATCGTCTCATATGGAAATAGAGAGAGGCAATGCTTGTCAAACCGGTCCAAATAATATCGATAAGTGGATTTGGAAAACCCCATTGCCTCTTTGTAGGCGAGCATATTATCCATGTGCGCCCGGAAGCAGCTATTAAATCCTTCTACCACGACAAGCCCTCCGCCCTGACCTCAATGCCCTTCAGTCCGAGCGCACATCTGCGGAGATTTTTCTCGTCTACAGACAGATAGGGAGCAGCCGAATCCATCTTCCGGTGCCCCAGCACTTGCGAGATTGTAGTAAGCGGGATATCGGCCTCCAGCATCAGGCTGGCCATTGAGCGCCTGAGTCCATGAAAGCTCTTGCCGTCGCCCGGCGTGTGACTGATTCCGGCCTTCGACAAATATCTGCCGAACATTGTGCCGACCAATTGCGGCGATATGGCGGCGCGGGGTGCGGCCCCGCGCAGAAAGACATAAGGCAGGTTCGATTTCGGCCTGCCGTTTAGCAGATAGTCAACGATTGCGTCTTCCGTGTCCGGTTCCAGAGGCAGCACCAGCGGAACCCCTGTCTTGCTTTGAGTGATTCGAAGCTCGTCTGCTTTCCAGTCGATGTCAGAGCGCTTCAGGTTGACGATGTCCCCTCTGCGCAGCCCGGTGCTTTTGCCCAGCATCAGAATGGCGTAATCCCTTTTGCCGACCGCCGTATCCCTGTTCGGCTGGGAAAGAATCAGGTCTATCTCCTCGGGTGATAGTCGGGACATAATTTTTGCGGGGCGCTGAAGCCGCATGCGCAGCGCCGACGAAAGGTCGGCGTCGACCAGCCCGGATGAGTTGAGATAGGATAAAAAGCTTCGAACCGAGTGCGCAACAAAATCAAGCCGGCCCTCGCGCCCTTGACGCATGAACAGCATGAAGGCCTGGACATCCCTCGGGGTAAGCCGTGCAAAGTCAACATAGTCTTTCTCATGCTGAAGATAACCCAGGAGGTGCCGGATATCTGATCTATGACTAACAATGCTGCGCTCGCTTAAAGCGCCCCGCCTGGAGGCCAGATAACCCTCCAGCGTGTCCTCGAAAAAGCTGTTGAGGGAGATTTTGCTTTTCATTCCGGATTTCCAGCGCAGCTCGCCGGTCTCATGCACCTGAATCAGCCATGCCGCCATTTTCTTCAGGTGGGCGGACCGATAAAAGGAAAACTCACCGTTTTCATAACGCTTTTGGATGTACGCAATGTACTCCCGCGCGGTGTCAACGCAAAACTCCTCCTTGCCGCGCTCCGAAAAGAATTGCCGCAACGCGCTGCATCTACCGTTACGGAAGGCGTGCTTCCAGGTTCCTTCCGTATAATTCATGCCATGGAGAATGTCAATTGTTTTGTCTATGAGCTGTTCCAAGTTCACGTTTCCCTCACGCCTCTCAACATAGTCGGATATTTCATCCGCTAAATCTATTATTGAGCAAAAATCGTGTGGGTTATAAGGATATTTGGAAATATCTGTTGATATTTGTGAACGGTCAGTGTATAATTTGTGAACATTCATAAGAAGACTAGTAGTTTACGTCAACTTAATAATAGGATATAAGTGTCTCAGCTTAACCCTCGCATCAGCGGTAGTAAAGTGCCAGTCGACGGCTTTACAGCATCGTTTCGATGGATATTCCAGGCTGAAATCTCACGGTTGAGCAAGCCGATGCTCGGGATTCTACGACCCAAGCATTGCCGTTCTAAAACTGACAGCTCAATTTCGGCAATATTCAGCCAACTGCCATGTTTAGGTGTGTAATGAATCTCCAAACGGCTCGCGAGTTGCCTTGCTTTTTCAGGCGGAAACGCTTCGTAGAGTGAC